>NZ_JCANWW010000016.1:0-33345 GCF_059553395.1 Williamsia sp. z34 | reverse complement strand
GTGGTTTATGTTGCTCCTTAGAAAGGAGGTGATCCAGCCGCACCTTCCGGTACGGCTACCTTGTTACGACTTCGTCCCAATCGCCAATCCCACCTTCGACGGCTCCCTCCCACAAGGGGTTGGGCCACCGGCTTCGGGTGTTACCAACTTTCATGACGTGACGGGCGGTGTGTACAAGGCCCGGGAACGTATTCACCGCAGCGTTGCTGATCTGCGATTACTAGCGACTCCGACTTCACGGGGTCGAGTTGCAGACCCCGATCCGAACTGAGACCGGCTTTAAGGGATTCGCTCCACCTCACGGTATCGCAGCCCTCTGTACCGGCCATTGTAGCATGTGTGAAGCCCTGGACATAAGGGGCATGATGACTTGACGTCATCCCCACCTTCCTCCGAGTTGACCCCGGCAGTCTCTCACGAGTCCCCGCCATTACGCGCTGGCAACATAAGATAAGGGTTGCGCTCGTTGCGGGACTTAACCCAACATCTCACGACACGAGCTGACGACAGCCATGCACCACCTGTACACCAACCACAAGGGGGGCCATATCTCTATGGCTTTCTGGTGTATGTCAAACCCAGGTAAGGTTCTTCGCGTTGCATCGAATTAATCCACATGCTCCGCCGCTTGTGCGGGCCCCCGTCAATTCCTTTGAGTTTTAGCCTTGCGGCCGTACTCCCCAGGCGGGGTACTTAATGCGTTAGCTACGGCACGGATCCCGTGAAAAGGAACCCACACCTAGTACCCACCGTTTACGGCGTGGACTACCAGGGTATCTAATCCTGTTCGCTACCCACGCTTTCGTTCCTCAGCGTCAGTTACTACCCAGAGACCCGCCTTCGCCACCGGTGTTCCTCCTGATATCTGCGCATTTCACCGCTACACCAGGAATTCCAGTCTCCCCTGTAGTACTCAAGTCTGCCCGTATCGCCCGCACGCTTGGAGTTAAGCCCCAAGTTTTCACGAACGACGCGACAAACCGCCTACGAACTCTTTACGCCCAGTAATTCCGGACAACGCTCGCACCCTACGTATTACCGCGGCTGCTGGCACGTAGTTGGCCGGTGCTTCTTCTCCAGGTACCGTCACTTTCGCTTCGTCCCTGGTGAAAGAGGTTTACAACCCGAAGGCCGTCATCCCTCACGCGGCGTCGCTGCATCAGGCTTGCGCCCATTGTGCAATATTCCCCACTGCTGCCTCCCGTAGGAGTCTGGGCCGTGTCTCAGTCCCAGTGTGGCCGGTCGCCCTCTCAGGCCGGCTACCCGTCGTCGCCTTGGTAGGCCATTACCCCACCAACAAGCTGATAGGCCGCGGGCCCATCCCAAACCGCCGGAGCTTTCCACCACCAGACATGCATCTGGTGGTCATATTCGGTATTAGACCCAGTTTCCCAGGCTTATCCCAAAGTTTGGGGCAGATCACCCACGTGTTACTCACCCGTTCGCCACTAATCCACCAGCAAGCTGGCTTCATCGTTCGACTTGCATGTGTTAAGCACGCCGCCAGCGTTCGTCCTGAGCCAGGATCAAACTCTCCATGAAAACCTTCCAAAACCGCTCCGAAGAGCGAGTTTCAAAAAAATATGTCCTGAAGAGATTTCATAATCCCAACCAAACAAAAACTGACACCACCACAGGACTCAAAACCTGCGATGGGATCAAAAAATTATCTAACTAATGCCGGCACCACACATCCGCCAACCCGACCAAACCCCAGACTGGGATTTCGTCACCGTGACAGACATACAGCACCTAAATTGGCACTAACAATCCATCGACACACTATCGAGTTCTCAAAGAACACACCCGCACCGACTTCGACACTGTCTAGCAGCGCCATCCCGGAGGAGTAGTTATGTTATGTAGCTTAGAAGTTTCTGCGTCCCAGACTCTGTCCGGCGCAGGTCTCCCAACCTACCAGCTTCGAAACTCTCCTGCAACACGCTGGTAACCAGCTTGCGGCGTTCGGGTTTCTCAACCTCGTTCCACCCGCGCTTGAACGCTCCACGCGAAGGTGGATCTGATTCTCACTTGGGCGGTCTGCGTTGTTCCTTCAGGAAAAGACTTCCCTGTCGGTGTTCTCGGCTCCCGGCTTCTCGCTCTCCGGCGCCTCACTCGCTGACTTGAAGAAAGTTACGCGGTTGTCGGCAGTGCGTCAAATCGGCTGGTCAGAGGCTTATGCGTTCCTAACCATCGAGCGACGACTCATCCGATCTTCGCGCCGGCCAGGTTCTTCTTGCCGCGACGCACCACGAGCCAGGCACCGTGGAGCAGATCGTCGCCCGCCGGCGTCCACTCGTCACTGGTGATCTTGACGTTGTTCACGTAGGCGCCGCCCTCGTTGATGGTCCGACGGGCAGCCTTGTTGCCTTCGGACAGCCCGGTCGCAACAAGCAGCTCGACGATCGTCGGGGTGGAGCCGGCCTCGAACTCGGCCACAGTGGTCTCCGACAACGCGGCAGCCAAGGTGCCTTCGTCCAGGCTGTCGAGCTCGGCCCGACCGAACAGCGCCTGACTGGCGGTCTGCACCGCATCAGTGTTGGCCTGCCCATGAACCAGGGTGGTCATCTCCTCGGCCAACCGTCGCTGAGCCGCCCGCAAATGCGGCGAATCAGCCGTGACCTGCTCGAGTTCCGCGATTTCCTCCCGACCCAGGAACGTGAACCACTTGAGGTAGCGGATGACGTCGGCGTCGGCGGTGTTCAGGAAGTACTGGTACCAGGCATACGGCGTGGTCATCTCCGGGTCGAGCCACAGGCTTCCGCCCCCGGTCGACTTACCGAATTTTTTTCCGTCGGACGAGGTGACCAGCGGCACCGTCATCGCGTGTACCGCGTGACCGTCCACCCGCCTGGTCAGGTCGACTCCGGCGATGATGTTGCCCCACTGATCCGATCCGCCGACCTGCAACGCGCAGCCGTACTCCCGGTGCAGCTGCAAATAGTCGTTGGCCTGCAACAACATGTAGCTGAACTCGGTGTAGCTCATCCCGTCGGATTCGAGACGGCGACGAACCGTCTCGCGGGCGAGCATCACATTCACGGAAAAGTGTTTGCCCAGGTCACGTAGGAAGTCGACGGCCGTCAGTTTGGCGGTCCAGTCCAGGTTGTTGACCACGATGGCGCCGTGGGGCGAGTCGTCGAAATCGACAAAACGCTCGAGCTGGCCCTTGATCCGACGGGCCGACTCGGCGACGGTCTCGGCGGATTGCATCGTCCGCTCCCCCACGTCACGGGGATCACCGATCAGCCCGGTGGCACCGCCGGCCAGCACGATCGGACGGTGACCTGCGCGTTGGAACCTCTTGAGCGTCAGCAGCGGTACCAGGTGCCCGGCATGCAGGCTCGGTGCGGTGGGGTCGAAGCCGGCATAGAGGGTGGTCAGCTCGGACAGCACTTTCCCCAACTCGTCGAGGTCCGTGCTCTGGGCGATGAGCCCACGCCAAGTCAGTTCGTCCAGGATGTCTGCCGGTGCGAGATTTGCTGCGGTCACGAAGTCGATCCTCCCCCATCGGCGACCGGTACCGACAGCCGGAGGGGTGCGGCCCGCCGGTACTTGGACACCGCGGGGCTGCGTTCGTCCCAGAGTCGCCACGGATGATCCTGTGCGGTACTCACTCCGACCCGGGGGCCATGTACGACGGCTGATGCCGGGATGCGCGGTCCGCGAAACAGGCGCACCGGCGAGTCCGCGGTGCAGACAGCTGCCCCGTTGAAGCTCCGGTCGATCGCCATCGCAGACCCGACATTGCCTGGGCCACAAGCTAATTGATTGTCATTACGCGCGGTCGGCCGTCGGTTGCGGGCAACCTCGATACCGGCGACGACCTCGCCGGCACGCATCAACACACCACCGCACTGCCCGACCGGGCCATAGGAGATGTTGCCGCACCAGTGGATGCCGTACGAGCGGTAGACGTACAGGTGCCCGGCCTCGCCGAACATCACGACATTTCGGTCCGTCGGGCCGCGGTAACCGTGCGACGCCGGATCCGGGTACGGGCTGCCCGGCGGACCGCCGTAGGCCTCGACCTCGACGATGCGCATCCGCACCGTCCCACCCGGGCCGTCGACCTCGAGGTAGGACCCGAGCAGACGGCGGGCGGCCTGCGCCGGCGTGGCAGTTGCCAACCGGCGGACATCGAACAGGACGGGCGCGGACAAACGATCAGTCGGCGACGGGGCCGGTTGTCGCTGTCGCGCGCGAGAGAAGTTGCTCATGCTCGTCGTCGTCGACGTCACGGGCGTCGTCGATCAGCAACGCGGGAATTCCGTCATCGATCCGGTAGGCCCGGCGCAGGCGTGGGTTGTACATCTGCTCGTTGCCGATGACCAGCAAGGGACCGTGATCTTGTGGGCAGGCCAGCAAGGTCAACAACAAGGGACTCAATCCGGCTTCGTGTGACACGGCGTCAACGGTACCCGGGACCCGGTTCCCACCCGCGTTGGTGGGCGATCGCCTTGGTGAGCCTGCGGTATCGGCCTCCCTCGTCGCGGTACCAGACCGACGCACCGGCGGCCGGAATCCCGGCGGCCCGGAGCGCCGATGCCTGCGGTCGGAACGAAGGGGTCAGATCGATGTGGTCGAGGATCGAGATGATGTGGGGACGCTGCGCAGGCGTCAGGCCGGCCAGCGCCAAACGCAGTGCGGATCCGGTCGGTGAACCGGTGCCGTCCTGCTTGGAGACCGCAGCGATCGCGATCTCTTCCCCCGGTTCCCCCAACTTGTAGACAACCGCGTGTTTGACCTGGACCAGACGGGACAAGCCGTCCACGATCGGCTGTGGGTAGATGTATCCGTCGGCCGAATCGACCACGGCGCAGGCGTGCCCCATGAACCAGAAGTCGCCGTCGGCGTCGCGGCGGAACATGTGCTCCGACAGCTGCCACCGGTCGCCCACCGCGAACACATCACGGAGCACCGTGGCACCGACTTCGTACTGCTGCTGACCTTTTGACATCATCACGCCGACCTCGTCTACCCGCGCTTCGCGCACGAAACCGGTGTCATCGGTGATCAGGCGTCCCTCGGACAGATCAAATGCGGCGACCGCGACATCGTTGACACCGGGTACCGGACGGCCGGACGAACCCACCTTCGTACCGGTCACGTTCGCCAGGATCGCCGACCCGTCGCCGGTCGCGAAGAACTCCAGAACCCGGGCCCGCGGGAACTTCTCGTTCACGTCCTCCCACAGTCCCGCAGACATTCCCGAACCCATGAACAGCCGGATCGTGTTGTGGTCGGAGATGGTGAAGTCGTCCGAGCCGATGATGTCCTGGAGCATCGACCACGTGTACGAGACGACGGTGATCCCGTACCGGGAGATCTCTGCGGCAAACGTATCCGGGTCGAGCCCGGCGGACAGGGCGATGCGGGCGCCGCCGGCAACGGTGCCACCGAGAGCTGTCAGGAGTCCGGACGCATGGTGGAGCGGCGTCAGGCAGTACACGGTGTCGTTGCCGCTGAGCGCGGCCGCAGAGGCGGCGCCGAACGCCGACAACGCCCACCGATGGTTGGTCACCGGCCATCGCTCGAGGTTGTCGCCGTTCTTGCTGAACAGCACAAACGCGAGATCTCCCGCGCGCCCGGGATCGGGCCGATACCAGGAGGGCACCTCCACCGACTCCGGATCGATCTGTTCCATGTCGATGATGCGCTCGCCGTCGGCCTGCGCGAGTGTCCGCTCATCACCGCCACCGAGTACCAGCACCCGGTCGGCCACCGCGGCGACCTCGTCGAGGTTGGTCGGATCGGTCATGACCAGCGAGCAATCCCCCAGCCGCAGCGACAACTCGAGGTCGGAGCCCGCGGACAACATCACCGCGACCGCTCCGAGCCGCGACAATGCGGCAATGGCCACCAGTGCGCTCGGACGGGTCGGCATCCGCACACCGACATGTTCGCCGGGCCGGACCCCACAAGAGATGAGTCCGCGGACCACATTGTCGATCCGGTCGTTGACCTGGCGATGACTCAGGACGCGGTCCTCGAACAGGAACAACTCCTGTCTGCCGTTGCGGCGCGCGTTCTCGTTCATCAACTTGCCGAGTGAAATGGTTGTGCGGGACTGGATCTGACCGAGTCTGACCAGTCGGGGCAACACCCGCAGCGATTCGCGCCGCACCGCATCGGCGGTCCGACCGACCGAGATGGCCGCACCGACGATGTCGCGTCCGGTGTCGGCACCGACCCCGGCGGCCGACCCGAGCCCATGGGCAACCCGGGACGAGAAGCTGACACCGGTCCCCCGGCCCTGGTCGACGTCGTCGCGCATCTTCTCGATGGCTTCGGGCTGATCCCCCGATCCATCGATCCAGCGGATCCACTGCGCCGATGTCGGCCAGGTCCGTGAGCCTGCGGTCGATCCGACGACCAGCCCGAAATGCCCTACCGGCAATGACGATTCATAGACCTGCGCCATCGGTGAGGCTCGCAGGATGCCGCGGACCGCCACCGGTTGCCCGATGTCGTCGGCCTCGCCCACGAACGCCAGCACCGGGCAGGTGATCTCGGCGAGCGTGACCGCCTGATCGTTGATCACGAACCCACCGCCGACGAGCCGGTTGTGGACCACGAACTGGCGCAGCAACTCTGCCACCGCGGGTCCGGACCACGCCACCCAGCCGTCGACCTCGATGAAGCGTCGTGAATCCTCGCGCGGCAGCAGCGCTTCCCGGTCGTGGAGTTGGCGCAGGAAATCGATTCGGCTCCGGGCGGCCTTCACCGGGTCGACGAGCTGAAAACCGGTGCGGGCCAGCCACCCCGGGATCGCGATACGGTTGAACACGTTGTCGGCCAGGAACTGTGCGCCGGGTGTCACCAGCGCCGCGGGCAGGCCCAGAGGAAGCGCGCCCAGCACATCCACCGGGCTGCCATAGGTGACGATGCTCGCGATGCCCGCCGAACGCCGGTAGGCCGCAGCCTGATAGCAGAACATGCCGCCCTGCGAGTACCCCGCCAGGTGCACGTCCTTGCCGGTCACCGCGCACACGCGGTCGATGATCTCGTCGATTGCCACGATGTGGTCCGCCAGCGTGCGGCGCATGCCCCCGGCGACCTTGTCGGGTGAACCGAAGTCGACGACCCACGGGTCGAGTCCGGCCCGGTGCAGGATGCTCACCGCTCCGTTGTCGGTGGTGACGTCATAGACGTTCGCCGACACCATCATCGGCGGGACCAGCACGACCGGCGGACCCTGCGCCACATCGTCGGGGAAGTACCGACGGAGCCGGTACATCGGGACGGTCTCCTCCACCCGGAACGGAGCGGGCCGGGTCCCGGTTTCGAGACTGCCGTACCGGATGACCTCTAGCCCGTTCTGCGCCGTGGCCACAACGCGATCAAGGGATTCCTTGATGTTGGGAACGCCTCGCACAAACCCCCCTCAGAACCGCAGCCAAGTATTGGAGACTGCCGTCACATGCTACCCGGCGTCGTGGCCTGCGCCCCCCGGTCGAGCATCCCTGCCGTCATTCCCCCCGAACTCAGAAGTCGCGGTGCGCTGCCGCCTTCTCCGCCAGTCGCTGCAACTGCTCGGCGACCCGCACACCGGCCGTACCGCCGAGTGCGTCACGGGAAGCGATCGAGCCCGCCACCGTGAGGACCTCGCGAACATCGGGGGTCAACGCCGGATTGATCGCCGCGAACTGCTCATCGGTCAGATCAGCAAGTCCGACACCACGTTCCTCGGCGGCCCGCACGCAGGCACCGGCGACTTCGTGGGCGACCCGGAACGGCACACCGGCCCGGACGAGCCACTCCGCGATATCGGTCGCGAGGGTGAATCCGGCCGGAGCGAGCTCCGCCATCCGCTCCTCGTGGAATGTCAGCGTGCCCACCAGACCCGCGATCGCCGGCAACAGCAACTGCAACTGGGCAACGGAGTCGAAGACCGGTTCCTTGTCCTCCTGCAGGTCGCGGTTGTACGCGAGCGGTTGCGCCTTGAGGGTGGCCAGCAACCCGGTGAGGTTGCCGATCATCCGGCCCGACTTGCCTCGCGTGAGCTCGGAGACGTCCGGGTTCTTCTTCTGCGGCATGATCGAACTACCGGTCGACCATTCGTCGGCAAGAGTGATGTAGCCGAATTCCGGTGTGCTCCAGAGGATCACCTCTTCGGCCATCCGAGACAGGTCGACACCGATGAGCGCGAACACGAAGGCCGCCTCGGCCGCGAAGTCCCGCGAGGACGTGGCGTCGATGGAGTTCTCGGCCGCGCTGTCGAACCCGAGGTCTTCGGCGATCGCGGCGGGGTCCAGCCCGAGCGACGATCCGGCCAACGCACCCGAACCGTACGGGGAGACCGCAGCACGCTTGTCGAAGTCCTTGAGTCGCTCGACATCCCGCAACAACGGGTGCGCGTGGGCCAGCAGATGATGGGCCAACAGGACCGGCTGTGCTGCCTGTAGATGTGTCTTGCCAGGCATCACCGCATCGGGATGGGCCTTTGCCTGGGCGATCAGCGCATCGACCACGTCGAGCACGCCGGCGGCGACCTGACGGACCGCGTCCCGCAACCACATGCGGAACAGCGTTGCCACCTGATCGTTGCGTGAACGACCGGCCCGCAGCCGTCCGCCGACCTCCGGACCGACCCGCTCGATCAGGCCGCGCTCGAGGGCGCCATGGACGTCCTCATCGGACTGCGCCGGACCGAACGCACCGGACCGGACGTCGTCGGCCAGCCGGGAAAGCCCTTCCTGCATCGCGGCCAGGTCGTCGTCCGACAACAGTCCGGCCTTGTGCAGGATCCGGGCGTGCGCCTGCGACGCCCGGATGTCGTACGGAGCCAGCACCCAGTCGAAGTGGGTCGACTTGCTCAGGGCCGCCATGGCGTCGGCCGGTCCGGCTGCGAACCGGCCGCCCCACAGCGAACCCTCGTTGGTCCCGGAACCTGAAGACGGGGTCATCTACAGGCCCAGGTCCCGCTTCGCGGCGATCTTCGAGGACAGGCCGTGCAGGTGAACGAATCCCTTGGCGGCCGACTGATCGAAGGTGTCGCCCTCGTCGTAGGTGGCGAGGTTGAAGTCGTACAACGATTCACCGCTGCGTCGCCCGGTGACCGCGATGTGGCCGCCGTGCAGGTCGAGCCGGATGTCACCGGAGACGTGCTGCTGGGTGTGATCGACAAACGCTTCGAGCGAGGCCTTCAGCGGCGAGAACCACAGACCGTCGTAGACCAGCTCGGCCCACTTCTGATCGGTGTGGCGCTTGTAGCGGCCCAGCTCGCGTTCGAGGGTGACGTGCTCGAGCTCCTCGTGCGCACGGATCAGGACCATGGCGCCGGGCGCCTCGTAGATCTCGCGGCTCTTGATGCCGACCAACCGGTCCTCGACGACGTCGAGACGACCGACGCCGTGTGCACCGGCGCGACGATTGAGTTCGACGATCGCCTCGAGCACGCTGACCGGTCGGCCGTCGATGGCCACCGGGCGGCCCTTGTCGAAGCTGATGATGACCTCGTCGGGAGCCTGCCAGTGCGTGGTCGGGTCCTCGGTGTACGAGTAGACGTCCTTGGTCGGCGCGTTCCACAGATCCTCGAGGAAACCGGTCTCCACCGCGCGACCCCAGACGTTCTGGTCGATCGAGAAAGGAGACTTCTTCGACACGTTGATCGGGATGCCGTTCTCCTCGGCGAACGCGATCGCCTTCTCCCGGGTCCAGGCGTAGTCGCGGACCGGTGCGATGACGTCGAGTTCGGGCGCCAACGACGCGAAACCGACCTCGAAGCGCACCTGGTCGTTGCCCTTACCGGTGCAGCCGTGGGCGACGATCGTACCGCCGTGATCACGTGCGGCGGTGACCAGATGCTTGACGATCAGCGGCCGCGAGATCGCCGACACCAGCGGGTACCGGTCCATGTACAGCGCGTTGCTGGTGATGGTCGGCAGGCAGTACTCGTCCGCGAACTCGTCCCGGGCGTCGACCACCACCGACTCGACAGCGCCACAATCGATGGCTCGCTGACGAACCACCTCCATGTCCTCGCCGCCCTGACCGAGGTCGATGGCAACTGCCACGACCTCCTTCCCGGTCTCTTTACCGATCCAGCTGATGGCCACCGAGGTGTCCAGGCCGCCCGAGTACGCGAGGATTACGCGCTCCGCCATGAGGGGGTCACTCCTTGTTTTTTGTCTTGATTGTGAAGTCTTGATGTTCGGATAACGTGTGCGCGGTGGTACACGGCCATGGTCAGAATCTCATGCCAGGGCCTCCAGCATTTCGGCCAGGTCTGCTCCGGTCATGGGTTCTCGGGCGAGTACGAACAAAGTGTCGTCTCCGGCAATGGTTCCGACCACCTCCGGAAGGGTCGCCCGGTCCAGTGCGCTCGCGAGATAGTGCGCCCCACCCGGCGGGGTCCGCAGCACCGCCATCGTGCCGCTGGAGTCGACCGAGACCAATAGCTCGCCGAGCAGCCGGGACAGGCGATCGGTGCCGCCGGTGACGCCGCGAACCGGCGACCCGTCCTCCGGCACGACGTAGATACCCGATCCACCGTCGGCCCCGCGCAGTTTCACCGCACCGAGCTCGTCGAGGTCCCGCGACAGCGTCGCCTGGGTGGCCTCGATGCCTTCGTCCGCCAGCAGCGTCTGCAACTCGGTCTGGCTGTGCACCTGCGCACCGGAGAGCAGTGCCACGATCCGGGCGTGACGTCCTGCCCGGGTGGTCACCGTTGTCCCAGAAGCCACGAGAGCACCGCTTTCTGTGCGTGCAAACGGTTTTCGGCCTCGTCGTAGACCACACTGCGCGGGCCGTCGAGGACCTCGTCGGTGATCTCTTCCCCGCGGTGGGCGGGCAGACAGTGCATGACGATGGCCTCGGGGTCGGCGAGCGCGACCAGTTCGGCGTTGATCTGGTACGGCCAGAACGGCGCCACCCGGTCTTTGCCGTCGTCCTCCTGGCCCATCGACGTCCAGGTGTCGGTGACCAGGACATCGGCCCCGGCGGCGGCTTCGCGGGGATCACCGATGACGGACACGCTGCCACCGGTCAGTGCGGCGCGTTCGGTGGCGTAGCCGACGAACCTCTCGTCCGGGGTGAATCCCTGCGGTGCACTGACCCGGATGTGCATACCGGCGGTGGCGCCGCCGAGCATCAGCGAGTGGGCCATGTTGTTGGCACCGTCACCGAGGTAGGTCAGCGTCAACCCGGCCAGTGTGCCCTTGTGCTCGGCGATCGTCTGCAGGTCCGCCAGCACCTGGCAGGGATGGAAGTCGTCCGAGAGCGCGTTGACGATCGGGACCGTCGCCGCCGACGCCATCTCCTCGAGCCGGTCCTGGCCGTAGGTCCGCCAGACCACGGCCTCGACGTACCGGGACAGCACCCGTCCGGTGTCGGCGAGTGTCTCCTCGCGGCCGAGCTGGGTGGCCTTGCCATCGACGACGACGGCGTGACCCCCGAGTTGCGCGATGCCCATCTCGAACGAGAACCGGGTCCGGGTGGAATTCTTGTCGAAGATGACACCGACACCCCTGGGGCCGGCAAGTGGCTTG
This sequence comes from Williamsia sp. z34, assembly GCF_059553395.1. Taxonomy (NCBI): domain Bacteria; kingdom Bacillati; phylum Actinomycetota; class Actinomycetes; order Mycobacteriales; family Nocardiaceae; genus Williamsia; species Williamsia sp. z34. The sequence continues at coordinate 21,853 of NZ_JCANWW010000016.1, read as the reverse complement.
TGGGCGAAGGGATCCCGCTTCATCTCGGCGGCGAGTTCGAGCACGCGGGCCTGCTCGTCCGGCGACAGGTCGTCGTCGCGCAGGAAGTGGCGGGTCATGACGCAGCCCCTTTCGCGGCGTCGAGCATCTCCGGGAGGTCGTTCACGAACGCGGTTGCCTGCTCCTCGGTGAGGATCAGCGGCGGGGCGAGTCGCAGCACGTCCGGACCCGGGGCGTTGATGAGATAACCATGGTCGCGAGCCACCGCCTCGACGGCCGGAGCTATCGGCTCGGTCAGCACGATGCCGATCAGCAGACCCGAGCCGCGCGAGTGGTCGATGATCCGGTGACCGAGCTCTTCGATCGACGACGTGATGTGCTTGCCCAGTCGCGCAGCATGATTGGTCAGATCGAGGGTGTCGACCTGTTCGAGTACGGCCAAAGCCGCTGCGGCGCAGACCGGGTTGCCGCCGAACGTGGTCCCGTGTTGTCCGGGCTGGAACAGATCGGCAGCTACGCCGGTGGCCAGCACGGCACCGATCGGCATACCACCACCGAGGCCCTTGGCCAACGTCATCACGTCCGGGGTGACTCCGGACGCCTGATGCGCATAAAACGTTCCGGTACGGGCGATTCCGGTCTGGACCTCGTCGAAGATCAGGAGTGCGCCGTGCTCGACGGTCAACGCCCGGACCGCGGCCAGGTAGTCCACCGGCGGCACGATCACACCGCTCTCCCCCATGATGGGTTCGAGGATGACCGCTGCGGTCTGCGGCCCGATCGCGGCCTTCATCGCCTCGAGGTCGCCGTAGGGAACGTGGCGCACCCCGGCCGGCATCGGCTCGAACGGTTCCCGCTTGGCAGGCTGACCGGTCATCGCGAGCGCGCCCATGGTCCGGCCGTGAAAGGCCTTCTCGGCAGCGATGATCTCGGGCCGGCCGGTCAGGCGCGCGATCTTGAACGCGGCCTCGTTGGCCTCGGCGCCGGAGTTGCAGAAGAACGCCTTGCCCTGCACACCCCACCTCGACAACAACGACTCGGCCAGCTTGACGACCGGTTCGGTGAGATAGAGATTCGACGTGTGTCCGAGCGTGGAGAGCTGCTCGGTGACCGCATCGATGATCGCCGGATTACCGTGCCCGAGGATGTTCACCGCGATGCCACCGAGGAGGTCGAGGTACTCACGACCATCGACGCCGGTCACCACCGCACCCTTACCCGAGCGCAGCGCCACCTTCGGGGTGCCGTAGTTGTTCATCATCGAAGCCGTCCACCGCTCCTGCAGTGCGACAGTCGGATCGGTCTGCTGGCTGACATCGGCTTGCTTGGTCATGATTTGTCCTCGATAGGTGGCTGCCGGCCGTAGGCGGCCGGGACCGCATGGTCGGCCTCGGGCACGACCATGGTGCCGTTGCCTTCAGCGGTGAACAGTTCGAGCAGTGTCGAATGCGGTGTGCGGCCGTCGATCACGTGTGCCCGGGGCACTCCCCCGGCCACCGCGCGCAAGCAGGCCTCCATCTTCGGCACCATCCCGGCATCGAGGGTCGGCAGCAATTCGGCCAATGTGGTCGTGTTGATCTCCGACACCAGCGATCCGCGATCGGGCCAGTTGGTGTAGAGGCCTTCGACATCCGTGAGGACGACGAGCTTCTCGGCACCGAGCGCCTGGGCCAGCGCTGCCGCGGCGGTGTCGGCGTTGATGTTGTGGACCACGCCGTCGGCGTCGGGCGCGATGGTGGAGACAACCGGAATGCGCCCGGCCGCAATGAGATCGGTGACCGCTCCCGGATTGACGGTGGTGACATCGCCGACGAGACCGATGTCGGTCGCCGCGCCGTCGACCATCACCGAACGCCGGGTCGCGGTGAACAGGTGTGCGTCTTCACCGGAGATACCGACCGCATACGGTCCGTGGGCGTTGATCAGGCCGACGAGTTCGCGACCGACCTGTCCGAACAGGACCATCCGGGCAACATCCATCACCTCGGGCGTGGTCACCCGGAAGCCGCCCTTGAACTCACCGGTCATCCCGAGTCGGGCGAGCATGGCCGAGATCTGCGGACCGCCGCCGTGCACCACGACGGGATGAATCCCGCAGGTACGCAGGAACACCATGTCTTCGGCAAACGCCGCCTTGAGGTCTTCGTCGACCATCGCGTTGCCGCCGTACTTGACGACGATGATCTTGCCGGCGAACCGCTTCAGCCAGGGCAGCGCCTCACCGAGCACATGCGCCTTGTCCAGGGCGCTCAGTGTCTCCGTCACGGGTCGAGCTCCGCTCCGCTGCGTCTCCGTCACGGGTCGAGCTCCGCTCCGCTGCGTCTCCGTCACGGGTCGAGCTCCGCTCCGCTGCGTCTCCGTCATGACGAATAGGCCGAGTTCTCTTCGACGTAGGCGTGGGAGAGGTCGGTGGTCCGGATGAACGCCGTCCCCGAACCGATGCCGAGGTCGACGGTGAGGTCGATGTCGATGCCGGACAGGTCGGCGTCGCGCGCACCTTCCACGCCCATGCCGTTCTCGCAGACCGGATAGTCGTTGAACCGCACCGAGATCCGATCGGGGTCCAGTTCCACCGGAGCCATGCCGACCGCGGCCAGCACCCGGCCCCAGTTGGGATCCGAACCGAACAGCGCCGTCTTGACCAGGCTGTCGCGGGCGATCGTGCGTGCGGCGGCCAGCGCATCGGCATCGCTCGCCGCACCGGTCACGGTCACCACAACCCGCTTGGTGACGCCCTCGGCGTCGGCCTGCATCTGGACGGCGAGGTCATCACAGACCAGCCGGACGGCCTCGTTGAGCGCGGACTGATCCGGCGTCTTCTCGCTGGCACCCGAACTCAGCAGCAGCACAGTGTCATTGGTGGAACACGAACCATCGACGTCCAGACGGTCGAACGTCAGCGCGGTGGCCGCCCGCAGCGCTTCGTCCAACTGCGCGGCCGATACCGCGGCGTCGGTGGTGATCACACAGAGCATCGTGGCCAGCGACGGCGCCATCATTCCCGCGCCCTTGGCCATGCCGCCGACATTCCAGCCATCACTGTGGTGGAAGGCCGCTTGTTTGGGCACGGTGTCGGTGGTCATGATCGCGTATGCGGCGTCGGTGCCACCGGTCAGGCCGCCGCCCATCTCGTGAACGATCTCGGTGACGCCGGCGAGCACCTTGTCCATCGGAAGGCGATCGCCGATCAAACCCGTGGAACAGATCGCAACTTCGATGGCACCGGTCTCGGTGCCCCAGTCGCTGATCGCCGCTGCGGTCGCTTCGGCGGTGGCATGGGCATCCTGGAATCCACCCGGACCGGTGCAGGCATTGGCGCCGCCCGAGTTGAGGACCACTGCGCGCAGCCGTCCGGTGCTCAAGACCTGCTGGCTCCACAGCACCGGGGCAGCCTTGACCTTGTTGGAGGTGAACACTCCGGCCGCCGCATAGTCGGGACCCTCGTTGAAGACCAGCGCCAGATCTTCCCTGCCGCTGGCCTTGATCCCGGCCTTGATGCCCGCCGCCCGGAAACCCAGCGGTGCGGTCACACCCTGCAGGTTCGTCATGCGGTGTCCACCGTCGACGTCGCGCCAGTTCGCGGTCACATCCACCACCTCGTCACCGGTTCCATCTGCCCCGCTTGCAGCCACATCGTCACTGCCCTTGTTCACGGTGCCACTCCCACGGTGCTCAGTCCTTCGGTTTCGCCCCATCCCAGGGCCAGATTCATCGATTGCACGGCACCGCCACCGGTGCCCTTGGTCAGATTGTCGATTGCGCCGACCGCGATCAGGGTGCCCGACCGCTCATCGACGCCGACACTGAGCTGCACCGCATTCGACCCGATCACCGAGCCGGTGGCCGGCTGGCGGCCCTCCGGCAGCACGGTCACGAACGGTTCATCGGCGTATGCCTTCTCGTAGATCGCCCGCGCCTGCGCCGACGTCGCCGACGTCGGTGCGGTGCAGGTCGCCAGGATTCCGCGGGCCATCGGCGCCAGTACCGGCGTGAACGAGACACTGACCGGGGCGTTGGCCACCGCCGACAGGTTCTGGATGATCTCCGGGGTGTGCCGGTGAGCGCCGCCGACGCCGTACGCGCGGGCCGAACCGATCACCTCGGCGGCGAGCAGGTCGACCTTCGGCGACCGCCCGGCGCCAGAGGCACCGCTGACCGCGACGATGGTGATCTGCGGGGCGATGATGCCTGCGGCGACCGCAGGCAGCAGCGCGAGCGTGCTCACGGTCGGATAACAACCGGGCACCGCGATCCGGTTGGCGCCGGAGAGGACATCACGGTTCCCGGGCAGCTCCGGGAGTCCATATGGCCAGCTACCGGCGTGGGTACCGCCGTAATACCGCTCCCACTCCGCCGGATCCTGTAGCCGGAAGTCGGCTCCGCAGTCGATCACCAGGGTGGCCGGCGGCAACGCATCGGCGACGGGCCCGGAGGTTCCGTGCGGCAGGCCCAGGAAGACGACGTCGTGCCCGGAGAGGATCTCGGTGGTCGTCTCCGACAACTCCCGATCCGCCAGCGGCAACAGGTGGGGATGGTGCTCCCCCAGCAACGAACCGGCATTCGATCCGGCCGTCAGGGCACCGATCTGCAGCTCTCCTGATGCATGTTTCGGATGACCGAAAAGCAGACGAAGAATCTCGCCACCTGCATACCCGCTTGCGCCGGCTACTGCGACTGTGACACTCATATGATTCATTATGCACCCCACCGTAAGTTAATTCACAAGCGGGTCCCTGCGCTTCACCGGCGGACCGGGTGCGCGACGCGGTAAGACTGAACGGTGACCCCGTCCGCAGCGATCATCGCGCAGTCGCTTGTGGTCAAGCGAGGCGGCAAACCGGTCCTGCACCACCTGGATCTCACGGTACCCGCGGGATCCATCACCGGGCTTCTCGGTCCGTCGGGCTGCGGCAAGACCACCCTGATGCGCGCCATCGTCGGCACCCAGCAGATCGAGTCCGGCTCGGTGACCGTCCTCGAGCAGCCGGCCGGCACCGCGGCGCTGCGACATCTGGTCGGCTACGTCACGCAGGCCCCGTCGGTTTACACCGACCTGACCGTCGAGCAGAACGTGGCGTACTTCGCCGACCTCTACGGCAACCGGGCCGGCGTGGGCAGCGCCATCGACGCGGTCGGTCTGAACGAGTTCCGCACGCACAAGACGCGGCACCTGTCGGGCGGTCAGGTCAGTCGCGTCTCGATCGCCTGCGCACTGGTCGGCTCCCCGACGCTGCTGATCCTCGACGAGCCGACCGTGGGCCTCGATCCGATCCTGCGTGAAGACCTGTGGAACCGTTTTCACGCGCTGGCCGATGCCGGTGCGACCTTACTGGTGTCGAGTCACGTGATGGACGAGGCAGACCGCTGCGACAACCTGATCCTGATGCGGGAGGGACGGATGGTCGCCGAACTGACACCGGACGAGCTCCGAGAACGCACCGGCCAGACCAACCTGGAAACCGCATTCCTTCGGCTGATCACCAAGGGATCGCGCTGATGCACCGGCGTCCGTTCGTGTCCACCACGCGACGCATCCTCCGGCAACTGCTGGACGACCGCCGCACCGTCGCTCTGATCCTCGTGGTGCCGTGCGTCCTGATGGTGTTGCTGTACTACATGTTCGAGGACCAGGCCGGCCGGATCCCGGGGACCTCACGCTTCGACGAGATCGGGATCATCATGCTCGGCATCCTGCCGTTCGTGTTGATGTTCATCACCACGTCGATCGCCATGGTCCGGGAACGCACGTCCGGCACGCTTGAACGCCTACTGACCACACCGCTGGGCAAACTCGACCTGCTCGCCGGGTACGGGGCCGCCTTTTCCATCGCCGCCGCGGCGCAAGCACTGCTCGCCAGTGCCGTGGCCTTCTGGATCCTCGACCTCGACATCGCCGGCCATGCCATCTGGGTGGTCGTGATCGCCGTACTGGTCGCGATCCTCGGGGTGGCATCGGGACTGTTCTTCTCGGCATTCGCCCGCACCGAATTTCAGGCCGTGCAGTTCATCCCGGTGGTGGTCATACCCCAGCTCCTGCTGTGCGGACTGTTCGTGCCACGCGATCAGATGGCTTCCTGGCTCGACTGGATCAGCAGGATCCTGCCGGTCACCTATGCCGTCGACGCACTGCAGCAGGTCGCGGCGCACCCCGGACCCACCGGCCAGATGTGGCGCGATCTGCTTGTCGTGCTCGCCTTTTCGATCGTCGCCCTGTGCCTGGGTGCGGCCACCCTGCGTCGTACCACGGCCTGAGGCCGCGCCCCTCACTCGGCAATACTGAGCGCAAGGACGAAATCGACCCTGTCGTGCAGCGTCGCCAGACTTCGCTCGGTCAGTTTCTCGACCCGCTGCAGCCGATATCGCAACGTGTTGACGTGGATGTGCAGCCGTTCGGCGCTGCGGCTCCACGACCCCGACTCCTCGAGAAACACCTGCAGTGTGGGAAGCAGGTCGGTCCGGTGACGTTCGTCGTGTTCGGCGATGACGCCGACCAGCCGTCGCCGGAAGACCCGCTTGATCTCCTCCGGCACCGCAGCCACCAGCAGCAGATGCGACGACAGGGAATTGTTGTCCGCGAACCTGATCGGTCCACTGCCCTGAGTCGCGTACCGGTGGGTGTACTCGGCCTCGCTCATCGACACCCGGGCACCTTCGGGCAGCTGCCCGGGGGTACCCGTGCCGATGGCCACGTACCCACGATCCAGCAGCGGACTGAGCCGCTGCGCGATCGAACGAACCTGCGCGGAAAGGCTGTTCGCCGCCTCGGACGTCAGCTCCGGATCGACGCCTACGAACATCAGGAATGCCTCTGAAGGCAGTTTCACCGGAGCGGTCGACAGCGGCATCTCGTCGTGCAATTCCTCGAGGATGACACCGGCCAATTCGGTTCCGTAGCGGGTGTCCCGAGAACTCACCACGATGCAACTGACCGGTGCGTCGCCGTCGAAGCCCAGACTCCGGAACTGGCTGTGGGCGCCGGCCGAGTCATGCCGCTGCAATCGGGCCAGCACTTCCCGGACCATGCGCTCCTCGAGCCGCCGCGATTCATATCTGGTGGACCGGTCCATCGCGAGCAGTGCACAGACCTCCTCGACCGCGGCGGACATCCACGGCGCCTGGGTGCGGTGGTCACTTGCGATGGCCACATAGGCGACAGCCGGGCGCCGGGCCACCGGCGATCCGACCGCGAAGAAGGAGACGTCCTCCTGATCGCCGACACGCTGGGCCGAGGGGAACGTCCACTCGTTCAGCGCCTTTCGGAAGGCATCGGCCAACTGGGCAGGTCCGGTTCCGGTCAGCCCACCGGCCACCATTCGGCCCGTCGCGGTGATCACCGCACAATCGACACCCAGCGCCCGGCGAAGCGAGGCGACCAATCCACTCGGCCCCTCCCCGGATGCTAGGTCCGCCACCAGATCGCGGTGCAGCGTCAGCTTTCCCGCCGCGCCGGCCAGCACCCGCATCACGGTTTCGGTCAGGAAGCGGAACGACACGGCGCCCTCGACCGCGAACAGCGCCAGCCCGGCCTCTTCGCAGGCCCGGACCAGAGGTGGCGGCACCTCACCGATCGCGGCCAGACCCACCACCAGAGCAGTGGCATGACCACCGGTCAAGGCGCCCACAAAGGTCTGGGCGTCGGCCGGTTCCCGGTACCACAGCCCACTGGTCAGCACCAGTTCCCCGCCATAGAGGAACGCCAACGGATCTCCGAGATCGGTGGTGTAGACACCGTGGACCTGAGGATCGCCCTCGCCGGCCACCACCTCGATGAAATCGAGATCGGGAATGGTGGCTATATCCGACAACCGCACCGCGCAACCCCTTTCGCACCGACATGTGATCAGTACCTCAGCCGACGCCAACGAGTTGTTACGCCCAGGAAACCACTTTAAATCAGCTTGGAGATTCCTACTACTCGACGCGACTCGAGGCCCACCGTTTTCGGTGAATCGTCCATGTCGGGGCGCGCGTGCGTGGACTTGACTGTTGACACAGCCCACGCGCCGCCATCAGGTACACAGAGGAGAAGTCATGAACGCTCGAAGTCCCGAAACGGGTTTTCGCGCAACCGGTATCGACCTCGCAGGAGTGTCGAAGCGGTTCACGATGAAGCGGCAGCAGGTGACCGCTCTCGACAATGTGAGCCTGCAGACCGACCGGGGAAGCTTCGTCTCCCTGCTCGGGCCGTCTGGCTGTGGCAAGTCGACCATCCTGCGCCTGCTCGCCGACCTCGAGTCCCCCACCAGCGGATCGATCCTGGTCGACGGCCGAACACCGAACGAGCTTCGTAACGAACACATTCTGGGTGTGGCGTTCCAGGATTCGGCGCTGCTTCCCTGGCGCAGCGTCGAGGCCAACATCCGCGTTCCGCTCGAAGCCGCCGGAAAGCCGGTGTCACACAAAGAGGTCAGCGATCTGATCAAACTCGTCGGACTGGACGGTTTCGAAGGCGCCAAGCCCGGCCAGCTCTCCGGCGGTATGCGGCAGCGGGTGTCGATCGCACGCGCGCTCATCCTCAAACCCATGGTCCTGTTGCTCGACGAACCGTTCGGTGCGCTCGACGACATGACCCGGCAACGCCTCAACACCGAACTCATGCGCATCTGGACCGAACGGCCGTCCACCACACTGATGGTCACCCACGGCATCTCCGAGGCGATCTACCTCTCCGATCGGGTGGCCGTGATGTCGGCGCGCCCGGGCCGGATCCAGCAGGTGATCGACATCGACCTGCCCCGTCCCCGAAAGCCGGAGATCATGCGGAGTCCGGAGTTCCGGAGTTACGTCGAACAGGCATCCGACCTCCTGTTCGCACCACCGGCGGAGTCGGTGCAACGATGACCACAGCAACCACGCCCCTGACCGCCGGTGTGATGCGCCGGCTGCCCAAAGCCGAAGTCCACGTTCACCTCGAGGGCTGCTTCGACGTCGCCGACCTCGTCCAGTCCGCGCGCGAACTCGGCGTCGGCCTACCAGGACCGGCCGCAACACTTTTCGACACCTCCACCCATCACGTCGAGCGTGATCCGCAGGGTGCTGCCGTCAAGGGCATGGGCGTCGGCACCTTTCTGCAGTTCCTGGACTGGGAGGGATCACTGGTCCGGACCCATGAACACCTCGCGAGCGCCGCGTACCGCGCCTGCGCACGAGAGAGCGCCTCGGGTGTCCGGTACGCGGACATCATCGTCAACCCCACCCACTGGGGTAGCTGGCAGGGACGGCTGACCGACTTCACCCGAGCCATCGCCGAGGGTTTCGACGAAGCCGCCCGCGACGGCCTGTGCGAGGCCAACCTCTGTGTCTCCCTGTTGCGTCAGCAGTCCGCAGAGTCGGCGATCGAGGTGGTCGAAGAGATGATCCGCGCGCGTGTCCCCCGGGTTGTCGCACTCTCGATCGACGGCGATGAAACCCATGCCGGCGACACCAACGCGAAGTTCGCACCCGCCTTCACCCTCGCCCGCGACGCCGGATTCCGGCGCACGGTGCATACCGGCGAATCCAGTGGCCCGGAAAGCGTCTGGGGTGCACTGGATCTGCTCCACGCCGAACGGATCGACCACGGGGTCCGGTCCATCGAGGACCCACGGCTGGTCGAGGTACTCGCCGAACGTGAGATCCCGCTGGGGATGTGCCCCCGCTCCAACGTCGAAGGACTGAAGGTGTATCCATCGTTGGACGTACATCCCATCGAGCCACTGCGTCTGGCCGGGGTCAAGGTCTCGATCAACACCGATGACCCGGCGCCGATGAGTGTTCGGATCGAGGATGACTACGCCGACTGTGCGCGCACATTCGGCTGGGATCTCGCCACGGTGAAATCCATCGCCGCGACGTCGATCCACGCCAGTTTCGCATCCGACGAGCTCAAGTCCCGCATGCTCGCCGACCTCGACGCTTTCGAAGGCTGAGGCCCACATGTCGACAACCCTGACCGCGCCGATCCCGCCGCGTCTGAACCTGACCGGCCTCCTGGCGAAGGTGAACGTACTAGCCCTCGGCAGCGTCATCGCCCTGGTCGTCGTATGGCAACTGCTCGCAAAGACGGTCTTCAGTGATGTCTACGCCATCGCCGCGCCCCTGGACATCTTGGCCACCGCAATCGACGACTTCGCTTTCGTCTGGCCGAACCTGCTGACCACCGCCGGCGAGGCGGGCTGGGGATGGTTGCTCGGAAACGCGATCGCCGTGACACTCGCGGGATTGTCACTACTCCTGCCGTGGACCCAGGCCATCGTGATGAGAGTCGGCGTGGTCGCGTATTGCCTTCCCATCGTCGCCATTTCGCCGATCCTGGTCGCGGTCACGACCCGATACATGTCGGTCGTGCTCATCTCCGCGCAAGGCGTTTTCTTCACCACGCTGGTCGGGGCCGTCCTCGGTCTGCACAGTGCATCGGCCACCCGGGTGGACGTCATCCGGGCGGCGGGTGGTGGACGCGGAAAAGTCCTGCGGATGGTCCAGATCCGGTCGGCCGTACCGGCCCTGTTCGCCGCGCTCCGCGTCGCCGCACCCCTGGCGGTCCTCGGCGCGATGATCGGTGAGTATCTGGGCGCGGACAAGGGACTCGGCGTCGCGATGGTCTACTCGCAGCAGTCACTCGACGTCGACCGCACCTGGGCCCTGGCGCTGTACGCCGCCCTGCTCGCCGCCGGTGCCTACGGGCTGACCGTGCTCGCCGAGAAACTCGTCTACACGTGGCGGGATCAGGAGACCGTCTCCGATATCTCGGTGGCCTCCGCGCCTCAGGTGACCAAGTCCCGAAACATGATGGGCGTCGTATCGCAGTTCGCGGTGACTTTGGTGCTGGTCTTGGGTGGCTGGTACCTGATCGCGCGATCGGTCGACCCCTACTTCGGGAAGACACCGGTGGATGTCTGGAACTACCTGACCTCCGGCCGAGATCTGTCGGACATGTGGGCGGCGTTGCGGCTCACCATCGTCCACACGGTGGTCGGATTCGCCAGCGGCCTGGGACTGGCGCTGATCGGCGCCGTTGTCGTCGTCCTGTCCCGCACCGCGGAGTCGATCATCATGCCGATCGCCATGTCGATCCGCACCGTCCCGCTCGTGGCGATGACCCCATTGATCGCGCTGATCTTCGGGCGCGGGTTCATCACCTTGATCGTGGTGTCCGGCGTCGTGACGTTCTTTCCGGCACTGGTGACGATCGTCGGCGGTATCCGGTCCGTCCCGCCCAGCGCCCGCGAGGTGGTGTCGGTTTCCGGCGGCGGTCCGGTGAAAGTGCTGTGGATAGTCCAGCTTCCGGCCGCCCTGCCGTCGTTCTTTGCCGCCGCACGCGTCACCGCACCGCTGGCGATGACCGGTGCACTCCTGTGCGAGTGGCTCGCCACCGGGGACGGAGCCGGCTTCATGATGCTCAGAGCCGGTGTGAGCGGCAACTATTCACTGATGTGGACACTGGTTGCCCTTGTCACCCTGTCCGCGGCAGCGCTCTACGGGATCGCGGCACTGGCCGAGAGCGCCATCAATCGCATTCGAACCTGATCCCTCCCACATCTTCTCGACCACGGTCAACCCTCTCGCAACCAGGAGTTCCCCATGCCGTTTTCACCTTTGTCCGCACCGATCAGCCGCCGGTCACTCTTCAGCGGCGGTCTCGGTATCGGCGCCACCGCTCTCGTCGGTATCCCGATCCTCAGTGCCTGCGGGTCGGATTCCACATCGCCGGGCGACGGCAGCGTCTCGGCCCAAACCGGCTGGGTACCAACGGTCGAGCAAGCCGGAACCTATATCGCCGCGAGCAACGGCTACTTCACGTCCCGGGGCGTCGACGTCAACATCCTCGCCGGCGGACCCAACACGGCTGTGGACACGGTGGTCGTGTCGGGCAAGGCGGCACTCGGGAACGGCTACGCGGACGCGGTGGCCCAGATGATCAACAACGGCGCGGACGTCAAGATCATCGCGACCCGTTTCCAGCGCAGTCCGTTCTGTGTGTACTCACTCCAGGACAAGGCCCTGACCGAACCGAAGCAGATGGTCGGCAAGAAGATCGGCGTCGCGGCGCAGAACGAGGCGCCGTTCCGCGTCCTGTGCGCGATCAACGACATCGACGTCGACGATCTGGACATCGTGCCGGTGCAGTTCGACCCGGCGCCGACCGCGAACGGTGAGGTCGACGCACAGGTCGGCTTCCTCATCGACCAGCCGGCCACGCTGCGGGCCCAAGGCCTCGACGTCAACACGATGTTTTTCTCGGACTTCGGTTACCAGGCCTTCTCGAGCGTCTGGTTCGCCACCACGGAAACCATCGAGAACCGGTCCGACATGCTCGTCTCGTTCCTCGGCGGCGAGCGGCAGGGCTGGCAGGAAAATCTCGAGGACCCGACGCTCGGCGCCCGGCTCGCCGTGGAGGTGTACGGCAAGAACACCGGCCTGGACCTCGCCCAGCAGACCCTCGCCTCGGAAAGCATCGAGGCACTGATGGTCAGTCCAGAGGTTCCCGCGGCCGACCTCCTGACGATGACCGACGCCCAGATCGCCGGCAACATCGCCACACTCAAGTCTGCCGGAATCGACATCTCCGCCGATCAGCTGTTCGACACCAGCATCTTGGCCCGGTTGTGAGTTTCGACCACCGCCCCGGCCGGGAGATCACCGGCGAGCGCATCCAGCACACACCAGCACATGAGAACACCAGGAGCCCGGCATGATCCAGCAGGCCGACATCGCCATCACCGGAACCACCGTGATCATGCCGGACGGTATGGATCCATTGGTCGACCACACGGTCCTGGTGGCCGACGGGCTGATCTCGGGTCTGGTGCCCGCCTCGACACCCGTGCAGGCGGCAAGGGTGATCGACGGGACCCACTCTGCGGTACTACCCGGGATGGTCAACGCGCACACCCACATCGCGTCGAACATGTTGCTGCGCGGATTGCTCGAGGACACCGAGCTGTTCGCTTGGCTCGACACCATGTGGCGGCTCAAGCAGAACTTCGACCACGAGACCCTCTACTGGGCGTCGATGTGCGGGCTGGTCGAGATGGCCAAGGCCGGGATCACCTGTTTCAACGAACATTTCGACGCCTACGCGGTGACGCCACAGGCGCGGGCCCTGCGCGAGGTGGGCCTGCGGGCCACGCTCGGTTACGGGTTCGCCGACGGCGGGGTCTACCGCGATGTCGGTCCGTGGTCCTGGGCGGCGGTCGAGGACTTCGACGCCGCGACCGCACCGGTGTCCGGGCTCATCGATGATCGCGTCCGCCTGGCGCTCTCCCCCCATGCGCCGTACTCGTGCAGTGGTCCACTCTGGCAAGCGATCCGAACTCTGGCCGATGAACGGTCACTGCCGATCCACACCCACATCGCCGAGGGCCTGAACGAGAGTGCCTACATGGCCTCGACCTACGGTCGCACCACCGTCGAATGGCTCGACGACCTCGGCTTCCTGGGGCCCGACATCACCGCCGCACACTGCACTCAATTGACCGCAGGCGACATTGCTCTGTTCGCCGAACACGGGGTCAAGGTGGCCCACTGTCCTTGCTGCAACGCAAAACTGGTGTCCGGCACGATGGATTTGAAGGGGCTGTGGTCGGCCGGGGTCACCGTCGGCCTCGGCACCGATGGACCGGCGAGTCAGAACACCCTGGATATGTTCGGGGAGATGAAGTTCGCCGCCGTCACCCACAAACAGTCCACGGCCGATCCCACGTTCCTGACCACCCGCGAGGTGCTGACCATGGCCACGGAGCGGTCGGCGATCGCGATGCATCGACCCGAGTTGGGTGCGATCCGGGTCGGGGCGCCTGCCGATCTGGTTGTCGTCGACCTCGACCGCCCGCACGTGGCACCGGTCTACGACGTCGAGGCGGCCCTGGTCTACAGCACCCGCGCCGACGACGTCACGCACACCATCGTCGGCGGCGAGTTCGTCGTCGACAACGGTGAGGTCATCGGGGTCGACGAAGCACAGGTGGTCGCGAAGTTCCGAGAAAGCGCACTGCGCCTTCGTGATCGGTCACAACCCACCGGTCCACGCTGACCCGCCCGTCCACCATCTCTCCGGTGGTGTGGGCGCACCCCCCGCCGTCAGCCCCGCATCACGGCGCCGACGGTCAACGTCGCATGAGCCAGCGCGGCGTCGCGGCCGGCGGTGGCCTCGTCCTCGGTCAGCGTGCGGTCGTCGGCGCGAAAACGCAGTGAGAACGTGAGCGACTTCTTGCCCTCACCGACCTGCTCGCCGGTGAAGACATCGAACAGGACGATGCTCTCGAGCAACTGTCCGGCTCCGGCCTCCAGCGCGGAGCGCACGTCCTCGGCGGCCACATCGTCATCGACGACCACCGCGAGATCCTGCAGGACCGGCGGGTACGGCGAAATCCGCGGGGAAACAAGGTCATTGTTCACCGGGACGGCGTCGAGGTCGATCTCCAGCGCCAGCGAGCGCGGCGGCAGGTGCAACTTCTCCAACACCGCCGGGTGCAGTTCACCGGCCCAGCCGACCACTGCGTCGTCGGCGAGGATCTCACCGCAACGACCCGGATGCCAGGGCACCTGCGCGGCGGACCGCAGTTTCAGCTCGACTCCGGCGGCCTGTCCGATGATCGCCACCGCGTCGAAGATGTCGGTGGTGTCGGCTGTACGTCCCTTGCCCCACGGCCCGGCCGGCTCACGCAGACCGGTCAGCACCGCCGCGACGTGCAGCGGCTGGGCCGGAAGCGATTCGACCAGCTCGGCGATCTGTTCCGCAGTCGGCCGCCGGTCCACGGGCAGCGCATCGATCGGGCGGACGTTCTGTCCACCCAGCACCACCTGGCCGATGGTGTACATCGACAGATCACGTTGTCCCCGAGCAATATTGCGGCCGACCATCTCGAGCAGTCCGGGCAGCAACGTGGTGTTCAGCTCGGGGCGGTCGGCCTCGAGCGGATTGAGCACCCTGACCGTGGCCCGACGCGGATCGTCGGCGGGCAGATTCCAGAGGTCGAAGACGCCGGCGGGCATGAACGGGTACGGCAAGACCTCCACGTACCCCGACAACGCCAGGCTGCGTCCGACACTGCGGCGACGGAGCTGACCCTGGGTCAGGCCTCGTCCACCGGGCGCCTTGGGGAGCACGACGGGAATGTTCTCGTAGCCCTCCAGACGCAGCACCTCCTCGACGAGGTCGGCACTCAGACGCAGATCCGGCCGCCAGCTCGGCGGGGTGACGGTGAGCATGTCGCCCGCCGGTTCCACCGAGCAACCGACCTGGACCAGACGCCGCTGCGCGGTGCCGACCGGGTAGTCGATCCCGGCGGTATCCGACGGAGCCCGCTCCGACATCAGCACGGACACCGCAGGTGCCACCGAACCGGCGTCGGTGTAGGTGGAATCAACGGTGCCACCGCAGATCTCGGCGAGCAGCGAGGCTGCGCGCAGAAGCGCGATGTCGGTGACCTCTGGGTCGACGACCCGCTCGAAGCGCTTGCTGGCCTCGCTGGTGAGTCGGTGGCGCTTGGCGGTCCGGAACACCGCGACCGGGTTGAACGTCGCCGATTCCAGCAGCACATCGGTGCTCTGCGCGTTGATCTCGGTGGCACCGCCGCCCATGACACCGGCCAGGGCGATCGGACCGGTGTTGTCGGTGATGACAACGTCTTCCGGATCCAGATCCCGCACCACGTCGTCCAGGGTGGTCAGCTTCTCCCCCGCGATCGCCCGGCGCACCCGGATGTCACCGGAGAGCTTGGCGGCGTCGAAGGCGTGCAACGGCTGACCGAGTTCGAGCATCACGTAGTTGGTGATGTCCACCGCCGCCGAAATCGGTCGCACGCCGGACAGCATGAGCCGCTTGACCATCCACCACGGGGTCGGGGCGGACGGGTCGATACCGCGCACCACCAGCGCGCAATACCGGGTGGCTCCGGACTCCGGATCGAGGTGCACGGTCGGGCCCGACTCGCCGGCCGTGGTCGGCAGCACCGGCGCTGTCGCCGGATCGGCGAACGGCAGATCGAAGCTGCAGGCGAGCTCGCGGGACAGACCACGCGCCGAGAACGCGTAGCCGCGGTCCGGCGTGACATTGATGTCGATGATCGTGTCGTCGAGACCGAGCACCTCGCGTGCGTCGGCACCGGGTGTGGCGGTTTCGGGCGGCAGCACCAGGATGCCGCTGTGATCGTTGCCGACACCCAACTCGGTGACCGAACAGATCATCCCGTCGGACACCCGGCCGTACGTCGTGCGGGTCGCGATTGCGAAGCCACCGGGCAGCACGCAGCCCGGCAACGCCGCAACGATCAGGTCACCTTCGGTGAAGTTCCTTGCACCGCAGACGATGTCGCGGTCCTTGTCCTCACCCACGTCGACCTGGCAGAAGCGGATGGGCTTCTTGAACTCGGTGAGTTCTTCGATCCGGGTGACCCGGCCGACCACCAGCGGTCCGGTGATCTCCGGCAACGGTGTGATGTCTTCGATCTCGAATCCGACGCGAACAAAGGCCTCATCGATCTCGGCGGACGGCTTGGACCACCCAGGAGTGCCCTGTTGCAGGATCTCTGTCAGCCACGACTGCGCTAATTGCACTGGAAACTCAGCTCTTTCGTTGGTTCTGCGTACTCAGGCGCCGGGACCGAAGGGCACCGTGAAGCGGATGTCGCCCTCGACCATGTCGCGCATGTCGGGTAGGTCGTTGCGGAACTGCAGGGTCCGTTCCAGTCCCATCCCGAAAGCGAAACCGGAGTAGACGTCGGGATCGATCCCACTGGCGCGCAACACATTCGGATGGACCATGCCGCAGCCGCCCCATTCGACCCAGCCGGCGCCACCCTTCTTGCCGGCGAACCAGACGTCCACCTCTGCCGAGGGTTCGGTGAACGGGAAGTAGCTCGGACGCATCCGGGTGACCGTCTCGGGGCCGAACAGCGCCTTGGCGAAGTGGTCGAGGGTGCCCCGTAGATGCGCCATCGTCAGGCCCTTGTCCACGGCGAGGCCTTCGACCTGATGGAACACCGGGGTGTGGGTCGCATCGAGCTCGTCGGTCCGGAAGGTACGGCCCGGGCAGGCCACATAGATCGGCAGCTCGCGCGACAACATCGCGCGCACCTGCACCGGGGAGGTGTGCGTGCGCAGCACCTGCCGCGACTCGGGCGGTGCGATGTAGAAGGTGTCCTGCATCGACCGGGCCGGATGATCCGGCAGGAAGTTCAACGCATCGAAGTTGAAGTGCTCGGTCTCGACCTCGGGACCTTCGGCGATCTCCCAGCCCATCCCGACGAACACGTCGGCGACCTGGTCACCGATCACCGTGATCGGGTGGCGGGCGCCGGGTGTCCGGCGTGCGGTCGGCAGGGTGACGTCGATGGTCTCGGCGACCAGCACCGCGGCGTCGCGCTCGGCCGTCAGAACCGCGAGCCGGTCTTCGTAGGCCTTCTGCGCCTGCCCACGGGCAACGTTGACGAGCTTGCCGGCCTGCGCCTTCTGCTCCTTCGGCAACGCGCCGAGTTCGCGGCGGGCCAAGGCGATCGGCGAGCGGTCACCGAGGTGCTCGGTCTTGGCGGTTGCCAGCGCTGGCAGATCAACCGCGGCGGAAAATGCTGCGACGGCAGCGTCCACTGCGGTCGCCAGGCTCTGGCTGTCGACGTCGGCCACGGCTGTGTTGACTCCCTTGAATATGACTTCGTCGAGCTGAAGTACGTCTGATGGAACCGGCTTGGCTCACCTGCGAGGGTAGTCGACCGCTCGGGTGGCATCGGCGCTGGCATAGAGGCAGATCGCGGCCGCGGCAGCCAGGTTGAGGCTCTCCGCGCGACCATGGATCGGAATGGAGATCCGATGATCGGCCTGCGCCAGGATGTCGTCGGGCAGTCCGTGTGCCTCGTTGCCGAACAACCAGGCGGTCGGCCCGGCGAGCACGTCGCCGGCGTCCGGCAGGCTCAACTCGGCATCTCCCGCGGTGGCGCAGATCGCCACACCGGCCCGGCGCAGCGCGGCCAGGACCTCGTCGACACTGCGCTCCCGGGCGACCGGAACGTGGAACACACTGCCTGCGGTGGACCGCACACACTTGCCGTTGTGGGGATCGACACTGTCACCGGCCAGGATGACACCGTCGGCGCCCATTGCATCGGCGGTCCGGATGAGGGTGCCGGCGTTGCCCGGATCGGTCATCTCCACGGGCACCGCGAGCAGACGCGGGGTGGTGCTCAGCACGTCGGACATCGGCACGTCGACCAGATCGCACACGACGAACAACCCGGTGCTGGTGATGGTCTCGGCGAGCTTGTCGGCAGCACCCGAGGTGACGTGCAGGACCTCGACGCCGCCGGCCTGCGCCAGGCTCACCAGGTCGCCGTATCGGTCGAGGGCCTCATCGGTCGCGAGCAAGACCCGCGCGCGACGCGATGCGATGGCCGCGTCGACGGCGTTGAAACCTTCGGCCAGGAAACTACCCGCTTTACGCCGCGCCGCGGAACGGTGCAGCTTTGCATATGAAACAACCCGCGCCGAACGTTCGGTGAGAACGTCCGGCGCGGGGATGTTTATCTCGCCGCCGATTAGGCTGCGGGGGCGTTGACGTCAGCCGGCAGTGCCTTCTTGGCAACTGCGACCAGACCGGTGAATGCCTCGGGATCGCTCACGGCGATCTCGGCGAGGATCTTGCGGTCGACCTCGACACCAGCGATCTTCAGACCCTGGATGAAGCGGTTGTAGGTGATGTCATTGGCCCGCGCCGCAGCGTTGATTCGCGCAATCCACAGCTTGCGGAACTCACCCTTGCGAGCACGACGGTCGCGGTAGGCGTAGGTCAGCGAGTGCAGCTGCTGCTCTTTGGCCTTGCGGTAGAGACGCGAACGCTGTCCGCGGTAGCCCTTGGAAGCTTCCAGGGTCGAACGACGCTTCTTCTGGGCGTTTACCGCCCTTTTTACGCGTGCCATTGTTGATTTACCTCTTAGAATGTGGCGGCCGGGAACCGGCAGCGAGTGGTCTGGTGGGGAGCGTTAGATCTTCAGCAGGCGCTTGATGCGGGGCGCATCGTTCTCGGAGACGACAACGGTGCCATCGAGACGACGGGTCTGCTTGGAGGGCTTGTGCTCCATCAGGTGGCGACGGCCCGCACGCTGACGGACGATCTTGCCGCTACCGGTCACCTTGAAACGCTTAGCGGTTCCCTTGTGGGTTTTTGTCTTGGGCATGGGAATGCCTTTCTCTTCGTAACGCCTGTGGAGAGGTCAGCTCTCAGGGTTGGCGGCCGGAGCCGGTCCTGAATCTGCCGCAGGCTTGGTGGGTGCACTCTGCTGGGGTTGCGCTTTTGGTGCTTGAGCTTGCGCTTGTGCTTGCGCCTTGGTCTTGGCGCCCTTGTGCGGGGCCAGGACCATGGTCATGTTGCGGCCATCCTGCTTGGCGGAGGTCTCGACGAACCCGTACTCGCCTACGTCGGAGCCCAAACGCTGCAGCAGTCGGTAACCGAGTTCGGGGCGCGACTGCTCGCGGCCACGGAACATGATCGTCACCTTGACCTTCGACCCGGCTTCGAGGAAGCGGATGACGTGACCCTTTTTGGTCTCGTAATCGTGGTCGTCGATCTTGGGGCGGAGCTTCTGCTCCTTGATGACGGTCATCTGCTGGTTGCGACGCGATTCGCGCTGCTTCTGTGCCGCCTCGTATTTGAACTTGCCGTAGTCCATGATCTTGCAGACCGGCGGACGAGCATTCGGGGCCACCTCGACCAAGTCGAGATCGGCCTCGATTGCCAAGCGCAGGGCATCTTCCACGCGGACAATGCCTACCTGCTCCGAGTTGGGGCCGACAAGACGGACCTCGGGAACTCGGATGCGCTCATTGATACGAGTCTCAGTGCTGATGGGGCCTCCTCATTTGTGTCCGCGTACGAAGTGGTTCCTCGTGGCAGACGTTTTCGTCTCAGGTTGACCGCGGTAGCAACTGGTGAAACAGATCCTCAGCGAAAAGGCCCCGGATCGATGATGATCATCGACGGGGCCCACACCGACCGGCACATGTCACCTATCGCATCCCAGCGATCCCAGCCTTCAACCAGAAGACTCCCGGAGATATTCCGCTTTCGCGGCATCTCCGGCGACAAAACCGGACCGTTCAACCGTACAATTCTTCTTGCGAAGAGATCGACGTCGAGCGGTGGGAGTGTGAACTCCACTTGCAACCCCGGCGTGAACCAGGGCGGTCGTAGGTGAAAGTCTAACAGCCATGACGGAAAACCTGAATTCCGAGCCCGAAGTGCGCGACCTGGCCGAAATCCCGGCCATCGAAGTGATCACCCGAGCCGCGGTCATGCTGATGAGCGCTGCGGCCGAAAAACTCGGCCTGTCCGAGCAAGATCCGTCGAGCAGCCCGCACCTCGATCTCGACGAAGCCCGCAAACTGATCACCGCCCTCGCCGGCCTCATCCAGTCGTCGGTCGCCGACCTGGGCATCCACGCCTCCGCGCTGCGGGACGGCCTCAAGAGCCTGCAGCTCGCGTTCCGCGAGGCCAGCGCCCATCCCGACGAACCCGGCCAAGGTCCGGGAGAAAAGCAGACCGGCCCCGTCGCCGACTAGCCCCACTCCCCGATGATGTGCCCTCAGTGTGACTCTTGTGTTGCCGCCTGAGCGGTGGTTGGGTCCTGGTCACCTGGTGTTTGGCTCTTGATGTGCCTGCCGGCATCGCATTGATGCGCATGTCTGGTCTTGCAAAAGTTATGCCAACACCAGGTGGGAAGGACCGGCCGATGTGGCTTGATAGGAGCGTGGCAACGCCCCCAACTGAGGATTGCCCACCGACCGGCCCAACCGTCCCTGGTCCCTGTTTCTGAAATCAGGAGGCAACCACCATGGTTGTAGTTGGAGTCGATGTACACAAGAGCTCACACACATTTGTTGCCGTCGATCCCGTCGGCAAAAAGCTAGGCCAACTCACCGCCCCGGCCACCACCGCCGGCCATCATGCCGCGATGCGATGGGCCCACACCCAGTTCGGTACCGACCTGCTCTGGGGCATCGAAGACTGCCGACAGATGTCGACCCGCCTCGAACGCGACCTACTCACCGCCGGCCAGACCGCCGTGCGGGTACCCACCAAAATGATGGCCCACACCCGTGCCTCGGCACGTACCCGCGGCAAATCAGATCCCATCGACGCTCTGGCCGTCGCGCGGGCAGTGCTGCGCGAACCGAACCTGCCCGCCGCCGGCGCCGACCCCCGATCCCGCGAGATACGTCTACTAGTCGATCGACGCGAAGTGTTTGTCGCACAACGCACCTCAACAATCAACCGACTGCTGTGGCGAGTCCATGAAATCAACCCCGCCTACGCCCCCAAACCACGCTCGCTGAGCATGCACAAACACCAACAGATCCTCGCCGCACAGCTGGCCACCGAGACCGGACTGCTGGCCGACATCGCCCGCGAAGAACTCGACGAGATCATCTCCCTGACCACCCGGATCAACACCACGGCCACCGAGATCGGCAAACGAGTCCGCGAACTGGTTCCCTCGCTACTACAGCTACCCGGCTGCGGGGAACTCACCGCAGCCAAAATCGTCGGCGAAACCGCCGGCATCGCCCGCTTCCACTCGGCCGACGCCTACGCCAACTACGCCGGCACCGCCCCCATCCCGGTCTGGTCCGGCAACACCGCCGGCCGCGTCCGGCTACCGCGCTGCGGCAACCGACAACTCACCACCGCCCTGCACCGCATCGCCCTGACCCAAACCCGACTCGAAGACAGCGACGGCTACACCTACTACCGCAAACGCCGCGCCGCCGGCGACTCCACCACCGCAGCCCTCCGAGCACTCCGACGCCGCCTGGTCCGCACCGTCTATCAACGCCTGATCACCGACACTGCGCCCCAACCACGAGCCATTCAGACCGCCGCCGCTTGACATAGGAGCAACTTTTGGCG
>NZ_JCANWW010000015.1:2500-93182 GCF_059553395.1 Williamsia sp. z34 | reverse complement strand
CGCCAAAAGTTGCTCCTATGTCAAGCGGCGGCGGTCTGAATGGCTCGTGGTTGGGGCGCAGTGTCGGTGATCAGGCGTTGATAGACGGTGCGGACCAGGCGGCGTCGGAGTGCTCGGAGGGCTGCGGTGGTGGAGTCGCCGGCGGCGCGGCGTTTGCGGTAGTAGGTGTAGCCGTCGCTGTCTTCGAGTCGGGTTTGGGTCAGGGCGATGCGGTGCAGGGCGGTGGTGAGTTGTCGGTTGCCGCAGCGCGGTAGCCGGACGCGGCCGGCGGTGTTGCCGGACCAGACCGGGATGGGGGCGGTGCCGGCGTAGTTGGCGTAGGCGTCGGCCGAGTGGAAGCGGGCGATGCCGGCGGTTTCGCCGACGATTTTGGCTGCGGTGAGTTCCCCGCAGCCGGGTAGCTGTAGTAGCGAGGGAACCAGTTCGCGGACTCGTTTGCCGATCTCGGTGGCCGTGGTGTTGATCCGGGTGGTCAGGGAGATGATCTCGTCGAGTTCTTCGCGGGCGATGTCGGCCAGCAGTCCGGTCTCGGTGGCCAGCTGTGCGGCGAGGATCTGTTGGTGTTTGTGCATGCTCAGCGAGCGTGGTTTGGGGGCGTAGGCGGGGTTGATTTCATGGACTCGCCACAGCAGTCGGTTGATTGTTGAGGTGCGTTGTGCGACAAACACTTCGCGTCGATCGACTAGTAGACGTATCTCGCGGGATCGGGGGTCGGCGCCGGCGGCGGGCAGGTTCGGTTCGCGCAGCACTGCCCGCGCGACGGCCAGAGCGTCGATGGGATCTGATTTGCCGCGGGTACGTGCCGAGGCACGGGTGTGGGCCATCATTTTGGTGGGTACCCGCACGGCGGTCTGGCCGGCGGTGAGTAGGTCGCGTTCGAGGCGGGTCGACATCTGTCGGCAGTCTTCGATGCCCCAGAGCAGGTCGGTACCGAACTGGGTGTGGGCCCATCGCATCGCGGCATGATGGCCGGCGGTGGTGGCCGGGGCGGTGAGTTGGCCTAGCTTTTTGCCGACGGGATCGACGGCAACAAATGTGTGTGAGCTCTTGTGTACATCGACTCCAACTACAACCATGGTGGTTGCCTCCTGATTTCAGAAACAGGGACCAGGGACGGTTGGGCCGGTCGGTGGGCAATCCTCAGTTGGGGGCGTTGCCACGCTCCTATCAAGCCACATCGGCCGGTCCTTCCCACCTGGTGTTGGCATAACTTTTGCAAGACCAGACATGCGCATCAATGCGATGCCGGCAGGCACATCAAGAGCCAAACACCAGGTGACCAGGACCCAACCACCGCTCAGGCGGCAACACAAGAGTCACACTGAGGGCACATCATCGGGGGAGTGCGTCAAGCGAGGTCGTGGCGATCGCGGTCAACTCGGGTCGGCCGACGCCGGCGTTGGCCAGCACCTCCATACCGCGGGTGACGGCCACAAAATAGGCGGCGAGGGTATGCGGGTCGGCCGAGGCGTCGATCTCGCCGCTGTCCTGGGCGTCGACGATGCAGTTGCAATAGATCGCTTCGAGTCGGGTGAACCCCTCGAGGGCTGAGGTGGCCACGTCCGAGTCCCGGTGGCCGAGTTCGACGACGGCTTTGGTGAACAGCGAGTCCTGGCGCCTCTGTTGGGTCAGTGCGAAGGCGACTTTCAGCATTTGGGCCCTGATCCGTTCCAGCGGGGTCGAATCGGGACCGCCCAAAGCCTGATCCACGGCGGCGACGGCGTCGTTGGCGCTTGCCGACAGCGCCTTCAGGAACAGTTCGCGTTTGCCGCCGAACGCGTTGTACAGGCTTTGTTTTCCGAGTCCGGTCGCCTTCATGAGGTCATCCATCGTGGTGCCGCCGTACCCGTTGTGCGCGAATACTTCGCCGGCCGATGCGATGACCTGGTCCTCGTTGAACTTTCTGGGGCGCGCCACCGGTCTACGTTAGCTGTTTTTGACGTTCTGGTCCATAAGTGTATTTTGGACCAGTCAGTCAATAATTATGGAGGAGAAGTCATGGGACAGATGGATTCGCGGACCGCGCTGGTCACCGGAGGGACTTCGGGTATCGGACGGGCAATCGCCATCAAATTGGTCGGTGAAGGCACGCACGTGTTCGTCACCGGTCGTCGTCAAAGCGAGATCGACGCGCTCAAAGCCGAACTGGGTGACGGGATCACCGGCCTGCGCAGTGACGTGGCCGATCTGGAAGATCTCGACCGGTTGTACGCGGCGATCGCCGAACGGGGAAGCGGCCTCGATGTCGTTGTCGCCAACGCAGGAGGAGGCACGTTCGCCCCTTTGGTCGAGCTCGACGCCGAGTCCTTCGACCACACATTCGGCATCAATGTCCGTGGAACGGTGTTCACGGTGCAGAAGGCGTTGCCCCTGCTCAATCCCGGAGCGTCGATCGTGGTGATCGGATCGACCTCGGCGGCTCGGGCTGCCGAGTCGTTCGGTGTCTACTCGGCGAGCAAAGCCGCGATACGTCAGTTCAGCAGAGTGTGGGCGGTCGAACTCGCCGGGCAAGGTATCCGGGTCAACACGGTGACGCCGGGACCCACCGAAACACCCGGACTCGCCGGTCTGGCCGCTGATCCGGAGGCCTCTCGCGCCCTGCTGGAGCGGGAGGCGGGACGGGTCCCGCTCGGTCGGCTCGGTCGGCCGTCGGAGATCGCCGACGCGGTCTTGTTCCTGTCGTCGCCACAGGCGAGCTTCATCACCGGCAGTGAGATGTTCGTCGACGGTGGCGAATCGCAGGTCTGAAACCGTTACCTGCCCAGGCCCCAACCCTGCGTAACCTCGATCGAGTTTTCCAATGGTCGAGTCATCGACCACATCGGGATCGAACGGCAGAAGGCGATCTTCCACTCGCCCTCTTCCACGACGTACATGTCCTCATACTCCATGGACGCGACAGTCTCCGTCCGGGCAGACGGGTCAAGTCGGCGAAACGCGAGGGTCCAGGTGCCCTCTGCATGGGTTTCGTCGATGAGGGTGATCTCGGGGTGGAAGGCATGGTGCATTTCCAAGATCAGGTACGAGTCATGCTCCTTACGAAGCGCGACGGTACGGAAGATCTCGGCAACGGGGTCGGCGTCTTCGTGTTTGCCCAGCACCCCGTAGTCCATGATCGCCCCGTGGGCGATGAAGCAGGCACGAAAGGTCTTGGCATCCTTTGCATCACACGCCCGTAGATATCGGTGTTTGAGGGACTTGATCGCCTCGATCGCGTCCAACTCGGACAATCGTTGCTCGACGGATTTGCTCATGTGATGGCCTTCCGGCGGAATGGTCGATGGTCAGACGGAGCCGACCCTCGATCGTAGCCGCCAAATCCTCGAAGGGGGTCGAGCCGCATGTGCTCGGCCCCCGCTCGAATTCTTTCACCACCACGACCGGGCCATTGGCGAGATTCGCCAAGCCCTGCGCTGCGACATCGTGGGGCTCTGACACGGCGAGCCCCGGTAGCTCGATATTCAGGTCGGCTCGCGCCATCGCGGGGGTGCGAGTCAGCCCCAGCACCAGCTCGAGGACGTCGACGTTGTGGTCCTGCATCTCGAGCCATAGCCCCTCGGCGAATGTGAGGTAGAACGAATTGACGGCAGAATAGACGCTGATCTGTGCCGACCCCAGATATCCGCTGAGCGAGCCGACAAGCAGATTCCGCCGCGATGAACAATCCGACTTCGAGATCGGCCGTTGCCGCCGTGATCCGCTCGACTGCGTCTGCCTGTAAGAGGCCGACCGACAGGGTCCGGACCTCGACACCTCTGGCTGGGACTCTCGCGCAATTTTCGATTGTGGATGGATTCCTCCAAACACTAACGAGGACAAGGTTTTTTGTTACATGGGGTTCCACTGAACGGGATGTCTCGATCGAGGCCGCACGTCACCCTGGTAATCGCGTCGTACGTCGAACTCACTTACCTTGGGCCCCTGTGGATCATTTGATTGCCATCGAGATGATCAAGCGGACATTTTCGGCTCGTCCGCGTTGTATGGACATGAAGGAGTGGGATGTATATCCCACGCTCCACACCACTGACGTGATCTCTGAAACCTTTGGTGAGGTACCCGAAGAACGTCAACCCAAGACCGACGGGGTGTCCAATCGAGTGGTGGGCAATGAGCGATTGAGGCAGACCATCGAGGCGTTGCTGGACGGGCGGGGTGACCGGCCGGCGCATCGTGGGCTGAGCCGGTACCCGTTGCCCCTGATGACTCAGGCGGTCCGATGGGCGCTTGGTGGTCGCCAGTTGTGCACCGGATCGGCCCGCAGGTGGGTACTCACGCACTGGTCCCAGATCTCACGAGCGGCAATCCTGACTGGCGCAACCAGTTTGGTGAGGTCCATCAGCTCCGAAGGGCCGCACACGGAGACCGCAGCGCGGTTGCCGTAATAATGGTCGGGTGGGCCGAGAGAAACCGCGACGCAACTGACTCCGGTGGCGGTTTCCTGACGATCGAATGCGGTGCCTCGATCCCGCACACGGCGCAGCTCGTCGCGAAGTTGGGCAGGGGTACCGATGCTGTGGACTGTCGCTCGGGGTAGCCGATCCGAATCTGCCACGGGCATTCGGTCCTCGCCGAGGTGGGCGAGGATTGCCTTGCCGATCGCCGACTGATGGAGCGGTACGCGGGCGCCGATCCGAGATGCCGCCCCGGCGCGGGATCCGTGCACCTTGGAAAGAAGCAAGACATCGTCGCCGATGATGCTGCCCAGGTGCACCGCGAAGCCGGTGGTCTGCGCCAGCCTTCTCATGATCGGTGCGGCCGTTTGAGACAAACGATTCTGCGCGAATGCGGCCTGTCCGGTCTCGTAGACTCTGGGGCCATGTTCGTAGGTCTGTTCTTCGCGGATGAGCCACCCCGAAGAAGTCAGTTGTTCGAGTAGGCGGTGGACCGATGAGCGGGGTAGGCCGGTCCGCTGGGTCACCTGGGACAGGGTGAGTGGACCGGCCCCGTTGAAGGTCAACAACACCTGAGATATTCGTTCGACCACCGAAACCGGTGTGCCGGAATCCTGATTGTTGCGCACGGGAACTCCTGATCGTCACGACATCCTTAGTGATGCGGGTCACTCTATGTGGAATCGTGAGGGCCTGGCAACGCCGCTGATCACGGGGCATCTGCGGTGTCAGGCGGGCGCGGTATCTAGCTGTTCGCGTACTCGGTCGACCCGAGCTTGCCAGTGGTCGAGCCACTCGGGAGATGGGAAGATGTGGGTCTTTCCCGCTGCCATGCCAGCCATCTCGAGGTCGGCGACGTACTCGGTTGACAGCCCTTGTCGATGTCGTTGTTCACCTGGTTGCGGAGTTCTTCGAGCGTCGGGTCTGCCTGGGACCGGGGGATATGCCCGGCCGGGGCATTGCGCTCATCGTTGCTGATCGAGGTGGCGGTGTTGGCGGGGCATAGGACCGCCACGCCGACGTGGGGGAGTTCGGCGACACATTCGTTCGCCATGGTTTCGGACAGTGCGACCACGACTGCTTTGGATGCCACGTACGGGGTGCAGGGTGTGGTGGTCGTGAAACTGTCGTGGTTGCGAATCGCTGCATTCCGCCGACGCCGGCGTTGTTGCACACGACGTGCACCGCGCCGAAGCGTTCCATGGCCGCGGCGGCGAGGGCCTGTACCGATTCGGCATCGGCGACATCGGTTTTCACCGCGAGTACCTCGCCCAGCGCGTCGAGCCGTTCGGCTGCGCTCGCGAGGCCGGCGACATCGTCATCCCTCGTGAAGGAACTTCGCGGCCAGGCCGTAGCCGATTCCGTTGGCGCCGCCGGTAATCACTGCCACCCGGCTCATCAGGTTCTTCATCGATTGCGCTCCAGCTATTGCGAATTGCACATATCCCACGCAGTAGGGCGCGTCTGAGTTGGTCTCACCATGCAGCGGCGTTGCGGGCTCGGCAACAGTCCGTTCCGTTGGGTGGACATGTCGCGCCACCTTTCCAGGGGCCTTCGGCCTGCGTCACGAGGCCACCGCCGCGCTTCGCAGTGGTGTTCTGCTGTGCCGCAGATGATCACGGCGAACTCTGGCAAGGATGAACCTTCGTGAACAGAAGCGAATACCTCCCGTTCACCGGGAAGTCTTATAACTGCCATGCCGCAAGGTCTGCCCATAATCTACTGCTGCCACCGGAAGGTGACGGACATCACATCAGGTACCAGCTGTCGAGTACTTCACTGGACGCGGCCTGCCTGGGTTTTCACAAAAGGAGTACGGATCATGAAACTCATTGGTTTGGGCCGCTCTCGGCGGTTCGCCTCCGCTGTGGGCGTTCTGGCAATGGTGGGCGCGCTGGGTGCGACCGCATGCAGCAGCAGCGATACCTCGGCCGACACGAAAGAGGCGGCCGGGTCGACCACGTCGCTGCCGGCGAACGCGGCTTCCGGTGATTCGGTCAAATTGGGCCTCGTGTCTGCCGAAGGTGGCGCCGCGGTCTCCATGATCGAGATGCGGCAGGGTGCTGAGGCAGCGGTGGAGTACCTCAACAACAACGGAGGCGGCCTGGCCGGGCGTCCCATCGAGCTCGTTGTATGTAAGCAGCAGGAAGAGCCCGCCTCTGCCAGCGCCTGTGCCAACCAGTTCGTCGAACAAAAGGTCGCTGCGGTCCTGTCACCGGGTACCTCTCAGGGGCCCGCGATCGTCCCGATCGTCGCGGGTGCCAAGATCCCGTACGTGACTCTCAATGGAGTCGCCGCCATCGAACTCACCTCACCTGACTCCTCGGCGCTCTCGGCAGGTCTGCCCGGCACACTGATTGCCGCAGCGACCGCCGCCAAGGACGAGAACATGAAGACGTTCACGATCTTCGCCAGCGACGGCGGTGGACTCGGCGCCATCATCACGGCGATGGGTGCACCGATCTTCCAGGGATTCGGTGTGGAACTGAATGTGGTGCCGATGGCTCTTGGTATTCCTGACGTCACGCCGGTGGTCACCGCGGGGCTCGCGGACAAGCCGGACGGCATGAGCATCATCGCCGATGCCGCCACCTGCACCTCGGTACTCAAAGCCACCCAGACCGCAGCCCCCACCATCAAGAAGGTGCTGACCACCACGTGCCTCGACCAGAACGTTCTCGATGTCATCGGCGTGCAAAACGTCACGGGCCACATCGGTATCACCGCAACGGATGCCACCTCCGACAACCCGGATTCGGTGCTCTATCGTTCCGTGCTCGCCCAGTACGCACCTGACCTTCTGCCCACCGGTAATGCGTCGTCGGGGTACCAGACGGTCATGGCGACCGCACGGGCGGCAGAAGGCATCACCGGCACGATAGACGCCGCAGCGCTCAGCCAGGCGCTGAAGTCTGCTCAGAACGTCGAGATGCCTGCCGGTGGTGGAATCACCTTCACCTGCAACGGAACTGCGTTCCCGGCGATGTCGTCTATCTGCTCGCGTCAGATGTTGATCGGTGAAATCGATGACAAGGGCATTCCGCAGAACCTCAAGGTCACCGGCTGACCGTCGAGTCGTCCGGCCACCCACCACGAAAGTAGATCAATGACCGACCATCTCGCCTATCTCGTCCTCGGACTGGGCAACGGTGCCGTGTATGCGGCGATCGGGCTCGCGCTAGTCATGACGTTCAAGAGTTCCGGTGTGGTGAACTTCGCGACAGGCGCGATCGCGCTGTACGCCGCGTACACCTACGCCCTGCTCCGGACGGGTGAGCTGATGGTCCCGATCCCGGGCCTCCCCAAGTCGATTGACCTCGGTCAGCCGCTTGGGGTGGGACCGGCGATGGTGATCGCTCTCGCGATCTCAGGTTTGCTCGGAGTGTTGTTCTACGCCTTGATCTTCCGTCCCATGCGTAACGCGTCGGTCGTGGCCAGGGCGGTTGCCTCGATCGGCTTGATGATCGTGCTGCAGGCCCTGATCGCGCAGCGCGTGGGAACGCACATCGTCCCGGTCGAGCCCATCTTTGCACTCGACACGATCAGCATCGGATCGTTTGCCGCGCCGACCGACCGCATCTGGCTGGCGGTGGCGATCCTGGTGATTGCCGCTGCCGCTGCACTGATGTTTCGCTACACCCGTTTCGGCACGGCCACCGAAGCCGCAGCCGAATCGGAAAAGGGTGCGTACCTCACCGGCTTGTCACCCGACAAGATCGCTTTCAGCAACTGGGCGTTGTCCTCGGTTGTCGCCGGGCTCGGCGGCATCTTGATCGCGCCGCTCGTGGCGCTCAACCCGGTTGCCTACTCGCTGTTCATCGTTCCCGCGCTCGCGGCCACTCTGGTCGGCAACTTCACCTCGATCTGGTTGACCGTGATCGCTGGTGTGGTCATCGGCTCGCTTCAGGCCGAGACGATCAACCTCCAGGCCACCTACGAGTGGTTCCCCGATGCCGGTATGTCCGAGGCGATCTCGTTGATCTTGATCGTCGGCTTCCTCGTCGTGAAGGGGCGACCTCTCCCGGACCGTGGCAGTGTGATCCGGCAAGCGCTCGGGCGTGCGCCTCGCCCCCAACACATCTTCTTGCCGGTTGTGGTGAGTGTCGCCGTGGCGCTGGTGGCCATGCTCGTGACGTCGGGAAGCTACCGCGCCGCCATCGTGACCAGCATCATTTTCGGCATCGTGG
The DNA here is from genome assembly GCF_059553395.1 of Williamsia sp. z34. Taxonomy (NCBI): domain Bacteria; kingdom Bacillati; phylum Actinomycetota; class Actinomycetes; order Mycobacteriales; family Nocardiaceae; genus Williamsia; species Williamsia sp. z34. Next base: position 84,601 of record NZ_JCANWW010000015.1, on the reverse strand, counting down.
CGCTGTCCCAGGTGGTTGTCACGGGCTACGCAGGCCAGGTCTCACTTGCCCAGTTGACTCTGGCCGGGGTCGCCGCCTATTCGATCAGCGTGCTCAACACCCATCTCGGTGTCCCTTTCCCGTTCGCGCCGATCATCGGTGCACTGTTCGCGACGGTCATCGGAGTTGTCGTCGGGCTGCCTGCCCTGCGGGTTCGCGGTCTGCCACTGACCGTGGTGACGCTGGCTCTGGCGGTGTTCCTCGAAGCATTCTGGTTCCGCAATCCCTCGCTGAACGGAGGTGTCGATGGAGCCTCGATCGATGAGCCCCGCCTGTTCGGGTACAGCCTCGGAATCGGCTCCGGGGAAAGCTATCCGCGGATAGCTTTCGGCATCATGTGTCTGGTTGTGCTGACTGTCGTCGGACTCGGGGTCGCCTGGCTGCGGCGCAGTGGACTGGGCACCGACATGCTTGCCATCCGGGCGAATGAACGATCGGCTGCAGCGGCCGGCATCAATGTTCAGCGGACCAAGTTGATCGCATTCGCGATCGGCGCGTTCATCGCAGGTCTGGGTGGATCCTTGATGGGCTATAAGCAGACGATCGCCACCCCTGATTCGTTCATGGTTTTTGTCGGGATCTCGTTGTTCGCCGTCATGTATGTTGCCGGGATCACCTCCATCACCGGTGGTGTTCTCGCCGGAGTGATGGCCCCGGGTGGTTTGGTGTACCTGTTCACCGACCGGTTCTTGCATATCGGGGACTATTACGCAGTGATCAGCGGGATCTTGCTGATCGTCACGGTGATGGCAAACCCCGACGGTATCGCGAGCAAGATACCGCCGATTCCATGGCCGGCCTTGCGGCGACCGCAGCCGGTACAAGAAGGCGCTCTGGCAGTGGAATCGGGCACTCCCGCAACAGTTCGCGGCAGCACCGATCCGGTACTCGAAGTCCGCGGTATCGGGGTCAGGTATGGGGTTGTGCAGGCCGCCAAGGACGTTTCGTTCGAGGTCTATCAAGGTGAGATCGTCGGCCTCATCGGCCCGAACGGAGCAGGTAAGACGACCGTCATCGATGCCATGAGTGGCTTCGCGCCGGCCACCGGTTCGGTCCGTCTCGACGGTGACGATCTGACCGGGAAACCCGCGTATCTGCGAAGTCGAGCCGGGCTGGGGCGGAGCTTCCAGGACGTTGAACTATACGACGACCTGTCGGTCGCCGAAAACGTGACCGTGGGAGCCTCACGTTCCACGTCGAATGTTCCTGCTGCAGTGCGTGTTCGGCAGGTATTGCACATGGTCGGTCTCGGAAGCAGTGCTGACGCCGAGGTCGCCACTCTTTCGCAGGGACGTCGGCAGCTCGTCTCGGTGGCCCGGGTTCTGGCCGCCGGTCCAACTGTTGCCCTGCTCGATGAGCCGGCGGCCGGATTGGACAGCAGTGAAAGCCGATGGCTGGGGGAGCGCCTACGAGATGCTCGTGATGCTGGTACGTCGATCCTTCTCGTTGATCATGACATGGAACTTGTCCTGACCATCTGCGACCGTGTCATCGTGCTCGACCTCGGTGAGGTCATCGCGGTCGGGCCTCCGGATGTGATCCGAAGCGACGAGAAGGTGATCAGCGCTTACCTCGGATTGCCCGCGTCCGAAGTCGACGTGACTGCGGAAGCGATCCCGGAACTTCAAGTGCCGCAGGTTGATTCCATGGTCAGTGAGATCCCGGATCTTGATTCCGCAAGCCCTGATAACCAGGAGGTCCTGAAATGAGTGCGTTGCAGTGCCGGGACTTCACCACCGGCTATGTGAAGCAGCGGCCATGTGTTCGCGACGTAGATCTCACGGTTGAGGCGGGAGAGATCACCTGCCTCCTCGGCCCCAATGGGGCGGGTAAGACGACCTTGCTGATGGCGTTGGCCGGCCTGCTGCCTCGTTTCGGCGGAGAGGTCGAGGTCGACGGTCACCCGGTGCGCAGCGGAAGGCCGCGCGATGCGGTGCGGGCCGGAATGGTTTTGGTGCCCGACGACCGAGCACTGTTCCGTCAGCTGAGTACGGTGCAGAATCTGCGCCTGGCGGTGCGTCAGAGGTCGCGTCGCGGTCCGGCAGTTGACGAGGTCGTTGGTTACTTTCCCGCCTTGGAGAAACGTTTGAAGGTCGACGCAGGTCGCCTCTCCGGTGGTGAACAGCAGATGTTGGCGATCGGCCGGGCGATTCTTCAGCAACCGAAGGTCATGCTGATCGACGAACTGAGCATGGGTCTTGCCCCGGTCATCGTCGACGAGATTCTGTCGGTCCTACGCCGACTCACGGAAGAGACGGGAATGGCGGTGGTCTTGGTCGAGCAGCACGTGCACCTGGCGCTGGGTATCGCCGATCGTGCCGCAGTGCTCGTGCACGGTAGCGTCGGGCTACGGGAGTCAGCATCGGCGTTACGGGCCGATCCCGGTCTCGTCGAACGGGCTTATCTCGGAGTCGATGTCGTCGCTTTCGCTCCGTCATGACCCGAGGGCGCTCCCATCACTTCCTCGACGGAAGTCAGGGCACCGCGAGCTATAGAGCAACAGGCCCACCGCTGACCGCAAACATTTTGCGCCACGCCTTTTTCGATTCGCATGTGAACATTCGCGGCGAGAGTTGTTTACCGCAACTGTCCCGCTTCGCGGGAAATCAATCTGTTGTAGCCAACCTGCCGAGGCTACGGTGATCGCGGTTAATGGTCCGATCCAGGATCCGAACGTGGACCAAGACGAGGAGCTTCCATGACAGTCACACTCGAGCGGCACCCGATGACTCCAGTTGCACCGCCATCGGTGATCGAGAATTTCTACACTCCCGAGGAGGTGGAGACGATCACGACGGTGATCCGCGACAATGCACCCTGGAAGCTGATCCTCGCCCACCACTTCAAGTCCACGGAAGAGTATCTCGCGGTGTCCGGTGGACAGAAGCCGAAACCAGGTGCGGACCTGTCCGACTTCATCGCCCCGGTGTTCCGAGGCTTCCTCGCCAGAGACGGGGTGGTTCGGTATCCAGAGATCAATGACATCTACTTCGGACGCAAGCTCCTCGACACCGCACGGCAACTGCATGGTGCGAAATACGGTATGGCGCACGATCTACTGTTCAATCTGTGCGGTCCGTCCCAAAGTTTTGATGCAGGCCACTTCGACACGGGAATGTTTCGAGGTATGGGTCTGCACAATGCACCCCTCTGGTTGCTTGCGGTGATGGCGAAGTCGGGACTGTTCGATGCGTGGGAAGTGAAGACCGCGCAGGTGATCACGTACTTCTACGCATCCGACATCGATGGTGGATTCACCTATTGGCCGGATGGGCCGGACAAGGCCCCGGCGCGGTTTGCCGCTCCATTCTGGAACACGGGAATCCTCACCGACAATTCGCGGATGTATCACCGGCGAGAGTCGAACGGGCCCAAGGATCGCCGCGACTACCCGGGGTTGGACCTCTCATCGACCCTGCACAGCGTTGAGGGGGGTGAGTGGTCGATCCGCACCGGCGACAAGGAGATCAACCGCATGCGGGCCGCAGACACCCGGATGCTTGTGCACTACACCGCGTTGCTGTTCGATGACCTCGATGACGTGACGCGGTACCAGGACCACACCGACGACATCACGATTGAAAAGGCGATCGGCATGCTCATCGCTGACATGCGCGCAAAAGGTGAGACGGTCACGGAACCGAGTGACCCGATGACAGACACGGCGTTCATCGCGCAACTGACCGAGTCTTACAAGATGGCTCCGACCAGTTACCCGGCCGAGGCGCCGCTTTCTACTCGCTGAGAACGAACCGAACCACAGCGGAGTCATCGTGTCCCTGCGATGGCTCCGTTTTTGGTTGCCAGGCATACGGGGCAACTGTCGGGTAAATGATGCCGGTGTGCTGTCGACAGCGTGGTGGTGGTGCGTCACCAGGGTGACGGATTGGCGAACTTCGCTGCCAGCAATGCGCCGATCTCGGCCATCGCCAGGCGCGTCTGGGCCGGGACCGTTGGCTGCGCGAAGAACTCGTGGAGCGTTCCCGGGTAGCACGAGAGTGTGGTCTGCACGCGGGCCGCGGCGAGTCGCGTGGCATAACGCCCGACCCAATGTCGGGTGGGGTCGAGATCGGCCACTGCGATGACCGTCTGCGGTAACCCGGCGAGATCGGTGGCCTCGGACGGGACAACGTAGGGGGATCGGTCAATATCCTCGCCCGTCAAACCGCGCAGGTAGTGCATGTCGTCAAAGGTCAGTCCGGGTTCGTCGCCGCATTCGGTGACGGAGGATGAGGCCGGGATGCGGTCATCGAGGCCGGGGTAGACCAGAGCCTGGCACAGCAGGTCGGGGCCATCGAGGTCGCGTGCCATCAGCGCCACGCCGGCGGCAAGCGTGCCGCCGGCGTTGTCACCCACCACTGCGACCTGTGCTGGATCGATGCCGAGTTCGGCTCCGTGTGCGCACACCCACACCGTCGCGGCGAAACACTCCTCGACCTGTGTGGGTACCTTGTGCTCAGGTGCCAGGCGGTAGTCGACGGCAACGACCACCGCCCCCGAGTGATGGGCGAGCTGCAACGCGGTCGGGCGACACGAATGGTTGGAACCCAACACCAGCCCGCCGCCGTGGAAATAGAGGATCGCCGGCAATTCGGCACCATCGCGCGGTGCATGGACCTCGAGCGGGATCATCCCGTGAGGTCCCGGGATCGTGCGGCGACTACTCGCGATCATCGGCGGTAGATCGTCTGGATGAGGTCGAGATTCCAGCCAAGTGCGAAAGTACTGGTAGCCGGCTTCCCTCAGGTGCCGCGGTGGGCTCACCGAGTGCGTCGCGTGAATGGCGCGCACGGAAGGATCTGGAGTCGTTGGCATCCAACCTCTTTCGACGAGTTTCCGGGCGCGGATTCGGTTGCCGGGCAACGGATGTGGTGAAGTCTCGGCCGGCGACGTATAGGCCGGGTATCGGTGCACCGGAAACGTGCAGCACCTCGGAATCAACCGTCGTCTTCTAGCCGCCGAGTGTGAAACCGCCGGTCATGCCCCGCAGGTCGTACGCGGCGCCGGGACCGGTTATCGGAGCGAGCCATTCAGGCTTCTTCGCGACTCGCGGAACACCGGCCATCCCTCTCAGCGGGACGAAAACGATGGTCCGATCGGCGTACTACCCCGCGGTCACGATGGGGGTGGCAACCTGGGCCACCGTTGCCGGTTTGTCCTGCGGGCTGAGCTGGTTCTGCGAGCGCAGTACGCAGCGGGTGTTCGTGAAGATCGTGACCATGCACTTGTTGTTGTGATTGCACAGCGAACCGGTATTCGAGTCGCCCGCGATTCGATTGATCAGATCGGGTTCCCGTAGCAATGCGCGGCCCATGGCAACGAAGTCGAAGCCTGCGGCGACCGCCTTGTCCATCGTCTGACGGTTGGTCACACCGCCGAGCAGGATCATCGGCATCGAGACCGCGGACCTGATCTGCATCGCATCGCCCATGAGATACGCATCTGTATACGGGTATTCGTGCAGTACGCGCTTTCCGAAGAGCTTCATTCCGGTGCGAATCGGCTCGGGCATTGCTGCCGCGAAATCGCTGACCGGCGAGTCTCCTTTGAAGAGGTACATGGGGTTGAGTAGCGAACTGCCCGCGGTCATCTCCAGGGCATCCGCGCTTCCGGACTGCTCGATCCATTGTGCGACCTGGATCGCCTCATCGAGCCAGAAGCCGCCCGGGACACCGTCATCCATATTCAGCTTCACCACAACGCCGAGCTGGTCCTGTGCTGCTTCGCGAACTGCCTCGAGAATTCGAAGCCCCAGTCGTGCGCGGTTGGCGAGGGGTCCGCCGTATTCATCTGTGCGGTGATTCAGTTTCGGGCTGAGGAAGGAACTCGCGAGATAGTTGTGACCGAGGTGGACTTCCACGGCATCGAAACCGGTGTCGATGGCCATGCGGGCTGCGTCGCCGTGGGCTCGGACGACTCGCTCGATATCGTCCTTGTCGGCCGCTGCCACCACCTTCATGAATTGCATGTTGAAGTAGCGGCTTGCCGTGATGGCCCGAGTCTTGGTGGCTTTGCTGTTGTTGACCGGTCCCGAGTGCCCGATCTGTGCCGAGATTGCGGCACCTTCGCGGTGTACCGCGTCGGTCAAGCGACGTAGCCCGGCCTTTGCCTCTGGGCGCCAGACTATTTGGTGTTCGTCGGTGCGTCCGTCGGGGGACACTGCGCAATAGGCAACGGTGGTCATGCCCACCCCGCCTCGAGCGTGCTCGACGTGGAAATCGATCAGTTGATCGGTCACAAGGCCGTTCCGTGCCATGTTTTCGTAGGTGGCGGCCTTGAGAGTGCGGTTGCGAAGGCGTACCGGTCCAAGGTGTGCGGGCGCCAAGATGTCAGGGGTATTTGCTTCCGGCATGCGCGTTCCTTTGAGTAAAGGATGAACGGGGTTGGTGCACAGTCTGTGTGCTCGTGTCAGTGTGACACCCAGGCACACTGTTCCGGGCGGCTTTGGCCCAATGTATGGGCTTGCCGTGTCGTACCCTTCGCCCTGCGCGTGCGGACCGTGACCACAAGTCAGGCGTGGCGGCGAATTGGTTTTGCGTCTCTCGTGTTCCGCCCGCTAGACGCGTTGCTACCTCGGTGCCACCAGCGTGATCGTCAGGGCGCCGGACCCGGGGTTGCTGCTGGAGGCAATCCAGAAGCACGCTGCGACCGAGTTTCTTCGCGCCCCCGACAGTCTGGATCGGGCTGCTCCGCCATCCGAGTTTCGATCGAACCGACCTGTCATCACTACGCAAGGGGTATTACGGCGCATCTCCGATGCCGGTCGAGGTCCTGAAGGAAGTGCAGCAGAGGCTGCCACAGGTCCGGCTCTGAAACTATATGGACAGACCGAGATATCTCCTACAGCAACAATTCTCGGCCCGGACGAACAGCTGTCTCACGCAGGTGCGGCGGGCCGGCCGGTGCTGAACGTCGAGACGCGGATTCTCGATGCCAGTGGTCGCGTCGCGGCACAATATGAGGTGGGGGAAGTCGTTCACCGATCACCGCAGGCGACTCTGGGTTACTACAAGTACGAGGGCAAGACAGCAGAAGCCTTTGAGGACGGGTGGTTTCACTCCGGCGGCTACAAGACCCCGAAACGAGTGGTGATCGCCGACAAATTGCCGAAGAACCCCTCTGGCAAGATCCTCAAGCGCGATCTGCGCGAGACCTATGGCACCGTTTGAACAGCACATGGCAATCGGGCTCTCGAGGGCCTTGGTCCGATGACCACCCGGGATCTCCACCGGCCCTGAAGCGACGTATGGCCTTCCGTCGCAGTCGACGGAAGGCCACACTTCTTTCGGGGACGGGACGCCGCGTATTACGACTGGGGTGCGCTGGTGAAAGTCAGGTCGTTGATGTGTGGTTCGCGCAGCATGGTCCAGTAGTCGACGAGGCGCCAGGGGCAGGGCACGATGGGTCGGCCTTCGTCGTTGCGGTAGTAGCCGGTGGCCCCGTCGCCGGGGTGTGCCCAGACGGTTTTGTCCAGAGCCTCATCGACCTTCTTGTTGTACTCGATGAGGGCATCGGGCTTGACGTCCATGGAGGACAGGTCGTTTTCCACCAGGTATTGCAGACACTCGATGATGTAGTGCACGTGCTCTTCGCTCGTGATGTTGTGTCCGGCACCGTGATTCGGCGCGGCATTCGGGCCCGCGGTGATGAACAGGTTGGGGAAGCCGGAGACCTGGATACCCAGATACGCCCGAGGGTCCTGACCCTGCTTCCAGGTGTCGTTCAGCGTGGCCCCGTCGCGGCCGGTGATGTCGATGAAAGAGGCATACTCGACCTTGAATCCGGTGGCGAGGATGATGATATCGGCCTCGAGGGTCTCGCCGTTGCTCAGAGTGATCCCGCCGGGATGCACCTGGGTGGGCGACGCGCGGTGTAGCGAAACATTCTCACGCTTCAAGGATTCCAGGAAACCGGGGTCCTTGACGATGCGTTTGGCGTAAGGGCGGATGTTCGGCGTCAGCTTCTCTTTGAGATCGGGGCGATCGGGAAATATGCGTTCCAGGTATTGCAGCGACGTCTGCATGAGCAGATCGTTGACTGCGGATACCGACAGATGGGTGGCCGCCCATTCCGGATCGATGCGCGGCATCACGTATAGGTTGTCCGATGCAAGCCAATACGCCTTGAGCCGGAACCAGTTCTGAAAGTACGGCAGATGCCGCATAGCCCACTTCTCGCCGGCGGGGACCTCGTGCACGACCGACTTCTCGGGGACGATCCAGTGTGGACTCCGCACCACCGCGTGAAGTTCAGCGACCTCGTCGACGATGTTGGGAACGATCTGCACCGCGGTGCAGCCGGTCCCGATGACAACCACCCGCTTGTCCTTCAGATCCAGGTCCGGGTCCCACTCGGCGGTGTGGATCACGGTGCCCTCGAATGTATCCAGGCCCGGGATGTCAGGGATGTTGGCCGAGTTCAGCACCCCCAGAGCGGTGATGACCGCGGCCGCGCGGTGGGTCTGGGTGCTGCCATCGGCGGCCCGGGTGATCACCGACCACTTCTGTTGCGCCTCATCCCAATCGGCGGACAACACCGACGTGGACAATTCGATGTTGCGGTACAGGTCGTACTTCTCGGCGACCGCGTGCATGTATGTCAGGTACTCCGGTCCGGTGGGGTAGTACCGGGACCAATCGGGGTTGAGCTCAAAGGAATACGAGTAGTAGTGGCTCGGGGTGTCTACCGCCGCACCGGGATAGACGTTTCGGGACCAGGTTCCGCCGATGTCGTCGCGGGCCTCGAATACCTTGTATCCGAACCCGGCCGCATCCAGTTTGATCGCGGCGTTGAGGCCGATCATCCCGGCGCCGATAACGATGACATCGAGGTCTGCGGGTGGGGTCTTGGTGACGGGAATCCGCCGACGGCCCAGCTCGAATCCGGCCTGCTCGAGCAGGAGCGGGACGAACTCATCGGCGACGGTGCCCGCGGTGCACAGCGATGCCATCCGGCGGAAGAGTTCGGGCTCGGGAGTCTCGAGGGTGGGGGTGAGGTCGGTGGTCAGTACCTTGTGTGCCCGCGCACGGATCGCAGCAACCACATCGGCCGGGAATTGTCCCGGTGGCGGTGCCTCGGCTCCACTTGACGCCCCGTAGTGGGTCATGCCCGCCTCGGAGTCGATCTTCAGCGCTTTGAGGGAGGTGGCCAGTATGTCCTCGAACTCGTCGAGGAGTGTGAGATCGCCGGTGATGTGGACCATCGACATCAACAGCGATCCCGGCTCGGCCTCGTCGATCGCGCGTCGCAGGTCATCCGAGGTGATGTTGTCTACGACATCCGTCTGGTGCACTTCGGACAATGTGCTCATGGAGTTCCTTCCAATCGGGAGGCCTGCGGGCCCATGGTGGGTCGCGGCGGTGAGTCGGCAGTGGCAGTGATGCGGTTGTAGTGAGCAGACCGCAATTGCCGCCGTTTAGTAAGGTGGGTGCCCGCCCAGCGGACGCCTGTTGCGCCCCCGGATCTCTGACCTCGTCAAAGCGCGCGAGCGATGATGCTTTTCATCACCTCATTGGCACCGGCATAGATCCGCTGGACGCGGGCATCACAGTCTCCTCGACCGCGCGCTTCATCGCGCCGGCGGCCTGCGCCCCGATGATGAGCCTTTCTTGGACGAGCTGGGCGATCATCTGACCGAAACCCTGACCGGGTTCGCCCAGGATGTTCTGGGCGGGAACCCGCACGTCGGAGAACGACAACTCGGAGGTGTCGGCGCCGTGCTGGCCGACCTTGTCGAGAACGCGGCCGACCGCGAATCCGTCGCAGTCCCGGAGGTCGACGATGAGCAGCGAGACCCCCTTCGCTCCGGCCGTGGGATCGGTCTTGACGGCCAGCAGGATCATGTCCGCGGACGAACCGTTGGTGATGAACGTCTTCGAACCGTTCACCACGTACTCGTCGCCGTGTCGGATCGCAGAGGTTTTGATCGCCTTGAGGTCCGAACCCGCCCCGGGTTCGGTCATGCCGATGGCGGCGAGTATCTGGCCCGATGCCATGCCGGGGAGCCATTGCTTCTTCTGGGCCTCGGTGCCGTAGGCGGTGAGGTAGTGCGCGACGATGCCGCTGTGTACTGCGATGCCGAGCGCAAGGTCACCCGAATATCCCTGCGCTTCGAAAACGGCGAGATCGTGGGCGAATGTGCCCCCGCCCCCGCCGTATTCCTCGGGCACAGAACACAGGAGCAGGCCCAGGCGTCCTGCCGAGAGCCACACCTCGCGGTCGATTCGGTGCTCGGTGTCCCACCTGTCGTTGTTTGCGATGACCTCTCGTTCGAAGAACCCTCTGGCCAGGCTCGACAACGCCGAGACCTCCGTGTCGTGCCACGACGGAATATAAGGCTTCATGCACACCTCCGGTAGACATCTGCTGACAGCTGATTCACGCGCTTTCGGCGCCGATCGGGTCAGAGTTGTCTGACGTCCTCGGGTGACCAGAACGCCCTCACCGAGGTGATGAGGCCGTCCGCAGTGAAGGTCATCACGTCGATGGGTTCTATCTCGACGACGCTGTCAGGGGTGTGGGTCCGCACCCGGAAGTGGAAGGCAGCCGAATCGCCGCTGTGGCGGAAACCGAGCAGTTCGGTTTCACGACGAACAGTCGCGATCATGGGAGAGAAGAACGCAGCGATCGCCTCTTTTCCGTGCGCCGGGTCCGATCCCACCGGATCCTCCACTGTTGCGCCGTCGGCGTAGAGGGCAGTGATCTGGTCCGTGCTCGTCGCCCCGGCAATTGCTTGGAGGTAGCGGTTCACCGTATCGAGAGCGATATCGCGGCTGATGGTTGTCGTCGTCTGGGTCATTTCGACGAACCTATGAGCGCGGTCGCAGCCGGACCAGCGTCGCTCCTGCTGAGCGGACCATTTCGCCGCAGCTTCGATTCGATGCGTTTGGTCTCCCATTCGGCGGGAGAGTGAGGACAACTGCGTCTTCCACATTGAGACACTGCTCACAGCCCGCCATGCCCTACGTCTCGGGGTGGCCCAGTTCAGCCCGGTGATCAGGAGAAATCATGACTGCAGTACAGACCGAGAACGACGAAGTCCGAATCATCGATACCGGCGTCCCCCCCACACGTTTCGCCAGAGGATGGCATTGCCTCGGTCTGGCACGTGACTTTCGCGATGGCAAACCGCACCAGATATCCGCGTTCGGCACCGAGTTGGTGGTGTTCGCCGGTGAGGATGGAAAGCTGAACGTGCTCAATGCCTTTTGCCCGCACATGGGTGGCAATCTCGCGCAAGGCGCGGTCAAGGGGAACTCCATCGCCTGTCCCTTCCACGACTGGCGGTGGCAGGGCAACGGCAAGTGCTCGGACATCCCCTACGCGCGCCGGGTTCCGCCGTTGGCGCGGACGAAGTCGTGGGTGACGCTCGAACGCAACCAGCAGTTGTTTGTCTGGAATGATCCACAGAATCGTAAGCCGCCGGAGGATGTCACCATTCCGGAGATCGCGGCGCTGAACGAAGAGGGTTGGACCGACTGGACGTGGAACAAGCTCGAGGTCCGCGGGTCGCACTGCCGTGAGATCGTCGACAACGTCGTCGACATGGCGCACTTCTTCTATGTGCACTACGGGATGCCGACGTATTTCAAGAACGTGTTCGAGGGCCACGTGGCCACCCAGGTGATGCATGCGCGACCTCGCGCCGATGCGGTCGAGGTCAGCGCCGGAACCAATTACGACCAGCACAATGCCTCGGACGCGTCGTATTACGGTCCCTCGTACATGATCGACTACCTATGGTCCGACGGCGACCGTAGCCATGATCCCGACATGATCCTGATCAACTGCCACTACCCGGTCACGGCGGACTCCTTTGTGCTGCAGTACGGCGTCATTGCAAAGAAGCCTGCCGGAGTGTCCGATGAGGTCGCAGATGAGATCGCCGCACAGATCGCGGCCGGGGTGGCAATCGGCTTCGAGCAGGATATCGAGATCTGGAAGAGCAAGTCCCGTATCGACAATCCGTTGCTGTCAGAAGAGGACGGACCCGTCTACCAGTTGCGCCGTTGGTATGAGCAGTTCTACGTCGATGTCGAGGACATCGAGCCGGAGATGACCAACCGTTTCGAGTTCGAGATCGACACCGAACGAGCGTTGCACAGCTGGCAGGCCGAGGTCGATGCCAACATCGCCGCCGGCCGAAGTGCGATCTCCACGAACGCTTAAGTGACCCACCGATAAAGGAATCGACATGAGTAATCAAGTGCTGGACAACATCGTTGCAATGGCCGATGACATTCGGGCGCAAGCGGACGAATCGGAATCGCTGGGCCGTCTGACCGACGGCATGGCCAAGAGCATGAAGCAAGCCGGCGTGATCAGGATGCTGGCGCGCAAGAAGTACGACGGGTTCGAGTCCCACCCGAGAGAGTTCGCCGAAACCGTCATGAAGACCGCCAGTATCTACGGATCGGCAGGTTGGGTTGCCGGGATCGTGGGTGTGCATCCGTGGCAGCTCGCGTTGGCCGATCAGCGGGTGCAGGACGAGATCCTCGGCTCAGATACCGACACCTGGCAGGCGTCGCCGTACATGCCCGGTGGGATCGCGATTCCGGTCGACGGCGGATATGTCATGTCCGGACGGTGGCAGTTCTCTTCGGGCACCGACCATTGCGACTGGATCTTCCTCGGGGCCATGGTCGGTGACAAGGAGGGCCGACCGTTGATGCCGCCGCAGGGACTTCACGTCATCCTGCCGCGGGCGGATTACGAGATCGTCGAGGACAGCTGGGATGTGGTCGGCCTACGTGGCACCGGTAGCAAGGACATCATCGTCACCGAGAAGTTCATCCCGGACTACCGCGTGATGGACGGCAATGGTGTCATCGACGGCACCGTCCAAAAGGAATACGGCGCCACCGAAACGCTGTACAAGATGCCCTGGTCCACGATGTTCCCGCTGGGGATCACATCGGCGACCATCGGCATTGCCGAAGGTGTACTCGCCGCCGGAATCGCTTACCAACGCGAGCGTATCGGCGCCACCGGGACCGCGATCAAGGACGATCCGTATACGCTGCATGCGCTCGGAGAGGCTGCATCGGAGATCGACGCCGCGCGGCAACAGGTTCTGGCGAACGTGGACGAAATCTATGACCTGGTCGACGCCGGAAAAGAGATCGATTTCGCGCGGCGGGCTGATGGGCGCCGGAATCAGGTCCGGGCCGCCTGGCGTGCGGTCCGGGCAGCCGACGAGGTCTTCGACCGCTCCGGAGGCAACGCGTTGCGGATGGATAATCCTTTGCAGCGGTTCTGGCGTGATGCGCACGCCGGACTGCACCACGCGATCCACGTCACCAGCACCGTGTACCACGCGTCGGCTCTGAGTTCTCTCGGTCCAGATCCGCAGGGTCCCCTCCGGGTGATGATCTGACGCTCAACCTGTTTCGTGGCAACCGGGAATCAATACAGAAGTGAGGAATCATGAGTGAGGTCAAAGGTCTCGGCTACGTGCGGGTCGAGGCATCTGATATCGACCGTTGGCGAGAACTCGCCTTCGAGGTGCTGGGCTTCAACGAGGGTTCAGGACCGGAAGAGGGTGCGCTGCACCTGCGTATGGACGAGCGCGCGTCGCGGTTGACGGTCGTCCCGAGCTCGCACGATCGGGTGACCGCGGTCGGTTGGGAGGTCCGCGACCAGCTGGCTCTGGCGCAGCTCCGTGATCGGCTCGAGAAGGCAGGCCACGTCGTCAAACCGATGTCGCAGGAGGAGGCCGACGGCCGGCGCGTCGAAGAGGCATTCTCGATGGACGATCCGGGGGGAACACCGCTCGAGTTCTTCCACGGTCCGGTGCTCGACCACAGCCCGGTCATCACCCGTTACGCGCACAAGTTCGTCACCGGTGACCAGGGCCTCGGACACGTGGTGGTTCCCTCGACGAACTTCGACGAGACGTACCGGTTCTACACCGAGACATTGGGATTCCTACCTCGTGGTGCGATGCGGATGCCGGTGCCCGCGGAATACGGTGTCCACCGCATCAGGTTCCTCGGAGTCAATCAGCGGCACCACAGTCTCGCATTGATGCCCGTGCCGGAAGGCAAGGATCCGGGGCTGGTGCACGTGATGGTGGAGGTAGACGAACTCGACGCGGTCGGCCGTGCACTCGATCAGGTGATGAAGCGTGATTTCCCGGTGTCGTCCACGCTGGGACGGCACACCAATGACAAGATGATCTCCTTCTACGTCGGGGTACCAGGGGGCTGGGATATCGAGTACGGCACTGAGGGACAACTCGTCGACGAGTCCTACTACACCTCAGAAGAGATCTCCCAGGACAGCTATTGGGGTCACGAATGGGCGTGGGCCAAACAGATGGCCGAGGCCCAAGAGGCGGAGAAGGGCTGAAGTACTCGGATGTGATAAACGCTCGAGCCCCTGACGGACCGGCTGAAGATCCGGTCCGACAGGGGTTTCGTCGTGTTCAGGCGTCACAGGTCCTGAACGATTTCGAGGGTGTGACCCTCAGGATCCATCACGAACGCCACTGCGACACCAGCCTCGGGTATGGTCGTGGCCGGTTGCACCACCGACCCACCGTTGGACTCCGCTGCGCGGACGATGGCCTCGACGTCTGCAACCCTGAACCCCAGGGTGGCCTCGCCGGCAGGTGGTGTCACTCGTTCGAGGTAACGCCACAGAATGAAGCTCGAGTCGTCACCACGGCCGCTGGTCAAGATGATCTCTTCGAGGGCATTCTCACCCACACCCATCTCCAGTCGTGCCTTCTCGCTCATGCCGAACGTCGAGATGTAGAAGATGGCCTCCTTGTCCAGATCTTCGACGAAGATCTTGGTGAAAGCGAAGCGGGTGTCGGTACTCATGGGTTGAGTTCTCTTCCAGCAGAGGATGTGCCGGGTAATTTCTCGATTGACCCGGAGGTCCGGCCGGGTCAACCGGGCCCGATGGCATCAGACTCTCGGCACGGGCGCCTGTGCAATTCGGCTTCCCGCTGGACGGACGAGACGGTGTCGTCTCGAGGCTTTATCCATCACGATGTGTCCGAGGCCGAAATCCCATGGGACACGGCACCTGGACCGTATTCGTTTTCTGCAGAAGGAGTCTCATGGCGGGCGTATTGACGGGCAAGGCAGCATTGGTCACCGGTAGCAGTCGTGGCATCGGGCGGGCGATCGCACGGCGTTTGGCGTCCGAAGGGGCGACCGTGGTGGTCACTGCGCGGTCCAAGCAGCCTTCCACATCGACCCGAGGTGGTCGGGCGCTGGTGATCCGGGGATCTCTGGATGAGACGGTCGCGCTGATCGAGGCCGATGGTGGCAAGGCTGTCGCGATCGCTGCCGACCTCGAGGATCCTGCGGCCCGGGACAGCCTGGTAGACAAGGTGGCCGACGAACTCGGGGGCATCGACATCCTTGTCAACAACGCCGGATTCGCCGACTACTCGGTGATTGCCGACATGGAGATGGAGACGTTCGATCGGACTGTCGACCACTATCTACGGGTGCCTTTCGCGTTGTCGAAAACCGCCATACCGTACATGCGGAAGGCGGGCGCGGGATGGATCGTGAACATTGGTTCATCGACCGGACTCAGTCCTATTCGCCCGTTTCGGGAGTACAACAAGGACTCTGGCGATGTCATCTATGCCGCGATCAAGGCCGCCCAACACCGGTTCACCCAAGGACTGGCCGCCGAATTGCTCGACGACAACATCGCTGTCAACTCGGTCGGTCCGTCGACGGCGATCATGACACCTGGTGCCCAGGCACTGCTGCCCGAGGGTTATGAGACCGAACCGGTGGAGTTTCTCGCGGAGACAGTGCTTCAGATGTCGCACCTACCTGCTGCCGAGCGCACCGGGCTGGTGACGTTCAGTCTGCATTTCCCTCAGCACGAGGGATTGACGGTGATGAGTCTGGACGGAAAGACGCCGCTGCCCCCGGTTGAGCCTCCGGCCTGGACGAACCCGAACATCTTGCCTGCCGGACTCTGAGTCCCGTAAAGAGGAGAAGTGCAATGTCCGACATGACCAGTGGCTGCGACAAGGATGTTGTGGCCACGCGACTCAATCAACTGCTCAGCACGTGGTGGTTCAATTACGACGAGTGGAATGCCGAACGGCTACGCGCCTTGCTGACTGACGACGCCGCGTTCAGTTGCCGCACCGACAGCGGTAAAACCGATTACGAAGACTTCGTCCGGGCAAACCTCAGCGGTGCCGACACGATCATGGCCTGGCAGAAAGACCACCGGCTCAACAGCCCGTACCCCCTGCGCCACAACTCTTCCAATATTCACATCGTCGAGATCAGCGGTGATCGAGTGGAGTTCGTAAGCTATATCTTCGTCACCAAGATCGTCGACGGGCGTCCGTTGTCTCTCTCGTCGGGCACCGCGTGCGGCGCGGCCCACATCACCGCCGACGGACTTTTGCTCGCCAGGCTCGACATCATGCTCGACACCACAGAGTCGGTCACATTCGCGGAGCATTCAAAACAATTGGCGGAGCGGGCATGATCGATTCGCGCACACGCCCACACGGTGTCGCCGCGGAGGTTCATTGATGCCACTGTCCCCGAAAGCGCAGCAGATCGTCGATGCGGCGGGAGCTCGGTTCGCCGGCGCGATGACACAGACGCCGGTGGCCGAACTGCGAGCGATGTTGAACGCCGGTTCGGTGACTCCCACCACCGTGATCCATGAGCGATTCGACCTTGCGGTCCCGGCTCCTCACGGTTCGGTCCCGGTGCGGGTGTACCGACCGTCGGCGGCATCCGATCTACCGGTGGTGATGTGGCTGCACAGTGGCGGCTTTGTGGTCGGAGGTCTCGACCAGAACGACGAATACCTGCGGCGGTTGAGCAACGCCGCGCAGGTGGTCGTGGTGTCGGTGGACTATCGGCTGGCGCCCGAGAACCGGTACCCGGCCGCGATCGAGGATGCGCGTACCGTCTGGGACTGGATCGTCGCGGGGCCCGCGGAGCTCGGGGCCGACACCCGCTGTGCTGTGGTCGCTGGTGAAAGCGCCGGGGGAAGCCTTACTTTCGCGTTGAGCCAACAACTCAAGGACGATGAGGCCCCGATGCCGACCGCGCAGATCAGTCTGTACGGCGCCGCCGTAACCCGGGTGTCGAACCCGGAGTACACCACGAGTCTGCTCAGTCCGCAGGACTGCGAATGGTTCTGGGACCAATACGCTTCAGAACCTGCAGACCACCTCGAGCCGGGCATGAGCCCAGCGCTCGCGAGCGATGTGACGTCGTTGCCACCGACTTTTGTTGCCACTGCGGAGGTGGACCCGACCCGCGACGCCACAGAGGAATATGCCCGCCGGTTGGCAGAGGCCGGGGTGAGTGTCGAACTGCACCGGTACGACGGCATGATGCACGGCTTTGCAACGATGATCGCGGCGCTGGAACCGGCGGCAGCCCTGTTCGACCAGACCGTGGACTTCATCGTCCGGTCCGTACGTGGCCGTGAGATGGACCGAACGAGGAGTAAATGATGGCAATGGCACACGATCGGTTCTCATCGGGGACCGCGCTGGTGACCGGCGGAGCGGCCGGAATCGGTGAAGGACTCGTCCGGCATCTGGCGAAACTCGGGATGACCGTCGTGGTGGCTGATATCGACGGAGACGGGGCCGCTCGGCTGGCGAAGAAGCTCGGTGAAACAGGCGCAAGCGCGTACGGCTACGAGATCGACGTCACCGACGCCGAGGCCGTCGAAACCATGGCCGCGGCAGTGTTCGAACGACACGGAAGTCTCGAACTCCTGATCAACAATGCGGGCGTCGAAACCGCCGGTTTGATCTGGGAAGTCGATCCGAACCGGTGGAAGCGCCTGATGGACATCAATCTTCATGGTGCCTTCTACGGCATCCGGTCATTTGTCCCACGCATGATCGCGGCCGGAACCCCCGCGACGGTGGCGAACGTGTCGTCGGTCGGCGGGCTGAACAGCGTTGCCGTGCAGGCGCCCTACATCGTCAGCAAGCATGCGGTACAGGCACTCACCGAGGGTCTGTACCAGGACCTCTCGCTCACCGACGCGCCGATTCAGGTGTCGGCCATTGTTCCTCATTCGATCCGGAGCCAGATCTTCCTCGCCGCACAGCGTGAGGCACCGAGCGACAACAAGATTGCCAACGCGGTGTTCGATGCGATGCAACGTGACAACGTGACAACCGGGCTCGACCCCGTGGACGCGGCCGAGTACATGATTGAGCGACTGGCCCGCGGGGACTTCTGGGTGTTCTCCGATGACGAGATCTGTGCCCGGGCTGCAGCCAGGCGTGCACTGCAGCTCTCGCAACTTGCCCCGCCGTCGGATCCGCGCGAGATGCTCATTCGGATGGGTGTCAGCTGATGCAGAGCCTGTCCGGCCTTCGCCGACGCGGCGTGTGGCAGGTCGTCACCGATGTCGGGTTCTGTGCTCCCGGCCAGCGGGAAGACCATCGGTTGTCATCGGGCGCGGTCGTTACCATCGAATGACGGGCAAGGGCCGGGTGAGCAGGACCCGCTCGGACGGGCTATCAAGTGTCGCCGCCCACGGCGAGGTGTTCTGGAAGGCGCAGTAGTGCACGATTCAATCACGGATGCGAACGTCGATTCCTTCGACGCAAGGCAATTGAGAGACGTCATGAGTCACTTCGCGACGGGCGTCGTCGCGATCACGGGTATCGATCCCGACACGGGCAATCCCGTCGGCCTGGCTGCGAACTCGTTCACGTCGGTGTCACTCGATCCGCCCTTGGTGGCGTTCTGTGTCGCGAGGACGAGCTCGTCGTGGCCGCGGATCCGACAGGCCGGACGATATGTCGTGAACATCTTGTCCGATGCGCAGGAAAGCGTATGTCGCAGCCTCGCCGCGCGCGGCGGAGACAAGTTCGCGGATCTCTCGTGGCTGCCGTCTCCGGCGGGAGCTCCGGTACTCGACCACGGGCTGGCGTGGCTCGAAACAGAGTTGGAAGCCGAGCATGAGGCGGGTGACCACGTGATCGTGGTGTCACGAGTGCGGCATATACACGCCGGACAAGAAGCGCCACTGATCTTCTATCGGGGCAAATATGGTCGGGTGGAGCACTTTCCGCTCGACGACGACATCTCGCGGGTCGGTCAGGTGGCGCGATGACGATGCAGCCGCTCAACTGCAGGACATGTGGGCTCGGGGTGATGGTGGAAAAGTTCAGCACCGCCCACACCTCGATCCAGTGGCTGGCCGACGCGACCACGTGCCCGTTGGTCTCCCTCCGCGGACATCTGCCCGCCGATGACGATTGTTGCCCAGAACTTCGCAAGACCATCGACGACGCGGTCGAGGACAAAACGTTGCCGGAAAGTCGGATCGAGCTGCCGGCGGCAGGCGCCATACCTCGAATGGTCGGTGGCCCAAGCCACTAGATCCCGGTCCGTTCCGCGGCCATCGTCCACTGGACGGGAGCGCCGGTGTAGCGGGCTGGCCCTGACTGCCAAGCTCGAATCATGACCACAGTCACGGAAAAACCCGACATCGCAAAAGAATTGAAGACCGAATCAGGAGTGCTCCGCTATTACGAGCGCGGTGATGGTCCACCGCTTCTTCTGTTGCACGGATCCGGTCCGGGCGTCACCGGCTGGCGTAACTTCTCCGGTAACTTCGATGTCTTCGCCGAGAACCACCGGACGTTCATCCTGGAGTTCCCCGGCTTCGGTGTCAGCGATGATTTCGGTGGACATCCGATGCTCACCGCACAGCAGGCCGTTATCGAGTTCCTCGACGGGATGGGCCTGGAAAGTGTTGCGATCATCGGTAACTCGATGGGCGGCATCGTCGGGGCCTCTCTTGCGATCAATCACCCTGAGCGCGTGAACAAACTGGTGACCATCGGGGGGATCGGCACAAACCTGTACAGTCCCGGACCCGGTGAGGGCATCAAGTTGCTGATGGAGTTCACCGACAACCCGACCCGCGAGAAGCTGACGCAGTGGCTCCATTCGATGGTCTACAACCCGGCGATGGTGACCGAACAGCTCATCGAAGACCGCTGGACACAGGCCACCGAGCCGGCGACGCTGGAGAGCGCGCGAAAGATGTATGGCTCTGCGGCATTCGGAGCCATGGTGAAAGCGGCTGCGGCGTCGACTGATACGCCGATGTGGGCGAAACTGAACCAGATCAAGATCCCCGTACTGGTGACCTGGGGGCGTGATGACCGGGTCAGTCCACTGGACATGTCGATCGTTCCGATGCGGACGCTTCCGCGCGGTGAATTGCATGTCTTCCCCAACTGCGGGCACTGGGTGATGATCGAACAGAAAGCAGCCTTTGAATCTGCGGTCGTGGCATTTCTCGGGCGCGAAGACTGAGCCTGCCGCGACGTGCAATCGAACCGGCCGGGTCGACGGATATCCGTCGACCCGGCCGGTCTCGTTCGACATCGCTCAGAAGCGTGATGGCGCTGCGGCGATCACAGCGTTGTGAGGCCGTCCGCGGTGGCGCTCGCCGCCTCGATCGACGTCGCAGTATCTCCGGCGGGGCCGGGAAAATGGCACGCCACAAAGTGGTTGGTCCCCACTTCGCGGATCTGCGGCTCGGTCTCGGCGCAGATGGCCGCGGCCTTCGGGCACCTGGTGCGGAAACGACATCCGCTGGGTGGGTCGGTCGGTGAGGGCAGGTCTCCGTGCAGTTCCACCTCGCGCGGTGGGCTCAGCGGGTCTGGTTCGGGGATCGCCGACAGTAACGCTTCGGTGTACGGATGGAGTGGCCGGGCATACAGGTCATCGGGTTGGGCGACCTCGCAGATCTTGCCGAGATACATGACCACGATCCGGTCGCTCACGTTCTTGACCACCGCGAGGTCGTGGGCGATGAACAGCAGCGTCAAACCGTAATCGGCCTTCATGTCCTCGAGCAGATTCAGGATCTGGGCCTGGACTGACACGTCGAGTGCGGACACCGGCTCATCGCAGACCACGAGTTCGGGTTCGAGCACCATTGCCCGCGCGATCGAGATGCGTTGGCACTGCCCACCGGAGAACTCATGAGGGCGTCGCTCGCCTGCGGTCTCGGGATCGAGTCCGACAACCGACAGAATTTTGTCTACTGCGGCGTCACGGTCTGCCCGGTTCATCTCGGCAGCGATATCAAGGCCCTCGGAGACGATCTTGCGGACCTTCCGAAGCGGATTGAGTGATGAAATCGGATCCTGGAAGATCATCTGCATAGCGCGTCGGATCGGACGCATCTGACGCGCAGACAGCGCTGCGAGGTCTTCGCCCTTGAACCGGACCTGACCGGAGGTCGGTGCCGGTAGCTGCATGATCGCCTTTGCAACTGTGGACTTTCCACAGCCGGATTCGCCCACCAGGCCGAGCGTTTCGCCGCGAACTATATCGAGGCTGACCCCTGACACCGCGTGAACCTTGGTGCCACGGCCGATGCTGTACTCGACGACGAGATCGTGCACGCTCAGCAGGACTTCGTCGCTGTTGCGCAGATGTGCTGTTCCGGTACCCGCCATCAGAGTTCCTCTCGCAGGTCCAGCGGCATACCGGCTGCGGTGATGCCGTGGAGTCGGTTGTCTGCCAATGCCGCGTCGCCCTCGGGTGTTCCGACCGGGAAGAAGCAGGCATGTCTGTGCCCTGGACCGACAGTGTTGTCGGACACCAGCTGTGGTGTTTCCGCGAGGCAGCGGGGCTGGGCATGTGTGCAGCGCGGTGCAAACGCGCATCCGTCCGGAGGATCGATGACGGTCGGTGGCCGGCCCGGTATCGCCTCCAGGCGGGTATGACTGGGGTCCGCGAGCTTCGGGATCGAGCGGATGAGGGCCTGGGTGTACGGGTGACGCATCTCGGTGAACAGCGTTCGGGTAGGTGCCTGTTCGACTACCCGCCCGGCGTACATGACGGCGATCTCATCGGTGCGGCCGGCGACCACTCCCAGGTCGTGGGTGATGAGAATCATCGCCATTCCCTGTTCTTGACGTAGCCGGGCCAGGAGGGTGAGGACCTGGTGTTGCACGGTGACATCGAGCGCTGTGGTCGGCTCGTCGGCGATGAGCAGGTCGGGTCCGCAGGCGATCGCCAGGGCGATCACCACACGTTGACGCATTCCGCCGGAGAGGTTGTGGGGGTATTGGGACAATCGCTTGCGCGGTTCCGGGATTCCCACCCAGCCCAGCAGTTCTTCGGCACGCACCTGGGCCTGCGCCTTGGTCATGTCTGTGTGTCTGCGCAGGGTCTCGACGAGTTGGTGCCCGATGGTGAGCACAGGTGTCAGTGAGGTCATCGGATCCTGGAAGACCATCGCAACGCGGGAGCCCCAGAGCTTGCGGGCCTGAGATCGATCCAGCGTGGACGTGTCCTGTCCGTCGATTTCGATGACCGATCCGGGTTGGATCACCGCGCTCGGTGCCAAGATGTTCATGATCGACCGGGAGAGAACAGATTTGCCCGAACCCGATTCGCCGACAACACCGAGCGTCCGGCCGTGGCCAAGTTCGAGATCGACGCCGTCGAGGGCGCGAACCATCCCGCGTTGGGTGTCGAACCAGACCCGCAGGTTCTGCACGCGGAGAACGGATTCGGACGAGTTCCGATTCTCGGCGGCGGGTTCCTGCTTTTTGATGGAAACGTTCACAGCGATGATTCCCTTCCGACACGGCCGCGGGCCCAGTCGCCCAAACGATTGAGAGAGAAGACGGTGAGGAAGAAGAAGATGCCCGGCACGAGAACCAGATGCGGTGCTTCGTAGAGACTCTCGCGGCCGGCCGCGATCATGCCGCCCCAGCTCGGTGCCGGTGGTGGGATGCCCAAGCCGAGGAAGCTCAATGAGCCCTCCGCCACAACCAGTCCGGCCGCGACAACGGTTGCGAAGGACACGACCGGCAGCATCACGTTGGGGAGAATTTCCCGCCCGATGATCCGGATGTTGGTCGACCCCAAAGACCGTGAAGCGGTGACGAACTCACGGTTTGCGAATGCGATTGTGTTGGCACGGGCTATTCGAACGAAGGTAGGAGCACCGACGATGCCGAGACCGATCGCGAGGGTCGGGATGCTGGGTTCCATCACCGCGACGAGGGCGATCAGCAGAATGAGCGGCGGGAACGCCAGAATGGTGTTGGTTCCGATGTCCAGAGTGGTGTCGAGACCGCCGCGGAAGTAGCCCGCCAGGATTCCGATGGCCGTTCCGGCGACCAGCGCGATCAATGTGGCGCCGACGGCAACGGCCAGCGACACCCGGGCACCGTAGATTGCCCGGGACAGTTCATCTCGGCCGAGTTCGTCGGTCCCGAGGATGTGAGCCAGGTCCTGAAAAGGACGCAGTGAGTATTGGTCGGTGATCTCCGACGGTGATGGCAGCGGCAACAGATCGGCGAACACGGCGGCGAGGATGATGAGAATCAGCCAGGCAGCGCCCAGGGCGGCACCGAGATCGCGTTTGCGGCGTCGTCTGCGTTTGACAGCAGGTGCGTCGGTCACCGGGTCGGCCAGGGCGCTGGCCATCTCCAGTGGGGTGTGCGGTTCTTTCAACGCCTTCTGCAGCAGGTCTTCCGGTGGCCCACCGGCGAACGTGTTCTCTGTTTCAGATGTGCTCATGCCGCTCTCACTCTCGGATCGAGTACGGGGTAAGACAGGTCGACCAGGGCGTTGAGCAGGACATAGGCGACGGCGACCACAAGCACCACACCCTGGATGAGCACGAAGTCACGGCCGGTGATCGCCGTGATGACCAGCGACCCGAGTCCAGGTAGGGAGAAAAGGGTTTCGACGATCACCGTGCCCCCGATGAGGCGGCCAAGGGCCACCCCCATGACGGTCACGAGTGAGAACACCGACGGCCGCAGAGCATGGGTGAACAGGATCTGCGTCGAGGACAATCCCCGGGCGCGTGCGGACAACACGAAGTCCTGTTGCAGCGTTGCCATCGTGTCGTTCCGCAGGACCCGGATGAAACCGACCGCTTCGATTGCCGAGAGTGTCAGGACGGGCAGGATGAGGCTTTCGATGTGCGGGACCAGGCCTTCGGAAAGCGGAGCCCACCCGGTGACCGGCAGGGCGCCCATGCTCACGGCGAAGATGAAGACAAGCAGCACGCCGAGCAGAAAACTCGGGATAGACAGCGTCACTGCACAAATGAAGGTCGAGACGCGGTCGAAGATGCCTCCCGGTCGGTACGCGGACAGCACACCGACCGGAATGGCGACGAGTAGCGCAAAGAGTATGGACAGGCCGGCGAGTTCGATGGTGACGGGTAGCCGCTCCATGATCGCCTCGGTGACCGGCACCTGGGACTGCATGGAACGACCGAGGTCTCCCTGCAATGCGTTGCCGAGCCACTCGAAGTAGCGCATCACCAAGGGGCCGTCGAGTCCGTATCGTTCGACGGCTGCGGCCCGCATCTCCGGGGTGGCACCGGCCGGGAGCATTGCGGCAACGGGATCGCCGGGAATGAGTTCGAGCAGCAGGAAAGTCACGATGCTGACCAGGAATAGCACCGTGACCAGCTTGGCGAAGTATCGCGCTACGCCCAGTGTGGACACGTTAGGTTCTCGCTCTCGTCGTGTGCGGGCGGGGGTTTCGGTGTGCCCGTGGGTTGGTCACCCAGAGGTTTCAGGTGACCAACCCACGGGGTATGTCGTAGACCGTTACTGCTGCACCCACGCCAGGTCGGGCCTGAACCAGTACTGGTACTGCACCTCGATGCCGTGGACATTGGGGGGAGTGAGCACGTACGTCGTTGCGTGTCGCCAGAATCGGTACGCGTTGGCATCCACGATTCCCGCGATCGCGTCGGCGTACGCCTTGTTGACTGTCGCCGGATCGTTGGAGGAGTGGGTGAGGGCGAGCGCCTCGTCCACTGCCGGGTCCGAGAATCCCGAGGTGTTGTTCGGGCCGTCGGTGGCGAATGTCCGGTAGAGCCGATCCGGATGCGCACCGCCCAGCGCACTGATGATCAAATCGAAGTTGCCGGATGTCAGTGCCGAATAGTAGGCGGAACCATCCAACGCAACGATTTCGAGGTTGAGCCCGTCGACCTTTGCGAACTGTGCCTGCAGGAGCTCACCCGCCTGGGTCAGGACGGGACTTCCGGCCGTGACGGTATAGGTGAGATCGACTTCTTTTCCACCGTTGCGGCTGCGGTAGTCGTTGATCAGTTTCTGGGCGCCGGCGACATCGAGCTCTGGCCATGCCGAACTCGGGTCGTAAAAGGGGCTGTCCGCGGGAGTAAAACCGGTGGACACGGATTCCCCGGGGTACACGGCGTTCATGATCTGCTCGTTGTCGAACAACTTGCCGACGGCTTCACGAACGGCCGGATCGGCGAGAGGTCCGCGCTGACTGATCTGAACACCGGTGCCACCCTGCAGGGTGGCGGAGGTGACATTCATGCCTGCGCTCTCGGCCCGGTCCGCGTATTTCTTCAGGGTCACTGTCATGACGTCGATCTCGCCGGCCTGCAAGGCGTTGTAACGCTGATCATCGGCCGGAATGGTCTTGAGCACCAACCGGTCCGCGTACGGCCGGGGCTGATCCCAATAGCCGGGGTTGCGATCGAGAATCATCTCGGTTCCCCGGGCCCAGCTCGTCATCGTGAACGGACCTGCGCCAACCGGCGAGTTGCCGAAGTCGAGCCCCTTCTGTGTGATGGCGGTGGGTGATCCGATGAATGCCAGATCCTCGGACATGGTCACCGGCAGCTGGTTGTTGACCTCTTTCGATGTCACCACGATGGTGGTCGGGTCCACGACCTCCCAGGTGATCCCCGAGGCAGCGGGTGCGCTCGGTGACAGCAACGCCGGGTCGAGCACGCGATTCCAGTTGAAGGCCACTGCCTCTGCGTCGAACGGGGTTCCATCGGTGAACTGGAGTCCGGGGCGCAGCTTTAGGGTCCAGACCTTGCTGTCCTCGGTCGTCAAAGATTCGGCCATGCCGGGCTGGAACTCTCGGCTCTCGAGGTTGTAGTTCATGAGTGCGCCGTAGATTGCCTGACATGGTCCGAGACCGATACCCACACCGCAGGTGACCGGATCAACCGATTGTGCTTCTGTGTTGAATGCGTAGGTGAGCGTGCCACCACGCACCGGTTCGCCGGCGGGCTCAGCGGGTGAATTCGACTGGTCGCCTGAACAAGCCGACAGCAGCAAGGCCAGCGAGGCCCCGATGCTCAAAGCTGTGGTGAGTCCAGCTTTCTTCTTCAATGGATGCTCCTCGTTGTGGGATGGGGGTTCTGCGCTCGGCGTCGGTATCAGCTGCTGCCGAGATGCCGCACTCCTACCGAGCAGTCAGCCATTGGTTAGGTTCGGTAACAAGACTGGTTTCCACTCAGCGGGCCATGGCCACGGAGCGCGTTGGTGGTGGATGGGCCGCGCTTCGTAAAAGAGGTGGCGTCCGCGAGAGCGCAAGTTGTGATGCGAGATCGTTGTGTAATGGAGTCACTCGTCGTCGACGGCACGTAATAGATTGCACCGCTGAGTATCATCGGAGGATGGCCTGATTCTCTCAGGCGGTCAGTCCGGTCATTTCCTCGGAGACGAATGTTTCGTCGAGAGCGCAAAAGCTATGACAAACACGGGCTTTCACAATGCACTCGGGAGATTCTGGGTCAAACCACTGGTCCACGTAGCCCCAGTGGACAGGGTGGGCCAGATATTGGCCGGACAGTGCGGACAGATCGGTGAATTCTTGCTCCCACACGTGTGTCCACGGGCTGGCCCCGCGGGCGACGAGGACCTCGCTGAGTTGCCATGACGACATCGAGTCGATGAACTGAGGCATGCGCAACAGTGCAGACTCGAACCGCTTCACCGCTTCCTCGTCGGCTGACGGTGCCACGCTCAGAAGCAGCGCGCGGTAGACCGTTGCGGAACGGTTCACGCCACGGCCAGACGTGCCGGGCACGTACTCGGCCTGATCGATGTGCTGGACGGCAGGGATGGAGGTGGCCTCGACGAAGGCCGGGCGAACAGAGTTCCAGTGTTCGACGTCGTCGAAGTGGAGGTGGATCAGGACGTCGCCGCCGTTGCGCACCCCGGGCAGAGTCGGCTCGATCAACGTGTGCCGAGCACCGATGTCGGTGACCGAATCGCGTAGTGAACGCGTGACCGCGGCGCGGATCGATTCATTGCTGCCCTCTGCCAGATGGAGCAGGCTGGTGACCTTATACATTGCACAATCCATCTATGTCATCGACCGATGCCGCCATCGATCGGGTGCGCTGCAGGATCATCGGGTCCATCTTCTCCCACCACTTCGCCGGACCCGGATCATGGCGTCCTTTGACGGCGGCCTGCCACCAATGTGCCTGGCCGTCAACGGTCCACGTTGCGATCACGGTGTTGCTCTCGTCGTCGAACCACAGCGGGGGGCTGATGAGCATTCGATCGAATGCCATGCCCCGCTCGCGGGCCGTAGGTGCGTATTCGTGGGTGTAGGCCTCGACAAACGCTTTCGCGCAGCCGGGCCGCAGCACCACATGGTCCACCACATAGATGGTCTGGCCGGTCATGAATTCAGGCTAACATTGCTGAGCGGCATAGTGATTCAGCTCATCCCGGTAGACGGGAGATGTAAATGCAGGTCTCCTTTGTCGCATTCGAATGGGGCCCCGTTGTTAAGCTCATAAGATGCCGTTCCCGGATCATCCAAGCCACCCCGACCTTCCCGCGACAAGCTGGGCGGTGCTGGGCATGTTGTCGTTCGGTGAGGAACTGACCGGCAACGACCTCAAGAGGTGGGCCGACTGGAGTATCGGCTTCTTCTACTGGAGTCCTTCGGTGAGCCAGGTCTACGCTGAACTGAAGAAGCTCGAGAACCTTGATCTGGTTCGGTCGCGCAACATCACGGAGGTCGGTGCTCGTGGTCGCAGGGTCTACGCGATCACCGAGTCGGGTACGACGGCATTGCGGCACTGGGCGCACGAGGCGCCGGTGGACACCCCTGTTCTCAAGCACGGGGTGATGCTTCGGATGTGGATGGGTCATCTGCTCGAACCCGAGCGTCTGAAGGCGATCGTGCGGGAGCACATCGCTAATCTGGAGGCGAATGCCCGCGATGCGCAGCGGCGCGCAGAGCATTCCGACGACGAGCCGGCATGGGCATTCTCGAGGATGAGCCTGCGATGGGCTGATCGTCATTTCCGGGCGGAGATCGCACTCGCCGAGCAATTGCTCGGTGACATCGACGAGGCCGCCGAATGGTTCCGGGCGGAATCCGAGATGAGCTCGAACGGCGTCCTCATTCCGCGGCACCCGGGACGGTGGCGTGATGCCGAGGATCCCGACGAGCGTAGGGGCGGTGCGACCTCCCGATAAATGGAAAGGCCGCTCGGCGCCCGAACTGTTTCCGGCCACCTCACTGACGTCGTGGTGGTTCTGCGTTGGGCCGGAGCGGCAACGAGCAATAGGCGATGAGTTGCGGTGTGGCGGAGCGTGATCGGAGTTGTGATCGGCGCGCGAGCCGTGCGGTTGAGCCAGGAATTACGCCGACGTGCGCACGGATTCGCTGAGTGATGCCATCGGACGCGGCGAGTGACTTCGCTGGAGTACCGGTGCCACCTGCTTGTCCAGGCTCCGCCAGATTGCCGCCGCTGCCATCCGCACCTGCCCGCCGAGGCGGTGGTCGAACGACATCTGTCCGACCGGCCCGCACAACGACACAGCAGCGATCGTTGAACCGAGCGGGCCGACGGGTACGGCGATGCAACCGACGCCGGTGACGGACTCCCCGCGTTCGAACGCGATGCCCTGGTCACGGATGCTGTCGTATTCCGAACCGACCTGGCCGTTATAGGCCAGCAATGCCTTTCCGATGGCGGTACGGGTCGCGGGGCGGCGGGCTCCCACTCGCGTGGGCACCAGGGAGCCATACTTTCCGCCGAGCTTCTGTCGATAGACGATATCCGAACCGTCGAGTACCGCGAGGTGGACCACAAATCCGGTGGTCCGGTGCAGGTGCATCAGGTGGGGGAGTGCGGCCGTGTGCAATTCGTCGTTGTGGACTGCGAGTGAACCGAGTTCGACCAAGCGCAGCCCGAGGGTGTAATGCCGTGCTTCACGCTGGAGCCAGCGCAACTGCACCAGATGATCGAGCATGCGATGTGCAGACGATCGGGGCAGGCCGGTCCGGCGGACGATCTGGGCAAGTGTCAGGCGTCCGGGGCCATCGAAGCTGTCGAGGATGAGGGAGACCCGATCCAGGAACGCAGTGGGTGTCGACCGGTCGAGCTCGGCTTGCATGGTCATTAGGCCTCCTAATCATTCGCGGCGCTCAGCCTGCGACGTTGCTATTTCTATTAGGAATAGTGCCATAGGAGTGCCAGTTTGTGAAGCGGGTCACGTGCCCGTGCGTCGCGATTCTGATCAGATGGCGGTGGTGGGTCATGGGCGGCGGGGAGTCGACCGCTGGGCGGGAGTGTGCATTTTGCTCGGCCGATCACTCGCTTACCGTCGCTCCTACGGGCGACACCTGTCACATGAACCGGCCCAAACGAAGGAAGATTCTGCAATGAACAACAACGTCGAAGAACTCGATGCCGTCGTCGTCGGGGGCGGTATCGCGGGAATGTACGCCGTGCATGCCCTGCGCCAAAAGGGCGCTGCAGTACATGGTTTCGAGTCGGCCTCGGGTTTTGGCGGTACGTGGTACCACAATCGCTACCCCGGCGCACGCTGCGACATCGAAAGCGTTGATTACTCATACTCGTTCGACGATGACCTGCAGCAGCGGTGGGATTGGAGCGAACGATTCGCCACCCAGCCCGAGATTCTCGCGTACCTCGAGCATGTAGCCGAGTCTTTCGACCTGCGACCGAGCTTCTCGTTCGAGACCCGTGTCGTCGGTGCCGAATTCCGGGAGCGCGAGCAGCGGTGGCATGTCACCACCGACACCGGGCGCACCCTTCTGGCGCGGTTCTGTATTTTCGCCACCGGACCGTTGTCTGCGACAAACTTGCCAAACATCAAGGGCCGAGATGACTTTGGCGGAGAGTCGTATCATACCGGCGCCTGGCCTCACGAGGGTGTGGACTTCCGTGGTAAGCGGGTTGGCGTCATCGGAACCGGTTCGTCGGGCATCCAATCGATCCCGGAGATCGCTCGTGAGGCCGATCATCTCTACGTCTTCCAGCGCAGTGCGAACTACACGATTCCGGCGGGCAACCGGCCGCTGAGCGAGGAACTGAAGCGGGATATCAAGGAAAATTACGCCGAGCGCCGCCGTCAGGCTCGGGCCAGTGGCGGTGGGTCGCCTTTCACGCCGCACCCCAAAGGTGCATTGGAGGTCGACGAGGCCGAGCGTCGACGCGTATACGACGAGTGGTGGGACCGGGGAGGTGTGTTGTTCTCCAAGGCATTTCCCGATCAGCTCAGTGATCTCGCGGCCAACGACACCGCACGTGTCTACGCCGAGGAGAAGATCCGGGAACTGGTCCGGGATGAGGCGATCGCCGACGCCCTGACGCCGAAGGACCATCCGATCGGAACCAAGCGCATTGTCACCGACACCGGGTTCTATGAGACGTTCAATCGGGAGAACGTGACGCTTGTCGATCTGCGCAAGGCTCCCATCGAGCAGGTCACCGAGAAGGGGCTGCAGACCGCGGATGCGCACTATGACCTCGACATCATCGTCTACGCAACCGGATTCGATGCGATGACCGGCGCGCTCGACCGGATCGACATCCGGGGTCGCGGCGGTAGATCTCTGACCGAACAGTGGGCCAATGGTCCGCGGACCTACCTCGGGCTCGGGGTGGACGGTTTCCCCAATATGTTCATCGTGACCGGGCCGGGCAGCCCGAGCGTCTTGTCCAATATGGTCCTCGCCTCTGAGCAGCACATCGACTGGATCGCAGGCTGCCTCGACCACCTCGATCGGCACGGGCATTCGACCATCGAGGCAACAACCGAAGCGGTCGACTCCTGGGTCGAGGAATGCAACGAGCGGGCATCCAAGACGCTCTTCATGCAGGCGAACTCGTGGTATCTCGGGGCCAACATCCCCGGCAAGCCCAGGGTTTTCATGCCCTTCATCGGTGGATTCGGCGTTTATGGAGCCATCCTCGACGAGGTCGCGGCCTCGGGGTACAAGGGATTCGCCTTTGACTCCGGCGACGCGCAACCGTCGCCTGGAATCGGTGTCGACGGTGGGGCCTTGGCGGGAGGTGCTCGATGACCATGTCACTGGACCCGGCCGTTGCCACCATGCTCGAGGCCCTCAACGCCTCGTTCCCCGACGTCACGACGATGGAACCGGCCGAGTTGCGCGAGATCATTCGTTCTCGACGTGCACCGCTGACCCGGTCACCCGACATGCGTGCGGTGTCCGACATCGTGGTCGAGGGGCGCGGTGGAGGTCTGCCGCTGCGGGTGTACCGCCCCCATACCCCCGAAGGCGACCTGCCGGTGGTGGTGTTCGCCCACGGTGGTGGCTTCGTGTTCTGCGATCTCGACAGTCATGACGAACTCTGCCGATCCATGGCTGACGGCGTCGGAGTGGTCGTGGTCTCGGTCGACTATCGATTGGCGCCCGAGCATCCCGGGCCGGCGGCATTCGACGACGTGTACACCGCTGTGGAGTGGGCAGCCGAGAACGCGTCCGAATACGGCGGCAACTCATCTGAGCTGATCCTGGCGGGCGACAGTGCGGGTGGCAATCTGGCAGCGACCGTGGCGATTGCGGCGCGGGACCGCGGTGGCCCGGCGGTATTGGGTCAGGTTCTGATCTACCCCGTGATCGACGATGACTTCGACACCGAGTCCTACCGCCGTTTCGGCGTCGGCTACTACAACACCACCTCGTCGATGAAGTGGTACTGGCAGCAGTACGCACCACAGGGGACCGACGATGTCCGACTGGTACCGAGCCGGGCCGACTCGCTCAAGGGGTTGCCCGCCGCTGTCGTCGTGACCGCAGAACTCGATCCGCCCTGCTCGTCGGGCGACGCCTACGCCGAACGACTCGCAGCGGACGAAGTGGCGGTGACCCACCATCGGTTCGAGGGGCTCTTTCACGGATTCCTGACGTTTCCGTCGTTGCCCCAGACCGAGCCGGCACGCCGCAAGATCTGGACGATGATGGAAGAGATGATCCACCAAAAGCGCAGCGGTTGAGCACTACTGACGGTGTGGCCGGTCAACGGATCCGAGAAGCCCGGCGGGATGTACTCCCGCTCAATGGACAGACGCCCGAATTGATTGTCCCTGTGACGTAGGTTACGGACAATCGTCGAATTGAGGGAGTTTTCATGCCAAAAAGAGATGTCCCGGTTGAGCCGGCGGTCGATCGGACCGTTGATCTACTGGTGGTCGGCGCGGGAACCGGTATGGTCGCTGCGCTGGCCGCCAAAGAGCAGGGCCTATCCGTCCTGATCGCCGAAAAGACCTCATACGTAGGAGGATCCACAGCTCGCTCGGGCGGCGCCTTCTGGATCCCGGGAAGTTCGCTCCTGACCGGTTTCGGTGGCAGACGCAGCGACCCTGTGCCTGCCGCTCGCGAATACATCCGAGCGGTCGTCGGGGACTCGGCGCCGGCCGAGCGAGGTGACGCCTTTGTGGACAACGGGGCGGCGACGGTGGAGATGTTGCAGCGGCTGACCCCGATGAAATTCATGTGGGCGAAGGGTTACTCGGACTATCACCCGGAAGAACCCGGCGGCCGGGCCGAGGGACGTACTTGCGAATGTCGTCCGCTGGACGCGTCGGTGCTCGGGGCCGAGCGCGGGCGACTGCGGCCAGGGGTGATGGAGGCGCCCGTTCCGATGCCGGTCACCGGCGCCGACTACAAGTGGATGAACCTGATGGCCCGCAAGCCGGTCCGAGCGCTTCCGAAAATCTTGAGGCGGGTTCTGCAGGGGCTCGGCGGGATGGCTATCGGCCGCGAGTACCTTGCCGGTGGTCAGGCCCTGGCCGCCGGGTTGTATGCCGGTGTTCTTGCCGCCGGGATCCCGGTCTGGACACAGACGAGCCTGGTCCGGCTCATCGAAGACGACCACGGCAAGATCACTGGCGCGGTATTGCGCCAAGATGGCCGTGAGGTCCAGGTGACAACCCGCCGTGGCGTCGTACTCGCTGCCGGCGGTTTCGATCACAACATGGAATGGCGCCGGAAGTACCAGTCGGAACATCTGGCGGATCAGGCCAGTCTCGGCAGTGAAGGCAACACCGGTGACGCGATCATGATCGCTGAAGCTCTGGGGGCTGGGCTGGCTTCCATGCAAGAGGCGTGGTGGTTTCCGGCCTTTGCCCCGCTGCCCGGACGGGCGCCGCAGGTCATGTTGGCCGAGCGGTCGTTGCCCGGCTCGTTCATCGTTGACCAGGATGGACGCCGGTTCGTCAATGAGGCCATCGACTACATGACCTTCGGCCAGAAACTGCTCGAACGGGAGAGAGATGGTCGTCCGGCCGAGGAGATGTGGCTGGTGTTTGACCAGGAATACCGGAACAGCTACATCCTTGCCGGCGCGGTGTTCCCCCGGCAGCCGATCCCGCAGGAATGGTACGACGCGGGAATTGCCCATCGAGCCTCCGATGCCGGAGAACTCGCCAAGCTCATCGGTGTTCCCGTTGACACCTTCCAGGGCACCTACAAGAAGTTCAACGAGATGGCGGCCGGAGGTGTCGACGCCGAGTTCGGTCGGGGTAACAGTGCCTATGATCGGTACTACGGCGACCCGACAATCAAACCGAACCCGAACTTGCGTCCACTACAAGGGGATTCGTTGTACGCGGTCAAGTTGATCCTCAGTGACCTGGGAACCTGCGGCGGAGTTGTGGCCGATGAGAACGCTCGGGTCATCGGCGAAGACGGTCGAGTCATCGAGAACCTGTACGCGATCGGTAATACTGCTGCGAATGTCTTCGGCAGTACGTATCCCGGTGCCGGTGCAACGATTGGTCAGGGCTTTGTGTTCGGCTACATTGCGGGCCGCCACGCGGCTGCATCCGATCGCGCGGCCGGGCGCGACAAGACGCACATCGTGTGACCCACTGGGGTCTGAGTGAGCATCCATTCCGGCCGGGATCGGCACCTCGGTGGCGACCCGGCCGGAGCGGATGCTGCTCATGCGTGACGGCTTTCCGGTGCGGCAGCGCTCAGGTGGTCGGTAGTGCGGCGCGCTTGGCCTCGTCCTGCTGGAAAGCGGTGATCCGCGGGTCGGAGGTGATGAATCGTCCGGCCGCGATGTTCTCGTCGACTTCGTTGCGCCAGAACTCAACCGCGCGTTCGGTGTCGATCTCGAACTCGAATCTGTTGGTCATATCGGGCGTCACATCTTCTGCATCGACATAGAATTGTTCGTACCAGCGACGTAACTGGTAGACCGGCCCGTCTTCCTCGCTCAGCAGTGGGTTGTCGATCTTGGTCTTGTTCTTCCAGATCTCGACATCCTGGACGAAGCCCAATTCGACTCCCTTGGTGAAGGTTTGCGCAATTTCCAGGGCGTCTTCATCGCTGAGGCCGGCGGGCTTCTTCACCGCCGCACCCCACTGCAGCACGAAACTGGTGGGAGAAACCGGATAGTGGCAGTTGATCAGAGCGGTCTGGAGTTCACCGACGGGCGATTGATTCCACAGGTAGTCGATCATGTACGACGGCCCGTAATACGATGCGTCCGAACGGCCGATCGAGTCATTGTCATCGGTGTAGGTGGTGCCCAGGTCCACGTCGCCGCGAGGTCTGGTGTGCATGACCTGCGTTGCGACATGTCCTTCGAAGACATTCTTGAAGTACACGGGAAATGAGTAGTGCACGTAAAAGAAGTGCGCCATGTCGACGACGTTGTCGACGATCTCCCGGCAGTGAGATCCCTCGATCGTCAAGCGGTTCCAGGTGAACGGGGTCCACTCGCCCGAGTCGTACCCGGCGATCTCCGGAATCATGACCTCCGGCGGCGGCGGGTTTCCCTGGGGATCGTGCCAGATATACAGCTGGCCGTTCCGTTCGAGGGTCTTCCATGACTTGGTGCGGGCCAGCGGTGGTACTCGCCTGGCGTAGGGGATATCGGTGCATCGTCCGTTTGCGCCCCACCGCCAGTCGTGGAACGGGCATGCCACCGAATCGCCTTTCACAGTCCCCTGGGAAAGGTCACCACCCATGTGGGGGCAATGGCCGTTCAAGACGCTGACCTTGCCGCCTTCGCCGGTGAAGACAACAAGTTTGGTGCCGAACGCCTCAACAGAGTGGGGCTTGCCGTCGCGAAACTCATCGAGCAGTCCGAGGCAGTGCCAACCGCGGGCGAAACGAGTAGGTGGAGCCGTGGACTCGATTGTGCGAATGTCTGATTGAGGAGCTGGCATTTCGACCTCCGTGTCATCAAAGAGCCTGCGCGCCTTGCCGGCTGGAATGGATGCAGTTCATCCACTGTGACGGACGTTACAACGAGCCTGTGTCTCTGAGAATCTATGTCTCCCATTGGCCGGGAACGTGGCCTCTGCCGCCGGTGCCAATCCCTAGGCTTCGGACCGGACAGGCCCCGGCCACCGTCTGGGGACGCGAGTCGCGAAGAGCGGAGGATCAACCGGTGAACTGGAACGATGAAGTCGACGTGGTGGTTGCGGGATCAGGGGGCGTCCTGGCCGGCGCCTACGCCGCCGCGCGAGAAGGCCTTGATGTCGCGGTCTTCGAAGCGAGTGACAAGTTCGGTGGAACCACTGCGTATTCGGGTGGAGGGATGTGGTTTCCGTGCAATCCGGTCCTCCAGCGGGAGGGCGTCGACGACACGATCGAGGATGCTCTGACCTACTATCGCGCGGTGGTCGGCGACCGAACGCCTGCCGAGCTGCAGGAGACCTTTGTCCGGGGAGGCGCCGGGCTCGTCGAATATCTGGAGAGCGACAACAACATCGAGTTCGCCTTGCTGCCGTGGCCCGACTATTACGGTAAGGCACCCAAGGCGCGGGTGGATGGTATGCGACACATGACGGCTGCGCCGTTGACGTCCGAACAAGCTGCCCTGGTGCGTGATTCACTTCGACCGCCACTCGACACCGATCGTCTCGGAGCTCCGCTGCCCGATACGCTGATCGGTGGCCAAACACTGATCGCACGACTGTTGATGGCGATCTCGGCTCACGCGAACGCGACCCTGCACCTGAACTCGTCTCTGGTCGAACTGGTAGTCGAAGACGGGGCAGTCACCGGGGCGATCATCGAGTGCGATGGGGAGCGACGCGCGATCCGAGCGCGTAGGGGTGTTGTGCTCGGCACCGGAGGCTTCGAGGCCAGTGACGATGCCCGCACCGAGTTCGGCGTACCCGGTTCGGCACAGGACACGATGGGTGTCCCCACGAACACGGGGCTGGGTCTGCGTGCGGCAATCGCGGCGGGTGCAGACGTGGACCTGTTGGATCAGGCCTGGTGGTCTCCCGGTGTGACCCACCCAGATGGCCGTTCCACCTTTTCGCTGTGGGTGACCGGAGGTATTTTCGTCGACAAGAACGGCGAGCGGTTCGTCAACGAATCCGGACCCTACGACCGGATCGGACGCACTGCGCTGCGCGCCCTGGACACCGGGACACTGACGTTGCCGTACTGGATTGTGTACGACGACCGTGAGGGCGCGGTTCCGCCGATCAAGTCGACGAGCGTCTCGATGGTCGAGCCGGAGAAGTTTGTCGAGGCAGGTCTGTGGCATTCGGCCGACACGTTGGAAGAACTGGCGAAGAAGATCGGCGTGCCACCGGAGGCGCTCGTCGCCACGGTATCCCGCTACAACGGGTTCGCCGCCGCGGGGGTCGATACCGATCACGGTCGAGGTGACGAAGCCTACGACCGAGCTTTCTTCGGGGGTCACTCACCGCTTGTTCCGATCGAGAAGGGTCCGTTTCATGCTGCGGCGCTAGGCCTTTCGGATCTGGGCACGAAGGGTGGAATCCGGACCGACATCGCGGGCCGGGCGCTCGACAGGTCCGGCGCGCCGATCAAGGGGCTCTACGCAAGCGGCAACACGATGGCGGCTCCCAGCGGCGAGGCGTATCCGGCGGGAGGCAATCCCATAGCCACATCGATGCTGTTCAGTTATCTGGCCGTGCTCGACATGGTTGGTGAGAGTGGAGTGATCACGTCGTCCGACAAAGAAGGTGCCGTAGCGAACTGATCCTTCTGGCGGCAGCTCAGCCTCAATACCGAGTGGCGCCGGGTATATCACCCGGCGCCGTTCGCATGGGCCCTATCCCTGGTTGAATCGCGGATCCTCCTGCAGGACCGAGTATCTGAAATGCCGGGGCATCACCGGCCCGAATACGCGCCGCCATTGACATGGATCGTCTGGCCCGTGATGTACTCGGCGCCATCGGAGGCCAGCCAGACCGCCGCTGCCCCCACCTCGCTGCCGCGCCCCAGCCTGGGGACAAGGTTCAATGCAAAAATCTCTGGGAGAGGCGCGATTCCGGCGTCGAGTGCATCCTGCAAGTTCTCCATCAAGCCGAGGGCAAGTGTATTCACCGTGACATTCGCTTCACCCACTTCGGTGGCGATGTGGCGCAAGGCGCCTTCGATCCCCGCTTTGCCTGCGCCGTACGTGGTGGCGCCGAGGCCCTTGTTCGCAATAGAGCCTGATCCGGAGGAGATCTGGATGACCCGTCCCCACCGGCGGTCCACCATCCCACGAAGCACGCAATGCGTCGTGTTCAACGACCCATAGAGATTCACGTCGATGTAGGGAGGCCAGGTGCCGGGCGTCGAGTCGATGAACGGTTGCCGCGACCCGTTGGTAGGGATGCCCGCGTTGTTCACGAGGATGTCGACCGGACCCAGTTCCGCTTCGGCGGAACGGATGCCGTCGAGGGTCGCCTGATAGTCGGTGATATCGAACGGCGCCGCGACTGCTGTGGCCCCCATCTCGGTCAATGCGGCAGCGCCGGCGCGGGCGCGCTCGTCGAACAGGTCGTTGACAATCACCGAAGCGCCGGCCTCGGCGAAACCCCGTGCGATGGCCGAGCCGGTGTTCTGGCCGGCTCCGGTGATGAGGGTAACTCGTCCCTGCAATGACACTATTTCTCCTCTGGGTTTCAATTCCTCTGGTGCGCTGCATCACCCGCTGCGTTTCAAGCACGGGTACGGCGAGTCCACCCTGTGGAGACGGGTTTGGTTGTCCTATTTCTCGCTCAGTGGGCACCGAAGCTGAAAATCGTGACGGCGGACCTTCCGAACGTAATGTCCGATTCCACTGTGGGTCAGCCTGTTTCGCGCACAGTCAAACTTGTCGGCATTCAACCCAGAATGCTCCCGTCTGGTGGGAGCGTGTGTGGCGGCGCGGCGGCGATGCGGTGTGTTGTGAGTCACCTCTGTTCCGCCCCTCGGTAGAGGGAGCCCGAAAGGAAACCACATGAGTGTCGATTCAACGGCTGCGTCGGCGCCTGATCTGGACGAACAAGGCTGGTCATTACGACTGGTGCTCTCCCTGATCTCGTTGGTCTTGGTACTCGAAGTCCTGTCGATGAGCTACATCATGGTTTCGACCACGATTCCGCTGATCGGGGTGGAGTTCGGGACCACGCAGGGGGCCTGGATGCTGGCGTCGGTCCTGCTCGTGGGGGCCGTCGTGAGTCCCGTGATCGGTAAGCTCGCAGACACGCACGGCAAACGAAAGCTGTTGCTCTTCTGCATCGGCTTCACAGTCGTCGGATCGGTGATCTCGGCGGTGGCACCCAACTTCCCGATCATGCTCGTCGGTCGTGTTTTGTCGGGATTCTTCATCGCCACGCTGTTCTTGAGCTACTCGCTCATCCGAGATGTGTTCCCGTCGAGGATCGTTCCGCTCGCTGTCGCGATAGCGACCAGTGGCATGGGCCTGATCACCGTTCCGCTCCCGTTCTTCTCAGGCTGGTTGATCGACACCTTCGGCTTCCGCAGCGTCTACTGGTTCATCGGCGGCATCCTGATCATCTCAGCCGCGCTTATCATCGTCACCACTCCGGAATCGCCGGTGCGTCTGCGGTCTCGTATCGATCCAATCGGCGCGTTGCTACTCGGCGGTGGCGTCGGCGGTGTACTGGTGGCGATCAGCTTTGGTGATACCTGGGGCTGGAGCAATGGATCGACCCTGGCATATCTCTTCGGTGGCCTCGCGCTTCTCGTCGCATGGGCCATCTCTGCGCGCATCATCACCGAACCGTTGGTCGACTTGCGCCTGTTCGGTCAACGGCCGGTCATCTTCACAGCGATTGCCGCAGGTTTCTGCTACGCCATCTCCGCGCTCGTCGCTGTCATTTTGCCTACGATGGTCATGACGCCGGCCATCCCGGGAATGGATCTCGGATACGGATTTGGTGCTGACGCTGAAGGTTTCGCCCTTTACCAGGCTCCGGTCGGTGCCGGCGGCGTGGTGGCTGGTGTGCTCGTCGGATACCTCGTCGGCCGCAATGTGAAGCCGCGTCAGACGATGATCGCGGGTATGACCTTGTTCGTGGTCGGTGGTGTTCTGATGGCCTTCTTCCACGACACCAAACTCTCGGTGTTCATGATCGGTCTCATAATCGGTGTCGCGACAGGCACCGGCTACGCATCGATTCCCAATCTCCAGATCGCTTCGGTGCCGGCGCAATTGCAGGCATCCACCGCGAGTATGGTCGCCGTTTTCCAGAGCATGTTTGCCGCAATTCTCCCGGTTGTCGCGTTCGCCATCATGAACTCGCATGTCGCACTGGAGGTCGAAGGTGCAGTGATCTACAACAACGACGCGATCAAGTACGCATGGCTGTTGGTCGGGCTGGCCGGTGTGCTCGGCGCCGTCTCGGCAATACTCCTGCCCCGCAACATCAAACAGATCTCCGTCCCGCGAGAGCATGAACCGGTCATTGTCCTTACCGAAGCTGCGCCGATCGCGACCATCAGCAAAATTTGATCGTTGGAAGCCTTTGCGGATGCTGCTGTGAATGTCTGCAAAGTCCTGGAATAGAGACGAGAACACATTGAGCAACGCGCGAGTGTCAGGAAAGGTTACATTCATCACGGGTGCAGCGCGTGGTCAGGGAAGAGCAGAGGCGTTGCTGCTTGCCGAGGAGGGTGCAGACGTGATCATCACCGATGTCTGTGGGCCTCCGACTGAGATCGATTATCCCGCAGCGACCTCAGAAGACTTCGAGGAGACCATTGCACTCGTCGAGAAGAAGGGTAGAAGGGTGGTTCACGCACGGGTCGACGTTCGAGACCTCGCGGGCCTCGAGGGGCTGGTCCGCCGCGGCGTCGAAGAACTCGGGCGGCTGGATATCGTTGTTGCGAATGCCGGGGTCGTATCGTGGGGCCGACTGTGGGAGATGACGCCCGAACGGTGGCAGGACATGATCGACATCAACCTCACCGGGGTCTTCAACACTTTGCGGGCGGCGATCCCGGACATGATCGCGGCCGGGAACGGAGGCTCGATCATCGCGACAAGTTCCAGTGCCGGAATCAAAGCTCTTCCGGGACAGTCGCACTACAGCGCGGCCAAGCACGGCGTCGTCGGATTGGTCAAGAGTGCGGCGATAGAGCTTGCGCCATACAACATTCGCGTCAATTCGGTGCATCCGTGGGGCGTCTCGACCGCGATGGGAGCATTGGGAGCCGAGGGCGAAAAGGTGTTCGCGGACAACCCGTCCTGCGCAGCCGCCATGGGGCAGCTCTTGTTCGACCCGCCGATGTCGTCACCTGACGACATAGCCAATGCCGTGCTGTTCCTTGCATGCAATGACTCTCGGACCATCACTGCATCGCAACTGACGGTCGATAACGGAGCCGCGAGGATCTGACTGTCACCGGCGATGAGATGAGCCTGCTCGCACCGTGCTTACGGATCATGAAACCAGTAGAAGCCCTTGCGGATCCCGCGGATCGGGAGCGCTGCTTCCGGGTTTCGGTCGCGGAACATACGGTACGTGATGCCGCGATTCACTGAGGCGCTATCTCTATCGGCGGTGAGTATGGAGGGCCGAGCACCATTGAGTAACGCAATCGAACCTGCAGCGGGGCTACCCGAGCATGTCGGCGGCAAGGCGAACAGGCCCCAGTCGGGACACGACGAGGTTGCGACCAAAACGATGCTCGGAGTGGTCGTGCTGTGCGCGGCGGGGATAGCGATGTCTCTGACCCAAACGCTCATCGTGCCACTGATTCCGTCGCTGCCGAAGATGCTCGATACCTCCGCTGGAAATGCCTCGTGGGCCGTGACCGTCACCATGGCTGTGGGAGCGGTGGCCACGCCGCTGGCCGGGCGACTCGGAGACATGTTCGGGAGACGTCGCCTCTTGCTGTGCTGCATAGGTGCGGTAGGGGTGGGATCGCTGGTATGTGCAGTGGCGCCGGGCCTTCCGGTTTTTCTTGTGGGCCGTGCTCTGCAAGGTCTCGGCGTTGCTTTCGTTGCGGTCGGGATCAGTGTGATGCGAGAGTTCGTGCCGGCAGAGAAATTGGGTACCGCGGTCGGGATGATGAGTTCGTCGCTGGCCGTGGGCGGCGCACTCGGTCTACCGTTTGCCGGCTTCGTTGGGCAGACGTATGGCTGGCGAATGTTGTTCTGGGTTGCCGTGGTGGGGTCTGCGGCTTGTTTTGCCGGCATCTACGCACTCGTCAAGCCCGGTGCGATTCGGACCGGTGGTCGGTTTGATCTGACCGGCGCGCTAGGGCTCAGTGCCATTCTTGTCACGTTGCTGCTGCCGCTGAGCAAAGGGTTTGACTGGGGGTGGACGAGCCCCGTCACATTGTCTCTGTTCGGATTATCTGGCCTCACCTTCGCCGGCTGGTTGGCGTATGAACGACGCAAGCTCAACCCGTTGCTTGATCTGAAAATCGCCACGCTTCGTGCAGTGATGCTCGGAAACATCGTCGGCGTCATGAACTCGTTCGCGTTCTACGGGATGCAACTGATACCCATCCAAATGTTGATGGCGCCGTCGTCGACCCCGCATGGGCTCGGAGTCTCGATGCTGACGGCGGGGTTGTTGATGGCCCCTGCCGGAGTGGCGGCATTCGTGTCATCGAACGTCGGTGCTCGCATGGTGGCGTCGCTGGGGGCTCGACGCACTTTGACTGTTGCGGGTGTGTTGGCGAGCATTGCGTTGTCCGCGATGGCGATCGCACTCGTTGTGGGATGGGAGTTCCCGATTGTCTACTTGGTGGCGATCACCTGTGTGATCGGAACGTCCACTGGGATTTCTTATGCCACCTTGCCGACGCTCATCATGGATGCGACACCCGTCGAACAGACCGGTGAGGCGAACGGACTCAATGCGTTGATGCGAATCGTCGGGCTGGCAGCATCTGCTGCCGTGATCGGGATGATCCTGGCGAGCAGCGCAACCGAGATCGCAGGGACAGACCTGGTTGCGCCGTCGGCGTCCGGGTACATCTGGGCATCGGCGGCAGCGTTGGTGGCAGCCGTTGCCGCAGTCGTGGCAGCGATGTTCCTACCGCGTAAGACACCTACGCGGTGACGCCCACTTGAAACGAGGAAACCCCGGTCCGCATTTGGCGCGAACCGGGGTTTCACTGCTTGTGTCTCAACCAACA
Organism: Williamsia sp. z34; assembly: GCF_059553395.1. Lineage (NCBI taxonomy): Bacteria > Bacillati > Actinomycetota > Actinomycetes > Mycobacteriales > Nocardiaceae > Williamsia > Williamsia sp. z34. Next base: position 42,137 of record NZ_JCANWW010000015.1, on the reverse strand, counting down.
CATCTTGCAAGACCGATCGAAATCGGTCTCTCTGTCGGGGTGGCGGGATTCGAACCCACGACCTCTTCGTCCCGAACGAAGCACGCTACCAAGCTGCGCCACACCCCGTGACAATCAACCTGCGATAGCTTACCGCAGTCCGACCGTGGCATTAAATCGCCTGGTCAGGAGCGTCAATTGGCCTCGGCACTGATCGGTGGCAGCGAGCCTTCCTGATCAAAATCGGAGTCGCTGTCGGAGACCGGTGTGAGCGTCAACAGCGACGCCTCCGGGCGGCAGCAAAAGCGCGCCGGTGCGTACGGGGAGGTGCCCAGTCCGGCACTGACGTGCAGACGCATCGACGAGCCCCACATGGACGGTCCCTTTACCCGCGAGCGGTCGAGGTGGCAGTTCGTCACCAGCGCGCCGTACAGCGGCAGGCAGAGCTGTCCACCGTGGGTGTGCCCGGCCATGACGAGGTCGTAGCCGTCGGCGGCGAACCGGTCGAGCACCCGCGGCTCCGGGGAGTGGGTCAGACCCAGTCGCAGATGGGCCAGCGGGTTGGGGCGTCCCTCGATGGTCTCGTAGCGGTCGCGGCCGATATGTGGATCGTCGACGCCCGCAGCGGCCACCCGGACCCCGGCGACCTCGAGCTCGCGGACCGAATGGGTGGCGTCGAGCCAACCGCGCTCGGTGAAGGCCGCGCGCAGGTCCTGCCAGGGCAGAGGCTCACCGTGGGACCGCTTGTGGTCCTTCTTGAAGTACTTGAGCGGGTTCTTGGCGGTCGGACCGAAATAGTCGTTGGAGCCGAAGACGAACAACCCGGGCACCGACAGCAGTTCACCAAGGGCCTGCACGACCGCGGGTACCGCCTGGGGGTGAGCCAGGTTGTCGCCGGTGTTGATCACCAGATCGGGCTTGAGGCCCGCGAGTTCCTGCACCCACGCCTGCTTGAGGCGCTGGCCGGGCATCATGTGCAGATCGCTGATGTGCAACACCCGTAGTGGGCTGGCGCCGGGCTCGAGCACCGGCAGTGTCTGATGACGCAGCGCAAAGGCATTGCGCTCCACCAGGGTTGCGTAGGCCAGGCCGGTGGCGCCGGCGGCGACCGCACCGAGCGCGATCTGCGGCAGCGTCGGGCGTGAGAGTTGATTCCCGCGCCGAGGAGCGCCTTGTAGTCCGTGAATCATGGTCCCAGAATACGCGCCGGTACCGAACCCGCAGGTTGCTCGCCCTGCGCTCGCAGCGAAATCAGTCGGTAAATGGGTTGGGAGCGGGGTGCCCCGTCGGCGTAGCTTTGATCACATGTCAACCCTCAAGGAACAGATCCGCGCTGATCTGACCACCGCCATGAAAGCCAAAGAACCCCTCGTCACCGGGACGCTGCGAATGGTCCTCGCCGCGATCGGTGCCGAAGAGGTCTCCGGCAAGACGGCACGTGAGTTGACCGACGATGACGTCCTCAAAGTGCTTGCCCGCGAGAGCAAGAAGCGGGCCGAGGCGGCGTCGATCTTCGCCGAGAACGACCGTGAAGAACTCGCCGCCAAAGAGCGCGCCGAAGCCGAGATCATCGCCCGCTATCTGCCCAGTCAGCTCGACGACGCCGAACTCGAGGCCGTGGTGAACCAGGCTTATGCGGCCGTCGCCGAACAGACCGGGGCCGAGCCGACGATGAAGCAGATGGGCCGGATCATGGGCCAGGCCACCGCACTCGCAGCCGGCCGGGCCGACGGTAAACGGCTGTCGGCTGCGGTTCGGGCGCGACTTCAGTAACGGCACAACCCCGAGTTCGCGCCACATACGTGCGTTCGCGCTGGTTGCAACCGGCGCGAACGCACGCAAGTGGCGCGAATTTTTGGTTGCGGGGGGTGGCTACGGGGGTGTCGGTATCTCGATCGGACCGATCCCCGGCACGGTGATCGTCGTCGGCAGGACCGGGGCACGTGTCGTCGGCGGCGGCTGGGGTGCCTGCGTGCGCCCGGTGCTGACATAGATAGTGATGGTGCTGCCCCTGATCGAGGTGCCCTCCGGGCTCATCCACACGACGGTGCCCGCGGTCTGAGCGTTGTCGGACTGGACCTGGCTGACCCGGAATCCGGCGTCCTCCAGGCGCTTGACGGCCGCACCTGCCCCCATTCCGGCCACATTCGGGACCGACGTGCCACCGACTCCGGCGACATAGCGGGGATCGTTGGGCGGCAGGGTGGTGGGCCCGAAGTTGTTGGCGATCGGCAGGATCGCGGTGAACCAGGTCCGCGCCGGTTCGTTGCCGCCGAACAGGGTTCCGTCGCCGCATTGCCGAAGCGGATTCGAGCACAGTTCGGACGGCGTCGGGGAGTCGTTGTAGGTGTAGGTCGCCGCGGCAAGGTTGTTGGTGAAACCGACGAACGCCGACGAGCGGTGGGCTTCAGTGGTCCCGGTCTTGCTGGATAGCGGCAGGCTCCAGCCGGTGGAACTGGCGGCACCCGCAGCCGTTCCGGCGCCGCGATCGTCGGCGCTGAGGGCGTTGGCCAGGGTGTCTGCGAGTCCGGGTTCGACGACTTTCTCACACTTGGGTCGCTCGAACGCGACTTCCTGGACCGCGGGGGCGCCGTTGGCATCGACCACCTCGTTGCCGTAGCGGTCCCGTTTGGGCTGGGTGATCGAGGCGATCGGATTGGGTGGGCACCAGATCCCGTGTGAGGCCAGGGTTGCCCCCACATTCGACAGCTCCAATGCGTTGACCGCGGTCGGTCCCAGGGTGAACGACCCGAGGTTGCTCTGCTTGAAGTAGTCCGCGAGCGACTGCTCACCGTTCCCCGAACTTCCCGGACTGGCATAGGACCGCATGCCCAGCCGCACCGCGATGTCGACGGCCGGTGCCACACCGACGTCCTGCAGCAGCTTCACGAATGCGGTGTTGGGCGACTGTGCGAGCGCATTGGTCACCGACATCTGCCCCGGATATCGGCCGACATTCCTGACGCAGTAACTGGCCGCGGGACAACCGTTGACGCCGTCGCTGCTGCCCATCCCCTGAGCCTGAAAGAACGACGGGACCGAGAGCGTCGACCCGGCGCCGAGCCCGTTCTCCATGGCTGCGGCCACGGTGAAGATCTTGAAGACCGATCCGGCACCGTCGCCGACCATGGAGAACGGCTGCGGCTGCACGGTCTGGTTGGCATTCTGATCGAGTCCGTAGACGCGGCTCGAGGCCATCGACATGATGTCGTGCGATTCGGCGCCGGGCTTGATCACGCTCATCACCGTCGCCACACCCTCGAGATCGGGATCGGTGATCTTTTGCACGCCGGCATCGGTCGATCGTTGGACGACCGGGTCGAGCGTGGTGCGGATCGTGTAGCCGCCGCGGGTGATCGCCTCGCGGTTCATCCCGTTCGCGGCGAGGAACTGCAGTGCGTAGTCGCAGAAGAATCCGGCGTCCGCGGCCGAGATGCAGCCGTTCGGCAGCGTGATCGGGGAGGGGGCGACGCCCAGCGGGGCGCTCATCGCGGCCTGGTATTCGGCGGCGCGGTTCGGGAAGTTGGTGACCATCGTGTCGAGGACGACCCTGCGGCGTTCGAGTACGCCCTCGGGATTCGTGTACGGGTCCAGGGCCGAGCTCGACTGGACCATGCCGGCCAGCATCGCCGATTCGGGCACGTTCAGATCCCTGGCCGGTTTGGCGAAGTAGGTCTGGGCGGCGGCCTCGATGCCATAGGCCCCGTTGCCGAACGGCACCACGTTCAGATAGCGGGTGACGATCTCCTTCTTCGCTTCTTGCTTGGCCTGCGCCTCACTGAGATTCCGGTCGCTCTTGATCTGTTCGGTGAGTGTGTTCTCGAGGGTCAACGCCATCCGGACCTCTTTGAGCTTGCGGGCCGGGGTCGTCTCGGTGGCGGCCCGGCGCTCCGCGTCGTTCTGGGCGAGCACCAGCAGCTGGTAGTTCTTCACATACTGCTGGTCGATGGTCGATGCGCCCTGCTGGACCTCACCGGACGACTGGTTCTTGAGGAACGCCCGGATGGTCCCCTTCCAGTCGACGCCGTCGTGGTCGAGGAATCGGCGGTCCTCGACGGAGATGATCGCCCGGATCATCTCCGGGGAGATGTCGTTGTAGCCGACCTGGGTACGTCGCTGGTCATAGAGGTATGCGATCGGCTTGCCGTTGACATCGGTCATGGTCGTGACCTCGGGGACCTGCCCTTCGATGAGCTCCGACGACACGCTTTGCATGGTGTCTGCGGCCCGGTTCGACACCAGACCGAGGCCGCCGGCGATCGGGAACAGGAGTCCGGCGAGCAGAACCCCCGCCAGGACACACGATCCAACGAGCAGGGTTAGCGATTTCGACTTCGGCACGTTCGCCACGATACGTGTCACCCATCACTGCGAAGGCGTTCGAAGGGTCTTGAGATCGACCCGATACCTCATCTGTTTGGACGTCAGTGCCACTTTTTTCAACCCAGGTCTTGACTGTCCATGACTGTGATCCATAGATTAGTTCTACTTGAATGTGACTCACATAACATTCAGTCGTAAATGCAAGTCCGGGCGTACTTCATATGCTTTAGACAGGGGATGCACATGGCGAAAGCGGCAGCTGCGACCGTAGAGAACGAAGCCAGACTGGCCTGGGTTGCCAGGGCACGGTGCCGTGAGGTTGATCCTGACCAGCTGTTTGTCCGAGGCGCTGCACAGCGCAAGGCGGCAACCATCTGTCGGCATTGCCCGGTACAACTCGAATGTGGCGCGGACGCGCTCGACAACCACGTGGAGTTCGGCGTGTGGGGCGGGATGACGGAGCGTCAGCGTCGAGCACTTCTGCGGCAGCATCCCGAGGTCACCTCGTGGAGCACATTCTTCGAAACCCAGCGCAGACGTCAAATCGTCGGCGTCGGATAAGCGGTAACACCGACAACAAAGGAGGCGGCCGGGGAGACCGCCTCCTTCCTTTGTTTTCAGCCTCTGTTGGTGATCTCTTCGGCCACGGCACGCAACGCCGTCATATCCGCGACCTCGAACGGCAGGGCCGGAACTCCCACGATCGGAACCGTGGGATGGGAGGTCGTGAAACTGTGCAGCAGATGGAGTTCACGTTTACCAGTGGTGGCACGCTCGGCGTGAATGGTCAGAATCGCCTTGGTCAGCGGATCTTCGATCTGCGCCGCCGCGGCCTCGGCGGTCGATCCGGTGATACCGGTCAGATTCGGATGGGTCCGATTGAGGATCAGCCCGGCCAGCGGCATCTTTTCCTCGGACAACCGGTCAACGAAAAATGCGGCTTCGCGCAAGGCATCCGGCTCGGCCGTGGCCACGACGGCAAACTGGGTCCCCGGTTGCTTGAGCAAGGTGTATGTCCGGTCGGCACGTTCCCGGAAACTGCCGAACATGGTGTCGAGTGACTGTACGAACACCGAGACGTCGCGCAGCGTTTCGCCGCCGATGATCGTCGAGACGCCCTTCATCGCCAGGCCCACCGCGCCGGTCACCACGCGGCCCACGCCACGTCCACCGCCGACCAGCACCTTCATCAGGCGGCCTTCGAGGAACGAGCCGAGGCGCTGTGGTGCGTCGAGGAAGTCCAGGGCGTTGCGCGACGGCGGGGTGTCGACCACCACCAGATCCCAATCATCCTGCGCCAGAAGCTGGCCCAGCTTCTCCATCGCCATGTACTCCTGCGTCCCGGAGAACGAGCTGGCGACGGTCTGGTAGAAGGAGTTGTTCATGATCGCCTCGGCCCGGTCGGGCGGCGAGTACTGGGTGACCATCTCGTCGAAGGTCCGGCGCATGTCGAGCATCATCGCGTCGAGGGTTCCCTCGCCATCGATCTTCACCGGCTGGGGACTGTTGGTCAGCTCGTCCATGCCCAGTGACTGGGCGAGTCGTTTGGCCGGATCGATGGTCAGGACAACAACTTTGCGACCCCGCTCGGCAGCCCAGACCGCCATCGCGGCGGCTGTGGTCGTCTTGCCGACTCCGCCTGCGCCACAACAGATCACAACCTTGGTGCCCGGGTCGGTGAGGATCGCACCCATTTTGAGATCGATGGGCATCAGGCACCCGCTTTCTGAAGGATCTCGGACAGGTCATAAAGGCCGCCGAGGTCCACACCTTCGTCAAAGTTCGGGAGTTGCAGCTTGTCCTTGTGCAACGTCTGCAGTTCCGCACCGGCCTCGAGCTGTGCCTGCACCCGGCTGGCGTGTTCGATGGTCTCGGTCAGCAGGCCCGCGAAGTCGGCTTCGGTGATGGTCAGGCCTGCGGCGTCGAGCTGCGACCGCAACCGGTCTGTGTCGATCACGCCATCGGCGATGTCGCTGACCGAATCTGCAGGTAGATGCTGCGGTGACACCTTGTTGATGATCAGTGACCCGATGGTGAGATCTTTGCCCTCGAGTTCGCCCACCGCCTCGATGGTCTCCTGGATCGGCATCGCCTCGAGCAGCGTCACCAGGTGCACCACCGTCTCGCTCGAGTGCAGCAGCTTCACGACGCCCTCGCTCTGATTACGCAGCGGGCCGGTCTTGGTCAGATCGGCCATCGCCTTGGTGACATCGAGGAAGTTGCCGATCCGGCCGGTCGGTGGTGAATCCACCACCACGGCATCGTAGATCCGGTTGCCCTTCTTATCGGTCCGGACCACACACTCCTTGATCTTTCCGGTCACCAGAACATCGCGAAGCCCCGGCGCGACGGTGGTGACAAAATCGATCGCCCCAATCCGGCGCATGGCGCGGCCGGCGAATCCGAGGCTGTAGAACATGTCGAGGTATTCGAGCAAGGCGTGTTCTATGTCGATGGCCAGCGCCGAGACCTGGCCGCCGCCCTCCGCGGTCGCCACCTTGCTCTCGGTCGGTGCCAGCGGTGGAACGTCGAAGATCTGCGCGATGCCCTGCCGCCCCTCGCATTCCACGAGCAGCACCTTCTTGCCCTCGGCCGCAAGAGCCAACGCGAGCGCAGCCGCGACGGTCGTCTTGCCGGTCCCACCCTTACCCGACACGAAATGAAGCCGTGCTTTCCTGGCGGCTTCCGGCCAGTGATAACCCTGGGGCTGTTCTGACGTCACCGGCTCACCTTATCCATCCGAGGCGGTGACCAACATGGCGCAGCGAACTTCGGGCCCAAGTTTTGTCGGCTCGCGCGACGGCAGTTCCGGTGGCTCGCCGCGGCTGCCCCTGGCATGCGCATATGCAGCCGTTAGGCTGGGCACATGAGTGAGCCAACTGCCTGGGAATACGTGACCGTTCCGCTTCTGACCCACGCCACCAAACAGATCCTCGACCAGTGGGGTGCCGACGGTTGGGAGCTGGTCAGCGTCCTGCCCGGCCCCACCGGCGAACAGCACGTCGCCTACCTCAAGCGCGCGAAAGGCTGATCTGCACATGACCTGGTCGGAGCGATTGACCGAACTGAACATCGTGCTCCCCAAAGTGGTGGCACCGCTCGCCGCGTACGTGCCGGCCGTCCAGACCGGCAACCTCGTCTACACCTCGGGCCAGCTGCCGATGCTCGGTGGAGAGCTCACCGCGCACGGCAAGGTATCCGAGGGAGCCGAAGGTGTGGTCCGGCCCGACGCTGCCGCCGAGGCCGCTCGGATCTGCGCACTGAACGCGCTGGCCGCGATCGACGCGCTCGTGGGGATCGACTCGATCAAGCGGATCGTCAAGGTTGTCGGGTTCGTGGCATCGGCCCCGGGATTCACCGGACAGCCGGCCGTCATCAACGGCGCCTCGCACCTGCTCGGTGAGATCTTCGGTGAAGCCGGTGCCCACGCGCGATCGGCGGTCGGTGTGGCCGAACTGCCACTCGGTGCACCGGTCGAGGTCGAACTCATCGTCGAGGTCTGACCCCCAGCGGAATCGATCCGTCTGCACCACCGCTCCAACCTTCACCGGTCCGCGCGTCCACTCTCCGAATCATGTGGGCGCGCGGATTCGTCTGCGCGATCACGCCGGCAACCCGAAACCTTGCCGGTGTCGATGGGTGTGAGCCGGGTAATAGGCTGGTGCGAAATGCCAGGACCGAAAAGGAGCATCCGGTGACCGATCCGGCGAGCCGCTGGGCCAGTGGCGGGATGGCTCATCTGACCGGTGATCCGGATGGCCCAGCCGATTTCAGCCGGGCCGGCATCCTGGCAGTGGCCGATGAGGTCGCCGCGCCGTTCGATGTCTCGGTCGATGACCTCCTGGCCGGTCGGTCGGCGCTGATGGGGACCCGGCGGCAGGGACGGATCTCGGTCGGTGGTGCCACGCGGTTGATCCGCTGTAGTGACAACTGGACGGCGTTCTCCCTGGCCCGCAGCAACGACGTGGACTCGCTGGGAGCGTTGCTCAGTACCGACGAACCCATCGAGGATGTGTGGTCGACGCTCGAGGGCGCGGCCCGGGTCTGGATGGCGAGCGAACTCGTCGAACGCGCACAGATGCTCGGGATCCCGGCGGCCGTGCTGGGTTCGGCGACCGCGCCACCGTCTGTGATCACCCGGGGCTGGGACCGGTCGCGGGAGCGGGTGATCGACCGCGATCTGTTGGTGGTCGACCTGTCCGCGATGTGGGCCGGGCCGCTCTGCGGACAACTCCTCGGGAGTATGGGAGCCACCGTGATCAAGGTGGAGAGTCCGGGCCGGCCGGACGGCGCCCGAGCCGGGAACCCCGACTTCTTCCGGTGGATGAACGGTGGAAAACTTCTCTTCCCGGCCGAGATCACCGGTCAGAACAGCGAACTGGCGCATCTGCTGGACGTCGCCGACGTGGTGATCGAGGCGTCGCGACCGCGGGCGTTGGAGTCCGCCGGGCTCGATGCCGCGACGCGGGCATCCCGCCCGGGACGGGTCTGGGTTCGGATCACCGGATACGGCACGGCCGCTGACGTGCGGAATCGGGTCGCGTTCGGCGACGACGCGGCAGTCGCGGGCGGCCTTGTCGGACAGGGGAACCGGGGCCCGGTCTTCTGCGGAGATGCCATTGCCGATCCGTTGACCGGCCTCGAGGCCGCGGGCGCGGTGATCGAATCGCTCGGTCGGGGTGGGGGCGAGATCATCGACGTGGTCATGTCTGGGGTGGCGGCCAAGTATGCTGCAGTGCCGACGATCCCGAGCCGCGGTGATCACGCCGCGGTCCTCGCGCGGGTGCCCGCGATCCCGCAGGCCACCGGTCGGCAGGTCGACGCACTATGGGTGGCACGTCTGGTCGAGAGCCGGATGGCATGTTGATCATCAATGCGCGACGACTCACCGGAGAGCCCGTCGCACTTCGAACGATCGGCGACCGTATCGGTGAGGTCGGCACCGAACTGGATGCCGCGCCTGACGAAGCGGTTCTGGATGCGCGGGGCGGTGCCCTCATCCCCGGCCTCTGTGACCATCACATCCATCTGCGGGCCACCGCGGCGGCGGCCACGTCGATCAGGGTCGGACCACCACAGGTCCGCACGCCGGAGGAGTTGCGGGCCGCGCTGGTCACCGGGACACCGCAACCCGACGGTTGGATTCGCGCGGTCGGCTACCACCACAGCGTGGCCGGCGACCTCGATCGATACGCTCTGGATGCGTTGATCCCGCACGTGCCCTTGCGGATCCAGCATCGCAGTGGTGCGATGTGGTTGGTGAACTCGGCAGGCCTGGCCGTCCTCGGGCAGGCGAGTCATCCCACCGGACAACTCTTTCGACAGGACGCCCAGGTGGCCGCGGCAACCATCGGCAGTCCAACCGACTTCGACCCGCTGAGTCGTCGCCTGAGTGGGTACGGCGTCACCGCCGTCACCGAAGCAACCCCGAATTTGACTGCCGCCGACCTGGATTCACTCGACGACGCCGTCGGCAGCGGGCAGATCCGGCAGCGGGTCCTGGTGATGTCGGCCGATTCCGGTCGCTCGCATCCCCATCTGTCCTTCGGCCCGGTCAAGCGTATCCTCGACGACACCACCCTGGACCTCGACGCCCTCACCGAATGGATTGCGGCGGTGCATCACAGCGCAGCGGTGGCACTGCACTGCGTCACGGTGGTGCAGTTGGTGGTGGCCACCACCGCGCTGCGCGCTGCCGGGGTGCGTGCCGGCGACCGGATCGAACACGCTGCGGTGGTGCCGGAGTCGATGATCGATGACCTCATGGAGCTCGGCCTCACCGTGGTTACTCAGCCCGGCTTCGTTGCCGAACGCGGCGACGAGTATCTGCAGGACGTGCCCGCCATCGAACACGATGAACTCTGGCGGTTGCGGAGTCTGCAATGTGCCGGGATACCGGTGGCGGGCAGCACGGACGCCCCCTTCGGGGATCTCGATCCCTGGGCGGCGATGCGTGCGGCACGCGACCGAACGACGCCGAGCGGATCGGAACTGGCCATCTCCGAACGCGTTCCGGCCATCTCCGCGGTTGAGCTGTTCCTGGGCGAGCCGGGAGACCCGGGGACGCCGCGCGATCTGACGCCCGGATCGGTGGCGGACCTGTGTCTGCTCTCCGAACCGCCCGAGGTGGTCCTGCAAGAGCTGAGCGCAGAATTGGTGGCCGCCACGCTGATCGGCGGACGGTTGATGGAGCGATGAGGAATGACGCGATGACACAGCTGCCGCAGTTCGGGATCTTCGTCCCCCAATTGGGGATGGAAGCCGACGCCGTCATCGACGCGGCGCGGGGAGCCGAGCAGGCCGGATTCGATTCGTTCTGGGTGATGGACCACCTCTTCGCGCCGGGCGCCCCCACACTCGACGCGCTGGAGAGCTGGACACTACTCGCGGCGATCGCAGTATCCACCTCGGATATCCGGCTCGGACATCTGGTGGTGTGCAACCCGCTTCGGCATCCGGCGGTTCTGGCGAAGATGGCGGCCACCGTCGACCGGATCTCCGGGGGCAGGCTCGATCTGGGCCTGGGGTGGGGATCGATCGAAGCCGAGTTCGAGATGTTCGGCATCGACCACGGGTCCCGGAAGCAACGCGCGCAGCAGTTGGGGGAAACCATCGAGATCCTCCGGCTGATGTTCTCCGGGGATCCGTTCGACTTCGACGGCAAGCACTTTCAGCTCTCCGGTGCCCATGGCAGGCCGACGCCGGCTCAAGGAACGATCCCCATCCACATCGGCGGGGCGGGTAGACAATTGACGATGCCGTTGGTCGCCGAGTACGCGGACTGGTGGAACTGTGTCGGCGGCGCGCGTGATCAGCTCGACGACCTGCGGCCGTTGAGCGGCGGTGCGCGCCTGTCGGTGCAGTACGCCGTGGGTGTGGTCACCGACGAGTCGCTGCGCGCCAAGGTGATCGAGCGGACAGCCCGCCGTCTGCCCCAATCCGGCTGGGGTGCAGCCATGGTCGGCACACCTGCCGAGCTGGTCGACATGTTCGAGGCCGAGATCGATCGGGGAGTGGAACTCTGCATCGTCCGCCTCCACGATCTCGCAGATCCGGAGACCATCAAGATCTTCGGGCGCGAGGTGATCGCCCCCATCCAAGAGCGCAGATCACCTTCGCGATAGGCATTTTCGGCACGGTCGACGGTGATTTCGGCACGGTCGACGGAGGGGGTGTCGAACGTGCTGTTGTTGTCGGGCGTCGAGGCGCTAGGTGGTCAGGGCGGTGAACTTCCAGTCGAGGACCGGTGCCGTCGAACCATCTGCCGCAACAACATCGGCGAGCGACCGCAGCTTCAGCACTGTTCCACCGCCGTCGAGCGTTTCGGCCGACTCCACCTCCAGGCGGCTGGTGATCGTGTCGCCCTCGTGCACCGGACCCACGTGGTCGCAGGACTGCCATCCCAGCACCGTCACCAGGTTCGGCAGCGCCCGATTGGCCTGCGCCAGCGCGATGCCGATGGTGTGACCGCCGTACACCAGGCGGCTGCCACCGACCCGCGCATCATGATGCGTGGCGGCGATGTTGAGCGTCAGTCGTGCCAGCTCCGGGGCATTCGACACCACGTCGGCGCTGGAGTCGTAGACCGTGCCCGGGGCCGGAACCTGGTCTGACTGCGGCAATGCGGATAGATCCCACCCGGCCGGGACCTCATAGGCGGGTTCGTCGGCCGGGCCGATCGCCGAGAGGTCGTCGTTCGGCTGCGGACGGTCGGCGGCCGAAGAGTCGGACAGCGGGATCATCGCGCATCGGTAGAAGTCCAGGATCTTGTTGCCCGCGGCATCGGTGGTCTCCATCCGCAACGCGGCAAGTCCGGTCGGCCGTCGTCCGGGTTTGATCGAATTGGCCCGCAGCCCGACAACTTCGGTGCGCGTGTACAGCGTGTCGCCGATGTGGGGGAAACGGTGGAACCGAAGGCCGCGGTAGAAGAGATTGGCCTTCACGTGGTGTGTGACCAGTGTCGATTGTCCGATCGCCACGTCGCAGACCAGTCCGGGGTGGGCCAGCGCCCTCGGTTGCCCGGTCACCGACCCTGCCAGGTGGACGTCGAGGGACAGGCGCATGCGGTCACCGAGGATCGACTGATGCACGGCGGCGGCACCTTCGGTCAGCGTCATCGACGGCGCGGTGTCGAAGACCTGTCCCACCACGAGTTCATCGAAATACGGTCCACCGACGGTCACCGGATCAGACATGGGTGTTCTCCTCTGCTTTGTCTCATCGGGACCCTTCGATTTCAGTTCAGATTCTATGTACGGCCAAATCATGTCGGTCATTGTTTCCGCTGTCAAGCAATGGTGGTTGACAACCGACCAACGAGCGCCGAATATGGCCGTACAAAGTTTCACTCTCGCGGAGGATGTCATGAGCTACAACCTGAACGACGAAGAATCGATGCTGGTGCAGACGGTGCGTGACTTCGTCGACCGTGAGGTGAAGCCCTCGGTGCGAGAGGTCGAGAAGGCCAACGAATACCCCGACAAGTGGATCGATCAGATGAAGCAGATCGGTATCTACGGTCTTGCCGTCGATGAGGAATTCGGTGGCTCACCGGTGTCGATGCCCTGCTACGTGGCGGTCACCGAAGAACTGTCGCGTGGCTGGATGAGCCTGGCCGGAGCCATGGGCGGCCACACTGTCGTCGCCAAACTGATCACCACTTTCGGGACCGACGAACAGAAGCAGAAGTACCTCCCGCTGATGGCGACCGGCGAGATGCGGGCCACGATGGCGCTGACCGAACCCGGTGGCGGTTCGGATCTGCAGGCGTTGAGCACCGTGGCCAGGACCGACGGCGAAGACCTCGTCATCAACGGATCCAAGACCTGGATCAGCAACGCGAGGCGATCGGGCCTGATCGCGCTGCTCTGTAAAACCGATCCGGACGCCACGCCGCGTCACGCCGGCATCTCCATCGTTCTGGTCGAACACGGACCGGGACTGACGGTCTCGCGGGACCTGCCGAAACTCGGATACAAGGGCGTCGAGTCCTGCGAGCTCTCGTTCGACAACTACCGCATCCCGCAGTCGGCGATCCTCGGTGGTACGCCCGGCAAGGGGTTCCCCCAGATGATGAAGGGTCTCGAGACCGGGCGCATCCAGGTCGCCTCGCGGGCACTGGGTGTTGCCGCGGCCGCCCTCGAGGACGCGTTGGCCTACGCCCAGCAGCGGGAGAGCTTCGGCAAGCCGATCTGGAAGCACCAGTCGATCGGAAATTACTTGGCAGACATGGCAACCAAGCTGACCGCTGCCCGCCAGCTCACCCGGTTTGCGGCCGAGAAGTTCGACTCGGGACAGCGCTGCGACATGGAGGCCGGTATGGCCAAACTCTTCGCCTCCGAAGTCGCAATGGAGATCGCCCTCAACGCGGTCCGGATCCACGGCGGTTACGGATACTCCACCGAATACGACGTCGAGCGCTACTTCCGGGACGCTCCGCTGATGATCGTCGGTGAGGGCACCAACGAGATCCAGCGCAATGTCATTGCCGGACAATTGGTGTCCCGCGGCGGCCTATAGGCCCGGCCCGCGTAGCATCGTGGCGATCATGCCAGGGAAAAGGAGCGAGGCCGCGCCCGCCTACCAACTGTTGGCGACCCAGCTGCGGCAGGACATCGCCGCGGGCCGCTACGACAACGGGGTGCGCCTGCCGACGGAATCCGAGCTGTCGGAGCGCTACGAGGTCAGCAGGCAGACCGTCCGCCGGGCATTCGTGGACCTGGTGGCGGACGGCATCGTCTACCGCGTCCCCGGCCGCGGCACGTTCGTCAACGAGTCCGGTGGACGGTACGTGCGGCAGCAGGGGTCGATCGAGGACCTGATGAACCTGTCGCACGACACCACGATGGAAGTGGTCGATCCGCTTCGCCGGAGGATCGATGTCGAGGCCGCCAGCCGATTGCGACTGGACAGCGACGTCGTCTACACAGTGGTGTTCCGGCGGATCCACGAGGGGATCCCGTTCGTGCTGACGACGGTTCATCTACCCGAGGATGTCGCACGGCTGGTGATCGACGCACCCGAACTGGCGCAGGGCGCGGTCAGTACCTACACGGTGATCGGGCTCCTGGAACGGCACCTCGCCGCGCCGATCGCCGAGGCTGCGCAATCCATCACGGTCGGCCGGGCCGACGACCTCGACGCCGTTCATCTCGACTGTGAAGCGGGAGAGCCCGTCCTGCGGATCGATCGGCTCTACACCGACAGCAACGGGGTGGTCAGCGAGCTGTCGGTCAGTCACTTCCTGCCCGAGCACTACACCTACCGCGTCACGCTGTACCGCGATCGCGGGTGAGCTGCGTCATGCCGGGGGCGTTAGCCTGTGTCGCATGAGTGAATTGCAGCATCCCGCATACCGTGAAGTTCGGCCGGTCACCGATTTCGCCACGGTGCTGCTGTGTCGCAATCCCGGCGTGATGACCTTGGACGGTACGAACACCTGGATCCTGCGGGCTCCCGGACACCCGGATTGTGTTGTGGTGGACCCGGGGCCGAAGGGCAAGAAAAAGCATGTGAAAGCCGTTGCTGCGCAGGGCAACGTGGTGTTGGGCCTGATCACGCACCGGCATCACGACCACACCGGTGCGATCAAGGACTTCCGCAAACAGACGGGGGCGCCGGTCCGGGCCCGCAGTGCCGAATACACCCGCGGCGCCCCGACCCTGGCCGACCGGGAGGTGATCGAGGCCGCTGGCCTGAAGATCACCGTCCTCCACACCCCGGGCCACACCGGGGACTCGGTCAGCTTCCTGGTCGAGCATGATGGCAGGCGCGCGATGCTGACCGGCGACACCATCCTCGGCGGCGGCACCACGGTTCTCGATCCGTCGGACGGATCGCTGCGCGACTACATGAACTCACTCAACCGGCTGATCGTGGAGGGCGACGATTGCGCGATGCTGCCCGGACACGGTCCGGATCATGCCGAGCTGATCCCGGTGGCCCGCTACTACAAGGCACACCGCGAGCAGCGCATCGATCAGGTGCGGGCGGCACTGACCGAACTCGGGGTCAGCGCACAGGATGCCAAAGCCGGCAAGGTGGTGAAAAAGGTATACGCCGACGTCGACAAGAAACTCTGGCCCGCCGCCAAGATGTCGGTCAAAACACAGCTCGCCTATCTTGCGGAACGTTAAAATTCAATGACATGGATTCTCCCGGCGATATTCAAAAGAATTCGTTAGCATTGAAAAATACTGTCCGACAACAGGTTTCGCCGTCGCTCTAATTCCCTGATCGTGACGATCAAAACGATGGCTTTGAAGCCAGTTCGACCAACGAACCGTTCATTGCTAAGTGAGTCAAGGCGATCTCAAAACTTTCTTGACGCACCTTGTTGGTATAAGTTGCACCCACAGAAGATGCCCAAGCTTTCGTTTATGCCACATCAAGCAAAGGCGTCCTTTGCGGGGGAACATCCGTTGTCCCTGTCTCCAGCCCACCCGGGCGAATCGAAGCAGGATTCGAGTCGTGGTCGAAATCGGAACAGAGTCATCGAAGCGTAGAGGTGTGCCGCGGGTGTGGGCCCTCTCCGGCTGGCCGGTCAGCGTCAAGGTCGCGGCCGTCGTCGCGCTCCCACTCGCGCTGGCCATCTTTTTCGGTGCGTTGCGCATCCAATCCGTGGTGGCCGACGCATCGGACCTGTCGGCGAACGTCGAGAAGTCGAGTGCTTCCTCGATGCTGTTCGTCATCGACAACCTGGTGGGCGACCTCGCCACCACCGGTGATCCGGGGCAGGAGGATCAGCTCGGCAAAGTGTTGTCGGGGCTCGCAGTCGGTGACCGACTGGAAGATTCGCCGCTGCAGGCCAGCGTCGCCGGCGAGTTCCAGGCGGCCTTGGCGGCTGCGAGTGAGCTGCGAACTCGCCTGCAGTCCGGGCCGGTACCGATCGCAGAGCGAATTGCCGTCGCGGAGGGCATGACAGCGGCGGCAACGGAACTCTGGCTCGCCTCTGTGACCAACCTCACAAACGGATTGGCCGACGACAAAACGGATTTGAGGACACTCGGCAACGGCATCATCGATGCGCTCTCCGGTAACCGGGCCGCACAAACCCAGCAGATCCTGCTGTCCGAGCCGAACAGGGCCATGTTCGGCCTGGCCAACCGGGC
This sequence comes from Williamsia sp. z34, assembly GCF_059553395.1. Taxonomy (NCBI): domain Bacteria; kingdom Bacillati; phylum Actinomycetota; class Actinomycetes; order Mycobacteriales; family Nocardiaceae; genus Williamsia; species Williamsia sp. z34. Next base: position 25,725 of record NZ_JCANWW010000015.1, on the reverse strand, counting down.
CGCGGGTCGCGAGAGCGCTTATCTCGCGGCGTTGGCCGTGCTGCTCGGTGATGACTCCCCGGAGATCCAGGAGCTTCGTTCTCAACTCGACACCCGCCTCGCCATCTACTCCACCGCATCGAATGCGAACCTGGCCGAAGCGGCTGCCTCGGCGGAGAGGTCGGGGCAGATGTACAGCACCGTCACCGAACGTCTGCTCGGGGAGTCGATCCAGTCACTGACCGCGCAGGCCGACGACCGACGCAGGGCCGCGTGGATCGAGTCGGCGATCGTCCTGGCCGCCGTGTTGATCGCGTCTCTGGTAGCCCTGTTGGTGGCCCGATCGCTGATCCGGCCGATCAGGCGACTACGGCAAGGCGCGCTCGATGTCGCGCACCGGGCCCTTCCCGCGGAGATCGAAGAAATCCGCCTCGGCGGCGACATGCCCGAGGTCGCACCCATCCCGGTGCACACCAAGGAGGAGATCGGTCAGCTTGCCCGGGCCGTCGATGACATCCACGAAGAAGCCCTGGCACTCGCCGGCGAGCAGGCGCGATTGCGACTCCAGGTCGGCAACATGTTCGAGACGCTCTCGCGGCGGAGTCAATCGCTGGTGGACCACCAACTCTCCCTCATCGAGGAACTCGAGCGCGACGAGGACGACCCGCGCAGGCTGGAGAGCCTGTTCCGCCTCGATCACCTCGCGACGAGGATGCGGCGGAACGGGGCCAACCTGATGGTGCTCGCCGGCACCGCGCCGCGTAGAAACCAGAACGACCAACCGGTGGCTGTGGACACCGTCCTGAGCGCCGCCGTGTCCGAGGTCGAGGACTATCGCCGCGTGTCGATGCAGGAGGTGCCCGATGCGATGGTGGTGCCCACGGCGGCATCCGACATCGTGCATCTCCTCGCCGAGTTGATCGACAACGCGCTGCGGTACTCACCTCCCGACACTCTCGTCTCCGTCGCGGCCGCGCGTGCCGTCGACGGCGGCATCCTCATGGAGGTCGCCGACCGTGGTCTCGGGATGTCCGCAACGGAGATCGATGAAGCGAATGTCCGGCTGTCCGTCGGAGGCGAGGTCACACCCGAGACGGCGCGCCGGATGGGCCTGTACGTGGTGGGGAGCCTTGCGCAACGCCACAATGTGACGGTTCGACTCCGTATGACGCAGGCGCAGGGGAGTACGTCGGGAGTCACCGCCAGCGTGCACATCCCCGTGAACCTGGTCGTCACCTCCTTCCCGTCGCAGGGTCGGAACGGGCGGTCGGCCAGGCGGGACTCGGCAGCATCGCCTCGTGCTGCGGCCAACCGTCTGTACGAAGGTGCCGATGCGGGCAGGGGCGCCCCGACCACGCATGCACCTACAGCGGTCGCCTCACCGGCAGCACCCGCAGCGAGGTCCGGTCGCTCGGCTGCGTATACAGAGCTCACCGCGGCGAAGTTGCCACGTCGTAGGCCCGGCGCGAGTGGAGTCGACAAGGCACCGGCACAGGTCTTCCCTCCCACCGACTCCGTCTCGTCGACTGTCGACTGGAATGTGAACGGTTCGCCCTCCGATACATCTGCGTTCTTCAGTGCCCGGCCCGCGGCTCGTGCCGACAGAGCGGCGGCCGACGACACCGTGAACGGTCCGACAACCAACGGCCGCAACCGTCCACAGCCGCAGGACCAGACCTCCGCCTATGAAGCCACCTCCGCCTATGAAGCCACGGAGCGGGCCGTTCCTCCACCGCCGGAACGCGAGGCTGTGTCGTCTGAACAAGGCCCGCCGGCGTCCATCTATGACCGCATGGTCTCGGAATGGTTGCTCGATCCCGCAGACGCTCAGCGTCCGAGCGGTTCGTGGTTCACCGCTGCCGACGCCGGATGGGCCGCGGCGGAGAGCGCAACCGAGTCTCCGGTCACCACCCGGACGGAGAGCGGTCTGCCCGCCCGCACGCCCGGCGCCCGCCTGATCCCAGGAACCGTCAACTCGCCACAGGCGTCCCCCCAACGGCCCCGCCCCGATCCGGCGAGTGGACCGGCGAGAAATCCTGAGGCCGTGCGGCGAAAGTTCACGAACCATTTCGACGGCGTCCGCGCCGGCCGTTCCGAAGACGCCTCCCATCGACACAGAACGGATGAGAACGAATGAATTACTCCGTGGCTCCAACACCCGACCGGTCGCTCGATTGGCTCGTGTCGAACTTCGCGAGAGACATCGTCGGTGTCGTGCACGCCGTCCTGGTCTCGGCCGACGGCCTGCTCATGGCGACAAGCGAAGACCTGCCGCAGGAGCGGGGCGAGCAGTTGGCGGCCGTGACATCCGGTCTGGCGAGCTTGTCCACAGGTGCGGCGCGATTGTTCGACGGCGGCCCGGTATTGCAGTCGGTGGTCGAGATGGAGAACGGCTACCTCCTGCTGATGAGCGTCGGTGACGGATCACACCTGGCGACACTGACCGCCGCATCGTGCGACATCGGCCAGGTCGGGTACGAGATGGCCGTGCTCGTCTCGCGCGTCGGCAGCATGGTGGAACCGTCGGCCCGAATGCGAGAACGGTGACGCGCTCATGCCCCCACCCGATTCGACGCAGGACGATTTCTCTGAGGATGGTGCACCGTCGCCCAATTTGGTGAGGCCGTACACGCTCACGGCGGGACGTACCAACACCGACATCTACCTCCCGCTCGAAGCTCCGGTACACACCACACCGGACACCATCCCGAACTTCTGGCCGGCCAGCGACGTACGTACGAAAATCATTGCGCTATGCAGTAATGGGCCGTCCGTGGCCGAGATATCGGCCCGTCTGAATCTGCCCCTCGGCGTTGCGCGTGTGCTGGTCGGGGATCTCGTCGAAACCGGAAGCCTGCGCCTTTCGGAGACTCTCAGCGACGACGCGACTGCGGCCGAGCGCCGCGAACTCATCGGAAGGACACTTCGTGGACTACAGGCACTCTGATACGAGAGGCCGAGCCGCATCGACAAAGATCGTGGTCGCGGGCGGATTCGGCGTGGGCAAAACCACGTTGGTCGGCACGATCTCGGAAATCGTGCCCCTTCGCACCGAGGCCCTGATCACCGACGAGTCCGAAGGCGTCGACGACCTCGACACGTCGGGCACGAAATCGACGACCACCGTCGCCATGGACTTCGGCCGGATCACGCTGTCCGACGATCTCGTCCTCTACCTCTTCGGTACACCGGGCCAACGTCGCTTCTGGTTCATGTGGGACGACCTGGTGCGCGGAGCGATCGGTGCCATCGTGCTCATCGACACCCGACGCCTCGACGATTCGTTCGCGGCAATCGACTACTTCGAGGCCTGTGGTCTTCCGTTCGTGGTTGCCATCAACCAGTTCGACGAAGCACCACGTTTCGCGATCAACGATATTCGGGAAGCGTTGGCGATCTCGGCTTCCGTGCCCATTCTCGAGGTCGACGCCCGGCGTGCGCAGTCGGTCCGCCACGCTTTGATCACGCTCACCGAGTACGCACTGACCAGCGTGAAGTCAGCCAGCTAGCTGCACCGATCAGTTTTTTGCGCTGGGACGGTCTACATCTCGGAAACCGACCGACGAAAGGTGTTGCGCAATGCGGAAACTGATCTACGGGATGAACCTGACACTGGATGGCTACGTCGCCGCGCCCGGCGACGACATCGGGTGGAGCGGGCCGAGCGACGAGCTGTTCGAGTTCTGGCTCCAAGAGGAACGGCCGATCGGCGTGCAGCTGTATGGGCGCAAGCTGTGGGAGACAATGAGTTCGTACTGGCCGACCGGCGACGAGCAGCCCGATGCCACCGCGGCGCAAATCGAGTTCGCGCGGAACTGGCGGGACACCCCGAAGGTGGTGTTCTCCTCGACGCTCGAGAAGGTGGACTGGAACTCCCGCCTGGTCTCCGGCGACGCGGTCGCGGAGATCGCCCGGCTCAAGGCCCAGGACGGCGAGCCGATGAGGGTTGGTGGTGCCACGCTCGCCGGGGCGGCCATGCGGGCCGGGCTGATCGACGAGTACACGATCGTGACCCATCCGGTCCTGGTGGGCGGCGGCACGCCGTTTTTCGCCGAGCTGGACAGTTGGGTGAACCTGGACCTGGTGGAGACGCGAACGTTTGCCGGCGGGGTGCTTATGACCAGGTATCAGACCAGGCGTTGAGCGCTTGTCCCGTGATGCGGCCTACGAAGTGACGAGGCCGTCATGGCCAAAACAAAACCGCCGGATCCGGCCACCACATGGGTGCGTCGGAACCGGCGGTTCGGGTTATGGAAATCAGCGGGCGCGGCGTGCCAGGCGCTCGGAGTCGGCGATCAGCACACTCTTGCCCTCGAGACGTAGCCAACCGCGCTGCGCGAAGTCGGCCAGGGCCTTGTTCACGGTTTCGCGGGAGGCGCCCACCAGCTGGGCGATCTCTTCCTGGGTGAGGTCGTGCGTCACACGCAGAGCCCCGGCTTCCTGCGTTCCGAAGCGCTGGGCCAGCTGCAACAGCTGCTTGGCCACGCGTCCGGGGACGTCGGTGAAGATGAGGTCCGCGAGGTTGTTGTTGGTGCGTCGCAGGCGACGGGCCAGAACACGGAGCAGCTGCTCTGCGATCTCGGGCCGGTCGGCGATCCACGACCGCAGCGCCTCACGATCCATCGAGACCGCACGGACCTCGGTCACGGTGGTGGCCGACGACGTACGCGGACCCGGATCAAAGATGGACAGCTCGCCGAACATGTCCGACGGTCCCATGATCGTCAGCAGATTTTCACGGCCGTCGACCGACTTGCGGCCGACCTTCACCTTGCCCGACAAAATGATGTACAGCCGGTCCCCGGGCTCACCTTCGTTGAAGATGACATGTCCACGGGGAAAATCAACAGGCTGGAGCTGTTTGGCCAGTGCTGCGACGGCGGTGGGCTCGACACCTTGAAATATGCCCGCCCGCGCCAGTACTTCCTCCACTTACGCCCCTTTCTAAGGGTCCAGCCAGACCACGTTCAAACCTGAGGATGTTCACACAAATCATGCTGTTGTGTTCGTCACCCGTTATGCAGTCTACGGGTAACCGGAAGAAAAGCTGGCCGTTACCCCCACTAAACCGATGGGCCTGTCGTGAGAGGTCCGCAATCGCTAACTGACACGGATCGAATCGTCCGATTCGGAGTTCGACGGCATCCGGCGATCGCGGAACTCGTCGAGTGCGGCGGGAAAACCGTGTGTGGCCAGCGTGTCGAGCTGCTCGGGTTTCGCCGACTCCAGGAACTCCTCGACGTGTTCGCCGCGGACGGTCAGCCGCTCGAGCCGGCTCTCGAGGCGCTCCATCGACAGGGCGAAGAGCATGAGGGCGGCCGGGAAGAGAAGTACTGCGAGTCCGTGCATGGGGAGTAGTAAACACAACCCAGGTCTCAGAAGTGAAACAATCGCCATGGGAACGGTCACGAAAGAGGCATCCGGCGGAGCCCGAACCGATCGTTGGTCGCGAAGCTCGACCCCCATCTGGAGCGCACTCCGCGCGGCGCCCCGTACTCTGAGTTGGTGAGTTCGAAGGCAGGGGTCAAGCGCGCCAAGACTGCGGCGCAGCGCGGAACCGAGACCCACACGGGTCTGGTGCGCCGCGCGCGGCGGATGGATCGCACCCTGCAGATCGCATTTCCGCACGTCTACTGCGAGCTGGACTTCACCAATCCGTTGGAACTGTCGGTGGCCACCATCCTGTCGGCGCAGTGCACTGACGTGCGGGTCAACCAGACGACGCCGGCCCTGTTCAAGCGTTACCGCACCGCCGAGGACTACGCGGGCGCCGATCGGACCGAACTCGAAGAGATGATCAGGTCGACCGGTTTCTACCGGAACAAGGCCAACTCGATCATCGGACTCGGCCAGGCACTCGTGGAACGTTTCGACGGTGAGGTCCCGTCGAATCTGAAGGACCTGGTGTCGCTGCCCGGGTTCGGGCGCAAGACCGCCAACGTCGTTCTGGGCAACGCCTTCGGTGTACCCGGAATCACAGTGGACACGCACTTCGGACGGCTGGTTCAGCGCTGGAAGTGGACCGCGGAAACCGACCCGGTGAAGATCGAGCACGCCGTCGGTGAGCTCATCGAGCACAAGAACTGGACCGACCTGTCGCACCGCGTGATCTTCCACGGCCGCCGGGTGTGCCATTCCCGCAAGCCCGCCTGCGGTGTCTGCGTGCTTGCCGCCGACTGCCCGTCCTACGGTCTGGGGCCCACGGAGAAATCCGAGGCCGCGGCCTTGGTGAAGGGGCCCGAGACCGACCATCTACTTGCACTGGCAGGTCTCTAGTCAATGTCGGATTCACCTGATCCGGGCCAGGCCCGGTCCGCTGAGCGGTCGCGTTTTGTGTTCTCGACGTCGGCTCGCTGGACACTGGCTGTCCTGATTGTCGTGGTTGCGCTCATCGTCGCCATCTGGCCGCGGTCCTCGCCTGAGCCGGCACCTGCGCCGTCCGCGGCATCGACGGACGGGACCGGGAAGCTCCCCGGACTCCAGGCGGCCGTCTCGGACGACGACATGGTCAAGGCCCGGGAGAAGGCCGGGTTGCAGCCGTGCCCGGCCGGGTCCGGGCCGGCCCCGGAGAACTCCGCGCTCAAGGGCGTCCTGGTGCCCTGTCTGGCGGACGGCTCGACGGTCGACCTCGGAGCCGCGACGGCAGGCACGCCGATGCTGGTGAACGTCTGGGCGCACTGGTGTGGCCCGTGCCGGGCCGAACTCCCGGTGATCGCCGACTACGCCGAGCAGGCGGGTGACAAGATCCGGGTGCTGACCGTGCAGGGCAAAGAAGGGTCGGAGAATGTCTTCCTGTCCCTGAACCTGTTGGCCGAGATCGGGGTGAACCTGCCGACCGTCGTCGATCCGGACGCGAAGATCGCCGCCGCCCTCGGCATTCCCCGGGTCTATCCGGCCACCGTCCTGGTGCGGGCCGACGGTACGGTGGCCGCCGTCCTGCCGACGGTCTTCGACACCGTCGAAGAGGTGTCGGCGGCCGTCGACAAACATCTGGGTGTCGCCGCGTGACCGAGATCCTGGTGCCGACGGCGTCGGTACCCCCGTGGATGCGTGGGCTCACCGCAAATCTCGCCGGCGTCACGCAATCGGTCGAGGACCGCGGCGGTATGACCGCCCGACGCCTCCGCTCACAGATGCCCGTCACCCGCCCCGCTGCGGTGCTGATCCTGATCGGCGGCGACTGGGACGGCGACCCGACCCATCACGGTGGTGTCCCCGCCGATGCGACGGTGCTCCTGACCCAGCGCGCCAGCACGCTGCGTAACCACGGCGGACAGATCGCCTTCCCCGGTGGCGCTCGCGATCCCGGCGACGACTTCCCGCTCGGCACCGCGATGCGTGAGGCGGAGGAGGAGACCGGTCTCGACCCGTCCGGGGTCACCCCATTGGCGGTCCTCGACATGTTCCCGGTGCCGCCCTCGGGCTTCGAGGTGTCGCCGGTCCTGGCCCACTGGACCGAGCTCTCCGACGTCGGTGTCGTCGACGTCGGCGAGACCTCCCGGGTGGTCCGGGTTCCGCTGCGCGACCTGATCGATCCGCGCAACCGGATCCAGGTCGAACGGATGATCGCCGGTACCCGCGTCTACCAGGCTCCGGCGTTCCGCGTCGAGGGCATGTTGGTGTGGGGCTTCACCGGTGGACTGCTGGCCGCGGTCATCGAAGCCGCCGGCTGGGAGATCGGATGGGACAAGTCGGATATCCATGACCTCGACGAGGAGCTCGCCAAGGTGGGTCAGTGATGAGCGGATCCGCCTGGGTCGACGTGATCGTCATCGGTGTGGCATTGCTCGCCGCCGCGTCGGGATACCGGCAGGGCGCGATGTCGTCGGCGCTGGCGTTCATCGGGGTCCTCCTCGGTGCCGCGGCCGGCGTGCTGCTGGCGCCGCACCTGATCCGCAACATCGAAGACCAGCGGTGGCGGCTGATCGCGGGTGTTCTGCTGTTGGTCGCGTTGGTGATCATCGGCGAGATCTCGGGGATGGTGCTGGGCCGCGCGGCCCGCAGCGGTATCCGGACCCTGTCATTGCGGCGGGTCGATTCGGTGATCGGCTCGCTCCTGCAGGCGGTGGCGGTCCTGTTGGCCGCCTGGATCCTGGCGACGCCGATCAGCACGTCGGCGCAACCGCAGATCGCTGCGGCGGTCCGGGATTCGAAGGTGATCGAGGAGATCAACGAGATCGCGCCGACGTGGCTTCAACGGGCCCCGCGCGACTTCTGGGACATGTTCGACAACTCGGGGCTCAAGGAAGCCATCGGACCGTTCGGCCGGACCCCGATCACCAGCGTCGATCCTCCCGACCAGACGCTCCTCGAGCAGCCGATCGTCGAACAGGTCCGCGGCAGTGTCGTCAAGATCGAAGGCATCGCGCAGAGCTGTCGCCAGGCACTGGAGGGGAGTGGCTTCGTGGTCTCGCCCGAACGGGTGATGACCAACGCGCATGTGGTGGCCGGCACCAACCTGCTGCAGGTCGCGGCCTCCGACGACACCTTCGACGCGACCGTCGTCTATTTCGATCCGTTGACCGATGTCGCGGTCCTCGACGTCCCCGGCCTGCAGGCCCCGGCGATGCGGTTCGCGGACGAGCTCGCGAAAACGGGTACCGATGCGATCGCGCTCGGTTTCCCCGAAGGCGGTCCGTTCAACGCCAGCGCCGAGCGGATCCGCGAGGTCATCCAATTGCGGGGGCCGGGCATCTATCCCGATACGGCGGTCACCCGCGAGGTCTACACCGTGCGTGGCTCGATCCGGCAGGGCAATTCCGGCGGGCCGTTGATCAATTCGGACGGGGAGGTGCTCGGCGTGGTGTTCGGTGCCGCGGAGGACCCGTCCACGGAGACGGGTTTTGTGCTCACTGCGGCCCAGGTCCAACCGGGTCTGGCCGAATCCGAACGCCTGAGCGCTCCGGTCGACACCCAGTCGTGCGTCCACTCGTCCTAAAGGGCCGGTACGGCCGGGTGATCGGTCAGCGGCGGGTCAGCACTGCAGGAACTCGACCAGTCGGCGGTTGACGTCGTCTGGCTGTTCCTGATGTGAGTAGTGACCCGCGTCCGCGACCTCGGTCAGTTCCAGCTTCGACGACCAGTGCGCGCTCGCGGTGAGGGTCGATCGCTGGATGTAGTCGTCGACGGCACCGCGGATCGCCAGTACCGGGATGTGCAGTTGCTTGTCCATGAGCTCCAGGAAGCGGCTTCCGTCCGGACGGAATTGGGATCGGAAGGCCCATCGCTGATATTCCAGGCTGCAATGGGCCACGCCCGGGATCTGGATCGCGGATCGGTTCCGGCGGGCGGTGTCGGTGAAGTCCTCGGTGTCGATCCAGCTCGGACCGGAGTGCCTGCGCAGGAGCATCTCGGCCATCGCGCCGTCGTCTTCGGTCAGTGCGCGCTCGGCCGTCCGGGGGATCTGGGACTTGAGGAATCCGCGCAGGAACGCTTTGCGCTGGGTCGATTCGCGCAGCGTGGCGGTCTTGAGTGCTTGGGGGTGCGGGGAGGCGAGTACCGCCATCGAACGGACGGACCGGGGATGCAGGGTCGCGGTCGCCCAGCAGACCAGACCGCCGTCGGCATGGCCCACCAGGGTGGCGTCGGTATGCCCCAGCGCCCGGATCAGGCCGTCGGTGTCACCGGCCAGGGTCCAACCGTCGTAGCCGCGGGGAGGTTTGTCGCTGTCCCCGTAGCCGCGCAGGTCGACGGCGACGGCCCGGTAGCCGGCGTCGTCGAGTGCGGTGAGCTGGTGGCGCCAACTCCACCAGAACTCGCCGAAACCGTGCATGAGGAGGACCAGCGGACGATCGTTCCGCGGGGCCTGTGCCTCGACCGCATGGAGCCGGACACCGTTGGCGCGGACATCACTGTGGTGCCAACCCGTGAACCGGACGGTCGACGGATCCGGGGCAGGCAAATGTCAGCCCTGGGAAGGACGGCTGGGCTTGCGCAGGTCGGCACCGGGCCGAACCGGTGCGTCGCTGCCTGCATGGCCTGCGGGCAGCACATCCGAGAGGTGCTGGACGGATGCGATGGTCTTTTTGGGTCCGGTCATCCGTTTGAACACGATGTACCCGACGAGCCCGGTGATGATCGCTGCGACGAGCAGGATCAGGAACACGATGCCGAATGCAGCCCAACGCGGCAGCCACTCCGAGAGCAGTTCGCCGAGGAACCAGAAGAAGAACAGGCTGGCATAGAGCGCAACGGTGAGGGCCACGACGATCAGGCCCGTGCCGATTGCGGCCTTCTTCGCCTCACCGGCCAGTTCGGCCTTGGCCAGCGCCACTTCGGCTCGGAACAGGGTCGACAGGTGTGCGGTGGCTTCTTTCACCAGCGCGCCAACACTCGGGTCACCACCGGGGCGCGCGTTGGGATCGGACAACGGGATCGATGAGACGTTCGGAACATCTCCCGAGGTGCGGTCGTCCAGAGTCACTGCTACTCCTCCATCCTCGGACAAGCATCCGAGACCACCCGGACGCATGTCTTACTTCTCGCCGGGGTTTGTAGCCTCTTATGTTGCCATGCCAGGATTGATCGCAGGCTCATCGGACCGTTCTCGCGCGAGTGATCGAACCATGTGGTCCTCTCACACTCGCCGGGAGTGACGCCCCAGAAAGGCAATCATGCCCGCGTACCCCCTCGAACCGTTCGGACTCGACTTCTTCGAGACCGCCCCCGTGACCCACCGTTTCTCGGTCAACCTGCCGGTCAGCCCCGCGACCGCATGGGCCGAACTGACCCGACAGAACACGCTCGACTGGTGCCGGGTCATCAAATCGATCACCTTCACCTCGCCGCCGCCCTACGGGGTCGGCACCACGCGGTCGGCCGCGTTGGCCCCCGGATACGTGAAGCTGTCGGAGAAGTTCTTCTGCTGGGACGAGGACCCGGAGGCCGGGCGCTACCGCAACGCCTTCTACGTCGAGCAGGCCAACGTCCCGAGCCTGCGGGCGTTCGGTGAGCTCACCGAGATCGAACCCGCGGCGATCGGCTGCCGTTTCACATGGTCGTTCGCGATCGAGCTCGCCGGGGTGATGGCCAAGACCACGAAGTTCGCGACCCCGATCTCCGCGAAGACCTTCTCGACCATCGAAGCGGACACGGTCAAACACTTCGCGACGCTGTAGCGCCGCCCGGGGGTGATCAGCGGGCGCGGGGACTGACCACCCCGTGGTCGAACGCGTACACCACCGCTGCGGCCCGGTCGCGGACTCCGAGTTTGTGGAAGACGTTGCCGACATGGCTTTTGACGGTGACCACCGAGATCACCAGTTCGGCGGCGATCTCGTCGTTCGACAACCCGCGGCCGATCAGGCCCAGCACCGCCGATTCTCGGGATGTCAGGCGATCGAGTGAGGTGCCGGCGGCGGCCGGTCCCGGCGCCGCCCGATAGGTGTCGAGTACCCGTGCGGTGATCGCCGGGTCGAGGACTGCCTCACCATCGGCGACGATGCGCACCGCGCGGATCAGCTCTTCGGCCGGCGAATCCTTCAACACGAACCCGGCCGCACCGGCGCGCAGGGCCTCCGACAGCAATTCCTCGTCCCGGAACGTGGTGAGCACCAGGACCGGTGGGGGCTCGACCGTGGACGCCAGTATCCGGGTGGCGGCCATCCCGCTGACCCGCTTCATCCTCAGATCCATCACCACCACATCGGGCCGGTGGTCTGCCACGGCGGTGAGCACCTCGTCGCCGTCGGAACATTCGCCGACCACGTCGAAACCGTCTTTGCGGCGCAGGATTCGGCGCAGCCCGGATCGGACCAGGTCCTGATCGTCGACCAGGAGTACGCGGATTCGCGGCGCCTCAGCGGTCACCGGGTACCGCCGTGGTGGTCAGGTCGGTGCCGATCGGGTGACCGGTGGCGAACGGCAACACCGCGTCGACCTCCCACGCGTCCTCGATCGAGGCCGCCCGGAACCGGCCACCCAGATGTTCGATTCGTGAACGCATTCCACTCAGTCCGGAGCCACCCGGCCGGCGCCTGCTGCCCGGTGTGACCTTGTTGCGCACGCTGATGTGCAGACTCCCGGCCGCGTCGGGCCCCACCTTCAGATCGACGGTGGCGCCGGGGGCGTGCTTCGACGCGTTGGTCAGGGATTCCTGAACGATGCGGAACGTGGCGAGTTCGGTGGCACCGGTCGCGGGCGCGCCGAGATCGTCGTAGTCGAACCGGATGTCCGCTCCGGCGCGCCGGAACGACGAGACGAGTTCGTGGAGATCGCTCAGACCCGGTGTCGGGGAGTCGGGTTCGGCATCGGCACGGAGCAATTCGATGGTCTGACGGATGTCGGCCATCGCCGTGCGGCCCTGTTGTTCGGCGTCGACCAGGGCGGCAACGGCCTCGGCGGTGTCGTTGTCCTCCTGCAACGCGCGCCGGGCGCCGGTGACATTGAGCAGGACGATGCTGAGCGAGTGGGCGATCACATCGTGTACCTCGCCTGCCAGGGTGACGCGATCGAGCCGTAGCCGCGCCGCTCGGGCCTGACGTTCGCGCAACAGCAACGCCAGCTGCGCCTGCATCAGATGTCCCACTGCGACACCGAAACACAGCATCGCGGCGATGAGCCATCCCTGTTGAACTGCTCCGGTCGCAATGCCGATCGCCAGGGCGCCGGAGCTCAGGATCATGTTGAAGACCGACTGCTTCCACGTGCTGATCGCCCCGCCGGTGGTGACGCCGAGGACCAGCAGCAGTGGCGCGGCATCGGCGTACACCGGGATCATCCAGAAGAGGGCCACCGAGATGACCGTTCCCACAACAAGTAACGGGGTGAACACCATTCGCCTCTTGAGGAACAGGCAGGCGATGTGGGGAGCGAGCGCGAAGAGCACCGCCAGTGAGAGGTACAGCCATTCCCAGCCGCGCGGGTGGTCGGCGATCCGTTGCACGGTCGCGACACCGACCGCTGCCACCATCGCGATGTCGGCGATCAGCATGTAGTACCAGGGGTACTGGTACCCCATCAGCGCGAAGGTGCGCGCATACCGTGCAGTCAACCACCGCATCTCGCTGATCTTATCGGCAGGCGGCCGCGAAAACCTCCGTCCCGGGGAGGATTCTCCAAACCTGCGGTGGTAGGAGTGAAAGATCGTCCCCGAGGTGGCTGACCTGCGGATTCGTTCTCAATAGCGTTCTCGGTACCCGATTCGGTGTCGCCTTCGACACCGGCAGAACCAAGGAGAGCGACGATGTTCTGGATTCTGGTGTGTGTGGGTGTTGTGGTGGTCTCGGCGCGGCCGTTCGGTGGCGGGGACGGCCTGGACTATCGGGCGCGCGAGGTGCGGGCCGCGATGGAGCGGCGGGACGCCGCGGACAGTGCGCAGATGCGGCGGATCCGGCGGGCTCACCGTCGCCACGAGCTTCGTGAATCGCTGCGGTGGGCCCGGACGACACCTGAGGTCGTCCGGGCCTGACGCAACCGGTGGTGTCAGCTGTTGTTGCCGCGGCGGATGTTGTCGAAGACCGTCGGGTCCACCAGGGTGGAGGTGTCCCCGAGTTCACGGCCCTCGGCGACGTCCTTCAGCAGCCGGCGCATGATCTTGCCGGACCTCGTCTTCGGCAGTTCCGGCACGACATGGATCTCACGCGGCTTGGCGATGGGTGAGATGTCTTTGGAGACCTGATCTTTGAGCTCCTTGACGAGCTGATCGCCGGTGTCCTCCTGGCCCTGGCGAAGGATGACGAACGCGACGATGCCCTGTCCCGTGGTCGCATCGGCGGCACCGATCACCGCCGCCTCGGCGATGCTGTGATGGCCGACGAGCGCGGATTCGACTTCGGCCGTGGAGATCCGGTGCCCCGAGATGTTCATGACGTCATCGATGCGGCCCAGCACCCAGAGATCGTGATCGTCGTCGTAGCGGGCTCCGTCGCCGGCGAAGTACCAGCCCTGGTCGGCGAATCGCGACCAGTAGGTATCCCGGAAACGCTGGTCGTCGCGCCAGATCCCGCGGAGCATCGACGGCCACGGCTTGTCGAGGACCAGGAAACCCTGTTCGCCGGCGCCCACCGAATTGCCTTCTTCATCAACGATGTTCGCGCTGATGCCGGGCAAGGGGGCCATCGCCGAACCGGGTTTGGTGGCGGTGATCCCGGGAAGCGGAGAGATCATGATGGCGCCGGTCTCGGTCTGCCACCACGTGTCGACGATCGGGCAGCGTTCGCCACCGATCACCTCGTGATACCAGCGCCAGGCCTCGGGATTGATCGGTTCACCGACGCTGCCGAGAAGCCGCAGCGAGGTCAGGTCGTGGGCGTCGGGGATCTCCCGTCCCCACTTCATGAAGGTCCGGATCAGGGTCGGCGCGATGTAGTAGATGCTGACCTTGTGCTTCTCGATGATCTCGAAATGACGATGTTCATCGGGGGAGTTGGGAGTTCCCTCGTAGACGACCTCGGTCGCGCCGTTCGACAGCGGGCCGTAGACGAGGTAACTGTGCCCGGTGACCCAGCCGATGTCGGCGCCACACCAGAACACGTCCTGGCCGGGCTTGTGGTCGAAGACGTTGTGAAAGGTGTAGCTGACCTGTGTCAGGTATCCGCCCGAGGTGTGCACGATGCCCTTGGGCTTGCCGGTGGTTCCCGAGGTGTAGAGCAGGAACAGGGGATGCTCGGCGTCGTGGGCTTCGGGGGTGTGTTCGGTGCCGGCCTTGGCGACCGTTTCGTGCCACCAGAGGTCGCGGCCGTCGGTCCAGTTGATGTCGGAGTCGGTGCGGTTCACCACGAGCACATGCTCGACCGACTTCGCGGCATCGTCGCCGCTGCCGAGGGCTTCGTCGACGGCGGCCTTGAGCGGTGCGGGCTTGCCGCGCCGGTACTGGCCGTCGGTGGTGACGACCAGTTTCGCCTCGGCGTCGTCGACGCGGGAACGCAGTGCAGCGGCAGAGAATCCGGCGAAGACCACGGAATGGGTCAGTCCCAGCCGGGCACAGGCCAGCATGGTGACGATCGCTTCGGGAACCATCGGCATGTAGATGGCCACGCGGTCGCCGGAGACCAGGCCGATCTCGGTGAAGTAGTTGGCGGCCTGCGAGACCTCGGCGAGCAGCTGATCGTAGGTGACGTCGCGGGAGTCTCCCGGTTCGCCGACCCAGTGGATCGCCACGCGACCGCCGTTGCCGGCTTCCACATGGCGGTCGACGCAGTTGTAGGCGACGTTGAGCTTGCCGCCGACAAACCATTTTGCGAAGGGGGCGTCGGACCAGTCGAGGACGTCGGTGAAGTCGGTGTCCCAGTGCAGACGGTGTGCCTGCTCGGCCCAGAAGGCCAGGCGATCGGCCTCGGCCGCCTGTTCGAGTTCGGGTCCGGCATTTGCCTGTGCGACAAACTCGGCCGATGGGGGATATACCGCTTGTACAGTGCCTTCGCTCATTGTTTCCCTTTCGCTCGCCGCTGATCCGCATGCCGCCATCGACTGTGATGCGGGCGGGTTCGGCTGCCGCTGTGTTGTGTACCACATCATGTCTGCGGCATCATCAACTGAAATAGCCCCGAAAGTGGATAGTGCATGAGCGGTGACAACACGGTCCTCCGTCCCAGCGATCGCGAGCTGGTGCGGGCCACCAGCGCGCGCTTTCGCCGGATGACGGGAACACCCGTGGTGTTCGCGGGACTGCGGGATCAGGACACCATCGCGGTCACCGCATCGGTCGGCCACAAGACCCCTGCACTGCGCACGATCCGGGTCACCCCACAGCGCGGGCTCGGTGGGCTCATCTGGCTCAACAAGCGGGCCATCCTTCTGCGTGACTACGGCTCGGCCGACGTGATCACCCACGATTTCGACGACCAGATCCTCGGGGAGGGCATCACCGATCTCGCTGCGGCGCCGATCGTCGTCGACGGTTCGGTGCGCGGCCTCCTGTACGCCGGCTGGCGAGGTCAGGGGCCCCTGGGCGACGACGTGATCAACGCGTTGACCATGGAAGCCGGCCGGGTCGCCACCGAGCTGAGCACCCGTGATGAGGTCGATCGCCGCGTTGCGGCCCTGGCGGCCCGCACCCAGGCGGAGCGGGCGCAGGCGTCCGCACTCGATTGGTGCAATGAGCTGCGCGATATCGCCACGGTGTCGACGGATGAGCAGACGCGTCGACGGCTCCTCGAGCTCGTCGACCAGATGAGCGACGGTGGCCGGTCGTCCGCGGAACCCTCGATACCGCTCACACCGCGACAGTTGGAGGTGTTGTCGCTGGTGGCGATGGGTTTTGGCAATCGGGTGGTGGCCGACCGGCTGGGGTTGACCGTGGAAACGGTGAAGACGTACCTGCGCGCCGCGATGGTCCGTCTGGGTGCGCACACCCGGCACGAGGCCGTGGTGAAGGCGCGCAGTGCGGGCCATGCTCTCGAGCTCTCCTGACCACCGGGAGATGCGCTGATCCTGGCACCGGCGTGGGCCGCGTACGCTGATCTGTCGTGACCGATCCGCTGGCTCCATTGTTCGAGATGCCGGGCGTCGCGACGGCTGCCGACCGTGCGCGTGATGCGCTGGCCGCAGCACACCGACACCCCGCCAACCTGCGAGGCTGGGACAAAACAGCCACCGAGGCGTCCTGGCGGGCCGGCCGGTCTTCGGCCGCAATCGACGGCGGCAGTGTCGAACTCGTCCGCGACGGCGATTTCGACGATCCGGTCCTGGCCGGCGCGATGCGGGTCGCCCAGGCGCTCGACGGTGACTCCCTGCCACAGTTGGTCGCGGTCTGGACGCGCGCACCGTTGCAGACTCTCGCGCGGTTGCATGTGCTCGCGGCCGCCGACATCACCGACGAGCAGCACCTGCTGGGTCGTCCGCGCCCCGAAGCCGAACTCGGGGGCAGACTGGACCTGCTTGCCCAGCTGATCACCGGTGCGACCAAGGCTCCGGCGCCGGTACTGGCGGCCGTGGTGCATGCCGAGTTGCTGGCACTGGAACCCTTCGAGCACGCCAACGGTGTGGTGGCCCGGGCTGCGTCCCGTCTGGTCTGTGCCAGTACCGGGCTCGATCCGCACAATCTCGGGGTCCCCGAGGTGACGTGGTTCAAGCGGGTTTCCGAATACCGCGACCTGTCGAAGGGGTTTGGTACGGGCGATCCCGAGGCGATCCGCGGGTGGTTGCTGCTGCACTGTGAAGCGCTGGAAGCCGGTGCTGCCGAAGCGATGTCGATCGCGGAAGCGGCGCGCCCGCGTAAGTAGAAAAGGTGCACAACGCGCTGCGGACGGCTCTCTGGCCCGACGTGTGAAGTCGTGGGGTCAGATCGCCGCCCGCTAGCACGGATCCGAGTTACACATGCGTGCGTATTGTGGTTGTGTGGGATGACCTCGGCAAGTCTTCCGGCACCTTACCCAAATGCGCTCCCACCCAAAGGAACTCACTTGAACTCGGCACGGATCTTGCAGGTCCACTACCTGTAGCCTCCCGCGGCGTGCTTCGCGTGGGTGCTCGCTATCCGTGCTGGGAGTGCGTGGTCAGGAGTCCGTACCTTCTCTTCCGGCCCGAACTTGGCGTTCCACGCTTTCCGTAACTACTTTGTACACCGTGACCACAGTCACATCAAGGGTTCGTTGGATTCTAATTCGCAGAATTGTTCATCCGTTGCGCCCGAACATGTTTGAAACTGCGGCCCAGGATTCAATGGCGCTTTCGCTGCAGGATCGTGTACGTCAGCGCCCCTGCCGCCAATGCGCTCAAACCGACTGCGGCAGAAGCGGTTACCTTCGGCGAAGGCGTTGACGGTAGGCGATCTCGGAGTGAGATCGGTTTGGTGAACGACAGCATCGGCCACCCCCGTTCGGCGGCCTCGCGCCGGAGGGCGCGGTCGGGATTGATGACGGTCGGATGACCGACAGCACTGAGCATCGGCAGGTCGGTGATCGAATCGGAGTACGCGAAACACTGGGAGAGGTCGTAGCCGACGGCCCGGGAGATCTCGTTCATCGCCACCGCCTTCTCCTCGCCGTAGCAGTAGAAGTCCATCACCCCGGCGTACTTGCCGTCGACGACTTTCATGCGGCTGGCCAATGAGTAGTCGGCACCCAGCATCTCGCCGATGGGCTCGACGATCTCAGCTCCCGACGCCGACACGATCACCACATCGTGGCCCCGCGCCTTGTGTCCGGCGATGAGGTCGGCGGCCTCTGCGAACACGAGTGGATCGACGATGTCGTGCAGTGTCTCGCGGACGATGGAGGAGACCTGCTCGACATCCCATCCGGTGCACATCTCGGTGACGTGTTTGCGCATCCGCTCGACCTGATCGTGGTCGGCTGCCGACAGCAGGAACATGAATTGGGCGTACGACGACTTGAGGACCGAACGCCGGTTGATCAGGCCCTGGTCGAAAAATGGTCGGGAGAACGCCAGCGAACTCGACTTGGCGATGATCGTCTTGTCGAGGTCGAAAAACGCGGCGATGGGAGTGCCGGCCCGGTGCTGTGAGCGGTCGTCGGCCGACCCGGATGCTGTCACCCGTCGAGGGTACGTCGGGGGCGCACGGGAGGCGAAGATTCAATTGTTCGGGTTACACCAATGGAAGTCTGCGATCGGCGGCTCTGGCCGAGTCGAGCCAATGGTTGAAGTTGCAATCAATCATGGATTCTTGTGTATAGTCGTACTTACCCGGACGAGATCCGGGGCTTTCAGCCCGACCCCCCGGGGCTGAACGCGACGACCCTGGCCTCCTCCCCCCCTGGCCGGGGTCGTCCCCATTTCCAAGGGTTTTCTGGTCGTCTGACCGACCATTCATCATGCGCCTACCAGCGGTTTTGCTTCCACCGAGCGACTGTTGTCCACAGTTCCCGGTTTCCTCCACACCTGACGTCCGACCCGGTGCTTCCGGCGGGGGCACGGACGCGGAACCGCCACTGTGGGGCATGACCGGATCCCCCCGGGTATTGGCGATGGTGTCCCCCGAATTGGCCGACGATATCGAGCGCGTCGCCGCCGCATCGGGTTATCACGTCATTCATGCACGTCCCGATCGTTGCCGCCGCGAATGGGCCGAGGCGACGGCCGTTCTCGTCGACGCCTCGACCGTCGAAGAGACGCTCGCGGCCGGTTTGCCCCGGCGCAACGGTCTGATGGTCGTCGGTGTCAGCGGGGACGGTCCGAACATGTGGCGGAGCGCGCTCGCGCTAGGAGCCGGACACGGGTTCGTACTCCCCGATGACGAACACGCGGTGGTGCAGGCGTTGTCGAGGGTCCGCAGGCCCACCGGCCCGCAGGGCGTCGCCATCGCGGTGATCGCCGGGCACGGCGGGGCCGGCGCGTCCACACTTGCCGCCGGGCTCGGACTGGTCGCGTGTGAACGCGGCCACGGCGCACTGCTGCTCGATCTCGACGAGCTCGGTGGTGGCCAGGATCTGCTGCTCGGCGTCGAGGATCGTCCCGGATTGCGTTGGCAGGAACTGACGTTGGAGAGCGGACAGGTCGTCGCCGAATCGCTGCACACCGCATTGCCGCATGCGCGGGGAGGCCTGGCTGTCCTGACCGGTCGCCGGGGCGCGCCTGCCCCGGTCCGTCCCGAGGCGGCGCTCGCCGCGATCGATGCTGCCCGCGCGAACGGTGATGTGGTGGTCGTGGACGTACCGCGGCGAGGTGACGACGTGGTCACCGCGGTGGTGGAGGCGGCCGATCTTGTGGTCCTGGTCTGTGGCGCCTCGATCCGGGCGTGTGCCGCCGGTCGTGAGATGGCGTCCAGACTTCGGGGGCGCGCCGGTCGGGTCGAGGTGGTGGTGCGCGGGCCTTCGCCGGGTGGGTTACGTGCCGCGCAGGTGGCGCAGGTGCTGGGTTTGCCGCTGCTGACGGCCACCAGGCCGGATTCCCGGCTTGCCCGCGACCTGGAGTCCGGTGGGCTGCTCCTGTCGCGGCGGTCGCCGTTGCGGCGCTGTGCGACGTCGGTCCTCGACCACGCGGAAGCACTCCGAAAGGTTGTGCGATGAGTAAACCGCCCGCCGTGGCCGCGTCCAACCGCAGCCAACTCCTGACGCGGGTCCGCGAACGACTGGCCGCGACCGCCCAGGACCCGACGCCCGAGGTGATGGCCGCCGTGGTGCGCGCCGAGGCCGGTGGCGTGCTCGGCGACACCGATCTGCTCGACGCACTGCGCTTCCTGCAGACCGAACTGGTGGGCGCCGGCCGTCTCGAGGACCTCCTCGCCGGTCCTGGCGTCAACGACATCCTCGTCGTCGGACCCCGGGCTGTCTGGGTTGACCAAGGGAGAGGACTTCGCCTGTCGGACATCGAGTTCGAGGACGACGACGCGGTCCGGCGATTGGCCATGCGCCTCGCGCTGGCGGCCGGCAAACGACTCGATGATGCGCAGCCCTGGGTCGACGGTCAGTTGTCGGGACTGGGCCGCCGCGGGTACAGCGTTCGTCTGCACGCGGTGATCCCGCCGATCGCCGTCGACGGGACCTGCCTGTCGCTGCGCGTGCTGCGTCCGGCGACCCAGACCATGGACGCACTGGTGGCGTCCGGTGCCATCGCCGAAGAGGCCGCAACCCTGTTGGAGACGATCATCGACGCGCGGCTCGCGTTCCTGGTTGTCGGTGGGACCGGAGCCGGAAAGACCACCCTGCTGTCGGCATTGCTCGGTCGGGTCGATCCGGCCGAACGCATTCTCTGCGTCGAAGATGCCGTCGAGCTGGCACCGCAACATCCGCACGTGGTGCGGTTGGTCGCACGAACTCCCAACGTCGAAGGGGCAGGCGAGGTTCCGGTCCGGGCTCTCGTGCGGCAAGCGCTGCGGATGCGCCCGGATCGGATAGTGGTCGGTGAGGTGCGCGGCGCCGAGGTCGTTGATCTGTTGACCGCGATGAACACCGGCCACGACGGAGGCGCCGGAACGCTACATGCCAATTCGACTGCCGAGGTACCGGCCCGGATGGAAGCGCTCGCCGCGCTCGGCGGCATGGACCGGCCTGCGCTCCACAGCCAGCTCGCGGCAGCGATCTCGGTCGTGATCGGGGTGTTCCGCGACGGGAATGGTGACCGCGGGGTGGGGGAGATCGGGATGTTGCGTCGCGGTGCCGACGGCTTGGTCCATGTCGATGCGGTGTGGCGTCGCCGTGATGGCTTCACCACCGCGGCCGCCGACCTGGCCTCGCTCCTCGACAGCAGGGGTGTGCGGTGAGCCCGGTGCTCGCGGCGGGCGCACTGCTGTTGTTGCTCTGGCCGCGGACCAGGGCACAGGTCAGGACGCTGTCCTTGAGTGGCGCCCCTGGCGTTCGCCGCCGCCGATCCACCGAAGAGGTCGTTGCACTTGCCGCGACCGGGATTCCCGTCACGATCCTCCTGGTTGTCGGGGCTTCGGCCGGTATTGCCGCGTCCATGGCGTCGGGTATGGCCTACGTCTTGTTTCGGGCCAGGAGACGTGAGGCCGAGGTGGCCGCCGAGTTCGCTGCGCTGCTCGCGGCGCTCGAGGTGATGATCTCCGAACTCCGGGTGGGCGCTCATCCTGCCCATGCATGCCGTCAGGCGGCCCAGGACGCGCGGGGTGGATCGCGGTCGGCCGTTGCCGAAACGTTGTCGACGATGGCCGGACGTTCTGTCCTCGGTGGCGATGTCGCAGGTGGGATCGAGCAGGCTCAGGTCCGTGACCCGCAGGCCTGGTCTCGGGTGGCGGTGGCCTGGCGGACAGCCGAACAGTATGGGCTGCCGATTGCCGAGCTGTTGACCTCCGTGCGATCAGACCTGCTCGCGCGCAGCCGTTTTCGCGCGCGGACCAGGGCAGCGCTGGCCGGTGCCAAGGCGACAGCGATGGTGCTGGCGCTGTTGCCGGTCCTGGGAATCGGTCTCGGACAGGCGATCGGCGCCTCACCGTTGTCGGTTCTGCTCGGTGGTGGGCTCGGGGGCGTTCTCCTGGTACTCGGCGTCGGCCTGGTCTGTGCGGGCTTGTTGTGGTCCAGGCGGATAGTCGGAAAGGTCGCCGGGTCATGACGGGGTGGGTCGTGGCCGCACTGGCCTGCGCGACAGCGATTCTTGTATGGCCGGCGCCGGTATGGATCACCTACCGGGTGCTCGGCCCGCCGCTGCGACGTGAACGCAACCGGGAGCCGCGCTGGCTGGGGGCCAAAGCCCAAGCCGACGATCCCTTCGCCGCGGCTGCCGGATACGACCTGTTCGCGGTCTGCCTGCGCTCTGGGCTTCCGGTCGCCATGGCAGCCCGGGTGGTGTCGCAGTCGGCGCCTCCCGCGCTCGCACGCACGCTGATCCAGGCCGCCGACCTCCTTGCCCTGGGTGCTGACCCGATGCAGGCATGGGCGGTAACCGACAACGCAGATCCGGCGGCCGCGGCCCTGGCGTCAATGGCCCGCCGGTCCGCGCGGGCAGGTTCCTCACCGGTACGGGGACTGGGCGAGCTGGCCGAGAGCCAACGAGCAGACGCCCAGGACCGGGCGGCTGCTGCGGCCGAGCGTGCGGGCGTGGCGATCAGCGGACCACTGGGTTTGTGCTTTCTGCCGGCGTTTGTCTGCTTGGGCATCGTGCCGGTGGTCATCGGGCTCGCCGGACCGGTCTTCGGTAGCGGGCTGATGTGAGATCTGCCGCGGATATCCCGCGGCACGGATAGGGGGAGGAAATGACGATGATCAACAGAATGATCCGAGAGGCCCAGGTCAAGGCCGCACTGCTGATGACGGAGGACAGCGGGATGAGCACCGCCGAATATGCGATCGGGACGATAGCTGCGGCGGCTTTCGGCGCGATCCTCTACACGGTGGTCACCGGCGACAACATCGTGGCGGCGCTGACCGGAATCATCGACAAGGCTCTGCAGACCGCGGTCGGCTGACCCGGTGCGACGGCGGGGATTGCCGGCCGACGACCGGGGGATGGTGACAATCGAAGCAGCGTTCGCGATCGCTTCGATCATCGCGGTGGTGGTGATCTCCGTGGTCGGGGTGGTGGCCATGGCAACCCACATTCGCTGTATCGATGCCGCGCGGGAGGTCGCACGTATCGCAGCTAGGGGAGATCCGGCCCAAGCTCGCGAAGTGGGTTCACAGGTGGGACCTCGGGGTGCCTCGGTGACCTTGCGGACAGTGGGGGAGGTGGTGGAAGCACGGGTCAGCGTGTCGGTGCCGATGTTGCCGATGCTCGACGTGGCCGCCACCGCCGTCGCTGCACTGGAGCCGGAAGGGGCCGATCAGTGAACCTGATGCGCGATGAACAAGGCTTCGCGACCGTGGTCGGGGCGATGGCGATAGCCGCCCTGGCGGCTGTGGTGATGGTGATTGTGTATGTGGGAGCGGCAATTTCGGCTCGTCATCACTCGCAGT
>NZ_JCANWW010000014.1:0-110788 GCF_059553395.1 Williamsia sp. z34 | reverse complement strand
ATTCCAGTGATCGTCGCAACACCATCAATCCGCTGAATCTAGCAGCGCAGCCATCGCCTCGTTTGGTGTCCTGAAATCGAGCGCCTTCCGCGGCCGATTATTGAGAGCCTCAGCAACCTCATCGAGGTACGCGGCAGAATGAACAGACAGATCCGTACCCTTCGGAAAATATTGGCGTAGCAACCCATTGGTGTTTTCGTTGGTGCCACGCTCCCACGGCGAGTGCGGATTGCAGAACCAGACCGACAGATCATGATCAATAGCGATATCACGATGTGCCCCACGCATTTCCGAACCCTGATCCCACGTGATCGACCGCTTCAACGTCGTCGGCAACTCGCCGATCGCAACGCGCATCGCATCACGCATCTCCTCGCCGGTGCGCGTGTGAGGAAGGTGCAGCAAAATCACATATCGGGTCATCCGGTCGACCAACGTTCCGATCTGGGACTGATTGTCTTTGCCGACGATGCAGTCGCCTTCCCAATCGCCAGGCAGTGCCCGGTCTTCAACATCGGGCGGGCGATTGGCAATGAGTAGCTCCTTGGGAACTATGTCGCGGCGCCCATCAGCCTGACGATGGGGTTTACGGATCGTCCTGCCGGTCCGTAAACACCGTTTGACCTCAGCTTTAAGTTCCCCGCGGGGGAAAACATAGAGGCTTTGATAGATCGTTTCCGGGCTGATCCGCATAGATTCATCATCCGGGAAATCGAGCACCAGGCGGGTACTGATCTGCTCCGGCGACCAGCGTTGCTGGCAGCTGAACTTCTCCCACACGTACTGCCCCAACCGAGCGTTGGTGACCACTTTGCGGGGTTTCGGTCGCGGTAATCGTTGTTCAGCGAGGCGTTGAGCTGCGCCGGCGGCATACCGTTTATGGCTCATCGTGTTGCGGTTGATCTCCCGGGAAATCGTCGACGGACTACGCCGAAGATCCCGGGAGATCGCCCGAATCGATAACCCCGCAGTGCGTTTGCCCGCTATCAAGTCTCGTTCGTCCAATGACAGATAACGTCCAGCAGGACCCGAGCCGCAGTCGGAGACAATCTGAGGTAGCACCACAGTGGGGATCACCCCACCATGCTTGTGCACCAACTTCCCGCCGTATCGGACCGAAAACCCAGCGCGTGTCGCAGCCCGCGCCGTGGACCACCCAGCTGCTTTCAAATGCCAAAACGTTCGAACCTTGACCACTGGCACCGGTGGCGTACCCATCGACATCACCCCATATCGTCAGGGTGTTGCAACGACTCCTTGAGCCCAAGACGGTGATTTCGGCACGGTCGGCGGCTAGTTCCGGACCGCCAACACGAACGGGCCGATGTTGGTGACGGTGAAGCGGGGATCGTCGAACACGTTGGGGTTGAAGGTCACCGTG
Source organism: Williamsia sp. z34 (assembly GCF_059553395.1). NCBI lineage: Bacteria > Bacillati > Actinomycetota > Actinomycetes > Mycobacteriales > Nocardiaceae > Williamsia > Williamsia sp. z34. The sequence goes on along the minus strand of NZ_JCANWW010000014.1, from coordinate 109,407 downwards.
TACCGGCGGACGTTCGGATCGTTGGGGTAGACGTCCTCGGCCAACCGCAGTGCGTAGCCCTCCGCGCTGTAACGGAACAGGAAGACCGTCGGCGGAAGCCAGGGTGACGAGTCCAGTTGTTCGATGAGGCTGTCGGTGGTCTCGGATTCGGACCACGTCTTGATCGCAGCGGCGCGTTTGTCGAACTCCGCCAAAGGATTTGCGTAGTGAGAGGTCAGGCCCTGGAAGCCGAAGTAGGGGTAGATCGAGAGGAATCCGTAGTCGGCGGTCAGGACGATGGTGTCGGCCTGAGGCCTACCCGTCTGTTCGAGGATCACGTCGTTGATCTCGGGGAAATAGGCCTGTGCGCCGGCGGGTCGCTGATCGGCCCGCTCGCCGTAGCCGTCGGTGTCGGTGTAGGCGACGGTGATCTCTGCGGCCAGATGGTTCGGGATGCTCTGTCCCACGGCGATCGCGGCAAGGGTCGCCATGATGGCGATGGCGGTGCGGATGTCGCCGAAGCGGCGGACGGCATAACCGGCGAGTTCGGCGAACCCGTAGACCCCGGCGACGCCGAGGATCACCGTCAGAACGGGCTCCATGCGGAACGAGAGCAGCGTGGTGCCGGTCGCGGTCAGTGCCATGGAGAGCAGACAGAACAGATAGATGGAAAAGACGGTGATGCCGTAGGTCAGAGCGACTGTGCGCGTCCGGAATCGGAGCACGATCCAGATCAGGCCGACCATGGTCAGGGCACCGATCAGCGACCAGTGCAGCATCGGCGTCGGCAGCACCGCACCCGAACTCGGGAGGTAATGCTCAGCGGTACCGCCGGAAGCCGGCTCGTTCCGCAGTCGGTCGATCAGGTACGGCGCCCAGACGATCAGGGCGACGAGGCCTGCGATGACACCCATGACCGCCAGGCGCAGGCCGTAATCGCGGACCGCACGCCATCGGGCCGACCGGACGTCGCGGGGCGGAATTGTCTTGTTGGACTGCCCGAACCAGGCCGCCAGAACGAAGTACAACGCCATCAGGACGGCGGTCATCGCGTAGAGGCCGGTGTAGAGCGTGTAGAAGGTGGCGCTGACGCCGAGGAACAGTCCGCCGGCCAGGATGGCGGGTCGGCTGCCCGAACGCAGCCCGTGCAGGATGGTGATCAGCATCGGTGCGCCGACGACGACCAGCACGGCCGCATAGGGTTCGGGACTGACGTACATCAGGGTCAGAACCGTGGAGGCAAGGGTGACCGCGATGGCGCGATCGGTACGGATCATGCGCTGCCACAACGCCATTGCAATCGTGGCCGCAACTGCGATGGAGATGATCGCCCAGGGCTTGTACGCCTCCCAGCCGGGTTGGCCGGTCAGGTCGGCATAGCGTCCGCCGAACCAGAACCAGCCCGCCGGATAGTACGGCGGCAGATCGGCATAGGTCATGTCCGCCAGCCGTGGACTGTTGGTCAGACGCGTGAGGTATTCGGTACGGAACTGCTGATCGACAGAGATCCCGAACAGGTAGAGCTTGGTGGCACCCAGCGGCATCGCCAGGGTGACCGCCGCAAACGATGAGATACCCACCCACGACAGGGGTTTGATCAACCGGCCGGCCTTGCCGGTCCGTGACAGGGTCACCGCGATCAACAGGATCACGATGGCCGCCACCTGACCGGTGGTGGTGAGCGCGGTCGCGACATTCGATGAGTTGAATGCCGGCCAGTCGACCCGGGAGATCACTGCCAGGCCGGAGCCCGAGACCACCAGGGCCACGATGACCGCGCCGATCAGATCCCCTATCGAGGACAGATGGGTCCGCATCGGCTCAGATGGGAAGCTTGCGGAAGATCGGGCGCGGGATGTGCCGCAGGATGATCATCACGAAACGGAACGGCCCCGGGGCCCAGACCAGTTCCTTGCCCTTGTCGGCCGATGCCACGGCCAGCTTGGCCACGTCTTCCTTGTTGACCGTCAGCGGCGCTTCTTTCACATGGGCCGACAACCGGGTGCGGACCATTCCGGGGCGGATCACCAGCACGCGAATGTTGTACTCGCGCAGGGCCTCACCGAGTCCGAGGTAGAAGCCGTCGAGGCCGGCCTTGGTGGAGCCGTAGACGAAGTTGCTGCGCCGGACCCGTTCTCCGGCCACCGAGCTCATGGCGATGATCTGGCCGTGGCCCTGCTCGCGCATCTTCTGGCCGAGGAGCACTCCGACCGAAACGGCTGCGGTGTAGTTGATGGTGGCGGTGAACACGGCTTTGCGCTGGTCCTGCCACACCTCTTCGTCGACACCCTGGACGCCGAAGGCCACGATGGCCACGTCGATGTCGCCGCCGGCGAACGCCTGGTCGATGACTGCCGGATGCGTCTCGGGCTTGAGTGCGTCGAAGTCGATGCGCTCCACCGACGACGCGCCCGCGGCCCTCATGGTCTCCACCGCCGCTTCACCGGCGGGGTCGCCGGGCATGGTGGCCAGGACCACCCGCATCGGGCCCTTCTTGAGGTACTCGGCGGTGATGGCCAGGCCGATCTCGGAGCTTCCGCCGAGAACGAGCACGGACTGGGGTACGCCTACGGCGTTGATCATGAATGTTCCTGTCTGCGTTGAGAGTTGTTGTGGTTCAGGCGAGTTCGAGGCGCCGGGCCATATCGGAGATGAAGACTCCGGTCGGGTCGATGCGGCGCCGCGTTGCGATCCACGAGTCGACCTCGGGGTACATGGCGTGGAAGTTCTGCGCGGAGGTCCGCGAGTCCTTGGCGGTGTACAGGCGACCGCCCATGGCCATCACCCGACGGTCGAGTTCGTTGAGGAACTCCCCGAGCCCATGCTTCACGGGGAAATCGAGGCAGACGTTCCAGCCCCGGAAGGGAAAGCTCAGCGGGGCCTGGTTTCCCTCGCCGAAGAGCTTGATGACATTGAGGAAGCTGACGTGTCCGGAAGCCTGGATATCGGCGATGATCGACTTGAATTCATCCTCGTTGCCGGTGGGCACGATGAATTGATACTGCGTGAATCCGCCCCCGCGTCCGTAGGCGCGATTCCACTCTCCGAGGACGTCGAGCATGTGATAGAACTGCGGCAAAGTTTTCACCTGACCGGTTTTGTTCGACCCCATCCGGTAGTAGGCCTCGCCGACGATCGAGAAATCGAACTTGTTCGCCAGACCCTTCGGGAAGACGTCCGGCAGGGTCAGCAGCGGTTTGCTGACGAACTTCAGCGGATCCTTCTGCAACTTGGGCGGGAGTTCTTCGAGCTTCGCGAGGTTGCCCCGGCTGAATGATCCGCGTCCGAGCTTCGGTGGCTTGCTGATCGAGTCGAACCAGCCCGATGCGTACTCGTAGCCGTCCTCGAATCCGTCTTCGAGGTGCAGGGCGATCGTCTCGTCGAGGTTCGCCGTGGTGGCGGTGTCGGCGATGAAGTACGCGCTCTCGGTGCGCTTGAGCTGCACTTTGGCGCGCAGGATGATGCCGGTCAGGCCGATGCCGGCGACCGTGGCCCAGAAGAGTTCGCCGGTTGGATCGTCGCTGCTGCCCGAGGGGGTCAGGGTGAGGATGCGACCGTCGGCGACGAGCAGCGTGATCTCGACCACGTGCTGCCCGAACGTGCCGGCGCTGTGGTGGTTCTTGCCGTGGATGTCATGGGCGATGGCACCACCGATGGTGACCTGGCGGGTGCCCGGCAACACCGGAACCCACAGCCCGAACGGCAGGGCGACGGCCATCAGCTCATCGAGCGAGACGCCGGCGTCGAGGTCGACGATCCCGGTGGTGTCGTCGACCGAGTGGATGCGCTTGAGTTGCGTCATGTCGATGGTCAGGCCACCGACGTTCTGCGCGGACTCGTTGTAGGAGCGTCCCAGACCGCGCGCGATGACACCGCGACGCAGGTAGGACGGCTTGTCGGCATTTGCATCGGCAACCTGCGCGACAGCCTTGGCGATCACCTCGACATCGGGTGTGGCCAGCACGTGACCCTCGATCGGCGTCGTCCGGCTCCAGCCGACGAGCTTGCGGGTTTCAATGGGCAATTCAGCGGTAGACATCGATTCAGAGACTACCTGGGGCGGAGCAGTGGGCCGCGGAGTCTGTGTGACAACCAGCGATGGTAAGAATCAAGGTATGACCACACGATGGGTGTTCATCACCGGGGCCGCGGCGGGAATCGGGCGTCAGAGTGCGCTGACCTTTGCACGCAGGGGATATGCGGTCGGGGCCTATGACATCGACGACGCCGGACTGGCCACGCTCGCCACGGAGGTCGAGGCGGCCGGCGGGCGGATCGTCACCGGCCATCTCGATGTGACCGACGCCGACGAGTTCGGCAGGCGGCTCGACGAGTTCGCCGAGCACAGCGGTGGCCGTCTCGACGTGCTGCTGAACAACGCCGGGATCCTGCTGGCCGGGGCGTTCGAGGACATCTCGCTGGCAGCTCAGCAACGCCAGATCGACATCAACGTCAAAGGCGTGACGAACGGCTGCCACCAGGCCTTCCGTCATCTGAAGAACACCCCGGACTCCGTGGTGGTGAACATGGCGTCGGCCTCGGCGATCTACGGCCAGGCCGAACTGGCCACCTACAGTGCCACCAAGTTCTACGTCCGCGGCCTGACCGAGGCACTCGACATCGAGTGGGGCGCCCACGGGATCCGGGTGATCGCGATGTGGCCGCTGTTCGTTCAGACCGCGATGACCGAGAACGTGTCGACGGGCACCACCGACTCGCTCGGCATCAAGCTCGGACCGCAGGATGTGGCCGACGCGATCGTGGCCGCGGTCGAGGAAGCCAGGGTCGACAAACTCATCCACCGGGTCCACTACGCGGTGGGCAGGCAGACCAAGGCGATGACGGTTGGGTCGCGGTTCTCCCCGGCCTGGTTGACCCGACTCGTCAACAAGCGCCTCGCCCACTCCTAGCGCGAGGGCTTCAGGGTTCGAGCACCGCCGCGGCGGCATTGTGGCCGGGGATTCCGCTGACCCCGCCGCCCCGTCGGGCTCCGGCGCCGGCGATGAGGAGCCGGGGATGCGCGGTTTCCACACCCCACGTCCCCACGGCATCGGCGGTCTGCGCCCACGGCCACTGCAACGGCCGGTGAAAGATGTTGCCGCCGGGCAGGCCCACGTCGTTCTGCAATTCGTTCGGTGTCTTCGCCTCGATACACGGGTCGCCGTTGATGTCGACGGCGATCACGTCGGCGATCGGTTCGTCGAGTACCGAGTCCAGCGCGGCCAGGGTTGACTGCACCGCTTGGTCTTTGGCGCCCGCAGTGGTGAACAACTCGGGCGGCATGTGCAGTCCGAACAGGGTCAGGGTGTGCATGCCGTCGAGTGCGGGGCCGAGAATCGTGGGGTCGGACAGAGTGTGGCAGTAGATCTCACAGGGTGGCGTGGTGGGGATGAAACCGGCCGCGGCCTGCTGATGTGAGCGCGCGAGGGCGTCGAAGCCCTCATGCACATGAAACGTCCCGGAGAACGCGACGCCCGGTGCGATGGTCACATCGCGAAGCTTCGGCAGGCGACGCAGCAGCACGTTGATCTTCAATTGCGCGCCCTGCGGTGCCGGCCCGCCCAGAGCCGGGGTCTCGAGCAACGAGTCTACGACCGCGGGCGCGCACGCGGCGTGGATGAACTCCGCCGACGCGGAACCGCCGGGCCAGCCGACCCGGCCGTCGGTGGCGTCGATGGCGGTGACCTCGACACCCGTCCTGATCTGCGCGCCGGCCGCGACCGCTGCTGTCGCCAACGCGCCGGACACCGCGCCCATGCCCCCGACCGGCACATCCCAGTCGCCGGTCCCGCCCCCGATCAGGTGATAGAGCAGGCAGACGTTCTGCAGTAGTGAGGGGTCGTACAGGTCGGCGAATGTGCCGATCAATCCGTCGGTCGCGACGATCCCGCGCACGATGTCGTCGGTGAAGGTGCGGTCGATGATGTTGCCCAGCGGCGTGCTGGTCAGCTCCTCCCAGAGATCCATGGAGTCGAGGTCGACCCCGGCGATCGACGCCATCTCGTCGGCACTCATCAGCGGTCGCAGCATGGTCGGGAAGACGCCGTCGGCGATGGTCGTCATCGTGGCGTAGAACTTCTGCCAGGCGGCGAAGTCCCGGTCGGAGCCGGTGGCGGCGCGAAACGAGGCCGCGGTCGCCCGGTCGTCGGCGGTGTCGACGAGGATGCCGCGACCGGGGTCATCGGGCAGCGGTGTGTACGACGAATAGCGTCGCCTGACGAGTGTGAGGTCGAGGTCGAGGTCGGTGATGATCTGCCGGGGCAGTAGCGAGACCAGATACGAATAGCGGGAGAGTCGGGCGTCCATGCCGGGGAAGGGCTGCGCCGAAACCGTTGCCCCGCCGGTGTGATCGGACCGCTCGAGGACCAGGACCTTTCGACCGGCGCGGGCGAGGTAGGCGGCCGCGGTGAGGCCGTTGTGGCCGGCCCCGATCACGATGTCGTCGAAGGTCTCCATGCGCACATGATGCCGCCACCAGCCTCGCATCACCGGGTGATCCGGTGAGCCGAACAATGGTCGGAATGTCTGATTCGGCCCTGCGTCAATCACTGCGAAGCCGAACCCGAGAAAATCATGAGCGTTTATCGCGGTCGGCGGGGAGAGATATCGAAAGGCGCTGAAATAACTGTCGGACCAACACGTCCGGTATTATTTGCGTTGGTAATTATCCGAACTTGTTCACCACGGCAGGGGCATCGAAGTGCAGATCTGGGGAACCGGGGCATTCGACAACGAACCTGCGATCGCGTGGGTGGGCAGGTTCGATCGGGCCGCGGATGCGGCGAGGCCGGTCGTGGTTCGGGCCGCGTTGTCGGCGGTGTTCGAACGCGATGACGAAGCAGCCGGTTTGTCGGCTCTGGCCGCCGCGACCACTGTGGCGGCAGCGCTCCCGGGCACCCCGCTTCTGGTGCCGGGTGTCGGACCGAAAATGTTGGCGGACAAAGGATTCCCGGTTACGTCGGATCTCCTCGACCTTGCTTTGGCCACACTGAAGCGCCTCGCATCACCCACCAGTGCATGGTCTCGGGTGTGGGCCCGCGCGGACCGTCTCGATGATGCGCTTGCGGTCCTCGACGCGGTGACCGACGAGTTGGAAGAACGGGCGGCGCGCAGCCTCAGAGTGCGCGCAGCTTCTTGAGCAAGGGTTCTGCTGCCTCGCTCAAGAAAGCGTCCTGCGTCTGACCGCCGACCTGTACCAGCGCCACATCGGTATAGCCCGCCTCCAAAAATGGTCTGACGCTCTCGGCCAATTCATCGAGATCTGGGCCACACGCAATCGATGAGGCGACATCTTCCGGCCGGACATATTCGGTGGCGCCCTGGAAACCTGCGGTCGTGGGCAAATCGGCGTTGACCGACCACCCGCCGGCGAACCAGCGGAATTGGTCGTGGGCCCGAGCGATCGCAGCGTTGCGATCGGGATCCCAGCAGATGGGCACCTGACCGATCTTCCTGGATCCGTCGGGGTGATACCGGTCCCATGCGCTGACCAGATCGGCCTCGGGTTCGGTGGAGATCAGGTGGTCCCCGAGCGGTGCGAACTTCTCGATCGACTTGTCGCCCGACACCGCGAGCCCGATCGGGATCCCATCGTCGGGCAGGTCCCAGATCCGGGCGGAATCGACCCGAAAGTACTTGCCCTCGTAGGTCACCAGCTCGCCCGCGTGGAGGTCACGGATGATCTCGACCGCTTCGACGAACATGTCCTGGCGCTGATCCACCGCGGGCCAGCCCTGGCCGACCGTGTGTTCGTTGAGGTTCTCGCCGGACCCGAGACCGAGGATGAACCGTCCGTCGGCGAGCAACTGCATCGTCGCGGCCTTCTGTGCGACGACGGCAGGGTGGTACCGCATCGTCGGTGCGGTGACGTACGTCGCCAGGTCGACGCGTTCGGTGACGTGGGCGACCGCTCCCAGAACACTCCAGACGTAGGGTGCGTGTCCCTGCGAGGCCAACCACGGCGAGTAATGGTCGCTGGCGACTTCGAAGTCGAAGCCCGCATCCTCTGCGGACGCTGCATAGCGCACCAGATCCTTGGGTCCGCTCTGTTCTGTCATCAGTGTGTATCCGTACCGCATACCTCCCAGGTTTCCCCGCGGGTGCGCCGGCAAACCCCCGAGCCGCCGGCGAGTGCGCTGAACAGATGCGGGGGGCCTCCAAACCCCGTGCCACCGACGGCGAGCTTGTAACGTGTGCCACATGCACGAGGGCGCGAGGCCTGAAGCACACGAGCCGAGGTCAGGAGTGCGTATGCCTTATATGCCGATCACCGAATCCATGTTCCTACTGGCGGAATCTCGGGAACACCCCATGCACGTCGGGGGCCTGCAGTTGTTCGAGCCGGCCGAGGGCAGTTCTGCCGACGAACTGGGCGAGCAGATGTTCGAGACCTTCCAGGCACAAACCGACGTACATCGCTTGTTTCGTAAGCGCCCGGCGTCGCCGGTGGGTGTCATGGGAACCGTCCGGTGGACCCACGACAAAGAGGTCGACCTCGAATATCACGTTCGACGAACGGTGCTGCCCCGTCCGGGCCGGGTGCGTGAACTGTTGCGCTACGTCTCGGCCAATCACGGAGCGCTGCTGGACCGGCATCGACCGATGTGGGAGCTACATCTCATCGAGGGCCTCGCCGACGGACGGGTGGCCATGTACACGAAGATCCACCATTCGCTGGTCGACGGGGTCTCGGCTCTGAAGCTGCTCGAGAAGACCTTGTCGCCGCACTGCGATGCCCGGACGGGCCGGGCGTCCTGGGATCCGGAGCTGTTCGTTCCGCGGCCCAAGGCGCCGGAACTGGGTTCCGAGGAGTCCCGGAGTCTGCTCTCCGACGGCTTCAAGGTGGCGGGCGAGCTCATGGGTTTGCTGCCTGCCTCCGCGCGGGTCGGACTCCGGGCCCTGCGGGACACGAACCTGATGGTGCCGATGCAGGCGCCGCGCACCATGTTCAACGTCCCGATCGGGGGCGCCCGCCGATTTGCCGGTGAGCAGTGGTCGACGACGCGTCTGCTCGCGCTGGCATCGGGGCTGGGGATCACCCTGAACGATGTGGTGATGGCGATGTGTGCGGGCGCCCTGCGCTCGTATCTGATCGACCAGAATGCCCTGCCCGAGGCCCCGTTGATCGCGATGATGCCGGTGTCGATGCACGCCAAGGGTTCCGATTCCTCGGAAGGCAACGCGATCACCGCGATCCTGGCGAATCTCGCGACGGATCAACCCGATCCGGAACGCCGGCTCGCGGCCGTGGTCGAATCGACCCAGGCGAGCAAGCAGGTCATCCGGGGACTGAGCCCGTTGCAGGCGATGGGATACGGCGCCGTCATCGCCGCGCCGCTCGCGTTCTCGACGGTACCGGGATTCGTCCGGATGACCCCGCCGCCGTTCAACCTCATCATCTCGAATGTGCCCGGGCCGCAGCATGATCTGTACTGGAACGGCGCCCGGCTCGCCGGGGTGTACCCGGCGTCGATCGCGATGGACGGTCAGGCGCTCAACATCACCGTGGCCACAAACGCGGACATGGTGAACTTCGGGGTCACCGGCGCGCGAGCGGAGGTCCCGAGCCTGCAGCGGATCCTGACCCACCTCGACACCGCATTGGAAGAGCTCGAGAAGCTCTGCAGCGTCGACTGAGGGCCGGACCGCCTGATCAGGTCGACCACCGTGTCACCGCCCAGATCAGGTGGATCGCACCATGGTCATGGCGTGGTGACGGAAGCCTGCCGGGCCACCAATGCCTCGGTCAGCCGCTGCACGTACCGGAGATTGAGTTGCGGGCGGGAGAGCAGGACCGCGAAATCGGCCACGTCGAACTCGGAGTCGTACGCGGGTGGGCCGCAGACGACGGCACCGATTCGCAGGTAGCCCTGCAACATCGGTGGAATCTTGACCCGGCCCTCCGGGGCTGCGATGTCATCGAGGGTTCGGCCTTCGACGATGACCGGGGTCTTGGGCGTCACGCGGTATTCCGGTGGCGCGATGGAGCGCTTGTTCGCGAAGTCCCGGACTTTGCGGACCAGCGATCCGCGCGGCCCACCGGCCTCCATCTGTACTGATGCGCAGCCGATGGCGTGCTCGTGCCCGGTGCGTTCCTGGTACTGGAGCATCCCGGCCCATAGCAGACCCATCACCGCGCCGTTGCGGTGATCGGGATGTACTGCGGCCCGGCCCAGTTCGACGAGAGAGGGTCGCAGCGCCTCGAGTGCCTCGCTGAACTCGAACTCGATTTTGGTGAACGTGGTGCCGACAGCCTTCGCGCCGTCGGGGAACAGTGCCCGGTAGCAACCGACCACTTCGCCGGTCCGTGCGGAGCGCGCAACCAGGTGCTCGCAGAACGGGTCGAACTGGTCGACGTCGATCAGCTCGCCGGTGTGCTCCCCGAGCACCGAGTCGGGCAGGAATGCCCCCATCTCGTCCGCGAACGACTGATAGCGCAGGCGTTGGGCGGCCTCGATATCGCCCGGATCGGTTGTCACGCTGATGGCGTAGCCATTCTCGGATGCGGCCGGGATCAGCAACGTTTCAGTGATGGACATGGGGCTCCTCTCGGGGCTGCTCCGCGGCAGCCGGATGTAATGCGTGGTCGCGGCGGATCAACGCGTAGACGATGACGCTCAGGACAGTTGCGGCGGCAGCGGCGGCCATCAATGCCGCCTGTAGGCCGGCCGCAGAGGACTCGCGGGCGATGCGGCCGAGCTCGGGTAGCGCAAGCGAGAATTGGGCGGGGATGTGATCGAGGATCACCAGGCCCGCACCCGACCCCAGCCCGTCGGAGATCGCATCGGTCTGATCTGCGGACACATCGACCGGAGTCCCGGCGATGGTCATCGACCCGAGTTCTTCGCGGGCGCGAGAGGCGGCGGCCTGTGCGAACAAGGCGCCCATTCCGGCGATACCGATCACGGTTCCGATCTGTCGCGCGGTGCTGACCACGCCCGTTGCCATCCCTGAATCGGATTCGGGGACAAACGACAGGGCTGCATCCGATGCGATCGCGCTGATCATTCCGACACCGAATCCGGCGATGATCGAACCCACGATGAAGTGTGTCCACTCGGTCTCGGCCGAGATGCCGGCGGTCGTCCACAGCCCGACGGCGATCAACGCGGTGGACAGTGGGACCAGGTGGCCCAACGACATCCGGCGTATCACCATCATCCCGACCGGTGCACCGACGATGCCCGAGAGCGTGAGGGGAAGTGCGCGCAACCCGGCTTCGAACGGGGTGTATCCCAACGTGTTCATCAGGTACAGCGCAAGGTAATTGGTTGCGGCGATGAGGGTTCCGGAGGTGGCGAACGCAGCGAGCGCGACCCCGGTGAACCCTGGTCGGCGCACCAGGGACAGGTCCATGAGCGGATCGGCCGTCCTCGCCTCCCAGATCACGAACGCGAGCGTGAACAGCGCCGCGACGGAGAACAGTCCGAGGATCAGCGGGGAGGTCCAGCCCTGCGCGTTACCTTCGATGATCCCGAACACGCCGGCGCACAGGGCGATACTGAGTGCTGCGGTGCCGCCGAAGTCGATCGAGCGGGTCCGGTCTCCGCGAGATTCCTGGATTTTCCAGTATGCGACGGCCAGCGCAATGATCCCGATCGGGACGTTGATCAGGAAGATCGATGTCCATCCGAACACTCCGACCAGTGCGCCCCCGATCAAGGGGCCGGCGGCGGTGCCCGCGCCCATGGCCGCGCCGTATATCGCGATCGCGAAGGAACGACCTCGTCCGGGCGGGTACGCCGCTGCGATCAGCGGGAGCGAGACGCCCAGGATCATCGCAGCGCCGAAGCCCTGGAGGCCACGAATGAGGTTCAGGGCGGTGATGCTGCCGGCCAATGCGCAACCCAGCGACGCCAGGACGAATACCGCCAGCCCGCCCAGGAAGATTCGTTTGCGCCCCAACCTGTCCCCGAGGGTCGCCGCAGTCAGCAGGAAGGCGGCCATCGGCAGCGCGTATCCGTCGACCACCCACTGCAGTCCGGTCAGGTCTGCGGCCAGATCGGACTGGATGTCGGCAAGTGCTGTCGACACGATCGTCATGTCGAGGAGCAACATGAAGACGCCGACGCAGACCACGGTAAGGGTTGTGGGGGCGTGAACAGATCGATCATTCAACGTGGACAAGAGCGCCTTTCGACACACGCGTGATCAACGCACGTGGGGACGAAATCGGAAACCATAAAGATTGACAATTGACGTGGTGTTGAATGGCGAGATGCACAATATTGCAATAGATCGCCTTTGTGCAAAGCGTCCAGATTTGGAGAATAGGCCTCGGGTGTCCAATTCGCAAGCCACGTCGGGGGTCGGAGTTTTTCAATTCTCTTATTTCTAATTCGACGCCGCGTTCGTTTTCCGAGTCGAGCAGGTGGAGAGCCCTGCGGACGGGCGGAGTCGCCGGCCGCTAGGGTGTCGGGGTGGCAGAAGAGCAGGCAGAGGGGTGTCGGGCAACCGAAGTGGACACGGCAGTCGAGAGCCCGAAGCCGGCCGGTGGCGATCTGAAGACCCAGGTGGTCCGTTTTGTCATCACCGGCGCGGCGTCCGGAGTCCTCGACATCGGGTTGACCCTGCTCTTCCAGCATGTGCTCGGATTCCCGGAGTGGGCCGCCAAGTCGATCGGGTTCGTGTTCGGCACCACGATGGCGTACCTCATCAACCGGCGGTGGACGTTCCGGGCCGAACCGAGCGTCGCCCGATTTGTGGCCGTTGCAGTGCTCTACCTGGTGACCTTTGTGGTTCAGGTGGGTATTTACACCGTCTTGTCGCGGGCCTGGGACGACACGGTGGTGTGGAGCCTGGTCGCCTTCGTCGTCGCCCAGGGCACCGCCACCGTCATCAACTTCGTGGTGCAGCGGACCGTGATCTTCAAGATCCGCTGACCACCTCCCGCCCGGGCTACCGGGTGTTGACCCACGCGAGGCGGTCCGACGACAGCGAGAACGTGTCCTCGAACAGCACCACGTACATTCCGGGGCCGGCTCCGTCGCGCGCCTCGAAGCAGATGTCGCCCCCCGTTTGCCCGCCCGGTGCGAGGTCGCCCGAGTTCAGCGATTGCTTCTCGGGAGCGAAGGTGGCGTCTCTGATCGTGCCGGAGGCATCCAGCAGGCTCCAGTCCAAATAGCCATTGAAATCATTTTGCTTCGAACCAACATTCTTGATGGTCACACTGCTGCACAGGTAATCCCCGAAATCGGAATTGGCGTTTTCCAGCGGTCCCACGGTATATGCCAGGTTGTCGTGGGTAATCGTGTCGCCGCCCACCGCAGCGGTGTCGTCGTCCAATTTCCCCGGGAAGTCGGGTCCGGTATTCGTCTCGTTCCCCTCGGCCGCCGGCGCCGAGGCCTCACCCGAGGCCGTGGTGACACTGGTGTCGTTGTCGCCGCCACTGCCGGCGACGATCGCGGTGCAGGCACCGATCAACAGGATCGGCACACCGATCACGACCCAGGGCCAGACCCGACGCTTCTTCGTCGGCGGCTGCTGCTGATACGGCCCCGGAATGGGGTTGTAGGGCTGGTTGTACGGGTTGTTGTCGCCCGGGGCGCCTGGATTGGTCATGGCAGATCCTCCTGAGTGGTGGGGGGTTGGCGTGGTGTGAACAGCAGACCGCATCCGGATACCCGCGCACCTCCTCCGAAGGGACGGCGTCCCTCCTACATTCGGGCGGAGAACCCCGGCGGACTCCGACCGTTCGGTGGATCGCGCGGCGTCGGAGGTTCGCCGTAGCCTGCATACCGTGACAACAACTTCCGGCGACACCATCCGGCGCCGGCTCTGGACCACCGGCGCCGTGAGCCTGAGCGTGTTCGGCTCGATTCTGGCTGTCGCGCTCACCTCTGAGTCGAGCAGCGTCCCGGTGTGGAACTCCACCATCGGGTTGCTGCTGAACCTGCTGGCGGCCGCGGCGCTCGTCTGGCGTCACCGCTTCCCCATGCCGGTGCTGGCGGTGGCGGCCGTGGGTCCGATGTTCTTCTCGACCGACGCCACCGCGGCGCTCATCGCGCTCTACGCGGTCGCGCAGGCCGAACGCGGGATCCGGTTGGCCCTGGCGGCTTTCGCGGCATATCTGGCATCCAGCATGTCACTGATCTACGACACCATGCGCACCCGGGACAACTCGGTCCTGACCATCAGCTCCCCCCAGCCCGAAGAAGGCGCTCCCAGTCCGGACTGGGATGTGCCGCTGTGGATCCCGTGGCTGGTGGCCGCAGCCCTGGTGGCCATCGTCATCACCGTCGCACTGTTGCGGCATACCCAGGTCGAACTGGCCCGCGCGGAACTGAGCCGGGACCGGGCGACCAAACAGACCGATGTGATGCGGGACGAGATGATCCGAACCGAAGAACGCACCCGCATCGCGCGCGACATGCACGACACCCTGGCGGCGAGCCTGAGCCGCATCTCCCTGATGGCCGGGGCGGTCCAGGTCGGTGGCACCGACAATCCGGAGAAAATCGTCAACAACGCCTCACTGATCCGCTCGACCGCGCACGACGCCCTCGACGACCTGAAGAACATCGTCGGGGTCCTGCGGGGTTCGGCTCCCCAACAACACAGTGGGCACCAGGGGATCGACGCCATAGCCGAACTGGTGCAGGGCGCGCGGGCCGCGGGCCTGCACGCCACCCTCTACACAGACCTGTTGCCCGGCGACATCGGGACCGTCTCCGGGCACGTCACCTACCGGGTGGTGCAGGAATCGCTCACCAACGCACAGAAGTACGCGGGGGATCAGACGATTCGAATTTCGATCGTCGGTGCCGGTGAACACGGGATCCGCATCAACATCTGCAATCGGCTCAGCAACCGCCCGCCGCTGGTCCCGGTGGGATCGCGGTCCGGGTTGCGTGGACTCGCCGAGCAGGCCGGGGACATCGGTGGGACCTTTCATGCGGGTGTGGTGGGAGGCGAGTTCGTCACCGATTGCTGGTTGCCCTGGTATTCCTAGTGTCGCCGGTCGCGCTGTCGGTGGCGGGTAATACGCTGGGCGCACCATGACCGGACCACACCTGATCACCGTGCTGATCGCCGACGACGATCCCTTTGTGCGGCGCGGTGTCTCGGACATCTTCGCCGCCACCACGGACATCGTTGTGGTTGCCGACGTCGGCGACGGTGACGAGGTCTTTGCCGCGGTCACGCAGTTCCGTCCGCACGTGGTGCTGATGGACCTGAAGATGAAACGCATGGGCGGTCTCGATGCCACCCGCGCGTTGATGACCATGCCCGACCCGCCCCGGGTGATCGCCATGACAGCCATGGATGTCGATGACCTTGTGGTGCAGGCGGTCTGCGCCGGCGCACACAGTTTCCTGAGCAAGGATGAGCCACCCCAGACATTTCAGCAATCGGTCCGCGCAGTCGCGGCCGGCAACACGTTGTTCAGCCAGGAGTCGTTGCGCCGCATCACCGGCGGCCGCACGCAGACGGTGGTCACCGACCCGTCCGCGATCGACAAACTGAGCGAGCGGGAACGCGACGTGCTGAAGTCGATGGCCACCGGCGCCCCCAACGCCGCCATCGCCTCAGAATTGTTCCTCAGCGAGACGACCGTGAAAACCCATCTGTCCGCGGTCTTCATGAAACTCGGTGCCCGCAATCGGGTCGAGGCGGCGCTGGTGGCGTTTCGGGCCGGCCTGGTGAGCTAGCCGTTGACCTTGCTGATCACCGAATCGGCGAACATGTTGAGGTGATCGATCTTCTTCTGCAACGGCTCGGTGTCGTTGCCGACGATGTAGGGGATCCGGAAGCCGACGATCACGTCGGTGATGCCTTTGTCCTCGAGGCGCTTACAGCCGTCCGGGGTGTATGCGTCCATCGAGATGACGTGAATCTCGAAGGGGTCGTTCAGCTTTCCCTCCGCTTTGCGGATGTCCTGGATCTTGGTGAGCAGTGCGTCGAGTTCCTCGGGTTGCCCGCCGCCGTGCATCCAGCCGTCGCCGCGGATCACCGCGCGTCTGAGGGCGAGGTCGGCGTGGCCGCCGACGAGTAGTGGAATCGGTTTGGTCGGAACCGGATTCATCTTGATCCGGGGGATGTCGTAGAACTCCCCGTGGAACTCGAAGTAGTCGCCGGTGCTGAGCCCGCGGATGATGTCCATGCACTCGTTCATCCGGCGACCCTTGCGTTTGGGGTCGACGCCCATGATCTCGTAATCCTCGGCCCAGGGGCTGGTGCCGACACCGAGTGAAAACCTGTTGTTGGTCAACACCGCAACCGACATCGCCTGTTTTGCCACCAGTGCCGGCGGCCGGACGGGCAACTTGAGGACAAATGGGTTGAAGCGGATCTTCTCGGTGACCGCACCCATCGCCGCCGCCATCACAAAGGTCTCGATGAACGCCTTGTCCTCGAGGAACTCCCGGTTGCCGTCCTCGGTGTACGGATATGTCGAGTCCGATTGCTCGGGATACGCGATCGAGTCGGGGATCGTGAAACCTTCGTAACCGGCCTCCTCTGCCGCCTTCGCCAGGGGCAGGTAATGGCTCGGATCCGTCATTGCCTCCGCGAACGTGAACCGCATGATCCTCCTAGAATCGTCGTCCGCTCATACTAGAACGAGTTCTAGTATGGTGGTGGCGATCGGTGCCTCTTGTTGCGTCCCGATCCGTGCGGTATATGTGGCCAATGAAATATGTGCTCCTGATCTGCGACGACGAGAAGGACGCGCCCTCCAATGAGGAGATCGCCGCCGATCCCGCGTATCAGGAGTGGGACGCCGAGGTCGCCCGGCGAGCCGTCCAGCTCGGCGGCGCCCGGCTCCGGCCCACCGCCGATGCCACGACGGTGCGCGTCCGAGACGGTGAGACGCTCATCTCCGACGGCCCGTTCGCCGAGACGAAAGACTTCGTCGGAGGTGTCGACATCATCGACTGCGCCGATCTGGACGAGGCGATCGAGATCGCCGCGGGACATCCGTACGCGCGTAGGGGATGCGTGGAAGTGCGTCCCGTCTGGGAATGACCACACCGGACGAGGTCCGTGCCGCAGTCGACGCCGCGTATCGAGACGAGTGGGGTCAGGTGGTCGCGACCCTGATCGGGTTGACCGGGGACTGGGACCTCGCCGAGGAATGTGCACAGGATTCATTCGCCGCCGCCATGGCGACCTGGACACGCGACGGCATCCCACGCCGGCCGGGTGCGTGGCTCACCACGGTGGCCCGCAACCGGATGACCGACCGGCTGCGTCACGCCACCGCCGAAACGGCGAAGCTACGCCAGATCTCGGTGCTGCCCATGGCACCGGCTGCGCCGCAGGAGATTCCCGACGAGCGGTTGCGGCTGATCTTCACCTGCTGTCATCCCGCCCTGCCGTTCGCGGCCCGCGTGGCACTGACGCTGCGCACGCTGGCAGGGCTGAGTACGGCCGAGATAGCCGATGCGTTCCTGACGTCCGAATCCGCGATGGCGCAACGAATCGTGCGGGCCAAGCGCAAGATCGCGGAGGCCGGGATCCCATATCGGGTTCCGCCGGTCGAGAGTCTTCCGGAACGGTTGTCGGCGGTGCTCGCGGTTCTCTATCTGATCTTCAACCAGGGCTACGACGAGAAGGACGGGCAGCGGGCACTGGCCGGTGAGGGGATCCACCTGGCCCGGATGTTGGTCCGGCTGATGCCCGACGAGCCGGAACCGCGTGGCCTGCTTGCGTTGATGCTGCTGCTCGAGGCCAGGCGCGAACAGCGTTTCGAAGCCGACACGCTGGTCCCGTTGGAAGACCAGGACCGCAGCCGGTGGGACGGCGCGCTCATCGCAGACGGCGTTGCCGCGCTCGACGGCGCGCTTGCGGTTCGGCGCCCTGGGCCGTACCAGGTCCAGGCTGCGATCGCCGCCTGTCACGCGACCGCAACCGATTCCGCGGACACGGACTGGCCACAGATCGCGGCCCTGTATTCCGAACTCGCCCGCATGACACCGTCTCCGGTCGTCGAACTCAATCGCGCGGTCGCCGTCGCCATGGCCGACAACATCCCGGCCGGCCTTCGCCTGATCGACGAGCTGACCGCGGCCGGGGACCTCGATGGCTATTACCTTCTCCCGGCGGCACGCGCCGACCTGTTGCGGCGCGACGGTCAGACGGACCGGGCCGCGTCGGCGTATCGGGAGGCGTTGTCGTTGGCGCCGTCCGATGCCGAGCGCCGATACCTGGACCGTCGTCTCCGGGAGTTGTAGACGGCGTCCGGCGTTATCGGGGTGCGGCGTAACCGGGTGAAAAAGTTCTTCGATGATGTCGATCTGAGGCCGGGTGCTTCGTCGGTGGGGTGTAACCCGCCGAACAGAGAGGCTGAACGCATGTCGAACAAACAGTATTTGAGCGCCACGATGACCGTCGATCGCACACCCGAAGAGGTCTTCGAAGCAGTCGCCGATGTGCGCGGGTGGTGGTCCGAGAACATCATCGGCAGTACCCACGACCTCGGCGACGAGTTCGTCTTCTTCGACGACGCCGAGTATCCGGGCGAGTTGGCCCTGACCTCGAAAGAGGGCATACGGTACTGCAGGTTCCACCTGACCGACGTGGTCCCCGGGAAGCGGATGGTCTGGCACGTGGTCGATTCGGTCCTGACCTTCATCGATGACCGCAACGAGTGGACCGACACCAACGTCGTCTTCGATATCTCCGCCGCACCGGGCGGGGCGAGGGTCGACTTCACCCACGAAGGCCTGACCGAGGAGTCCGAGTGCTTCGACGCCTGCTCACGCGGGTGGGGCTTCTACATCACCCAGAGCCTGCCGCAGCTGGCCACGACGGGCACCGGGAAGCCCATCGGGCGGTACTAGTCACGCCGAACCGAAAGGGAGCCAGGCGATATCAGGGTGTCGAACTCTGGTGTCACCTGGCTTTCAGGGTTTGCCGAATCGCTCGCGGCGACCGAGTGACTGCAGTCGCAGCCAGTTCTTGAAGCCGGCCACATCACGTTGCTGCACAAGGAAATACCAGCCGAATCGGGCGTACTCCTGGGGCAGCAGTTTTCGCATACCCGGCCGGCTCATCAGATACCCGCGGTTGCGATATGTGAAGAACCGCTTGGTCTCGTTGTCGGGGTACTGGGTGTGCATGCGGCCACCGAGGATCGGGCGGAACTCGCCGCTGCCGTCCGGATGGAGGTAGGCCGTGGTCAGGCAGGTTCCGAAGTTCAGGCCGGACCGCACCAGGCGACGGTGCATCTCGACCTCGTCGCCGCGGACGAACAACCGCAGATCGGGTACGCCCACGGCGTCGATCGCGGCCGCCGAGAACAGTGCGCCGTTCATCAGAGAGGCGATGCCGGGCAACAGATCCGAGGTCTCGCCGTCGGCGAAGAGTTCGGAACGTTTACGGCGCCACACCAGGCCCCGGCGCAGCGGGAACGCCAGGGTTTCCGGGTTGTCGATGTTGCAGACGACCGGCGAGACCTCGTCGAGGTGATGCGTCAGAGCGCAATCGAGCAGTTTCTCCAGGACCTCGGGGCCTTCCGGGCGGCCATCGTCGTCGGCGCACCAGACCCAGTCGGCGCCCAGCGCCAGCGCCTGCAGCATGCCGAGGGCGAATCCGCCGGCCCCGCCGAGGTTGTGGGCAGAGCCGATGTAGGTCACCGGAACCGATTGGGCGGCAACGAGTTCGGCGACCGCACTGTCGTCGTCGTTGTCGACCACCACGAGGTGATCGATGGGACGGGTCTGGTTGGTCAACACGATCAGCGACTGCTCGAGGAGTTCGAGCCGACGGTGGGTCACCACCACGGCGATGACCTTGGGGTCAGGCATCTTTTTCGACCTCGGCCAGGACTTCACGCACGTGCCGGGCGGCTTCGGGACCCTCATAGGCCCCGACCACCTCTTCGATGCCACCGTCCATCCGGATCGCGCCGTGATCGATCCACAGCGCACGATCGCAGAGCTGGGCCAGGAATTCATTGGAATGGCTGGCGAAGACCAGGATGCCGGACCGCTTCACCAATTCCTGCAACCTGATCCGGGCCTTCTTCATGAACTCGGCATCGACGGCGCCGATGCCTTCGTCGAGAATCAGGATCTCGGGATCGATCGACGTGACCACACCGAGCGCAACCCGCACCCGCATACCGGTGGAGTAGGTGCGCAGCGGCATCGACAGGTAGTCGCCGAGTTCGGTGAACTCGGCGATGTCGTCCATCTTCCGGAGCATCTCGCGGCGGCTCATGCCGAGGAACATGCCGCGGATGACGATGTTCTCGTAGCCGGAGATCTCGGGATCCATGCCGACACCGAGGTCGAAGACCGGTGCGACGCGACCTTTGATCGCGCACGACCCGCGGGTGGGCTCATAGATGCCGGAGAGCAGTCGCAGCAGTGTCGACTTACCGGCGCCGTTGTGTCCGACCAGACCGATCCGGTCACCATGGGACAGGTGCAGATTGATGTCTTTGAGGGCCTCGACCACGACCACGTTCGATTCGTTGGACCCGATCACCCCACCGGCCCGGCCCAGGACGGACTTCTTCAATGACCTGGTCTTGGCGTCGAAGATCGGGAAATCCACGCAGGCATCCCAGGTATCGACTCGAACTTGACTCATGACCTCACACCCAATACGCCACACGGGCGCGGTAATTACGCAGAACCAGCAACGCCACGGCCCATCCGGCGGCGGTGCATGCGATGACGATCAACCAGTGATAGAGCGCTACCGACTCACCCAACAGCGGTCCGCGGGTGATTTCGAGGTAGTGGAACATCGGGTTGAGTTGGACGATCTTGACGCGACTGGAGTCGGCGCCGATGTTCTTCTCGAGGTCGGTCGCGCTCCAGATGATCGGCGTCATGAAGAAGACGAGCTGAACCGCGGTGGTAAGCAACTGGCCGATGTCGCGGAAGCGGGTCGACAGGATGCCGAAGACGATCGAGACCCAGATCGCGTTGACCACCAGCAGTGCAATACCGGGGATGACCAGGATCACGGTCCAGGTCACCGGCTGCGGGAAGATGATCAGCAGGACAAAGTACAGCGGGATGTTGTGCGCGAAGATGATCAGCTGACGCCAGGTCAGCCGGTAGACGTGCACGCTCAGCGGAGCCGGGATCTGCTTGATCAGGCCTTCGTTGCTGGAGAAGAGTTCAGCGCCTTCGAGGATCGATCCCTGGATGAAGTTCCAGAAGATGAACCCGAGCATCACGTAGGGCAGGAAGTCGTGGATCTCGTTGCCGAAGAGCTGCGAGTAGAGCAGACCCATCGCGACAGCGGTGACCGCCGTCGCGATGGTGATCCACAGGGGCCCGAGCAACGACCGTCGGTAACGCTGCTTGATGTCCTGCCAGCCGAGGAGCAGCCAGAGTTCGGAGTGCTTGAAGCCGGACGACAGGTCGCCGAACGCCCGCCGGAGCGACCGCGAATCGGACTCCGCTGGTGGGGGCCGCATGGGTACTTCGTCGGCTGCAGTTGACACGAGAGTCGAGCCTACCGTCAACGCGTCGGGGGCCATCGCTCCCGTGGGGTGCGGGGTCAGAGGTACTGACCGGTGCCGGCCGCGCCATGCGGTCCACCGGGGCCGCCGCCTGCGAAGGGGCCGGACGGGGGTAGCTGTCCCTGACGCATCTGTTCGAGCTGGGCCCGCGCGGCCATCTGCTGGGCGAACAGAGCGGTCTGGATGCCGTGGAACAGGCCTTCGAGCCAGCCGACGAGCTGCGCCTGTGCGATCCGCAACTCGGCGTCGGAGGGAACGTCGTCCTCGGTGAACGGCAACGCGAGCCGTTCGAGCTCGTCGCGCAGTTCGGGGGACAGGCCGTCCTCGAGTTCGAGGATCGACGACCGGTGGATCTGTTTGAGGCGGGCGCGGCTGGCGTCGTCGAGCGGTGCGGCCCGCACCTCCTCCAGCAGTTGCTTGATCATGGTGCCGATCCGCATCACCTTCGCGGGCTCGACCATGGCGGTCATCCCTTGGTTTTCGTCACCGGGCTCTTCTGAACCTGCCGAACCGGCGGAGGGGACCACGAGGATGCCATCGTCATTGACGCCTGAGATCGGACGCTTGTTGAGATTTTCATCGGTCATCCGTTCATTCTCCCGATGTTGAGTGGCGATTGCACGCAGTTGCCCAGACGAGAGGCATTGCAGTGTCGCCGGGACCGTCTATGGTGGCTGCCATGGCTTATGACGTCGCCCGCGTTCGGGGACTGTTCCCGTCGCTGGGTGATGGTTGGATACATCTCGATCCGCAGGCAGGAATGCAGATCCCCGACTCGGTCGCGACCACGGTGTCCAAGGGTTTTCGTTCCCTGGTGTCACAGCCCGGCGGCATCTATCCGTCGGCCCGGAAATCGTCGGGCATCATCGATGCGGCCCGGCAGGCGGTGGCAGATCTCGTCGGTGGTGATCCACGCGGAGTGGTGCTCGGACCGTCCCGCGGGCACCTGCTGAACGTGCTCGCCGAAAGCCTCAACACTCGGGTGTGGCTCGGTTCGGAGGTGGTTGTCAGCCGGCTCGACGACGAGGCGAACATCCTGCCGTGGCTGCGTGCGGCCGACCGGTTCGGCGCGAAGGTGAGCTGGGCCGAGGTCGACATCGAGAACGGCGAACTGCCGGTCTGGCAGTACGACGGACTGGTGAGCCGGTCCACGAGCGTGGTGGCGATGCCGCTGGCGTCGTCGACGATCGGCTCGGTGGTCGATGTCGCCACCGCGGCGGCAGTGGTCCACGCGATCGACGGCCTGGTCGTCGTCGATGCCACCAGCGCGGCTCCGTACATGTTGCTCGACATCGAGGCGCTCGGCGCCGACGTCCTGGTGGTCAGCGCCGACCGCTGGGGTGGTCCGGCCACCGCCGCGGTGATCTTCCGCGACCCCGACATGTTGTCCCGGGTGCGGTCGATGTCACTGGACCCGGATGCGCAGGGCCCGAATCGACTGGAGGTCGACGGACATCAGCACGCACTGCTGGCCGGACTCGTCGCCTCGATCGAACATCTCGCCGGACTCGACGAATCGGCCACCGGTACCCGCCGTCAGCGACTGGTGACGTCGATGACGGCGCTGAGTGAATACTCACAACGACTCCTGCAGTACCTGCTGCGGTCGCTGGGCCAGTTGAACCTGGTGAACCTGATCGGTTCGGCCGACAACCGCATCCCGGCGGTCAGTTTCACGGTCACCGGGGTGACCGCCGACAAAGTGGTTCGGCGCTTGGCCGACAACGGGATCTGCGCGCTTGCCGATGTGAACAGCCGGGTACTCGGCGGCATCGGCGTGAACGACGTCGGTGGTGCCGTCACCCTCGGTCTCGGCCCATATACGACGCCCTACGAAATCGACCAGCTGGTACGCACTTTGGGGTCACTCGGCTGACCCTCGCCATTTTCGTCCCCTGCAGTGGGCGCCGAGGGAACATGTCCCTCGGGCCCCTCTGCAGGGGAAGAATACGGTGAGACTCAGAGCGTGAGCAGGATCTTGCCCGACACCTCACCTGATTCGAGCAGGATGTGCGCCGCGGAAGCCTCGGCCAGTGGGAATGTCGCTCCGACAACGGGTTTGATCCTGCCGTCGGCGATCAGTGGCCAGGTGGTGGCGATGGTGTCGGTGACGATGGCGGCCTTGTCGGACTGATCCCGGCCGCGCAACGCGGTGGCGTGGACGGTGCCGCGCTTGTTCAGCAGTGCGGCGATGTTCAATTCGGCCTTCACGCCGCCCTGCATGCCGATGATCACCAGCCGGCCGTCTTTGGCGAGCGCGGACACGTTGCGGCCCAGGTACTTTGCGCCGATGATATCGAGGATCACGTCGGCGCCGCCGTGTTCCTTGATCACCTCCACGAAGTCATCGGTTTTGTAGTTGATGGTGATGTCGGCACCGAGGCTGCGGCACAGTTCGAGCTTGTCGTCGGAGCCGGCCGTCACGGCCACCGTTGCGCCCAGCGCCTTGGCCCATTGGATCCCGTGGGTGCCGATGCCGCTTCCGCCGCCATGGAACAGGACGAGCTCACCCGGCACGAGGTGGGCGGTTCGTTTGAGGTTGGAGAGCACCGTGCAGGCGACCTCGGGCAGGGCCGCGGCCTCGACCAGGCCCACGGACTCCGGAATCGGCATCAGGTGTTCGGCGGCGACCGCGACGAACTCCGCATAGCCGCCACCTGCGATCAGTGCGCAGACATCGGTTCCGGTGGTCCAGCCGGCCACGCCCGGACCGAGTTCGTCGATGGTCCCGGAGACCTCCATGCCGATGATGTCGCTCGCTCCCGGTGGCGGCGGATAATTTCCCTGTCGCTGCAGCAGGTCGGCCCGGTTCACACCGGCCGCGGCCACCTTGATCAGCACTTCCCCGGCGCCTGGGCGGGGTTTGTCGACCTCGGTGACGATGAGGTTCTCCGCCGGCCCGAACTCGGTCAGGTTCACTGCGCGCATTGAGGTCATCTCTCTACCTTTACCCGTCCGGTGCGCCCGGGCGGCATGCGGTGGCACACAACGCCGAAATTCAATGGCGGTAGGGTCCTGATTCGTAAGCGCTCATTCCTGGCGTGGTTGGACAAACGTCGTAGTCCGGGGGGATAAATGACAGAGAATAGAGCCGTGCCCTGGCTCGATGACTCTGAACAACTCGCGTGGCGATCATTCATGAACGGATCGCAGCGTCTATTCGATGCGATCAATTACGCCCTGGTCGAAACCGCAGGTCTCACCTTCGCCGACTACCGCATCCTGGTGTTGCTGTCGGAGACGGACTCGATGCGGATGAGTGCGCTCGCCGACGGGGCGTTGAGCAGCAAGAGCACGATCTCGCGGCGCGTGGACCGGATGGCCGAGGCCGGCTGGGTCGAGCGGATGGCCAAGGACCACGACAAAGACCAGCGCAATCGCGTCTGTCGCATCACCGAGTCGGGCCGGACCAAACTCCACGACGCCGCCAAGGGACACGTCGTCGCGGTACGTACCTATCTGCTCGACCACCTCGAAGATCACGAGCGGGAGGCCATGGCGACGACCTTCCTGAAGGTCGATACGTGGCTGCGTGAGAACCCTCAGGCCCGCGTGAAGTAGGCTCTGTGCCGAAGGAAGCGTGGCAGAGCGGCCGAATGCACTCGCCTTGAAAGCGAGCGTGGGTGAAACCACCGGGGGTTCAAATCCCTCCGCTTCCGCAGGTCAAGGGGACCCCGGTATCAGATCAGATGCCGGGGTCCCTTTGGTTTCGGGCGCACACGAAAAATCACTAGGTAGTGGGCCGGCTTGCCGATACGTTCGCCTCCATGCGAATCGTGTCGGTGAATGCCTGGGGCGGCGCGATGTACGACGCCCTCATCTCTTGGCTGCCCGCGGTCGAGGCCGACGTCGTCTGTCTGCAGGAAGTCACTCGGACACCGCATGATTCGGGCTGGGCGACCTTCACCGACGGCGAGCGCACGCTGCCGCAGCGACTCAACCTCTTCGATGATGTGTCGGGCGTGCTCGTCGATCATCGCCCGCATTTCGTCGTCAACGACTCAGGTCCCGTCGTTGATGCCGACGGCCTCACACGTCGTCAGGATTTCGGAATCGCGACGTGGATTCGCCAGGAGTTCCCCGTGGTCGGGCTCGATGCCAGGTTCGTGCACGCGCAATACGTCGACCACCTGGACTGGGCCGTGCAGGACCGGCCCCGGGCGGCGCTGGCGGCCGCGGTCAGGGACCGCGACCTCGGCCGTACCGTGTCGGTGATCCAGCTTCACGGCTTACGGGATCCGGCCGGGAAGCACGACACCGCCGCCCGGAAGGATCAGGCCCGGCGGCTCGCCGAGATCGTCGAACAGGTTCGCGCGACGAGCGACGTCACGGTGGCCTGCGGCGACCTGAACCTGCTGCCGACGAGCGAGACCTTTGAGGTGCTCCGCGATGTGGGGATGGTCGACCTCGTCGGCGACGCAGACACCCGGACATCTCGGTACACCAAGCCGACTCGCCATGCGAGCTACCTGCTGGTGTCGTCTCCGAGTGCGGTGCGTCGCTTCGAGGTGGTCTCCGAACCCGAGGTTTCCGACCACCGAGCACTGCTGGTCGAGGTGTGAGGTGGGCCGTCGTCGCTGAAGCCCTCTCGCGGTATCCTCGCCCCGCGGCTGCGGGACAGATGTGATGGAGGAGGCGACAGTGACACCCACCGGTGGTTTCACCGTCGCATCGTTCAACGTCAACGGAATCCGTGCGGCCCGGCGCCGCGGGTTCGATGACTGGCTGGTTCAGCGCGCCCCGGACGTGGTGGGGTTGCAGGAACTACGGTGCGGCATCGATGACGTCGGCGACTTCGGTGACCACATCGCGTCGATCGACGTCGGTTCGATTCCGGGACGCAACGGGGTGGCGATCCTGACCCGGCACGAACCCGCCGCGGTGCGCACCTGGTTGACGCATCCGCCGAAGGCCCGGGGGCTGTCGGTGTTCGCCGCCGAGGGCCGCTACATCGAGGTCGATCTGGCCGATCGGCCGCTGACCATCGGCGATCTCTACCTCCCCAAAGGCGGCTTGCCCGCCGAGCTCCAGCGCCCCGGATCGATGCGTGAGCAACCCGACGGCGGAGTCAAATATGCACGCAAGCAACGGTTTCTGGCCGGATTCGCCCGCGAGCTGCAGCGCAACCGGTTGGCCGCGCGGCAGGCCGGACGAGAGTTCCTGCTGCTGGCCGACCTCAACGTGGCGCACACCGAACACGACGTGACGAACTGGCGCGCCGCCCGCAAGATGGAAGGCTTCCTGCCCGAGGAGCGGGCCTGGTTCGACGAGATCACCGGACCGCGTCGGCTGGTCGATGTGGTGCGCACGCTGCACGGTGACCGTCCGGGCCCGCTCACCTGGTGGAGCTGGGCAGGGGAGTCGTTCGTGAAGGACGTCGGCTGGCGCGTCGACCACCAGCTGGCCACCCCGGGCCTGGCCCGGCGCGCACGTCGGGTCACCGTCGACAAGGAATCCACGCCTCAACTCAGGCTCTCCGATCACGCCCCGCTGATCGTCGAGTACGACGACGTTCGTGCGGAGGACGCACCCTCGCCCGGGTTGTGACGTGAGCGAGCGGTGAGATCAGCGGCGCCGGCCCTTGCCGGGTTTCTTTCCTGCGGCCTCGCGGCGCGCCTGTTTGGCCAACGACTTCTCCTTGGCCGACCGTTTCGGTGCCGGGGCCGAACCACCCCGCGACGAGCTGGATTTACGTCCCCGCACGATGCCGATGAACTCGTCGGCCAACTCGGTGGTCGGGGCCGGCCACAACAGACCGACGGATCCGGCCGGTGCGTCCGTCACGGGGCGGAAGACGAGGTCCTTACGGTGATGCAGTCGGGCCAGCGACTGCGGGACGAGCAGAACACCGGTGCCCGCCGCGACGAGTTCTATTGCGTCGCCGGTGGTTTCCGGTCGATGATCCACCGCGTTGCCGGGTCGCTGCTTCATCGCCAGGGGCTCGTCGAGTGGCCACAGGAGCTGTTCGTCGGCGAGGTCGGCAACGCTTATCTCATCGCCAACGGTGAAGACGTGGTCCTTCGGAACAACCACGACGGTCGTCTCCTGATAGAGCTCGATGGTGTGGTGCGGCCCGGGATCGCCGTGGCGCAGTGCGTCAGGCAGGCGGGTGATCGCCATCTGTGCCCGGCCGGTGCGGATTGCGTCCGTGCATGCGGCGACGTCCATCGCGATGAGTTCGAGAGGTGTCCGCGGGATTCGTTCACTCCAGGTGCGAACCCACTTGCCGGGTGTCACGCCGGGCACGTACGCCAGCCGAAATGAGGGGGCGTCGTCGGGTGTGGTCACGCCAAGAGGCTACCGCCCGATACCCTTGACAGATGAGTTCGCAGTCGATGAAGCCGGCCACCGCCGCCAAGAAGTTGGACGTGTACCTGCCGGCGACGCCCGCCGAGTTCCAAGAGGGCACCATCACCCGGGAGGAACTCGAAGCGCTGCAGGCGGACCCGCCGGAATGGCTGCGCGATCTGCGCGTCAACGGGCCCCACCCGAAGAACCTGGTGGCGATGAAACTCGGCATCTCGAAGGGCGCTCTCGTGCGCCATGGCATCACCGAAGCGCTGACCACCGAGCAGATCAACGCCCTGTTGTCCGAGATGCCCGACTGGCTCGAGGCCGAACGTGCCACCCAGATCGAGGTTCGCAAGGAAGCAGCTGCCGAAAAGTCGGCGCCCGCCGAGGCCGCCCGGTCACGTTCCCGTAAACGGCGGTAACCCCCCCGGCGAGCGTCGGGACCGGTTCAGGAACCCAGGGCCGCCAACAGATCGGCCGACGACGCGACCGCGCCGAAGACTCCGCCCTGCATGGTCACCATCTGCAGTGCTGCTTGGTGATTCGCCGGATCCGTCGCACCGGTGCAGTCGGAGAGAACAAGGCATTCGTATCCGCGGTCGTTGGCCTCGCGCATCGTGGTGTGCACGCAGACATCGGTGGTGATCCCGGTGAGGATGATGTGCGTGATCCCGTTGCGGCGCAACACCAGATCCAGATCGGTGGCATAGAACGCACCCTTGCCCGGCTTGTCGATGATCACCTCGCCGTCGATGGGCTCGACTTCGGGCACGATCTGCCAGCCCTGTTCGCCGCGCACCAGGATCCGTCCGCACGGCCCTTCGGCGCCGATCTCTGCACCGATCTGGGCGGACCGCCAGCGTTTGTTCTCCGGCAGGTCGGAGAGATCGGGACGATGCCCTTCACGGGTATGGATGACGGTCAGTCCGGCGGCACGCGCGGCCGCCAGTACCCGGGCGGTCGGCTCCAGCGGTGTGCGGGTCAGGGACAGGTCATAACCCATCGCGTCCACGTACCCGCCGGGGCCGCAGAAATCTGTCTGCCAGTCGATGCACAGCAGGGCGGTCGATTCCGGACGGAACGAACCGTTGTACGGCCAGGCGTACGGGGTGGCGCCGGGAAGAGCGGGGAAATCGAAAGTGGTTGTCACAGAGTTCCTTTGATGTGATCGTGCGAGGTGGGCTCGATGGTCATGGCGCTGACGGGGCGGTCGTACCCCGCACGATGCGATCGTGCGCGAGAGCGGTCAGGGTGGCGACCACGATGCCCACGACGACCACGCATAGTTCCGGCAACATGTAGTGGGCGGCCAGAGCGGCGGCCGCGCCGAGGCCCCAGGCGATGAAGGCGCCTGCCTGCCAGTCCCGGTCCGGACCGCGGGAAGCCTTGCGGCGCAACATCTGATCGGTGATCAGCACCGCGCCCAGTGGCGGCACGACGACGCCGAGCAGGTTGAGCCAGTCCTCGAAGTGACTCCAGACCCCGGCCACTGCGAGGGCGACACCGACCGCGCCCAGCAGGACGGTCAATGGCCGCATGCGCACGCCGGTCAGCTGACTCCACCCGACCGCGCCGTTGTACAGGCAGTGGGTGCACACCGACCCCAGGTTGATGAATACGAATGCCACGGCCAGCGGGACGAGGATGCCGCCGTGGTCGATCAGGATGTTGAGGAAGCCGCCGCCGTCGGTGCCGGGATCGGCGGAGGCGCCCATGGCAACGATCACTCCGCCGATGATCAGTGCGATGGTGTTGCCGATCGGAAACGCGCTGAATGCGGCGAGGAAACCCTCCCGGCCGTTCTTCGACCAGCGGGTGAAGTCGGCGGTCATCGTGCCCGAGTCTGCGAACAGTGCAACAACCAGCGTGACGGCGGCGCCGAAGCTCAGCGCGCTTGCGCCCGCCCCGCCCGAATAGGAGGCGAAATCGGAGGCACCCGGCGTCGACGACGCCTGGACGATGGCCACGACACCCAGGATCAGATACAGCGGTGCCGCGATGATCCCGATGACCGTCAGCGCGCGGATTCCCAGCAGTGTGGCCAGCAAGTAGCCGACGCCGGCGATGAGTGCGATCAGGGTGGCGTTCCAGCCCATGCCGCTCTCGAGTGTCGACCCGGTCAGTCCGGTCTGGAATGCGAACCAGCCGATGACGACCGTGGCCAGGAAGGCGGCCGGGATGCGGTAACCGCGGGCGCCGAACGTGCGGGCCGCCATCAGCGCGAAGTTCTCGCCGGTCTTACCTGCCTGGTGGCTGAGCAGGCCGACATATGCCATCAGGATGAGGTTGCCGGTGAGGATTGCCGCGATGCCCAGCCAGAAGCCGAGCGAGTACACGACCATGCCACCGAACACCGCGCACGTCAGGATCATCGGGAAGCCGAGCCACACCGCCGACACCGAGAACAGTGATTTTCGTGCGTTCGCCGGAACCGGCCGGTCTTCGTACTCCTCGAAAGGATCTGGCGGGGGCGGGTTCTCGAGCGCGCCGGTAGGGGGCATGTCGGCCCTGGTGTGGTCGTCGACCGTGCTCGCCTTGGGGGTCATGGAAGTCCTTCCGAGAAGGTTGCGTGCGATTTCCTATAGGAAACAGCCCTTCTTGACGCCTTTGGTTTCGCATGTGTGAACTGGTTGTTAAACAGTGTTCGACAGCGGAAAAGGAATACGGGGTTCTCGTATCGGTGGTCGATGTGCTTGAGACACTGCGGGGTGACCGCTGTTACATATAGGATCTGCGGCATGCCATCCAAGTCGTCTGCCGATGCGGCACCGGTCGCCGACCTGATCAGAGCGGACGTGGAGGAAGAGATTCTGGCCGGCCGTCTGGCACCGGGAAGCAAGATCAACGCGGACGAACTCGCTCGTGTTCGCGGGGTCAGTCACATCCCGGTCCGGGAGGCGCTGCGCGCGTTGGAGGCCGATGGATGGGTCGTCCGGCGCCACCACCGGGGCATGTTCGTCCGCGAGCGGGACCGGGACGAGATGGCCGACCTCTTCGAGGCGCGGTTGATCGTCGAACACCAGGCGACCCGGTTGGCGGCGCAACGCCGCACGTCGGACCAGCTGATCGAGCTCGACGAGATCGTGGCCCGGCAGGCCGCCGCCGAAGATCCGGCCATCCTGGCCGCGATCAACGCGGAGTTCCATATCGCCATGGCATCCTGCGCACACAACGCGGTGCTGTCGTCGATGGTCACCGACCTCAACAAGCGTGTGCGTTTCTTCTATCTGCCTGCTGCCGAGGACCGGCGGGGCGACTCGTTGTCGGAGCACCGCGCCATCCTTGCTGCGATTCGGGATCGCAGACCCGACGACGCCGCCGAACTGTTGGCCGAGCACATCCGCGACACCCGCGACGACGCCTCCCGGCGGCTCGGGACACCGGCACCGGAGTTGGTGGACTCCGATGGGCAGACGCCGAGATCGACGTCGGCCCAAGCCGCCATCTCCGGCTAGAAGCTGGCCTCGACGGGTGCCGGGGGCAGGGTGACGACCTGGCCCGCGTAACTCAGTCCGGCGCCGAAGCCGAGGAGCAGTGCCGTCTGGCCGCCCTTCGCCTTACCGGTCACCAGCATCTCCTCGATGGCCAACGGAATCGATGCCGCCGAGGTGTTTCCGGTGGTCTCGATGTCGTTGGCGACCGGAACATCCTCGGGCAGGCCGAGATTGGTCTTCATCAGCGTGTTGATGCGGGCATTGGCCTGATGAGGGATGAAGACCTCGATGTCTTCCTTTGCCACCCCGGACTGTTCGAGTACTTTGCCCAGCGCCTTCGGTAGGGTGATTGCGGCCCAGCGGAATACGCGACTGCCCTGCATCTCGACAACCATCCGGCCGACCGGATCGGTCTCGGGGTCCTTCGACTGGAACTCTTCGGCGCGGTCCATGTATTCGGGGATGTCGTAATTCTGCGAGATGGCGTCGCTGTTCTCGCCGTCACTACCCCAGACAGTGGGGGAGATGCCGTTTTCGGCACTCGGCCCGACGACGACCGCTCCGGCGCCGTCGCCGAAGATGAAGGCGGTGTTGCGGTCGGTGGGTTCCATCACCACCGACATCGTCTCGACACCGATGACCAGTACGTGTTCGGCCGAGCCGGAGCGGATCATGTCGGTCGCCAGGCCGAGGCCATAGCCGAAACCGCCGCAGCCGGAGGCGACATCGAACGCCGGGATCCCGTTGATCCCGAGATCGAGCGCCACGACGGGACCACCGTGGGGAATCTTCGTCTTCCAACTCCCGGTCGCCAGGATCAGTGCGCCGATGTCCTTGCGGTCGATGCCGCTGTTCTTGATCGCACGATCGGCGGCGGCGACAGCCATGGACCGTGCGGTCTCGTCCCCGCTGATCCATCGGCGGCTGCGGATTCCGCTGCGCTCGAAGATCCACTCGTCCGTCGAGTCCAGGGTTTCGCACACTTCGTCGTTGCTGACGACCCGTTTCGGACGGTACGCGCCGATCCCCAGAATCGAGACGTTGCGATGGCCTGTTGTTGCTGCGATGTTCATGCTTGCTCCGAGCCCCTTCGATCGGTTCGCCGAGTTCATCGATTTCCGCAGAGGTTACGCGTTCGGAAGGCCTGTGCGGGGGAGGTGCTGCGCCTTCATCGCCTGTCGAAGTAAACGTGATCGGTTGCGCGCCAACTTTCATCGCGGGCCGAGTGCGGTGCAGCCGTACGCACCGTCGGCTACATTCGGCAAAGGGGTGGTGTCCGGTGCGAGTGCGTCGGGCCTTTCGGAAGGCTGATTTTCTCGATGCGCATCACCTCAACGCTCGGGGCTCTTGCCCTGACCTCACTCGTCGCTCTCACCACTGCCGTATCAGGTACGGGCACCGCCTCGGCGGAGATCGACCAGGCAGGTTCACCGGCCTACATCACCAGCATCGAGAACCTCACGGACCAGCACCTCGTGATCAACGTCTACTCGCCGTCGATGAACTCCGTCGAAGCGCTCGATGTGCTCGTCCCCGCCGACCGCAGTGCGCCGAGCCCGACCCTGTACGCACTCAACGGCGCCGGGCAGGGTGTGGTGGAGAAGTCCGGTTGGTTCGAGGCGACCGACATCGTCGACTTCTTCGCCGACAAGGACGTCAACGTGGTGTCCCCGCGGGGTGGCACCTTCAGCTACTACACCGACTGGATCAAAGACGATCCGAACCTCGGCCACAACAAGTGGGAGACGTTCCTGACGAAGGAACTCCCACCGCTGATCGATGCCGAACTCGGCACCACCGGCGTCAACTCCATCATGGGCATGTCGATGAGCGGTTCGTCCTCGTTGTTCCTGGCCGCGCTCAGCGGCGATCTCTATCAGGGCGTCGCCTCGTTCAGCGGGTGCGCCCGGACCACCGATGTCGTCGGCCGCGAGTACATGAAGCTGGTCGTCGAACGCCGAGGCAAGGGCGATCTGACGAACATGTGGGGCGAGCCGGAGAACCCGCTGTGGGCCGAGCACGACATGTACATCAACGCAGACAAGCTCCGCGGCAAGACGATCTACCTGTCGAGCCGAAACGGGCTGCCCGGCAAGTATGACAACGAGGACAATGTGCGGCTCAACGGCAAGCTGGACACCCTCGGGGACCAGCTCATCCTCGGCGGGGGCATCGAGGCGGCCACCGGCCTGTGCACCCGGCAGGTCGCCGGCCGGCTCGATGAACTCGGAATCCCCGCGGTGACCGATCTCGACCAGCCCGGCAGCCATTCCTGGGGCTACTGGGAAGAGGACCTGCGCAAGTCCTGGCCCACGCTCGCGTTCTCGATGGGCCTTATCTGACGCATCTTCGGATTCCACGCCAGCTCGCAGACATCGCGTATCTGCGGTTCGTACCGAGTTGTTGTGGCGCGTTGCGTCTTTTGAAGCCTGACCGAAAAAGACTTCGAGGAGAATTTGATGACATGCGTTTCCGTTACCACCGCGCGCGAATGGCGCGCGGGTGCTTTAGTGATTCGGTGAAGCACCTCTATCGCGGACAGATATTCCATATCGCTGGTTCGCCGAAAGTGACCACAGCGCATGACGCACTCGTCTTCATCGAAGACGGCGCTCTTGTGGTCGACGAAAATGGCACCATTTCCTGGTGTGGCGAATTCTCGGCTCTTCCAGATGAACACGAGCATTCGGTGGTCGTCGATCATCGGCCCGGATTCATTATCCCGGGATTCGTCGACACCCATATCCATTTCCCCCAGACGTTCGCCGGTGATGCGTACGGCGGTGGGCAATTGCTGGAATGGCTCGAGCGGTGCATCTTTCCCACCGAATCAAGACTCGATGATCCCGAGTTCGGGAGGCTGGCCGCGGCCGAGTTCACCCGCCGGCGGGTCCGGGCCGGGACCACCGCTGCGATGGTGTTCGGATCGGCGTTCCCGCATGCACAGGACGCGTTGTTCGAAGAGACCCAGCGGCGAGGGCTGCGCATCGTCAGCGGCCGCGGAATCCAAACCCGCGGGCCCGATTCCGCGGGTCCTCTGCTGACCAGCGAAGAGAAGGCCATCGAACTGACCGCCGCGGAGGTCGACAAATGGCACGGCGCCGACACCGGAGATGTGGCCACCGCGTTGCTGCACGTGGCACTGGTGCCCCGATTCTCGTTGTCGGTGACACCGACAACGCTGGCCGCACTCGGCGAGTTGTACACCGATCTGCGATCAAAGGGCGTGTACGTCCACACGCACCTGAACGAGAACAATCGTCCGGGTACCGGCGAGGTCGATGCGACCAAGGCGGTTTACCAGGTCGACAGTTACCTCGACACCTATGACGGAAAGTTCTTGCCGGGCTCCAAGGTCGGGGGTGACTCGCTCCTCGGACCGCGCACGATCATGGCGCATTCGGTGCATTGCCAGGACGTCGAACTGTCCAGGATGGCCGAGACCGGGACCTCCATCTCCCATTGCCCGGTCTCGCAGCTGTTCCTGGGGTCGGGCACGATGCCGTGGCTGCGAACCGTCGCCTCCGGGGTGAACATCTCGCTCGGCACCGACCACGGCGGTGGCGACGAGTGGTTGATCTCGCGCGTTGCCAACGACGCGTTCAAGGTTCACATAACCGAGCCCGGCGATGCCGGGGTCTCGATGCATCCGGCGGAAATGTTGTTCGTCTCAACACTTGCCGGTGCCCGCGCGCTCGACATGGAAGACCGGTTCGGCAACTTCGACACCGGCAAGGAAGCCGATTTCATCGTGATCGATCCGGAGCGGTGGCCGGCTCTGTACAACGCGGTCACCCACGGAGTACGGGCCGACGATGCCGAAATGGCCCGGGATCAGCTGCTTTTCGCGCTCCTCATGCAATTGCGTGAACCCGCCATTGCCTCGGTGTACGTCAGAGGCCGCAAGATCGACGAGGACTGATTCGTTCGATGACTGAACAATCGAGTGTTGCAACAGTGTTCGTCGTCTTTCATCCGATTCCCGACGACGCGTCCGGCGATGTTTTCGCGGAATGGTCAGGGCAGGTGCGGGTGATCGCCGAGGACGCGGCGGGATATCGGCACATGGCGGTCGCCGGGGATCGGCAGCCCGCGGTGTCGCTGACCTTCGCCGATGAGACGTTGATGCAGGCGTGGCTCGATTCGCCGTCCTGGGCGGATTTGGTGAAGACCGGGGCGAGCCGGGGTATCCGCCGCGAGTTCAGCGACCTGGTCACCGTCGACGGAGAACAACCCCCGGCGGGGGTGGGCGTCTTCGTCCACCGGGTCGAACCGGAACATGTGGCGGGATTTGCTGCGGCACAACGTCGATTGATGGATCTCAGTGCCGCAGCGCCGGGCTTCGAGTACTCGATCCTGATGGGCCCACGTGTCACCGACGACGGTATCGAAGAGTGGACCGCCGTGGTCAAGTTCCGTACCGATGAGCTGCTGGCCGGATGGCGTGATGCCCCGGAACGGGCGCAGGCACTCGGGGAGCTGCGGTCGAATCTCGAGCAGGACTTCTCGTCGTCGTTCGAGGCGAACTCATTCGGCTCGATCGTCCGGGTCGAAGACGGGCGTCCGGCGGCAACACCCGAATGGAAAGTCGGGATGATGGTGCTGCTGGTGCTCTACCCGACGGTCATGGTGCTCTCGCGTTTTGTGGGGCCCTACTTCGACCAATGGGGCGCCGAGCCCTGGTTGTCGATGTGGCTCAGCCAGATTCTGTCGGTGTCACTGCTGACGTATCTCTTGATGCCCATGGCCACGGCCGCATTCTCGTTCTGGCTGGATCCCTTTCGAGGATCGTCCCTCAAGATGTCGGTCATCGGTGTCGTCGTGGTGGTCTCGCTCTACGCCGTCACCCTCACGTTGTTCGCCACTGTCCGCTGGCTGCAATTCTGGGACTACGCCTGAGAGGCGACAAACGCGGCGGACTTGGGTAGTGCCTGGCCGGGCCTCCCCGCCCGACCAGGCACTGGTCTGGAGGTTCTAGCGGAAGACGGTCTTGACGTTCTGGTACGCGGGCAGTGCGCCGAGGCCATCCGGCGAATCGTCGTGGACGGCTTCGGCGGTGCGGGTCATGATCGAACTCCCTGTGTTACGGATCAGCAATCGAAGCTCAGTCTGCCATGGCGACAGCTGGAGAATGCCGGTTTACATAAATCTGATCCACAATGTCTTGATCAGGGGCTATCCACGTGTCAATCGCTATCGATATCGATGTCCAAAATCACCTCGGGACCGTCCTCGTCGATCACGGCATCGACGATGTCTTCGGACAGCGCCTCGTCGGGCGCGATTGCCACCGGGATCTCGGGTGCATCCTCGATCTCGACATCGGGCACCTCCTCGGCCAACTTCTGGTCCAGCGATTCACCTTCGGCTTCCTCGCTGTGCGTGGTTCCGAACTTGTCGGCCTCCTGCCAGTCGTCCGGCGGGTCGACGACGCCGTCGTCTTCGAGGTTGCGCTCGTCGGGGTCCAGGCTTTCGCTGGGATTCAGGGTGTCTCCGGGGCCGTCTTCGATACTCATGTCCGTAATGTGCCCGCCGACGCCCGTCGCAAAACATCCCGTCCCGTGAAATACCGTCTCACCTGCGGGTTTGTTGCGGCGCAGTACATTGGGCCGATGGCAGTCGATGATGCGACCTCAGCCTTGCTGGCCCGGTTGGCCGAGGCCGGTGAACCGCGGATCCATCAACTGCCGGTGACCCGGGCCCGTGAGGCCTTCGCGGCACTTTCCGATCTCTTGCCTCCGGGTCCGGAGTTGCTCACCGTCTCCGAGGACACCGTGGTCGCCGACGACGGGTACCGGATCCCGGTTCGTGTTTACACCGCTACCGAGCATCCGCGCGGGGTCATCGCATATTTCCACGGTGGGGGATGGGTACTCGGGTCCGCCGCGGAATACGACCCCACCATCAGGCGACTGGCCGCGATCACCAATTGCGTTGTGGTGTCGGCGGATTACCGGTTGGCGCCGGAATATCCATATCCCACTGCCGCGCGTGACGCGTGGGATGTGACAAATTGGACGGCGGCGAGTTGGCCCAGCCTGTCGCTGATCGTCGCCGGTGACAGCGCCGGCGGCAACCTGGCCACCGTTGTCGGACAACGCGCCGCCCGGGAATCCGGTCCGCATATTGCGCTGCAGGTCCTGATCTACCCCATCACCGATCACGATCTGGACCGGGTCAGCTATATCGATCCGGCGAATCAACTGCTGTTGGACAGGGATTCGATGATCTGGTTCTGGAATCACTACGCCCCCGACCCCGAGGTCCGGGACAATCCGGACGCGTCGCCACTGCGGGGTGTGCCGGCCGGATCACCCCCGGCGCTGGTGCTGATACCCGAATACGACGTCCTGAGAGACGAGGGTCAGGCTTATGCCGTGGCGCTCGGGGATGCGGGAGTACCCGTGCAGCTCAACATCTTCGATGGTCAGATGCACGGATTCGTGCAGTTTCCGGGGATCCTGCCCTCAGCCGACAAGGCGTTGGGGCTGATCGCCGAACGGGTCACCGCGGTGGTCGGTGGCTGAGCTCCACCTCAATGGGACTGTGCGGCAGTGGCTCCCGCGAGAAATTGGTTCGCGGAAACACTTGGCACTCTTGCCCCTGGAGTGCTAAAAATATCGGGCACAGTGATTGGTCGCCCGCCAGGGAGGCGGGCCATGAGCGACTAGGAGGTGGGTTGCTGTGCTTCGTTTTGATCCTTTCGGTGACGTTGATGCATTCGCCCGTGGATTGCTGGGTGCGCAGGCGCAGGGGACCGGATCTTCCCGAACTCCCCGGTTCATGCCGATGGACCTCTGTAAACTCGACGAGCACTATCTGCTGACGGCGGACCTGCCCGGCGTGGATCCGGGTTCGGTCGAAGTGAACGTCGACAACGGCGTCCTGACCATCTCGGCGCAGCGCAGTGCCCGCTCCGATGACGGGGTGCAATGGCTGACCAATGAACGGTTCTTCGGAACGTATCGTCGCCAACTGTCTCTGGGTGAGGGAATCGATACCGCCGGGATCAATGCGCATTATGACAATGGTGTTCTCTCCGTGACCATCCCGATTGCCGAGAAGGCCAAGCCGCGTCGCATCGAAATCGAACACACCGACAGAGTTCACTCCATCGAGCCCAGCGGCTGAAGTCCAGATAGTCGCTCGCCCCCGATGATGTGGCCTTATGGCGGTGCCCACCAGGGCTTTTGGTCGCCAAAAGGGCACATCATCGGGGTTTGGGCTAGAGCCAGTCTTTGCGACGGAAGAGCATGTAGAGAAAGGTCACGGAGGTGACGATGATCGCCACGCTGATCGCAAGACCAAACGAGTTGCCGAACCCCGGGAACTTGACGTTCTGACCGAAGAACCCGGTCACCGCAGTGGGCACCGCGATGATCGCAGCCCACGAGGTCAGTTTTTTCATCACCGAGTTGAGCCGGGCATCCTGCAGTGACAGATTCGTCTCGAACAGCGTTGTCACCATGTCGCGCAACGACTCTGTCCACTCGGTGGCGCGCAGGACGTGGTCGTAGAGATCGGTGAAACTGGCGTCGAGAGCGGGATTGGCCCTGTTCTCGAGCCGGTTTCGCTGGATCAGGTTGACCACTTCTCGCATCGGGAGCACGACACGACGGAGTTTGACGAGGTTCTTACGCACCCGGTAGGTGCGCCGCTGGAGGTCCTGGCTGTTCTTGTTCTCTTCGAAGAGCAATGATTCGAGATCCTCGATGCTGTCGTCGAGCATCTGGACCGCGTCGAAGTGACTGTCGACGACGACGTCGAGCAGTCCGTGGACCAGCGCCCCGATGCCGAGCCGTTCGTCGTCCATCGCATCCCAGCGCTGCGTCACCACATCCATGTCGAAGTCGTCGGACAACCGCACCGTGATCAGCACGTTGTCCTTGATGAACATGGAGATCCGATGGACGTGCAAGGCGCCGTTGGTGGACAGCGAAGGATCGTCGTGGATATCCACGGCGTAGACGGTCATGAACTTGTGGTGCGGGTAGCTGACCGCCTTGACGCGCTCGGCGTCGGCGAGTGCGTCTTCCACCGCCCAGGAGTTGAGGTCGAGTTCGTCGGCCAGCGTGCGGAGCGCTTCGTGGCTGGGATTCACCAGATCGGCCCAGGCCAGCGTGGTGTCGTCGGCCAGGCAATCTGACAGTGACTCGATGTCGAAGCCGTCTTGGAGTTTGCCGTTCCGCCAGATCCGGCCGCGCACGTTGTCGATCACAACTTCGATGGTGCCACCTGCGACACCTCAGTGGTCGATGGAGAACCCTGACCGGACCTGGTGTCGTTCGCGGGCGAGGACGACCAGACGGTCGATCAGGTCGCTGTAGCCGAGGCCGGAGGCCTCCCAGAGCTTCGGGTACATCGACGCCGGGGTGAACCCGGGAATCGTGTTGATCTCGTTGAGAAGCCAGCCGCGACCGTTCTCCTCATAGAAGAAGTCGACGCGGGCCATGCCGGCGCATCGCAGCGCCAGGAATGCGCGTTCGGCCAGCCGCCGGACCTCGGCGATCTGGTGCTCGGGGAGCTGGGCCGGGATGACCAGACCGGCCGCGCCGTTGACGTACTTGTCCTCGTAGTCGTAGAACTCCGCGCCGGGAAGGATTTCGCCGGGTACCGACGATTTCGGCTCCCGGTTACCCAGGACCGCCACCTCGATCTCGCGGGCGGTCACCGCCTCCTCGATCACCACGACTTCGTCGTAGCGCAATGCCAGCTCGATCGCGGTGGCGAGCTCGGCGCGGTCGGAGGCCTTTGAAATACCCACGGACGAGCCGAGATTGGCGGGTTTCACAAATACGGGCAGACCCAGGGTGTCGATGGCGCGCTCGATCAGGTTGTCGATCTCACCGGTCCCGGCACGGAACTCGACCCAGTTGCACTGCGGGATCTGGGACTGCGCGGTCACGACCTTGGCCATCGCCTTGTCCATGCATACCGCCGAACCCAGAACCCCGGCGCCGACGTAGGGGACACCGGCCAACTCGAGCATGCCCTGGACGGTGCCGTCTTCACCGTGCGGACCGTGCAGCAGCGGCAAGACCACGACCGTCTCGTTGCCGGCGCGCTGCAGAGCCGAGAGCGGATCGATCTCTGTGCCCTCGGGCTCGAGTACGCCCGGCAGATCCAGCGCGGCATCGGCCAGTGTCGCGATCGCCTTGTCGTTGCGGATCCACTTTCCGTCGCGGGTGATGCCCACCGGGATCAGCTCATACTTGGACCGATCGGCGGCCGCGAGGACGTGCGCCGCAGTGATGCAGGACACGTCATGTTCCGCGGACGCACCACCGAACAGCACAACAAGGCGGATGCGGTCGGATGATGCGGGATTGGCCATGCGGCCACGATAGGCCAGCAGCGAACCGGACATCGCCGGTGGTTGGTGGTCGCCCCCACCTGCCCGGTAGCGTCGATGCGTGCGATTCAAGGCGAGCGACGTGGCAGCGGCAACCGGTGGAAAGCTCTTCGGTCCCGATGTGGAGATCGACGGAGCGAGTATCGATTCTCGCGGCATCAGACCCGGCCGGCTGTTCGTGCCGATCGTCGCCGAGCGAGACGGACACGACTTCATCCCCGGCGCGCTGGCCGCCGGCGCGAAGGCGTACCTGACCGCCCGGGCGGGTGACCAGGGCGATGCGGACACCGCAGCCATCAAGGTCACGGACACGGCGTTGGCCCTGGCCGACCTGGGCCGCGCTGCGCGGGCCCGGCTGAGTGGACCGGTGGTCGGGGTGACCGGTTCGGTGGGCAAGACGTCGACCAAGGATCTGCT
This sequence comes from Williamsia sp. z34, assembly GCF_059553395.1. Lineage (NCBI taxonomy): Bacteria > Bacillati > Actinomycetota > Actinomycetes > Mycobacteriales > Nocardiaceae > Williamsia > Williamsia sp. z34. Next base: position 68,510 of record NZ_JCANWW010000014.1, on the reverse strand, counting down.
CGCGGCGGTTCTGGCGACCACATACGTCACCGCGGCCAACGAGCGCTCGTTCAACAACGAGCTCGGACTGCCGCTGACGTTGCTCGGTGCCCCCGACGACACCGAAGCCGTCGTCGTGGAGATGGGTGCCCGTGGCATAGGTCATATCGAGTTGCTGTGTGACATCGCTCGCCCGACGGTCGGCATCGTGACCCGCGTCGAAGGCGTGCACCTCGAGTTGTTCGGGGATCTCGATTCGGTGGCCCGCGCCAAGGGCGAGTTGATCGAGGCGCTGCCCGCCGACGGGCTGGCCGTGCTGAACGCCGACCATCCGGTGGTCGCGGCGATGGCGCAGCGCAGCGCAGCCCCGGTGATCACGTTCGGCCTGACCCCGAGCGCCGATGTGTACGCCGAGCACATCGTGATGGACCCGGAACTGCGGGCCAGTTTCACGTTGCACACACCCTGGGGGACTGCGGAGGTCGATCTGGCGGCCCGTGGAGAACACCAGGTCGCCAACGCGCTGGCCGCAGCAGCCGCCGCCGGTGGCATCGGCGTGGGCATCGGGCAGATCGCCGCCGGGCTGGGTGGCGCGGCCATCTCCGGCCTCCGGATGGAACTGAGCCGCACCGATGCCGGGGTACGCATCCTCAACGACGCCTACAACGCCAACCCGACATCGATGTCGGCCGCCCTTGATTCGTTTGCCGCGCTCGAGGCGGGGCGCCGCGTCGCGGTGCTCGGGGTGATGGCGGAACTCGGTGGCTCGGCCGCGGCCGAACACCTGGCCATCACCGAGCGGGCGCGCGCGCTGGGCATCGAGGTGATCGCGGTGGCCGCCCCCGATTACGGCCCGGACGCCACGCACGTCGATGATGTCGACGCGGCCGTGGCGGCGCTCGGCGATCTGGAATCCGGAGATGCGGTCCTGGTCAAGGGGAGTCGCGTCGCGGCCCTGGAACGGGTGGCCGACGCCCTGTCGGGCAGCTGACCCTGGTGGGGCCGTTGGCGATCGGCCCGCGGACACTGGGTGGGACCCGTCGCTGTCACAGTCGGCGGTGGTCTGGTTCGGTGGTCGGCGTGTTCATCATCACGTCGGTCCTGTCGATGCCGGTCGCCTGGGCGCTTCATCCGGTGACCGCACCGCTCTGGCGTCGGAAAACGGCCCCGCTCGGGCGCGTCCGGTAATACTGGTTGAAAGCCCGTAACCCCCCGGAGGCCCCGATGGTCGACAGTTCTGCCTTTGCCACCTCAGGCGGTGCCGCAGACATCCGCCGGTGGTGTGAGACCTCTCGGATGCCGGGCAGGCAGCCTGATCTGTCCGATCCGGCGGCCATCCTGATCGCGTCCGGGTTCCTGTCCGAGCAGGCGAGGGCGGTGCTCGTGCGTCGCAGTACCGCCGGCCTGGCGGTCCCGGCGATCGGTGGATTCGGTGAGCTGCGCCGACTGCAGCGTGAACTCGGACAACTCGAGGATCAGCTGCGCAACCCCCGTATGCCGAAGGTCGCGGCGCTCGTGGTGCGGTCACGGGCGGTGGCGCTCTCGCGGCGACGCGATGCGGCCCGCAATCTGGTGACGGCATCGAAGCCAGTTTTCGCCGGTACCGTCCGGGGCATCCGCCGCGAACGCCGGGAGGGTCTTCACCTCGACATGAGTGACCGTGAGCGGTTGTTCAACGGACTGCTCTTCACGCCCTGCCCCAACGCTCTGGACGTGAATTATCTGCGTCGCGCCACCGCGATGGCTGCCAGCACCGCGGCAGGTGTCATCGGACAGCTGACCGACAACCGGTCGAAGGCGGGGCAGTGGGTCGCCGGAAAGGCGGCCACGTTCGACGACGGCGAGCCTGACGAATCCTCTTCTGCCAGCTCGCGATTCGTCGACGGCTACGAGACGTTGCTATACATCGCTGGTAACGCGTATGACCGGATCACGCGGTCACCGGTCTGGCACAGTGACCACTTCGAGGTTCAGCGCGGCCAGATCAATCTGCACGCGGAGCTTGCCGAGATCGCAACCGACGTCATCAACCTCCGGACCGTCCGCATCGAGCTCGATCGCGTTCGGGCCGTGGCCGATTCGGATGATCGGCTGCGTGAACAACTGCGCTCGCGCGAGGCCGAGTTGCGGCCGGTCTGGTCACAGCTGATCGATCGGGTGGCAGCCCTCTGGGATGTGGCCGATGCGGTCGCCGCCGCGGCGGCCGAGTTGAAGGTCCTCGATCAGGTGAACTACGCCGGGACCATCGACCAGCGCATCGACCACCTCATCGCGAGGTCGGGTGAACGCGAGCTGTCGGCCGAGAACACGCGGCGATTGGGCGAACAGCTCGGCGCCGGACGGGCACATCTGCGTGACTACCGGAACATCTTGCAAGGCAACGTGACCCCATTTTTCGACGAGAACTCTTCGGCTGCGGTCCCGCCCGTCCCGGCGCCGCCGCGGGTGACCGGCCCACGCAAGCAGATCGAGAACTGAACGCGGGCAGCGCCTTCAGCCGCGGGTCCACTGCCTCAGGTAATCCTTCTCGAGATCCGTGAGCCGGCGAAGGCGCTGTTTTTCGACATCGACGACCGCCATCTGGGTACTTGCCACGCATGCCGGTTTGCTGGTGGCGTCGGCGGTTGCCGAGCGGACCTCGTATCCGATGGTGAAGTCCACAGATCGAAACCCTTTGATCCACATACTGATCCGCAACGGGCTGTCCTCGTGTCGGAGCTGCGCCTGATACCGGATCTCGACGGTGACGATCATCGCACTCTTGATGAGCGGCGCGTATTGCTCACCGGCGCTCATCAGCCACGCCACTCGAGCCTCCTCCATCAGGGTGACCATCCGGGCGTGGTTGATGTGGCCGAACGCGTCCATGTCCGACCATCGAACGGGGACGTCGGCGACGTGAGCGAAGGAGTCTGCGGCGTTTGCGGTATTCGTCGGATTTTCCATATCCCACATGATCCCTGCTGGATTTCCGAACTGGAACCGTCGCCCGGAACAGGACTCTTCGGGTCGCGCAGGGTCCTTCCCAGCTTTCTGTACCCTCGGTAGCCTCCGGGCCGGGATAGACAACAGGGGAGTGGTCAATTCATGCAGTGCGTCGGACGTGTGATGTCCGCCATCGGCGGACTGGTGACGGTTGCCGCACTGGCAGCCTCGGGTACGGCAGCGGTATCTGCGGCCCCGGTCACCGCCGAGATCGAGAACGTGACCCAGGTCGGTCCACAGCGGCAAGATCTGACGATCGCCTCGCCGGCCATGGGTGGCGACGTCAAGGTCAGTGTGCTGACGCCCGCCGACCTGAGCAGCCCGCGGGGCACGTTGTATCTGCTCGACGGCGCCGGCGCCACAGATCGCGTCAGTGACTGGCTGACCAAGGGTGGTGCCGAGGAGTTCTTCGCCAACAAGGACGTCACCGTCGTCCTGCCGTCGGGTGAGGGCGCGTTCTACACGAACTGGGAACGCCGGGACCCCGTATTCGGACAGCCCCAGTGGGAGACGTTCCTGACGAAGGAACTGCCACCGCTCATCGACGCGACGTTCAATGGCAACGGCAACAACGCCATCGCCGGACTGTCCATGGGCGGGCAGGCCGCCTATGCCCTCGCAGCGCGCAAGCCTGACCTGTACACGGGCGCCGGATCGCTCAGTGGCTGCCCGCCGGTGACCGGCGTGGTCAACGAGGGCTATGTGCGCACCACGCTGGCCAAGGACGGTGCCGACGCGACCAACATGTGGGGACCGTTCGGCTCCCGGGGATGGGCCGATCACGATCCTTCCCACCGCCTCGACGCATTGCGCGGCAAGAACCTCTTCATCTCCGCGGGCTCGGGGCTCCCGGGTCCGCTGGATCAGACCACGCAGCTCGAAGATGGTCAGACGCGGGAACAGATGATCGCCGCCGGAGTGACCCTGGAGGCCGGTGCCTACCGCTGCTCGGTCGAGTTCGCCCTGCTGATGCGTACCCGCGGGGTGAAGGCAACCTCGAAGTTCCGGGCCATCGGCACCCATGCCTGGCCGTACTGGACCCAGGACCTCAAGGCGATGTGGCCGGTTCTGGCCCCCGGACTCTGACCAGCGGTCGTTACCGGTGCTCCTGAGTTGGACGCTGCGGGGCCGGTGGTTGCCTGTGCATCCCGGAGTCCCCTCGGGGACTGCCGCGTCGTCTGGGGCTAGCTGCGAGCCGCGCGGTTGCGGGCGAAGTCGAGGAACGTGTTGTTCTCGTCTTCCTCGGTGACGGTCACCCGCACGCCGTCGCCGTCGAACGGCCGGATGATCACGCCGGCCTCCGCCGCATCCCGGGCAAAGGGCACCGCGTCCGGACCGAGATCAACCCAGACGAAGTTGGCCTGACTCTGCGGGACGCGGTAGCCGGCGGCCCGCAGTTCGCCGGTGACACGGCCGCGTTCCAGAGCGATCGAATCGGTGCGCGCGAGTAGTTCGTCCTTGGCGTGCAGGCTGGCGATCGCAGCCGCCTGGGCGAGCGAGTTGACGCTGAACGGCAGGTGGACCTTGAGCAGGGCGTTGGTGACCGAGGGGTCGGCGATCGCGTAGCCGACCCGCAGGCCCGCCAATCCGTATGCCTTCGAGAAGGTACGCAGCACAACCAGATTCGGGTATCGACGGGTCAGCTCGACGGCGTCGTAGCGCTGGGCTTCATCGGGTCGCATGTACTCGAAATAGGCCTCGTCGAGGGCCACCAGGACGTCGGAGGGGACGCGGTCCAGGAAGTCGATCAGGTTGTCGGTGTCGACCACGGTGCCGGTCGGGTTGTTCGGGTTGCAGATGAAGATCAACCGGGTGCGGTCGGTGATCGCCGCCGCCATCGCCGGCAGGTCGTGCACCAGATCGTCGTTGAGCGGAACCTGGACCGGGGTGGCCCCGGCCACCCTGGTCGCCAGCGGGTAGGTCTCGAACGACCGCCAGGCGAACAGCACTTCGTCACCGGGGCGGGTGGCGATGGTGATCAGGTTCTGGCAGAGCGTCACCGATCCGCACGCGGTCTGGACGTTCTCGGGTGCGACGCCGAGATGCTTGGCCAGTTCGTCCGTCAGCGCGACCGCACCGTTGTCGGGATAGCGGTTGACGCGGGAGGCCGCGTCGGCGATTGCCGCCGCCACACTGGGCAGTGGACCGAAGGTGGTCTCGTTGCTCGCCAGCTTCAGGGCGCCGGGGATGTTCTTGCCCGGGACGTAGGCGGGCACATCGGCTAGGTCGGGACGGATACGCGGGGTCACCCGATCCAATCTAGGCCACGAGAAAAATGCGCCTAGCAGTCGGTTTGGTGTCTGCGGCGAGGCGTGTGTAATCTTCTCCTCGGCAGTTCGAAAGGACTCCACCAGGAGGCGTGCCAGAGCGGCCGAATGGGACTCACTGCTAATGAGTTGTCTCGCTAAAACGAGACCGGAGGTTCAAATCCTCTCGCCTCCGCCAGTACGACCGAATGGATGCACGACCAGCTAGACAACTGAACACAGCATGCGCCCGTAGCTCAACGGATAGAGCACTTGACTACGGATCAAGAGGTTAGGGGTTCGAATCCCTTCGGGCGCACAGAGATACGGCCCGGACCTGCACATATGTGCAGTCCGGGCCGTATTTGATTCAATCGACATTGCCTCAACTCGACAGTTTGCCTCAATGCGTTGAGTGATCGCGGTACTGGGGAGCCGCATCTGAGGGGCGTCGGCTTGGCTCAGAGGCAGGGTTCGAATTACCCGGCCGAGGACTGCCCGCAAAGTTACCTCCCAGGTCGCCGACCAGTCGAGAGTGGACCTCAGCTTCGACTCGCGCAGGATCATGGTGTCGTCTGAGTGGACCGCACGGTGGACAAAATTGTGGGCCCGGCGTTGATGAGGTCGAGATTGCCTTCCTGATGCGGACTCAACCACCGGGCTTTGGAGTCCGACTATCGGGACCTGCCAGTACTGCTCGGTGCGGTATCTGCTGGGGCAACGCCGACGTCGGATTGTTGTGGCTGACGGTCGTGAACGAGTACTTCGAAGGCAATGCGTTCGCATGCTACGCCAATTTGACTGCAGCACTGGTTATTTGAGCCCCATTTGACTGGTGATGCCCGGGGTCATCACAACCGTGGCCGGCGGTGGAGGATGGTGAGGCGGATGGCAGAGACGAGGAAGAAGATTCCTCCGAGGGTGGCGTAGCCGCCCACTGGGGTGATGGACGTGGCGTCTTGGAATGACTGCGCCAGAAACGATAGTCCGGCCAGTACTGAAATAGCACCGCTGAGGATCTGCGGTATCTGACCGCCGGCGCGCCGGCGCTGTATGGCGGTGGCGAGCTGCGTGGCTCCTGAGGCCACTGCCCATGCGCCCCAGACTCCGAGCGCAGCGGCGATGGACACCGTCGAAGTCCACCCCAGCGCCACAGCCACGGCCACGCTGATGCCCACGTTGAATATCTCCGACATCCGTGGGGCCTGCCCGCGCCCCTCGTTCCGCAGTTGCCATGAGACGGCCGCTGCGTCGACGAGCGGATAGATGACCAGCAAGACCGTCAAGAGAGGCCCGACCTCGGGTGAGGTCGCGATCAGGATCGTCGCCCAGATGGTGGCGAACGCGAAGCGGGCGAAATACAGGCGATGCAGTGTGCTGATCATCAAGGTCGTTGTACGAGAGGTGGTTGTGGTCATTGTGGTTCCTTTTGTTCGAGCGGGTGATGGACGGTAGAGTTACTAGTACGTCTACATGCCGAACTATAGGGTGTGCACGGCGATAGAGCAACCAGATCGACGAGAGAAATAGAGGAGAAAGCAGAGAATGACTGCTGAAGTGCCCGAGCCGGCGTTGCGCAAGTCCTCGGCGTCCGCCACGCGAGCACGCATTCTGGCCGCTGCGGGCGAGATGTTCTACGCTCACGGGATTCGGGCGACGAGCGCCGACCGCATCATCGAACAGGTTGGCATCACCAAGGTCACCTTCTACCGCCACTTTCGCACCAAGAGTGATCTCGTGGTCGCGTATCTGGAGCATCAGGCGGCAGGGGAGCGGGGCTGGCTGGAGGGGGTACGGCGTCGTGGCGATCCGGTCGGATCGCTACGCGATCTCGCCGTCGACATCGGTGCCGCGAGTTGTGGTCCCGGATTCCGGGGGTGTGCTTTCATCAATGCAGCGGCGGAGTTTTCCGACCCGAACGACCCTGTTCGAGTCGCCGTTGATGTGCACCGCCAGTGGACACTCGACTATTTCGTTGACATCGCCGTTGAGGCCGAGGTGCCTGAACCCAGCTCTGTTGGAAGGCAATTGATGTTCTTACGAGACGGCGCAATGGTAAATGGCTACCTCGGCGATGCGTCATCGGTTGCCAACGTTCTTGGCGCCGCATTCGCGTCAATCATCGCGCGCAGCTGAGATTTCGCCGGTATCAATTCGGAATCCACTGACGCCGCACGTGGTTGGGACGGCCCGCTCGGGGTCGATCAGTTTCACGCTTTGGCCCTGGCCTGCGTCAGACCCGGATACGCGAATCGGTGCGATGTCAGTGACAATTGGGCGATGACCATTTATGTCTCGAGTCCGCAGATTCCTTACATCCTGACGTTCGAAGACGCCGACCGCGACGAGGTCGCCCGCGAGATCCAACGCAGCATCGTCGGTGCGACGGAGACGATCGAGGTGCCGGGGACGACCGACTATTTCGAAGAAATCGTGCCCCCGTTGGTCATCGCCCTCGACGCCGACGATGCTGCTTTTGTCATCAACTGGGGGCAGGTGGCATTTGTGGAGATCACCGAAGACGACCCGAATGAGGTGACCCCCGGAGCGCTTCAGCGGCCGTATCTGGAACTCAGCTCATCGGACGGCGTCCTCGATGAGGCCGACGAAGAGTTCGAAGACGACTTCGATGAGGGCGCCGAAGCCGGCTGATCAGGCCGGGGCCGCAGCGGTTTCAGGCGTCGAAGACGCGGCACGCGGCCTCGATGTCGCGGATGTACCGACGAGTCCAGGTGCTCATCGGGGTGTGGCGGCACTGGCAGCGTCAGGATTTCTCGACGAGATCGAAGCCACCGCGGTCATCAACTGACCACGGTGGCTTCGGGTTTGAGCTCAGGTGTCAGAAGACACCGGTATCAGGAAAGCACGCTCTCGAGATCCGCACTGATCTCTTCGGGCGTGACGGTGGGTTCGTAGCGTTTGATGACGGCGCCGTCGCGTCCGACGAGGAACTTGGTGAAGTTCCACTTGACCTCGTCGGTCCCGATGGCTTCCGGACGCGACTTCTTGATGTGGTCGTACAAGAAACCGGAATCCGGACCGAATTCTCCGGGTGCTTCGGAGCGCAGGTAGCTGAACAGTGGGTCGGCGTTCTCGCCGTTGACCTCCACTTTGGCGAAGATCGGGAAGGTCACGTCGAAGTTGACGTTGCAGAACTCGGCGATCTCGTCGGCGGTTCCGGGCTCCTGGCCACCGAATTGGTTGCAGGGGAAGCCCAGGATCTGCAGTCCCTTGTCCTTCTTGTCGCGGTACAGCGCTTCAAGGCCCTCGTACTGCGGGGTCAGCCCGCACTTGCTCGCCACGTTGACAACCAGAAGTACCTGGCCCTCGTAGTCCTTCAGTGATTGTGTGCCGCCATCGGCAGTGGTGGCGGTGAAATCATGGGTGCTCATCGGGGTGCTGTGTCCTCACGGGTGGGAATCTGGTGGGAAAGTCCACTCCACGTTAGCGCGGAGTGCCCGAGTCGACGCGGCAACGCCCGTCAGCTGGAAACGAGGGCTGCCTGCACGGCCGCAGCGAATTGGCGGCCGGGTTCACCGAAAACCCTGGTGTCGGCGAAGTACATCGACGCCAGTCCACTCAGCAGTGAGCCGCAGGCTCCCGGTCGCACCGCGACCGCAAACCACATCCCCATCGAGCAGCCCTGGACGATACGAGTCCAATCCCCGTGCTCTTCGATGGCGCTCGCAATTCTGAGTACTTCTTTCGGATCCTTGACCCCGGGTACCCCGTCCAGCTTCTGCGTGGTCGTGCGGTGGTCGGTGGCCGGCGATGGGTACGCGATCGAGTGCAATGGATTCTCCCTGTGCGATGGAAGTTGGCCACTCGGCCAACATATTGACCGTCGCACGGGAGGGGTACGTTCGTTGCAGGTCAAGCCATTATTGGCGGAAATTTAGTGCGCGCAAACACAAATCAGCTTCCATTGGCCTAATGGTCACCGTGTCCAAAATCATTGTGAATCACAATTGTTGTTCAGTTGGAAGCCGAGGTCACCCGCACGAGATGGGTCTCAAAGAACTGAGTTTATGATCCCGACGACCGCGTCGGGGTACGTGGATCGACGGTTCCGGGCCTGGACCTTTCGCCGATCTAAGGACCTGCATGTTCACTTTCCGGGACGGCCTCATCGCCCGGGTGGACTCCTACCTCGTTCCGCTTTCCTGAGCGCAGGGTTCAGACGAACCGAGGAGGACATGACAAAGTGCACTGCACGCCGGTCACGCCGACATCCTCGCCGAACAGATCCGTGGTTGTCGCCCCGCCCAGGGCCCGGATGAATAACGTCCGAGCAAGCCGGAGAAAAGGAGAGCAACAATGCGTAGCCGCCACCTCAGCCGGGTGATCCCGGCCCAGCCCACCGAGGTCTACGAGTATGCAGCCGACCCGGACAATCTGCCCAAATGGGCGGCGGGCCTGGCCCGGTCCGAAGTGACGCGCGACGGCGACACGCTGTTCGCGGATTCACCGATGGGCAGAGTCGCCGTGCGTTTCGTGGCACCCAACGAATACGGAATCCTGGATCACGACGTGATATTGCCGTCAGGTGCGACGGTCAACAATCCAATTCGGGTGCTCGCGCATCCGCACGGGGCCGAGATCGTGTTCACCATCCGTCAGCTCGACCTGACTGACGACGAGTTCGATCGTGACTGTCGCCTGGTGCAAGAAGATCTCGACCGGTTGGCAGAGCTTCTCGCGGCCTGACAGACGACCTCGCGTTCAATTCTGTCGTGGTGCGGAGGATGGCGGCTCTCCACGTGAGGTGGCCGACGAATGCGTCGACCGGTCCTCACCCTTGGTCAGTGGGGTGATGTGCTCGATCCGTCCGGCAGCTCGAGCCAGCAGGCGGCTACCGGAACGGGCGGCGGTACTGAATCTGTGGTCGGCGCGGGCGAAACGGTCGAGCCGATCGCGGGCACGGTCGAGAACGGTCAGGGGAGCGGCAGCGAGAACATTGCCCGGAGGGCGGCGCGCCACCACCGGATGCGGTCGCGTCGGTGCGATGCGACGCACCGCTTCCCACGCGGCGCCCATACGCACCAGGTCTCGGCGCGTGGAGATGTTCTGGAGCCGGGGCAACAGCTCATCCTCCTCGTCCCGGACGTCCTCGCGCAGGACGACGACGATCCGGGCAAAGAGTTCACGGTGTTCAGCGGAATCTGGGTCGAGCTTCTCCAATTCGGTGAACAGTTCGTTGATCTCCTGGTGTTCCTGTTCGATTTGCAAAGTCAGGTCCTCACCGTCGGGCACGCTGCGGCGGATGAACGGCCACAACACCGACTCCTCGGCGAACGCGTGCGGAAACACCAACCGGCACAGGGCAGTCAACTGTTCCTCGCGTTCGCGACCGTGGGCGTCCTCGATCGCGTGGATGAGACGGTCGAGTTCGACGTGGTCACGTTTTTGCCGGCTCAGCACACTGAACCGGCCGCCGAGTTGTTGCTCGGTCTGATCCGCCAATGACTTGTACATCAGAACCTCCTTGTGACTGTTTCTGGTGCCGAGTTCAGCTTGACTCGCGTAGTCGCTTTTTTCCCGGTAGGAAAGTCCGGGAGGGACGTCGCGTTCATCAATGTCGGTGTGGCGCAACACGTGATGAACCGACGGGGTCCGCCGGGCGCCGTGGGCTGCAATCTCAACCGAACAGATCGGCGGAATACCCACGATGTGATCCATCTAAACGGCCAACGATGTGTAGGAGCCTGGTTGCCCCGGCGGCGGCGTCGTCGTAAAGTTCCTATTCGTACCCGATATTGTGCGGGGTAGAGACCACGCCTCAACGAGTGCGTATGTGGGCAGTCCTAGAAGCGGACGCCGAAACGATCTTGAGTATTTCGTGCAATCCAATCGTCACGACGTGGTCGCCGGCGTTTGAAGCGCTCGGCACCCGCCCCTGGGGGCCAGATGAGCGCTGTGAGAATTTCGCCGGATCATGTTGTCGCGCAACGTCCCTTTCCGGCTCGTACCGGTCTCAAGGGTTCGGCCATCTACCGCCTGATGACCACAACCGATCACAAATTGATCGGGATGATGTATCTCGTTGCCTGCTTCACGTTCTTTCTCATCGGTGGACTGATGGCGCTCCTGATGCGTGCCGAGTTGACCGAGCCGGGCCTGCAGTTCCTTTCGACCGAGCAGTACAACCAGCTGTTCACGATGCATGGCACCGTCATGCTGCTCATGTACGCCACCCCGGTCGTCATCGGATTCGCCAACGTGGTTCTCCCGCTGCAGATCGGCGCACCGGATGTCGCGTTTCCGCGCCTCAACGCCCTGAGCTTCTGGCTGTTCGTGTTCGGGTCGTTGGTGGCGTTGGGTGGATTCGCGCTGCCCCAGGGTGCGGCTGACTACGGTTGGACCGCGTATACGCCGCTCAGCGGTCCGGACCACTCACCCGGCCCCGGCGGCGATCTGTGGGTGATGGGCCTGGGGGTCTCGGGCCTGGGCACGATCCTCGGCGCGGTCAACATCGTGACCACGGTGGTGTGTCTGCGTGCGCCCGGGATGACGATGTTCCGGATGCCGATCTTCACCTGGAACATCTTGGTGACGAGTGTCCTGATCCTGATGGTCTTCCCGCTGCTGACGGCGGCGCTGATGGGTCTGTTCGTCGACCGGCAGTTCGACGGGAACATCTACGATCCGGCCAACGGTGGGGCGATCCTGTGGCAACACCTGTTCTGGTTCTTCGGACACCCCGAGGTCTACATCATCGCGCTGCCGTTCTTCGGCATCGTCTCGGAGATCTTCCCGGTCTTCGCGCGCAAGCCGATCTTCGGCTACACGGGCCTGATCTACGCGACCCTGGCGATCGCAGCGCTGTCGGTGGCCGTGTGGGCGCACCACATGTACGCAACCGGTGCCGTTCTCTTGCCGTTCTTCTCGTTCATGACCTTCCTGATCGCAGTGCCCACGGGGGTCAAGTTCTTCAATTGGATCGGAACGATGTGGAAGGGGCACATAACTTTTGAGACACCGATGCTGTTTGCGGTCGGATTTCTGGTGACGTTCTTGTTCGGTGGTCTGTCCGGGGTCATCCTGGCCAGTCCGCCGCTGGACTTCCACCTCACCGACAGCTATTTCGTCGTCGCCCATTTCCATTACGTGCTCTTCGGCACGATCGTGTTCGCGACCTACGCGGGCATCTACTACTGGTTCCCCAAGATGACCGGACGGATGCTCGATGAGCGTCTGGGCAGGATACATTTCTGGCTGACCTTCATCGGTTTCCACATGACGTTCCTGGTCCAGCATTGGCTGGGCAATGAGGGGATGCCGCGACGCTACGCCGACTACCTGTCCAGCGATGGCTTCACCGAACTCAACATCGTCTCCACGGTCGGTGCCATGACGCTCGGTGTATCGGTTATCCCGTTCTTGTGGAACGTCTTTCGAAGCTACCGGTACGGTGAGGTGGTCACGGTGGACGACCCGTGGGGCTTCGGCAATGCACTGGAATGGGCCACGAGCTGCCCGCCGCCGCGGCACAACTTCACCGAGCTCCCCCGGATTCGTTCGGAGCGGCCCGCATTCGAACTGCATTATCCGCACATGATCGAGCGCATGCGTGCGGAGGCGCACGTGGGAACACGGGCAAGCAAAGGTGCGGAGTCGGCCCGCCGTGAGCCATTCACGGTCGGCGACAACGAATCGTCATGGAATCCCGGCGCCACCACGGCCGAGGACCACAGTGGCCCGGCTGCCCGCGGGTGACCGGGCGGCGGGCTCGGCAAGGGCTTTCGTAGATCCCATCGGCGAGTCCTCGGTGCGATTTCCGAATTGAAAGCGAAAGGGCTGTGAATGCAGCGTGTTTGGACCCGACACAGTCGGGTATCCGCTGGACAGCCCGCAAAGATGCACAGCGTTTCTCAGGAGGGACAACCATGACTGCAGGCATCGGCAGCAGTAAGGATGCGATTGATTTCCTGGTCGCCCAACACAACCGGATCCGTGGGTACTTCGACACGGTTCTGTCCGCCCAGAACCCAACTGCTCGGGAGGAGGCGTTCTTCGAGATGCGTCGTCTGCTCGCCGTTCATGAGACGGCCGAAGAGCAGATCGTCCATCCGATGGCGCGACGCCGGATCGCTTTCGGCGACCGGATCGTCGACGAACGTCTCGAGGAAGAGAACTCGGCGAAGAAGATGCTCGCGGAGCTCGAAAAACTGGACGTCGACTCCGATGAATTCATCACCAAGACGAAGGCGTTGCAGAAGGCCGTTCTCGAGCACGCCGAGCACGAGGAGGCGAGCGAGTTCCCCGAGTTGTCAAAGGAACTGAGCGAGGGAGAACTGAAGAGAATGCGGACGATGATCACAGCTGCCGAGGCGATGGCTCCGACCCGCCCGCATCCCGGGGTCGAATCGGCAACTGCCAATACGCTCGTCGGGCCGTTCGCCTCGATGCTCGACCGGGCGCGCGACGCCATGACCGCACACTTCTAGGTCGCACGATGTTCCAGCGAGACGTCGCACCAGGGATACACCGGATCGAGTATGCCGCCACGAACCTTTACCTCGTCGAGCACGAGGACCGACTGCTGATCGTCGACTCCGGTTTACCGCGTGTTTGGCCTCAACTGCTGGCGGCGCTGAAGGAACTGGGTATGGGTCCTGACGCGGTCGATGGTGTTCTGCTGACGCACGGGCATTTCGACCACGTCGGGACCGCGCGGCGGGCGCATCGGGAGTGGAATGTCCCGGTCTGGGTTCATGCCGAAGACGTGGCGCTCGCGGAGCATCCATATCGCTACGCCCATGAGCGGGCCCGGTTCTTCTACCCGCTGCGCTACCCGGCGAGTGTGCGCGCCCTGGGCAAGATGACGATGGCCGGAGCTCTCATGGTCAAGGGTGTCCGAGACCCGACGCCCTTGACGAGCGATCAGGTGCTGCCGGCTCGTCCGGTCGTGATCCCCAGTCCCGGTCACACATTCGGCCACATAGCACTGCACTTTCCTGATCGTGACGCGCTGATCGCGGGCGACGCGCTTGTCACATTTGACCCGTACACGGGGCAGGCGGGACCGCAGATCGTCGCCGGCGCAGCAACTGTCGACAGCGCGTTGGCACTGCAGTCACTGCAGCGCCTCTCCGAAACGCATGCCTCGGTCGTGCTGCCGGGTCACGGTGCGCCGTGGCGAGACGGGATCGAGGCCGCTGCCGACCTCGCGGTCTCTCGCGGACCGCACTGAGCTGACGAATGTGCCCGCCCAACGGGCGCATCCGTTCAGATCAGCCCCTCGCGCATCGCGTACGCCACTGCGTGTGAGCGGTTCCGTAGTTGCAATCGCGTTGTCACATCGTGCAATACGTTCTTCACGGTGCGCTCGGAGAAGCACAACTGACGTGCGATCGCGGTGGTGTCGAGTCCGTCGGCGACCAGCTTGAGAACCTCCACCTCGCGCTCGGACAATCCGGAGAACCGGAGGCCACGCGGGGCGAGTACCTGGCGCTGTAACCGGCCGACCTGGTCGAGCAGGCTGCCCAGTAGGTCCGCCGGGACCACGCCGCCACCGGCGGCGACCCGGCGGATCTGCGCGATCAGTGCATCGGCGTTCGCATCGGCGCGGCGCACCAATCCACTGACCCCCGATTCGGCGGCTGTCACGACGGTGGCGTCGTCGAGTACACCGAGCACCAACATCGTCCGCGGAATGCCGCCGCGCTGCAGGGCACGCAGGTTGCGCTTGACCGCTTCGTCGAAACTATCTGCGACCACGATTGCGACCTCGGCCGAATCGACGTCGGATTCGTCGACCAATCGGATCTCCGGTCGCATGCGGAGTTGGCTGGCGACCCCCGCTTGGAGGATGGTGTCGTTCGAGTACACGTAGGTGAGGATGCGTTGCTGCATGTGTCGACTCCTGATTGACGATGACGATGGCGATGTCCGTTCGGGCCGGCGGTTGGTCACGCCGCGACGAACATGACGATGCCGGCGACGAGCACAGCAAAAGTCACCGTCGACGACTTCAGAAGAACCAGAAGTGACGTTTGCGGAGTGCTGTGGTGTCGGGACATGGACCGATCGTGGTCCCGGGGAGTGTCCGAAACGCGAGTAGCGCACTACCCGAATATGGAGGTACGCCGAACCTCCGGGCCGCGTATGACCGCGGCGATCCGGGTAGTCACGATCCGCGACCGGTCAGTGGGCGAAATGCTGCTTCTGGGGCAGGTGGCCTTCGGACTTGAGCCGGCGGAGGTCGGACATCACCTGGACGAGGTGTCCGTGCAGGACGCGGGCCATGTCACGGGAGAAACCCTCACGGACGACCACTCGCAGAACGGCGAGGTCGGTCACGTTGTCGGGCATCGTGTAGGCCGGTACCTGCCAGCCGTAGGCACGCAGACCGTGGCTGATGTCGAAGGTGGTGAACTCACAGGATTCGTGGAGTGTGAACGTGACGACCGGGATGGCCGAACCGTCGGTGATGATCTCAATCTCATCTTCTTGGGCGATTTCGGCGGCGAACCACTGGCCCGTCTCGGACAGGGACTTCATGATGTCCGTATAGCCCTGACGCCCCAGGCGCAGGAAGTTGTAGTACTGCCCGATGACCTGGTTACCCGGGCGCGAGAAGTTGAGGGTGAATGTCGGCATGTCGCCGCCGAGATAGTTGACCCGGAAGACGAGGTCTTCGGGTAGCCACTCGCGGCCGCGCCAGACGACGAATCCGACGCCGGGATAGGTCAATCCGTACTTGTGCCCGGAAACGTTGATGGACACCACCCGGGGCACTCGGAAGTCCCATTCGAGTTCGGGATGCAGAAACGGGAGCACAAAGCCGCCACTGGCGCCGTCGACGTGGATCGGCACGTCCGCGCCACCGTCGGCGGCCAGTTTGTCGAGTGCCTCGGCGATCGCTTTGACCGGTTCTATTTCGCCGGTGTAAGTGGTGCCCGCGATGACCACCACGCCGATGGTGTTCTCGTCGACGGCATCGACGACCTGTTCGGGGGTGATCACGTAACGCCCCATCTCCATGGGGAGATAACGGGGTTCGACCTCGAAGTAGCGGCAGAACTTCTCCCACACGACCTGCACGTTGCTGCCCATGATCAGGTTCGGGGTGCCGGAGGTCGCGGTGCGCTTTGCCTTCCAGAGCCACTTGAGGGCCAGCCCGCCGAGCATGACCGCCTCGGAGGATCCGATCGTGGAAGTGCCCGTGGCGCTGGAGGCTTCGGTCGGATCGAGGTCCGGTGCGTTGAACAGATCGGCGACGATGGCGACACAGCGCTCCTCGATGGCCGCGGTCAGCGGGTACTCGTCTTTGTCGATCATGTTCTTGTCGAACGTCTCGGCCATCAGCTTCTCGGCCTCGGGATCCATCCAGGTGGTGACGAACGTGGCGAGGTTGAGGCGAGAGTTTCCGTCGAGCATGAGTTCGTCGTGGATGAACCGGTATGCGACTTCAGGATCCATCGAATCGTCGGGCATCTGTAGGGCCGGTACTCCCGAAACCGCAAAACGGCCGGTATAGGCGGGCGTGATTACTCCGCGTTCGAGTTCTGACATCTCGGTGAACTCCATCGTTGGCGATGAGTGGCACGAACTGAGCGAGATCCAGCACGATATTACCGGCTCCACGCCGATGAGCAGGGCAATTGGGCAACCGCGTATCGATTTCAGGGCCTACTGTGTGAGCGTGATCGTGCGACCAGAGACCCGTGCTCCCGGCTTCGACCGCGGTGTGGTCGCCGGATATGCCGCGGGCAGCGTGAGCCGCCCACACGGACAAGGACTGTTCGATTTTATCCGGTCGCAATGCTTTTCGGGCCGCACCCACGTTGCGGCGAGCATTCCCGCGTTGACCATTCTGTTCGCGGGTTGCGGCCGCGCTGTGGGGGCCGGAAGTCTGTGGGTGCTCCGCGGTTATCGCGATGCACCGGTGAAGGGGAGGAACTGATGGCACAGAACAAGTCGATCGCAAACCGGGGTGCGTGGGTGTTGCGACGGTTGGAAGATCTGCGGGCACGTGACGCGCCGACACGCGGCGGCCGGATCCTGTCCTATGTCTACGACAGCGGTCTGGCCGAACTGGACCGGATTGCCGCCGGCGCCGCCCGTCTCGTACAGCCGGTCAATGGCCTCGACCCCACGGTCTTCACCTCGGTCGCAGTGATGGAGCGCGAGCTGATCACCTTCGGCCGCAACATATTCCACGGTGACGAGGCCATGGTGGGAACGGTGACCAGCGGCGGTACCGAGAGTTGCCTGCTGGCGGTCAAGGCGGCCCGCGACAGTGCCGCCCGTCCTCGCGGCACCGGCTCGCTGGTGATCGCGAGCACCGCACACGCGGCCTTTGTGAAGGCTGCGGAGCTGTTGTCGCTGGAGTTGATCCGGGTGCCGGTCGACACCGGCACGACGCGCGTGAGCGCTGAGGCGATCTCCGCGGCGATTCGGGACGACACAGTGCTGGTGGTTGTCTCGGCCCCCAATTATCCGACGGGTGCCCTCGACCCGATCGCCGACATCGCGGACGTGACCGCGCCGCACGGCATCCCGCTACATGTGGATGCCTGCCTCGGTGGATTCGCCCTGGCCTGGTGGGAAGCCGGCGAAGTACTCCTGCTGCCCTGGGACTTTCGCGTACCGGGGGTCACCAGCATCTCCGTCGACCTCCACAAATACGGATACTCGCCCAAAGGTGCATCTCTGTTGCTGCACCGGGACCGGGATCGCCATCGTGCCCAGTACTTCGGAATCACCGACTGGCCCGGCTATCCAGTGGTGAACCCGACCCTGCTGGGTTCGAAGTCGGTCGCGGGGACGGCCGCGGCGTGGGCGATCACCCAGACACTCGGCGTCGAGGGATATGCCGAGCTGGTGGCGGGGATCCGGCGTTGCACCGACCACCTGCTCAAGACGATCGAGAGCATCGACGGACTGCGGGTGGTCGGTGAACCGATCGGTCCGGTGTTCGCGGTCGCGGCCGACACTGCCGCAGCAGCGCCGCTGGATCCGCACCGGTGGGCAAATGCCGTGCGGAGACGTGGTTTCACCCTGCAGATGCAACCGTCGTTCACCCAGGCGGACGGCTCGGTCCTGCCGTCGACCACACACTTCACGGTGACCCCGGTGACAGAAAGCGTCCTCGACGAGTTGGTGGGCGCGCTCGTGGACGGCGCGCAGGCCGTGCGGGGACAGCCCCCTGCCCGACCCCCGCAGGCGCTGCAGGACCTCGCGGCCGCGTTAGAGCGCGGTGACCTGGCGGTGTCCGACATCCTGGCACTGCCGAGCGCGGCGGCCGGTGAGGCGTTGACCGCGGCCGGGTTCGATCCACATGGCAACGGTGACCTCGACATGGCGACCGTGCTCTCCGCGGTCGAGGCGTTGCCGCGTGAGGTCACCGCCAAGTTGTTGATCGAGTTCCTGGCAGGGCTGGTGGCGCCACCGAATTGATATGCGGACTCTTTCGAACCGCGAGCTTGCCCGACGAACAGAAGCCAGGCCACCGGTCGCCGGTAATGTCTGAACTCAGACCGCCGACGCGAGGAGTGCACGCATGGGTCCCGGAAACGGAAACGATCCCGAGAATCCCGACCAGCCGACGTGGGGTGGTGGGCAGGATCCCGCGCAACCGCAACAGCCGTATTGGGGCGCGCCACCGGACCAGCCGGGGCAAGGGCCGAGTGGGACCACGCAGATGCCGTCGCAAGATCCGCAGTACGGTCAGGCACCGCAATACGGTCAGGACCCCCAATACGGTCAGGACCCTCAATACGGTCAGGCGCCGCAATACGGTCAGGGGCAGTATGGGCAACCCGATTACGGGCAGCCCCAATATGGCGGCGATCAGTACGGCAACCAATACGGCGGCAATCAGTACGGCAGTGGTCAATACGGGCAGCCGGTTGTCGGTGGCCGGCCCGCCTACAGCCAGCAACCCGACTACGGCCAGCAGTATCCGAGCGGACCGTACGGCGGAGGTGGCCCGCCGTACGGTGAACCGCCGTTCGGTGGCCACGGAAACGGGGGGCAGCCCCCGGGCAACGGTGGGAACAAGAAGACGGTACTGATCATCGTGGCGGTAGTTGCCGCTCTCGTGCTCGTCCTCGGCGGCATATTCGCGGCCGTGGCGTTGTCCGGTGACGACGGGGACGACTCGACCGCCGGGTCTTCGGCGACGGCCACGTCGACCGCAACGTCCACCGAAGAGGACGACACCGACACCACCACAACCCAAACCACCACCACGAAGGACGAGGACCTGTCGGGTGAGGTCACGTACGAGGTCACCGGCAATGCCTTCGTGATCACCTATACCGATGCCGACGGTGTGGAGCAGACCGACGACGATCCGACGATGCCGTGGAGCAAGTCCTTCGAAGGTAATCCGGACGAGCCCCTGGTTCTCGGTGCGATCGCGATCGATGGCAGCGATGTCACGTGCACCATTAAGGTCGGCTCCAAAACGGTGTCCGAGGAGACCGGCCCGTTGGCTGCCTGTGTGAGTCTGGATTGGTGAGGCCACCGAACTCGTGACCGATCCGGACAAGCGTGCGCAGATGTCGACCTCTTTCGGGGCGCAGGCGCGTGCGTACAGTCGGGGGCGGCCCGACTACCCGGCCGCGGCAGTTGCCGCCCTGCTCGACCCGACGGTGCGGGCCGTGGCCGACATCGGTGCCGGCACAGGCAAACTCACCGCGTCTCTGATCGCGCCCGACCGCACGGTGTACGCGGTGGAACCGGATGCCAAGATGCTCGATGTGTTGAGGGCGCAGCTACCCACGGTGCGTGCACTGATCGGAACGGCTGAGCAGATCCCGTTGCCGGACAACACCGTCGACGCACTCGTGTTCGGGCAGGCGTGGCACTGGGTCCGTCCGGATGAGGCGGTGGCGGAGGCCGAGCGGGTCCTGCGTCCCGGTGGCACGCTGGGATTGATCTGGAACATCCGGGACGAATCCGTACCGTGGGTGCATCGGTTGACCACCATCATGAAGGCCAGCGAGGCCGAACGGTATGTGGCCGCCGGCGTCCCCGAACCGGGTGGCGGATTCGGGCCGTTGGCACGCAAGGTCTTTCGATGGGCCCGCACGATGACCATCGGGGAATTGCTGGCCATGGTTGCCTCGCGTAGTGCAGTCATCACTGCCTCGGAGACAGACCGGGACCGATTGCTGTCAGAAGTCGAAGTGCTGGCCGGACAGGTGGCCGATGAGACCGGAACCATTGTTTTGCCCTACCTCACCCATACCTACGTTTCTGAATGGAACCCGCGGCCGGCGTAGCGGGACCGGTGCCGAGCCGGGTTCGGTCCGGCGAGCGGGGGTGCGTGGGAACAGTGCCCGGTGGCCTCCGGTGTGGACGATCGGGGCGCAGTGGGGAGGGGCTGATCGGCGGTTATCCCCGGTTGGGTCGATAACCGGCAACCCGGTCGCCTACCGTGGAGTCGTGAGTTCCCCAGATGTGTCCCACGAGCCCGCCGCATCTTCGTCCGCGGCGGCCGGAAATGGCGACTTCAAGACCGTGATGACCTGGCGTGGCGTCGGTGCCGAACGCCTGGAGCAGGTCCGGGTCACGGTGACCGGCAAACGGATCAAGGCCTACGGCCGGATCATCGCCGCGGCCACCGCCGATCACGAGGCATTCAGTGCTTCCTACGACCTGATCACCACCGACGCCGGCCTCACGAAACGCCTGTCCCTGCACCTGGTGCGGGCCGGCGGTGACACCCAGATCTCCATCACGCGTGACGGGCAGGACGTGTGGCTGGTGCAGACGGCTCGCGGCATGCAGCGCAGCGATTTCAGTGGCGCCCAGGACGTTGATCTGGCGTTGAGTCCCTTCTTGAACGCGCTGCCGATCCGTCGGCTCGGATTGCAGAAGCCGTCCACGGCGCCGACCACCGTGCCGGTTGCCTACCTCTACATACCTTCCGGTGAGTTCTCGGCGGAGGCGTTGCAGTACACCCCGCGCGAGGGTGGCATCGACATCGTCTCGCCGATGGCGCAGGCCACCATCACGGTCGACGACAACGGATTCGTCCGGGACTATCCCGGGCTGGCCGAGCGGGTCTGACCCGTCCAGATGGCGCCGTCGCGGGCCGCGTTGCGCAGATCGGCTTCCCAACCGGGCGCACCGATGGTCACCGACACCGGTGGACCGTCGACTCCGTTGACCTTGTCGTAGTGCTTGCGGGCCCGATGTCCGTCGGCGACCAGCGTCTCGACCGAGCCTTCATCGCGCAGCTGATCGCGCGCGTACGTCAGCCGGTCGATGGTCTCGCTCAGTGCGATGAGCAGCTCTGTCGCATTCGCCTCGAGCATGGCCCGCTGTGCGGCCGGCGAGGTCCCGGCAACGCGGGTGACGTCCCGGAACGATCCGGCGGCCAGCCGCAGGGCCAGATCCCCCTCGCCGGCGCCGACCACGGCGGTGACCGCCGCCGTCAGGTGTGGCAGGTGCGAGATCCCGGCGACGGCCCGGTCGTGCTCATCGGAGGCCGCCGCGACCACCCGTGATCCGACATCGAGCGCGACCTGAGCGACGATCTGCCAGACCTGCGGATCGACGCCGTCATCGGTTCCGACCACCCAGACCGCGCCCGTGAACAACTCGGCGTCGGTGGCCGGCCAGCCGGATTCGGAGGTCCCGGCCATCGGGTGACCACCGACGAACCGGTGACCGAGCCCGTGGGCGTGCGCCGCGTGGGCGACCGGCTGCTTCACGCTGACGACGTCGGTCAGGGGACACTCCGGAGCATGCTGGGCGACCTGGGCGACGAGCGCATCGATCGTCGGCGCCGGGGTCGCCAGCACGATCAGTGCCGAACTGTCGGCAGCCCGGCGTAGCGTCGCCACGAGATCGGACGAGGCGTCGTAACCATCGGCGACGGCTGCCCCCACCGTCTCCTCGGAACGGTTGTATCCGAACGCGGTCCGGCCGGCGGCCACCGCCGCGCGGAGCAGGGAACCGCCGATCAGGCCGAGACCCAGAACGCAGATTGGCGGCCGATGTGTCGAAGCGCTGTGTGTCACCTGTTCAGATTCGCATATCGCCGCCTCCGGCGATGCCGGGTGGCAGTGCCGGAGAGAGTTGGGTTTACCCGCGCCGCCCGCTACCGTGACCGCTATGGCTGGTGCGCGCGCGGATGAAGTAGATGGGTTTGCCATTGCGGTCGTCCGAGAGGACGGCAAGTGGACCCTCACCGCATTGGACAGCAACTCGCTCGGCGAACTGCAGGAGACCGAGAATCTGCTGCGTGGCCTGCGCAGTGCCGGTGCAGTGTTCGGATTGCTCGATGTCGATGACGAGTTCTTCATCGTCGTGCGCCCGTCCCCCTCGGGGACCAAACTCTTCATCTCTGACGCCACCGCGGCCATCGACTACGACATCGCCGCCGATGTGCTCGAAGTCCTCAACGTCGACATCCCGGACATCGACCCCGACGACCTCGCCGACGTCGAGCCGTGGGAAGAGGGCGATCTCGCGATCCTCTCGGATCTCGGACTGCCGGACTCGGTGATGAGCGTCATCGTCGGCGACACCGACCTGTACGCCGATGAGCAGATCGGGATGATCGCGGCGCGGTTGGGATTTGCGGACGAGCTGGCGAAAACGCTTGAGCGTCTAGGGCACTAGACCCGCTGGGGCGACCATGAACACCGATGAGCAGATGGTCGAGGCCGCGCTCGCCGTGGCGGCACAGGCCGATCCGCGCGATGTCCCGGTCGGTGCGGTGATCTTCGACCCCGCCGGGCGCGTGATCGCCACCGCGGCCAATGCGCGCGAAGCCACCTCCGATCCAACGGCGCATGCCGAAGTCCTCGCCATCCGATCTGCCGTCGCTGTACTGGGTGACGGCTGGCGTCTGACCGGATGCACCATCGCCGTCACTCTCGAGCCGTGCACGATGTGCGCCGGTGCGATCACCCTGGCTCGACTCGAGCGGCTGGTATTCGGCGCCTGGGAGCCCAAGACCGGCGCCGTCGGGTCGCTCTGGGACGTCGTCCGCGATCGTCGCAACATCCATCGGCCACAGGTACGTGGCGGGGTTCTCGAAGACCGGTGCGCAGAAGTATTACGCGACTTTTTTGCCGCCCACCGACCGTCCTGACCGGTCCTTATCGCCGACATCACATCCCGCGCCAGATGTGATTTTCAGGTCGTGGACGGCTATGCGGCAGCTGGCACGTTTGAGATCTGTGTACCGGGGAAATCGTGGATGTCAGATCGGCCGTGGTACGCGCCTGCGTACCGAAGAAGAGGGCCACCTGTTCGAACTGCACATGGAGGTTGTCATGGGTGTCAGTGATGATGCAAAGAACAAGGCAGAAGATCTCAAGGGCCGTGGCAAAGAGGCCGCGGGCAGCCTGTCCGGTGACGACGAGCTGAAGGCCGAAGGCAAGGGCGACCAAGCCAGCGCCAGCGCAAAGCAGAAGGTCACCGACGCCGCCGACGCAGTCAAGGGCAAGGCCGACGACATCAAGAACAAGCTCACCGGACACTGAGTGCTCTCGGGCCGCAAAAACGGCTCTGACCAGCCGATTGTAGTCCTGGGCCGCCGCTGCGGTAATGTCTTCCGCGGTGGCGTGTCCGAGCGGCCGAAGGTGCAGCACTCGAAATGCTGTGTACGGTAACCCCGTACCGAGGGTTCAAATCCCTCCGCCACCGCCATAGAAATCCCCCCATCTTCAGATGGGGGGATTTCTGGTTTCCGGAGCGTTCCGAGGTGGCGGATCAGCCGATGTCGTGTGCGCGGTAGAAGGCGACGGCCTCACGGACCGAGTCTTCGAAGCAGGTGGTCTTCCAGCCGAGTTCACGTTCGGCCTTGCTGTGGTCGAGTGCGGACATGTAGTCCCACATGTTGAAGGCCCGTCTGACGAACATGATGTCCCGCCGGATCAGTTTGCCGATCACCTGAAGCGCAGAGGCCGTCGCCAGGACGACAGGCAACGGCAATCCGAGCCAGGGGGCCCGCTTTCCACCGGCCGCCGTGGCCAGGGTGTGCAGTTCGCGAGAGGTCATGTAGGTGTCGGAGATGATGTAGCGCTGCCCGTTGCGGCCGTGATGCATCGCCAGCACCATCGCTTCGGCGGCGTCGTCGATCCCGACGACCTCGTGCCGAAGACCGCGGAAGTAGAACGGTGCCTTGCCGGCGGAGATCCGTGCCAGCAGGCCGCCGTGTGGGGTCGGTTGCCAGTCGAGGGGTCCGTAGGGGGTGGAGATGCACAGCGCGACCGCGGGGAGTCCCTTGTCTGCGGCGTAGCTCAGGACCATGTTCTCCGCGTCGACCCGGCACTGTGTGTACGGGCCACCGATGTCGTACCAGTTGAAGGGATCGTCTTCGGTGACGGGTACGCCGTCGGTGCCGACCGCCAGTGTCGCGATGGTGCTCATGAAGACGAACTTCTCGAGTTCGGCCTCGACCGCGACATCGAGAACGTTCCGCAGTCCGTCGACGTTGGTGCGAAACAGTGGCGCGGGATCTCTGAGCCAGGCCCGGGCATCGACAACGCAGTAGAAGACGACGTCGCACCCGGCCATCGCGGCGCGCAGGGCCTCGACATCCCAGACGTCGCCGTAGCATCGCTCGACGTCGAACCCCTCGATGCCTTTCACGGAACTGGTCTTGCGGAGCATCACTCGGACGTCCTCGCCACGCTCGACCAGTTTTCTGGTCACGTTCGAACCGACGAAGCCGCTGGCCCCGATCACCAATTTCTTTGCCATTGAACGCCTTTGCGTTGTTTATTGACCCGGGAAAGGTGGGGTCGGAGAGGGGAGTCAACACGATTCGATCGCTTGATCAATCGAATGCCTATGATGCGGGTCACAGTGCGGCGTGTCAAGGAATGGCGGATGGCGGTTCTGATCCGCCACCTGCTCATATGCGAGGATGAGCGAATGGTCGAACGTTGGACACGCGAGCGGCGTCTCGAACACACTCGTGGTCTTTTGTTGGATGCCGCCGAAGAGCTGTTTGCGCGCAAGGGTTTTGGCTCAACGCCGCTGGAGGATATCGCGGAAGCGGCCGGATACACCAGAAGTGCCATCTACTCCCACTTCGGTACCAAATCGGAGCTCTTTCTCGCCGTCATCGTGCGAAGTCGGGAGCGGTTCCTGGACGGCTTCACGGACCTGATTGCGTCCCTGCATCGGTTGGATGATCTCAATCTCGATGTGCTGGCAGATCGTTGGCGCGAGCTGAGCCTGAGTCAGGACGGCCCGAATCGGGCCGCGCTGGGGTACGAGTTCACCCTGTTCTTGCTGCGTCATCCAGATGCCCGGGAGCGCGTTGCAGCCCAGCGACTCGAAGAGATCCGGTCCTTGGGTGAATACATCACCAGGGATGTCACCCGGATCGGCGCCACCCTGACCATTCCCGCTGAAACATTGGCGCACGTGATCATCGCCACCAACGATGCCGTCACCCTCAACAGCAGTGTTGACGACGAAGATCTCTATCGCCCCTTCTTGCAGTTGGTCGTCTCCAGCATCGTGCCTCCCAACGGCGGCTAGATCCCCCCGGCCGGCGTCGGCCTCACCCTGAGTCCAGACCACCCGCGGATCCGTCGCGGGTGGTCTTCTTATTGCGTAAATAGCGCTTCAGCTGCGGTTATGGGCACTCAAAGACACTCTTGCGCTTTATGTACATCTTTGTACAATAGTGCTGTGGATCACAGTTGGCCGATGATCCCAGCCACGACGAAGCAGCCCACGTTTCATTCGACATCTCGCCACGAAGGTCCACTGAGCGCGCACCGGCCAACCGGTGACGCGTGATGACCGCACTCGCGTATCGATGTCGCTCGGACCGTTCGGCCTGTCACCACCGACGAAGAGAGCGTGAACCAATGGAAACAGCGAGGACCGGAGAATGGGTCGACGAGGCCCGCGGGCTTGCCGAATACGAGTCCCATGGATTTCCCACCGAGGTTCCGAACTCTGAGTACACCTCTGTGGAGTTCCAGGAGCAGGAACGCGCCAAGATCTGGATGAAGGTCTGGCAATTCGCCGGTCGCGTAAGCGAATTGCCGAATGTCGGTGACTGGAAGGAATACAAGGTCCTCGACCAGACCTACATCATCGTGCGCGGCAAGGACGGCCAGATCCGTGGTTTCGTGAACGCATGCCGGCATCGCGGAAATGTGTTGTGCCAAGGCACCGGTAACGCCAAGCGGGGATTCCTCTGTCAGTACCACCTCTGGTCCTACGATCTGGAAGGCAAGCTGCGCGGCATGCTTCGCGAGAATGCGCAGGGCGACATCGATAAGGACGATCTGTCGCTGGTCTCGGTGCCGACCGATACCTTCGGCGGCTTCATCTTTCTGAATCCCGACCCCGATGCCGCGCCGCTGTCCGACTACCTCGGCGAAGAGGTGATCAAGCTGTTGGAGCCGTACTCCCTCGAAGAGATGACCACGGTCATGAATGTGAGAGAGCGGATCAACTGCAACTGGAAAGTTGTCATGGACGCCTTCGAGGAGGGCTACCACATCTCGGGTATCCATCCCGAACTGCTGAATGTCATTGCGTTGGACCCGAAAACGAGTCGGTTTCAGTTCTTTGAGAACCACAGCGTGGCCTGCGCACCGTTTGATGTCGCGAACTCGATCTCGGCAGATGACGAGATCATGGGTATCAAGGCACTCCCGGAGACCTTCCCGGGGACAGCGGCGGTATTGCCGCGCTTCGATGAACTGGTCAGCGCCTATCAGGATGCG
This sequence comes from Williamsia sp. z34, assembly GCF_059553395.1. Lineage (NCBI taxonomy): Bacteria > Bacillati > Actinomycetota > Actinomycetes > Mycobacteriales > Nocardiaceae > Williamsia > Williamsia sp. z34. Next base: position 41,629 of record NZ_JCANWW010000014.1, on the reverse strand, counting down.
GACGGGAAAGTCGGCTTCCCTGAAGGGGTGACCGGCCGGACGATCCTGCAGCAGGCCACCCGCGACACTCTCACCGGTATGGGGCTCGACGTCAGTGGGCTCACCGACGCGCAGATGAGTGACAACCACGGCTGGGTGCTGTTCCCGAACTTCTTCATGACAATCCGGGCCGGCGAGGCGCATGTGGTGATGGCGGTACCCGATCCCGACGGTGACCCCAACAGGTGTATCTGGCATGTCGCCAGTTTCATGTGGTTGCCCGAGGAGTTGCGGGATGTCTACAAGGCGGACCTGATCGAGGTCGACGAACCCGGAAGCTACAAGTATTTCCTTGCCCTGCAACAGGATTACGAACAGATGCCCAGGCAGCAGCGCGGTTTAAGGAACACCGGTCTCAAGTACATGTCGTTGGTCAGAGAGGAAATCGTCGTATCGCATTTCCATTCGGTCCTGAACAAGCACATCGCCGGTCTGTGAAGTATTGAACATGTCTCGAATTGGAGAAGAAATGACAGTGTCTTCGAAGGACGTCAACGATGTCATCGACAACTACACCGGGCTCTCGCGCAAGGCTCTGGAATACGGTCTCATCACAAAGAAGATTGTGGCGGGCGCAGCCAAGGAACCCGGGTTCTCGGTCGACAGTTGGGCTCCCCTGGCTGATCTGATCGATGTCGATGTCTTCGAGCGTGTCGGCAACTTCAAAGAGGTCATGAACTGGACCGACTATGTGAACTTCCTGACCGCCTGGGCCGGAAATGCCGACTGGGACTGCTCATTCAAACGGGTCACCGAGAGCGGGCGCACCGTGTTCCTCGAGCTGGAGGAGCGCAGCACGGTGGGGGAGTTCAAGAGCGTGGTCAACTCGGTGTCGGTCTACGAGTTCAACGACGCGGGAAAGGTCACCCATATCGACGTGTATCTGCAGATGGCGATGCCCGAGGGTGACATGTTCGGTAGCTATGAGGGAGTGACGATTTCACAGTGAGCGCACCCGACAACCTTGATGAAGTCGACTTCTTCATCGACAACGAACTGCTGTCCGATCCGTACGACTATCTTGCGGCAGTCCGCAGCGAATGTCCGGTACGCAAAGAGGCCCACCATGACGTGGTGATGATCACCGGTTACGAAGAGGCCCTGGAGATCTACAACGATCCCGCACGCTTCTCATCGTGCATCTCGGTCGCCGGCCCCTTCCCGGGCTTCCCGGTACCGCTTGAAGGCGAAGATATTTCAGATCTGATCGAAAAGCATCGCCCTGAGCTGATCATGAATGATCAACTGCCCACGATGGATCCGCCGACCCACACCGCCCATCGGGCGCTGCTGTTGCGGATGATCACACCGAAGCGGTTGAAGGAGAACGAGGAGTTCATGTGGCGACTCGCGGATCGCCAGCTCGACGAGGTGCTCGTCGACGGCCGTTGTGAGTTCAACGGCGGATTCGCGACGCCGTTCGCGATGCTGGTCATCGCCGATCTCCTCGGTGTCCCGGAATCCTCACACGAGGAGTTTCGCGAGGCGCTGCTGAGCGGACCGACCATCGGGAGCAGCACCGGTGACGCGATGGAGCATTCCCCGCTCGGGTACCTCTATGGCAAGTTCACCGAGTACATCGAGGACCGTCGCCGGCGGCCGCGCGGTGACGTTCTCACCGGTGTCGCCTCGGCGACCTTCCCGGATGGGAGTGTCCCCGAGGTATCGGACGCGGTGGCCGTGGCGGCGAATCTCTTTGCCGCAGGCCAGGAGACAACGGTGCGTTTGCTCTCCTCGGCCGTGAAGATGCTCGCCGAGGACGCTGAGCTCCAAGCCAGGTTGCGGGCCGACCGCAGTCTCCTTCCGGCATTCATCGAGGAGGCGCTCCGCTACGAGAGTCCGGTACGCGGCGACTTCCGGTTGTCGAAGGTTCCGGTGACGATCGGCGGTGTCGATTTGCCGGCAGGCACGACGCTGATGCTGATCAACGCGGCGTTGAACCGAGATCCACGAAAGTTCCCTGATCCGGACGTATTCGACGTCGATCGGGTGAATGCGCGGAGCCACGTTGCGTTCGGCCGCGGCATTCACAGTTGTCCGGGTGCGCCCTTGGCTCGGGCCGAGGCCGTGGTGAGTTTGGAGCGGCTTCTCGACCGGACCGGTGATATCTGGATCGACGAGGACAAGCACGGTCCCCCCGGGAACCGGCGTTACAGTTACCTTCCGACATTCGTTCTGCGTGGATTGACCCACTTGCACATCGGGTTCAGTCCGCCCCTCAGCGGTTCATGATTCTGCACGTCGACTCCGATCGGTGCGCCGGCCACGGGGCATGTGTTGCCACCTGCCCCGAGGTCTTCGCCTTCGCCGACGGAGGTTTCGCGGAAGTGGCGATGGATCGAATCCCCGACGAACTCGCCGAACTGGCGGGTCAGGCCCAGCGCCAATGCCCGGAACAAGCAATTCGATCGGGACCGCCTTCCGCTGGGGCGGAATAGAAGTCTGTTCATCCGATTCAGTGTCTGAAAGGACGAAGATCATGCCCTTTGGGGGAACCACCGCGGTTGTGACCGGCGGCGCCTCGGGTCTTGGCCTGGCCATCGCCGAGGGGCTGATCGCCCGCGGCACGCAGGTTGCCATCTTTGACATCCAAACCGAACAGCTCGAACTCGAGGTCAAGCGTCTGCGAGAAACGGGGGCCACGGTCAACGGTTACGTGGTCGATGTCTCTGATCGCGGTCAGGTCCAATCCGCAATGGAACAAGTGCGATTCGACTTCGGGCCGGTGCTCATCTTGATCAACAACGCAGGGATCGAGCAGTTCGGGAAGTTCGACGAGATCTCAGACGAGTTCTGGGATCGGGTCATGGCGATCAATCTTCGCGGACCGTTCATCTGTACGCAGGAAGCGCTGCCCGATATGAAGGCAGCCCAGTGGGGACGGGTTGTCAACATCTCCTCGTCGAGCGCGCAAGGCGGGCAGTCGCAGATGGCCGCCTACGTCGGCTCGAAGGCCGGGTTGATCGGCCTGACAAAGAGTTTGGCATTGGAGTTGGGCAGGTACGGAATCACCGTCAACACGGTTCCCCCGGGAATGGTGGTCACACCGCTACTCGAGAAGGCAATAGCGGAAGGACGGTTCACCGCCTCGCTGGAGCACTTCGCCAAGATCACCCCGGTCAAGCGCGCCGGCCGTCCCGAAGACATCGCGAACGCGACCGTCTTTCTCTGCCAGGACGAGTCGTCGTACATCACCGGTCAGGTCATCGGTGTCAATGGCGGTCGAAGGACGTGAGCGAGCTGTTTACACGAAAGGAACGACGAACGTGAGAACCCATCGCATGTTGATCGCCTTGATGGCGACCGCGCTGCTCGTGGCCGGATGTGGCGACCGCGGCGGCGGCAGTGACGAGGATGCCGGTGGTGGAGGCGATACCGCTGCCGCCGGTACCGCTTCCAGCAGCTTTGGCGACCTCACCGAGGTCTGTCAGGAAGGCGATGCCAAGGGATCGCCGACGCAGGGTGTGACCGATGATCAGATCCAGATCGGGGTCTTCTCGGATGTCGGTTTCACCAAGAACGAAGAGTTTGTCACCGCCGCAAAGATTTTCACCGGATGGTGCAATGAACTCGGTGGTATCAACGGACGCGAGGTCGTTGCCAACACACGCGACACCAAGTTCATGGACGTCCGCAAACAGATGGTCGAGGCCTGCGCCAACGACTTTGCGCTCGTCGGTGGTGGGGCAGGGCTCGATGGTCTCGGCGTCAAGGAGCGGTTGACCTGTGGGTTGCCGACCTTCACCGCCCAGGTCGCCCAGGTGACCTCTGCGGGCGCCGATCTGGAGATCAGCGCCGACCCGAGTCTGACACCGGGCTATGACCCTTACTACGGGTTCCGGTCCTGGCTGATCAACGACGCCTATCCGGGTTCGAAGGGCTTGGTGGGAATCATCAACGGCGACTCCCCGGTAACAAAATTGATGGGTGCGCAGGCGGTCGAAGCCGTGGAGGGCGCCGGCGGAACCTTCGTCTACAACGACCTGTATCCCGCGATGGGCGTCTCGGACTGGACACCCTACGCGCAAACCATCAAGAGCAAGGGCGTCAAGGGATTGATCTGGTATGGCGAGTTCCGGCAGTTGGCCAAACTCGAAGCCGTGCTTACCTCGATGGACTACAAGCTCGACTGGATCGACACCAACAACAGTGCCTACGGCGAGGAGTTCATCGGGCTGATCGGCACGTCCGCCGCGGCGCAGAACAACTATCTGGATCTGGGTGGTAACGCGCCGTTGAACAGTGATGTTGCGGCGATCAAGGAATTGCTCGCCCTGCAGGAGAAGTACGCCCCGGACTCGCTGTTGACGTTGCCGGCGATCCGGGCGATGTCCTCGTGGTTGCTGTTCGCGAAGGCGGCGGCCTCCTGCGGTGACGATCTGACCCGGACCTGCGTGTATGAGGCGGCCAGGACCGAGACGGCCTGGACCGGTGGCGGTTTGCATGTGCCGCACAACATCTCCGAGCCGATCCCGCCGTCGCCCTGCTTCAATGTCGAGGTGGCCCGGCCGGATGGTTGGCAAGCGGCGGACTTCGGGGCGGATGTCGATGGTCTCTACCGGTGCGATATCCCGCCGTTGAAGTACACGACCGACTTCGGTCAGCCGATGACACTCGCAGATGTCGGAATGAGCATGGACGATATCAAGTGAGTCGCCGGTGGGGCTGCGGGTCTTCCTGATCGGGCGGGGAGTTCAGGCCGGCGCGGCGTCACGTCATCACCGCGTCGGAGAATGCCCACCATCAGCTCCGAGCAAGGTGCAGGGCGGTCTTGGGGATTCCCCGAATTCGATCGGCTTCTCTGCCAAGATGGGTCCCCGTGTGGCACGGGGCGGGGGTCATCGAGGTCGAGGGTGGTTGGACGCCGAGCGTGTCCTGCCGACGAACGGAGCAAGTGAAGGTGAAACCTCATCGTGTGCTGATCGCCTTGATTGCCGGTGCGGTGCTTGTGGCCGGATGTAGCAACGAGATCGACGGTGTTGCCGCCCGCACCGAGACCGGCAGCGGCACAGTCCAAGCCGAGGACGAAGGCAGTTCCGCTGCCTCCGCAGTATCCATCCCGAACAGTTTCGGTGACCTGACCGATATATGTCAGGAAGGGACCGCGATGGGCTCACCTACCCAGGGCGTGACCGACGACGAGATCGAGGTGGGTGTCTTCTCCGATATCGGTTTCACCAAGAACCGCGAGTTCGTCGATGCGGCCGAGATGTTCACCAGTTGGTGTAACTCCAACGGAGGAATCAACGGCCGCAAGATCGTCGCCAACATCCGTGATGCCAGATTGATGGATGTCCGTCAACAGATGGTCGAGGCCTGCGCCACTGACTTCGTTCTCGTCGGTGGCGGATCCGCCCTCGACGGTCTCGGTGTCAAAGAACGGCTGAACTGTGGGATGCCGACCTTCACCGCGCAGGCCACCCAGGTGGCCTCCGCCGGTGCTGATCTGGAGGTCAGCGCCGATCCGAGCCTGACCCCGGGGTACGACCCGTATTTCGGGTTCCGGTCATGGTTGGTCAACAAGGCCTATCCGAAGTCGAAGAACCTGGTGGGGATCATCAACGGGGATTCGCCGGTGACCAAGGTTCTCGGCGCGCAAGCGGTGGAAGCCGTGGAGGCCGCCGGTGGAAGTTTCGTCTACAACGATCTGTATCCGGCGATGGGTGTCTCGGACTGGACGCCCTATGCGCAAGCCATCAAGAGCAAGGGCGTCAAGGGGCTGATCTACTACGGGGAGTTCCGGCAGTTGGCCCAGCTCGAATCGGTGCTGACCTCGATGAATTACAAGCTCGACTGGGTCGACACCAACAACAACGCCTATGGTGACGAGTTCATCGAACTCCTCGGCGATTCCGCGGAGGAACAGAACAACTACCTCGATCTGGGCGGTAACGCACCGCTGAACAGCGGCGCCTCGGCGATCAAGGAACTGCTTGCCCTGCAGGCGAACTACGCCCCGGATGCGCAGCTGACGTTGCCGGCGATCCGGGCGATGTCCTCGTGGTTGCTGTTCGCGAAGGCGGCGGCCTCATGTGGTGACGATCTGACCCGGACCTGTGTGTATCAGGCGGCCAGGACCGAGACCGCCTGGACCGGTGGCGGTTTGCACGTGGCGCGCAATCTGGCCGAGCCCATCCCGCCGTCACCCTGCTTCAACGTCGAGGTGGCCAGGCCGCAGGGCTGGGAAGCCGCGGACTTCGGTCCCGATGTCGACGGTCTTTACCGGTGCGATATCCCGCCGCTGAAGTACCGGACCAATTTCAGTTCGCCGATGACGTTGGCGGACGTCGGCAAGACCATGGCCGACATCGAGTGAGGATGGGATTTTCCGGCCGGTGGGTGGCTTGGTCGCGGTGGTCTTGCGATTGTCCGATTTCCCGCTACACTTGTGCTCTGCATCACAGGTGGTACGCCGAATGGGCCGGATCACAGCCCGATTTCTGTCCAGTACAACCCTCTCGCTTGCTCGCCTGATGATGTCTGACCGCATAGGAGATGGTTGCAGTGGCCGAACGCCTGTACTACTCGAATCCGCCGATGGATCCCTCGACGCTTGTCAGGGAGGGCGGGGCCAGGCTCCATGCCATTGCGTTGTCGCAGCGGAACCGGTGGCGGATCAAGCTGGCGAGTTCGGACTTCCGCTCGATCGTCGGACTTCCCTGGGTGGTCTGACCCCCCCGGGCGGTCTGGAGCTCAGTGGCTCGGCAGCGCGCAGGCGGTATCGAGGCCGAGAACGTGATTGAGGCGACCGAACGCCAGCCATGAGCCCAGGCACATGCTCAGCTCCACGATTTCACGCTGGTCATAGGCCGCGGTCATCCGTGACCAGAACTCGTCATCGAGTCCGTGGTGGTCGATCGCATACCGTTCGGCGTACTCGGCTGCAAGGCGGGTGCGGGCATCGAAGGCGTCGGTGGTGCGCCAGTTCTCGACGGCCTGATCGAACGTCGGCTCCACCTTCACACCGTCCCGTTCGGTCCGCCAGTCCTGGCAGAAGACGCATCCGTTGATCTGCGCGATCCGGAGCCGGGCCGCCTCGAATTCCCGAAGTCCCAGGGTGGAATCCGAATAGACCTTCATCGAAAAGTTGGCGGCCGCCGGCCCGATCGCCGGAACCATCTCACCCCACACGTAGGAGATGGGGTCTTTGCCGTCGGGGACGTCGATTCTCATGTCGGTGTCTTCCTCTTGAGTTTGCCGAGTGCCGGTGTCAGCGGAACGTCGAGCGCGTCATACAGTCCGGGGCCGGCCGCGCGGAGCCAATTGATCGAGTTGACCAATCTGCCCACCGCCGTGGCATTTCCGCCGGCGGCACGGTTACCCCCTTCGTCTGTCGCCTCGACGGTGATCTCTATCCGTGGGCGTCCTTCGATGATGACCCGGTGTGCGCCGTCGCCACCGTCGGGCGGCATCGGCCAGTCCGGTGCGCAGGACGGGTGGATCCGGGTGATGTGTTCGATGACGATCAGCGGTTCACCGTCGACGATGCCTTGGACCTCGAATCGCAGTGCTCCCTGTGTGCCTCGCGCAAAGGTCCCCATCTGCGCAGTTTCGATCGTGGTTTCCAGTGGTCGGCGAAGCAGTGTCTCCCGGATCTCGTCCACTTCGACACCGAGGGCGCGGGCGATCAGCCGAATCTGCCCGCCCCACACCATCGTCGGGACCGTCGCTGCCACCATCGGCGGGTCGTAGTCCATGGGTTGCCCCATTCCGATGAGATATCGCACGGAGTCCGGCTGATCGTAGGTTGTGTAGTCGAAGATCTCCTGGCAACGCACCTGTTCCACGGTCGATGCCAGACCACTCGCGAGGATCGGCAGGATGTCGTTGCCCCAACCGGGATCGATACCGGATACGAAGAGCGATCCACCACCGTCGTCGATGGCGGCGAGTACAGGGTCACGCAACTGCGCCGGGGCGGAGGTGGGGTCGTAGAGCGCGTAGACCGAGGGACTGACCACGGTTGCGCCGCCGCGGATCGCGCGGGTGATGTCGGCGAGGGCGTCCTCGGGTCTGATGTCTCCGGATGCCGCATAGACCACGGCCTGGGCCTCTGCCAGCGCTCTCCCGATGTTGTCGGTGGCCACGACACCGAGGCTGCGGCCGACATCGGCGATGTCGCCGGCGTCGCGCCCGACCTTGTCGGGGTTGTGCACGATCACGGCGGTGAGCTCGAGATCAGGATGTGCCTCGACTGCGCGAATCGCCGCCCGCCCGACATTGCCGGTTCCCCACACCACGGTCCGTACCGGGCTCTGGCTGGTCATACCGCCACAATATAGAACACGTTCCAGTTTCACCGGCAGTCCGGGATGTCAGCGGTAGAACACCGCCGCATTGTCGGCGAGGTCGAGCAGCGGTTGCGGGAAGATGCCGATGAACACGGTGACCGCGGCGCTGATCCCGATGATCACGGTGGTGCCGATATTGGGTGTCACGACGGTCGGGGCATCAGCATCAGCGTCAGCATCGGCGTCGGGTTTGGGTTCGGTGAAGAACATCAACCCGATCACCCGGATGTAGAAGACCACAGCGATCGCGCTGCTGAGCACGCCCACGATGACCAGCGGTACGGCTCCACCGGATGCGGCGGCTTCGAACACCGCGAACTTGCTGACGAATCCACTGGTCAGCGGTATCCCGGCAAATGCCAGCAGGAACAGTGCGAAGACCCCCGCCACCACCGGGGAACGACGACCGAGCCCTGCCCACCGTGACATCGCGGTCACCTCACCGGAGCTGTCCCGGACCAAAGTCAGCACGGCAAAGGCCCCGACCGTGCTGATGCCGTATGCCACCAGATAGAACATGGTCGACGACAGGCCATCTCGGCTCATCGCGATCACGCCGGTGAGGATGAATCCGGCGTGCGCGACGGAGGAATACGCCAGCATCCGCTTCATGTCGGTCTGGGTGATGGCCACAACCGAACCGAGCACCATGGTCGCGATCGCCACCGCCCACATCACCGGGCGCCAGTCCTCCTTGAGGTCCGGTAACGCGACGTAGAAGACACGCAGGACGGCTCCGAACGCGGCGATCTTGGTGGCCGAGGCCATGAACGCGGTGATCGGGGTGGGCGCGCCCTGGTAGACATCGGGGATCCAGTAGTGGAACGGCACCGCACCGATCTTGAAGAGCAACCCCACCGACACCAGTCCGGCACCGATCAACACCAGCGTCCGATCGGCGGTGTCGGCGTCGACGGCGGCCGCGATCTCGGAGAGCTGGACGGACCCGGCATAACCGTAGAGAAAGGCGGCCCCGAACAAGAAGAACGCCGACGAAAAGGCGCCGAGCAGAAAGTATTTCAGCGCCGCCTCCTGGGACAACAGGCGACGCCGTCGAGCCATCGCGCAGAGCAGGTACAGGGGGAGCGACAGTACTTCGAGGGCGATGAACATCGTCAGCAAATCGTCCGATGCCGGGAACAACAGCATCCCGCCGACCGCGAACATGACCAGTGGAAAGACCTCGGTCTGAATGATCCCGGCCCGGGTGGCGGTGTGTTCGCTCTCGCTTCCGGGTGCAGTTGCGGCTGCAGAGGTGAACGCGTCCAGGACCTTTCGTCCACCCGATGCCGTGGCGCCGACCCCGACATGCGCCGAGACGCCGACCGAGGTCCGTTGGGCGATGAGCGGGATCACCAAGGCCGACACCGCCAGGATCGTGCCCTGCATCAGCAGCGTCGGTCCGTCGACGGCGACCGCACCCACCGCTGCCGATGCCCGGGTGCCGGCGAGTGTCACCACGGCTATGAACGCCGCTGCCAGGCCACCGCTGCTCAGCATCAGCTGTCCGCCGTAGCGATATCTGGCCGGGGCGAATGCTTCGACCAGCACACCGGCCACCGCCACGCCGAAGACGATCAGCATCGGGGAGAGCTGGGCGTATTCGATGGACGGGGCGGGCAACACGTCCGCAGCGGAGTTCATCGCGGTCCTCCGTCGGTTTCGGCGACAGCGGGCGCCGGATCTTGTTCATCGATGACGGTCAGAGTGTGGCCGACAGCCGGATCGATCACGTCCAGAACCGGTTTCGGATAGATTCCGAGCACCAGGAGCAACGCGATGAGCGGTGTCACGACCATGAGCTCGCGTCGTTTGAGATCGCCTATCTGTGCGTTGGCCTTCGTCACCGGGCCGGTCATGACGCGCTGGAACATCCACAACACGTAGAGCGCAGCGAGGACCAAGGCGATCGACGCGCAGATCGCAGCCACCGGATAACGGGTGAAAGTGCCGATCAGAACGAGGAATTCGCTGACAAAAGGGCCCAGGCCGGGGAGCGAGAGCGTTGCGAGCCCGGCGATGAGGAATGTGCCGGCCATGATCGGTGCAACCTTCTGGACCCCGCCGTAGTCGGCGATGTTGCGGGTGCCCCGCCGGGTCACCAGGAATCCGGCGATGAGCATCAGCGCGGCCGTGGCGATCCCGTGGTTCACCATGTACAGCGTCGAGCCGGCCTGCCCCTGGCTGGTCAGTGCGAAGATGCCCAGGATGATGAAGCCGAAATGGGAGATCGACGTGTAGGCGATGAGCCGCATCATGTCGGTCTGCCCGATCGCGAGGACCGCGCCGTATACGATGCCGATCACCGCCAGCGTGATGATCAGCGGCGTGAAATACCTTGTGGCATCTGGGAACAACTGCACGCAGTAGCGCAGCATCGCAAACGTTCCCACCTTGTCGACCACGGCCATCATGAGCACTGCGCCGGCCGGGGTGGCCTGAACTGCGGCGTCGGGCAACCAGGTGTGCAGCGGCCACAGTGGTGCCTTGACCGCAAAGGCGAACATGAAACCGCCGAACAGTGCCTTGGCCACGGTGGGATCGATGTCGAGTGTGCCCGACGAGATCGCCGCGACGATCTCGCGGAAATCGAAGGTGCCACCACCCTGATCGACGGTGACGACATACAGTCCGATGACCGCCGCCAACATGACCAGTCCGCCGACGAGGTTGTAGAGCAGGAACTTCACCGCCGCGCGGGTGCGCGCCCCGGAATCGCGGGGACTCCCGAACCCGGCGATGAGGAAGTACATCGGGATCAGCATGGCTTCGAAGAAGATGTAGAAGAGCAGGATGTCGAGGGCGGTGAACGAGATCATCACCATCGCCTCGACGAGCAACATCAACGCCACGTAGCGATGGGTGGCCCGGCGACGGCCCGGGTCGGCGTCATGCCAGCCGGCCATCAGGAGCAGCGGCAACAGGACCGCCGTCAGGACCACCAAGGCCAGGGCGATGCCGTCGATCCCCAGTGAATAGGTGGCGCCGAAAGCCGGTATCCACGACCTGGATTCGACGAACTGGAACTGCTCGCCGCCGGTGTCGAAGTCGATCGCGAGGCCGATGGAGATGGCGAGTACCGCCCCAGATGTGGCCAGGGCGGTCCACTTGACGTGCTCGCGCATCCGCGGCGGCAGGCTCAGGATGAGCACGGCGCCCACGGCGGGTACCGCCCACAGCAGGGTCAGCCAGGGAACGTCGCTCACCACACCCTCACCACCATCATCATCGCGACCACCAGGGCGGCACCGGCGAACACCGACAGCGCGTACGAGCGAACGAAGCCGGTCTGGAGGCGACGTGCGCCTGCCGACACCCCGGCGACCGCGCCCGAGATGCCTTGCACAACACCGTCGACACCTTTGGTGTCGGCCACACCCAGTGCGGCGGTGAGCTTCTGGCCCGGCCGCATGAACACCCCCTCGTTGAAGGCATCGCCGTAGAGATCGCGGCGAGCGGCCTCGGTCAACGGTGTCACCTCGTCCGGGGCGGTTTCGGGGACGGTGCGCCCGGCGTACTGGCGGTAGGCGATGCCCACTCCGACGAGCACCACGGCCAGGGTGCTGACGGTGATCACCCACACCGGGACGCCGAGGTGCCCGTGGTGTTCCCCGACAACGGGTTCCAGCCAGTTCTGTAGCGAACCACCGAGAACCAGGAGCCCGCCGGCGCCCACCGATCCGAGCGCCAGCACGACCATCGGCGCGGTCATCGAGGGCGGCGACTCGTGGGGATGCGTATCCGGCTTCCACCGCCGGTCCCCGAAAAAGGTCAACAGCATCACGCGCGTCATATAATACGCGGTGATCCCGGCCCCGAGTACCGCGACGCTGCCGAGGATGATGCCCTTGACGCCACCTGCCGCCCAGGCGGTTTCGATGATCTTGTCCTTCGAGAAGAACCCCGAGAACGGCGGGATGCCGATGATCGCGAGGTATCCGAGCCCGAAGGTGACGAATGTGATCGGCATCAGGCTCCGCAGGGCGCCGTACCGTCGCATGTCGGTCTCGTCGTTCATGCCGTGCATCACCGAACCGGCGCCGAGGAAGAGACCGGCCTTGAAGAATCCATGGGTGATCAGGTGCAGGATGGCAAAGGCGTAGCCGGCCGGTCCCAGCCCGGCGGCGAGGACCATGTAGCCGATCTGGCTCATGGTCGATGCGGCCAGCGCCTTCTTGATGTCGTCCTTCGCGCAGCCGATGATCGCGCCGAAGAGCAAGGTCACCGCGCCGACGATCACCACGGCCAGTTGGGCATTCGGGGCCAGATCGAAGATCGGACCCGAACGCGTGATGAGGTAGACACCGGCGGTGACCATGGTCGCCGCGTGGATCAGTGCGGACACCGGGGTCGGGCCTTCCATGGCGTCGCCCAACCAGGACTGCAGGGGAACCTGGGCCGATTTCCCGCAGGCCGCGAGCAGCAGCATCAGTCCGAGCGCGGTCAGTGTTCCTTCACCGGCCTCGCCGGCGCCGCCGAACACCTCGGAGAAGCCGACCGAGCCGAACGTGGCGAACATGATCATCATGCCGATCGCCAGGCCCATGTCACCGACGCGGTTGACCACGAAGGCCTTCTTCGCGGCGGTTGCGGCGGCGGGTCGTTCGTGCCAAAAACCGATCAGCAGGTAGGACGCCAGGCCGACGCCCTCCCAGCCCAGGTACAGGCCGAGATAGTTGTCGGCCAGGACCAGCAGCAGCATTGCTGCGAGAAAGAGGTTCAGATATGCGAAGAACCGGCGTCTTCCGGGATCGGACGCCATATATCCGATGGAGTAGATGTGGATCAGTGACCCGACGCCGGTGATGAGCAGGACGAAGCACATGGAGAGCTGGTCGAGCTGTAATCCGAAGTCCACCTGCAGTTCACCGGCCGGGACCCAGGTGAACAGGGTTTGATTCATCGACCGGTCGTCGGAGGAGGTGCCGAGCATGTCGAAGAACGCGGCGACGCCGAACGCAAACGATGCCAATGCCATGAGGCAACCGAGCAGATGACCCCATCGGTCGGTGCGTCGACCGCCCAACAGCAGTATTGCCGCCCCGGCCAGGGGGAGTGCCGGAAGAACCCAGATGAGTTTGTCCATGGGGGCTCAGAGTTTCAGCAGATCGGCAGCATCGACCGAGGTCGAGCGACGGGTGCGGAAGATCATCATGATGATCGCCAGGCCGACAACAACTTCCGCGGCAGCGACGACCATCGTGAAGAACGCGATCACCTGGCCGTCGAGATTGCCGTGCATGCGGGCGAAGGTGACGAATGCGAGGTTGCAGGCGTTGAGCATCAATTCGACACACATGAACACCACGACGGCATTGCGCCGGAGAAGAACGCCGGCAGCCCCGATGGTGAACAGGAGCACCGAAACATACAGGTAGTTCTCCGGATTCATGATCGGCGCTCCGGATCGCCGATTTCGGGACCCGGACCGAACGGGTCGCGGGGTACGAGGACTTCGCTGACCGACAGGCCGGAATAGGAGCCATCGGGGAGTCGCGCCGGCATGTCGACCGCGTTGTGCCGGGCGTAGACGCCGGGATTGGGCAGGGGCGTGGCTCGTTCACCGTCGCGGAACCGGTTGATGGACATCTCCCGTTGGGTGATCTTGGGACCGAGCCGCTCCCGATGCGCGAGCACCATGGCGCCGAGGGTGGCGGTGATCAGCAGTGCACCGGTCAATTCGAACGCCCACAGGTACCGGATGAAGATGATCTCGGCCAGTCCTTCGACGTTGCCACCCGCGTTGGCCTCCTCGACTCCGGCAAAGACGGTGACCGAGGCGCTTCCGACACCGGCGATGAGGAGGATCCCGAAACCGAGACCGGCCACCATGGCACCAAGGCGTTGCCCGCGAATGGTTTCGACCAGGGAGTCCGTCGAATCGACCCCCACGAGCATGAGGACGAACAGAAAGAGCATCATCACCGCACCCGTGTACACGACCACCTGCGCGACGCCGAGAAACATTGCACCCTGGGCGATGTAGAAGACGGCAAGAATGATCATGGTCATCGCCAGGAAGACGGCCGAGTACACCGCTTTCGCCGAGCACACCACACCGAGGGCGCCGAGGACGGCGATCGTGCCGAGGATCCAGAACTGCACCGCCTCAGCGGTCGACGTCTGCGTCAGCGGCTGTGCGACAAGTGTCGATGCGGACAACAGGCTGTTCACTGCGATTCTCCTTCAAGGTCTCTCGTCGGCGGGCGGGTGTCACCGGGACGTGCTCGGCGGCATCACCTCGCCGATCGCATTGCCGCGGTAGTAGTCCTCGTCCGTGCTGCCCGGAGCCATCGCGTGCGGCGGTGGTGTCATACCGTCGGCGAGCGGGGCCAGTAGTTGGTCTTTGCCGTAGATCAGGTCGGCCCGGTTGTCGTCGGCCATCTCGTAGAAGTTGGTCATCGTCAGGGCCCTGGTCGGGCAGGCCTCGACACACAGCCCGCAGCCGATACATCGCAGGTAATTGATCTGGTACACAACGCCGTAACGCTCACCCGGTGAATAGCGGTTGTCGTCGGTGTTGTCGGCGCCCTCGACATAGATTGCATCGGCGGGACAGGCCCAGGCGCACAACTCGCAGCCGATGCACTTCTCCAGCCCGTCGGCGTAGCGGTTGAGTTGGTGACGCCCGTGATAGCGGGCTGCGGTTGGTTTCTTGACCTCGGGATAGAGCTCGGTGTTGTTCTTCTTGAACATCGACCGGAAGGTGACGCCGAAACCGGCCAGGGGCTCGAAGGGGTTACGCATCGCTGCTCTCCTTGATCGGTGGGACCGGGAAGCCGCCCGCCATGGCATCGAACGGTTCTATGCGCTCGACGAGTTCGGGCGCGTCGCGGCGGCGATCGCGTCTGCCGCGGAAGACTTTCCACAGCACCGCGATCAGGGCCAGCGCGACGACGACGCCGGCCACGCTCAGGACGGCGGTGGCGCTGCTGTATCCCTCGTTGCGGAGTGCGCGGACCGTGGCGACGACCATCACCCAGGCCAGGGAAACCGGGATGAGGATCTTCCAGCCCAGCGCCATGAACTGGTCATAGCGCAGCCGAGGCAGGGTGGCGCGCAGCCAGATGAAGAAGAACAGGAATCCCCAGACCTTGGCGACGAACCAGATCAACGGGAACCATCCCGAATTGGCGCCGTCCCAGATCGAAATCGGCCAGGGTGCATGCCATCCGCCGAAGAACAGGGTCGCCGCCAGCGCTGACACGGTGGCCATGTTGATGTATTCGGCGAGCATGAACATCGCAAAACGCAGCGACGAATACTCGGTGTGGAAGCCGCCGACGAGTTCACCCTCTGCCTCCGGGAGATCAAAAGGCGCACGGTTGGTCTCACCGACCATCGAGATCACGTAGACCACAAACGAGGGCAGCAGCAGGAAGACGTACCAGGTGCCGTCCTGTGCAGAGACGATGCCCGAGGTGGACATGGTCCCGGCATCGAGGAAGACCGCTGCGAAGGTCAGGCCCATGGCGATCTCGTAGGAGATCACCTGCGCACTCGACCGCAACCCCCCGAGGAGCGGATAGGTGGATCCGGAGGACCAGCCGGCGAGCACGATCCCGTAGACGCCGACCGACGTGACCGCGAGGATGTACAGGACGGCGACCGACAGATCGGTCAGCTGCAACGGTGTCCGGTGCCCGAAGACCGACACCTCGGGACCGAACGGGATCACCGCATACGCCATGATGGCGGGCACCACCGAGATGATCGGTGCCAGTAGGTAGATCGGCTTGTCGACGCCGGCCGGGATGATGCCTTCCTTCAGCGCGAGCTTCACACCGTCGGCGAGACTTTGGAGCAGCCCCATCGGACCGACGCGGTTGGGTCCGATCCGCGTCTGCATCCAGGCCATCACGCGACGCTCGGCGAGGATGCCGATCAGGACGGTCAACACCAGGAAGACGAAGATCGCCAGGGCCTTGATGGTCATCAGCCACCAGGCGTCGTGGCCGAAGGCGGACAGGTCGGTCATGAGCGTTCCACCCTCGCGGCCGGCGTGATCTGAACCGACTGTCCGACAGCCGGGCCCAGCGCGGAGTGGACGGAACTGCCCGGTGAGTTCAGGGGGAGCCACACGACACGATCAGGTAGGTCGGTGATCGCCAGTGGCAGCGTGATCGATCCGCGGTCGCTGCTGACGGTGACCAGTTCGTCGTCGTGAAGACCGTTTTCGGTGGCCGTCGCGGCGGAGAGCCGAACCACCGGACGCCGCGCGGTGCCGGCCAGGTGGGGTTCCCCGTCCTGTAGGCGCCCGGAGTCCAGCAGCATCCGCCAACTGGCGAGCACTGCCTGTCCTGGCGAGGCTTCGGGGATCTCGGCAGGGCTTGTGGCAGGGGTTGTTTCGAAGTCGCCGTCCCACGCACCGAGCCGGCCGAGTTCGTCACGGGAACTGGCCGCATCGGGCAGGTCGATGTCGCGGCCCAGCCGGCGGGCGATCGCGTCGAGGACTCGCTGATCGGGCATCGCACCGTCGCTGGGCAGGGCCGCCTCGAACGGGCGGGGACGACCCTCCCAGTCCACGAACGTGCCACTCTTGCGGACCACCGGCGAGACCGGGAACACGACGTCTGCGTGGTCGGTGACGACACTCGCCCGCATCTCCAGGCTCACCACGAACGGGGCCGCGACAAGTGCGGCGAGGGCGGCGTCCGGATCGGGCAGGTCGGCCAGTTCCACACCGCCGACCACCAGGGCCTCCACCTCACCGGCGGCTGCCGCCGAGAGCATTTCGCCGGTGTCGAGGCCCGGCGTGGGTGGCAGCTCCGTACCCCAGACCTGACGTACCTGGGCGCGGGCGATCCGGTCGCGGACCGGTCGGCCGCCGGGCAGGAGGTTGCCGAGCGCGCCGACCTCGAGGGCTCCCCTTTCACCGGCCCGTCGGGGGACCCATCCGATCGAGGCCCCGGTGGCGTCGGCGAGTGCACCCACCGCGGTCAGCGCACCCGGAACCTGGGCCAGTCGCTCGCCCACCAGGATCACCGCACCCGGCTTGCGCAGGTGATCCGAGTTCTGGAGTTGTTCCAGCGCAGCAGGTTCGGCGCCGGGGACGACCCTCACCAGACCGCCCGACATTTTCGACAGGCCATTGCTTGCGAATGGCGCGATCGAGATCACCGTAAGTCCGCGTTTGCGCACCGCCTTGCGCAGGCGCAGGAAGATGATCGGTGACTCTTCTTCCGGTTCGAGACCCGCCAGCAGGACGGTCGGCGCCTTCTCGAGGTCGGAGTAGGTCAGGGCCAGCGGCCGACCGGCGATCCGGGAGGCCAGGAACGAGGCCTCTTCGGCGGAATGGGCGCGACTGCGGAAGTCGACGTTGTTGGTGCCCAATGCTGTTCGGGTGAACTTCGCATAGGCGTAGGCGTCCTCGGCGGTGCTCCGGCCGCCGACCAGGACACCGGTGCGTGAACCTGCGGCCTTGAGGCCGGCGGCGGCAACGGCCACGGCCTGCGGCCAGGAGGCGGCGACCAGGTTGCCTGCGGCATCCCGGATCAGCGGCGTGGTGATGCGGTCCCGCGCGGTCTCATAGGTGAAGGCCCAGCGACCCTTGTCGCAGTTCCACTCCTCGTTGACCTCCGGATCATCGCCGGCCAGACGCCGCAACACCTTGCCGCGCCGGTGATCGGTACGTTGCGCGCAGCCATCGGCACAGTGCTCGCAGACACTGGGACTCGAAACGAGATCGAAGGGGCGGGCCCGGAATCGGTAGGCTGCACCGGTCAGCGCGCCGACCGGGCAGATCTGCACCGTGTTGCCGGAGAAGTACGACTGGAAGGGTTCGTCGTCGGCGATCCCGACCTGCTGCTGCGCGCCGCGTTCGAGGAGGTCGATGAACCGGTCGCCGGCGATCTGATCCGAGAACCGGGTGCAGCGCGCGCACAGCACGCACCGTTCGCGGTCGAGAAGGACCTCTGTCGAGAGCGGAATCGGTTTGGGGAACGTCCGTTTGACACCCTCGAACCGGGACTCGGCCGCACCGCTGGACATGGCCTGGTTCTGTAGCGGGCACTCGCCGCCCTTGTCGCAGACCGGGCAATCGAGGGGATGGTTGATCAGCAGTAACTCCATGACGCCGCGCTGTGCCTTCTCGGCGGCCGGTGACGTCAGTTGTGTCCGGACCACCATGCCGTCCGAGACCGTCGTGGTACAGGAGGCGAGAGGTTTGCGCTGGCCCTCGACTTCGACGAGGCATTGCCGGCAGGCCCCCACCGGATCGAGCAGTGGGTGGTCGCAGAATCGGGGTATCTGCACGCCGACCAGCTCCGCGGCGCGGATGACCAAGGTGCCCTTCGGAACTCGGAGCTCGGTGCCGTCGATGGTGATCGCCACCACGTCGGTCACGGCGGGGTCGGAGGTCGAATTGTTGGTCAGCGTCATCATGCACCCACCGGTTCGAACAGTGTGGACCTGGCCGGATCGAACGGGCATCCGCCGCCGCGGACGTGCTCGATGTATTCGTCTCGAAAGAACTTGAGGGAGGACATGATCGGGCTGGCGGCGCCGTCACCGAGTGCGCAGAACGACTTCCCGAGGATATTGTCGGAGATGTCGAGCAACTTCTGCAGATCGGTTTCGGTGCCGGTTCCGCTCTCCAGATCGCGCAGAATCTGGACCAGCCAGTAGGTGCCCTCGCGACAGGGTGTGCATTTGCCGCAGGATTCGTGGGCGTAGAACTCGGTCCATCGCAATACCGCGCGGACCACACAGGTGGTGTCGTCGAAGATCTGTAATGCCTTGGTACCCAGCATCGAACCGGCCGCGCCGACGCCCTCGTAGTCGAGGGTGACATCGAGATGTTCGGCGGTGAACAGGGGCGTCGAAGAACCTCCCGGTGTCCAGAACTTGAGTTCGTGGCCAGCCCGCACACCGCCAGCCAACTCGAGCAGTTCACGAAGGGTGATCCCCAGCGGGGCCTCGTACTGGCCCGGGGTGGTGACGTGGCCGGACAGCGAGTACAGCGTGAACCCCGGTGACTTCTCTGTGCCCATGGTCTGGAACCAGTCGTTGCCGCGCAGGATGATGGCCGGGACGCTGGCGATCGACTCGACGTTGTTGACCACGGTCGGGCTGGCGTAGAGACCGGCAACCGCCGGGAACGGGGGACGCAGACGAGGCTGGCCGCGTCGGCCTTCGAGGGAGTCGAGCAGTGCGGTCTCCTCGCCGCAGATGTACGCGCCGGCCCCGGCGTGGACCACCAGTTCCAGGTCGAATCCGGACCCGCGGATATCGCTGCCGAGGAGTCCGGCCTCATATGCCTCGGCGACCGCGGTCTGCAGGCGCCGCAGAACCGGAATCACCTCGCCACGAACGTAGATGAACGCGTGCGAAGCCCGAATCGCGTACGCCGCGATGATGATGCCCTCGATCAGCACATGGGGCGTGGCCAGGAGCAGGGGGATGTCCTTGCAGGTGCCGGGTTCGGATTCGTCGGCATTGACCACCAGGTAGTGCGGCTTGCCGTCGCCCTGGGGGATGAACGACCACTTCATCCCGGTGGGGAACCCGGCACCTCCGCGTCCGCGTAGTCCCGAGGCCTTGACGGTTGCGATGAGATCGTCGGGGTCCATCGCCAGCGCTTTGTCGAGCGCGTCGTAACCGTCATGGCCGCGGTAGGCGTCGAGTGTCCAGGACCGGGGCTCGTCCCAGTATCGGGACAGAACGGGTGTCAACGGCATCTCAGCTCGCCTTTCCCTCTGAGGGCACGTCGGCCGACGGTGCCGGTGCGGGCTTGTCGGCCTTCGATTCGGCAGCTGCCCGATCCTCATCGGGCCCGTCGACGTCGTCGGACGCCGTCGGGTCGGGGGCGTGCATGCCCCGCTCCCGGGCGATGCGGTGCCCGGCGAGTGTCGGGGTACCGGGCTCGGCGGCATCCGAGGCGCCGTCTCGCTCGTCGGGGAAACCCGCCAGGATCCGGGCGGTTTCGCGGAACGTGCACAGTGGTGCACCGCGGGTCGGCGTCACCGGCTCTCCCCGGCGCAGCGCGTCCACCAGGTCGCGGCCGGACCGGGGTGTCTGGTTGTCGAAGAACTCCCAGTTGACCATCACCACCGGCGCGTAGTCGCAGGCCGCGTTGCATTCGATGTGTTCCAACGTGATCAAGCCGTCAGTGGTGGTCTGCCCGGCGTCCACGCCGAGGTGTTCGCGCAGGTCGTCCAGGATCTGGTCGCCACCCATGACCGCACACAGCGTGTTGGTGCAGACCCCGACCAGGTAGTCGCCGGTCTCTTCGCGCCGGTACATCGAATAGAAGGTGGACACCGCGGTCACCTCGGCCGGAGTGAGTCCGAGTTGTTCTGCGCAGAAGCCGATCCCGGCCGGCGTGATGTATCCGTCGACACTTTGTACGAGGTGCAGCAGGGGAAGCAGCGCCGACCGCGGGCTGGGATACCGGGCGATGATCTGCGCGGCGTCACCGGACAGGCGGGCGGCCACGTCGTCGGGGTAGCGCTGGGATTCCGCGGCCACCTCACCGGGTGTCCCGAAGTCGATGAAAACCGGCTCGGCGCTCATCGGTCGACACCTCCCATCACGGGGTCGATGCCGGCGACGGCGGCGATCACGTCGGAGATCATCCCGCCCTCGCACATCGCCGCCACCGCTTGCAGATTGGTGAACGACGGGTCCCGGAAGTGGACCCGGTAGGGGCGGGTGCCACCGTCGGAGACCATGTGGACGCCGAGTTCGCCGCGGGGGGATTCGATCGGGATATAGACCTGACCTGGCGGGACCCGCATCCCTTCGGTGACCAGTTTGAAGTGGTGGATCAGACCCTCCATGGAGGATCCCATGATCTCGGAGATGTGTTTCGGGGAGTTTCCCAGGCCGTCGTCCCCGACCGTGAGTTCGGCAGGCCAGGCGATCTTCTTGTCCTCGACCATGATCGGGCCGGGACGGAGCCGGTCGAGGCATTGCTCGACGATCTTGAGCGACTCCTTCATCTCCTTGACCCGGATCTGGTACCGGCCGTACGAGTCGCAATCGGTGTCGGTGATGACGTCGAACTCGTACTCCTCGTACCCGCAGTACGGAGCGGACCGGCGCAGATCGTGGGCCAGTCCCGTCGCCCGCAGGATCGGGCCGGTGACGCCCAGGGCCATGCATCCGGTGAGGTCGAGGTAGCCGACACCGCGGGTCCGGGCCTTCCAGATGTAGTTCTCGCTCAACAGATCTTCCATGTCACGCAGGCGGCCGGGCAGAACCCGCAGCACCTCGCGGACCTTGTCGACGGCACCGTCGGGTAGGTCTTGGGCCAGTCCGCCGGGGCGGATGAAGGCGTGGTTCATCCGTAGGCCGGTGATCATCTCGAAGACGTCGAGGATCAGCTCCCGTTCGCGGAATCCGAAGAGCATCGCGGTGACCGCGCCGAGTTCCATACCGCCGGTCGCCAGGGCGACCAGGTGTGAGGAGATCCGGTTGAGTTCCATCAGCATCACCCGGATGACGTTGACCCGCTCGGGGATCGCGTCGGTGATGTCGAGGAGTTTCTCGACGCCGAGGCAGTAGGCCGTCTCGTTGAAGAACGGGGACAGATAGTCCATCCGGGTGACAAACGTGACGCCCTGGGTCCAGTTGCGGAACTCGAGGTTCTTCTCGATCCCCGTGTGCAGGTAGCCGATACCGCAGCGGGCCTCGATCACCGTCTCACCCTCGAGCACCAGGATCAGGCGCAGGACCCCGTGGGTCGACGGATGCTGCGGTCCCATGTTGACGACGATCCGCTCCTCGCCCGCACCGGCGGCGGCGCCGGCGATCTCGTCCCAGTCCTGTCCGGTGGCGTTGTAGATGGTCATCAGCTGTACGACCTCCGCTGATCGGGTGGTGCGATGCGGGCACCCTTGAACTCGACCGGGATACCTCCGAGCGGATAGTCCTTGCGTTGCGGATGCCCCTCCCAGTCGTCGGGCATCTGGATTCTGGTCAGAGCGGGATGGCCGTCGAACACGATGCCGAAGAAGTCGTAGGTTTCCCGTTCATGCCAATCACAGGTCGGATAGATCGCACACAGCGACGGGATGTGTGGATCCGCATCCGGCACAGCGACTTCCATCCGAACCCGGCGATTGTGGGTGATCGACAACAGTGGATACACCGCATGGAGCTCGCGGCCGGTCTCGGCCGGGTAGTGCACGCCGCTGACACCGAGGCACAGCTCGAATCTCAGGCCGGGATCGTCGCGGAGTGCACCGGCAACCGCCGGTAGATGCTCGCGCCGCACGTAGATCGTCAGTTCGTCGCGGAACACCACGACCTTCTCGATCGCCTGGTCCGCACCAGATCCACCGTGGCCGGCGAGGGTCTGTTCGAGCTGGTCGACAACGTCGTCGAAATAGCTGCCGTATGGCCGAGGTGTGCGCTCGGGCATGGCGATCGGCTTGATGAGCCCGCCGTACCCGGAGGTGTCACCGCTGCCGCTCGCGCCGAACAGGCCGCGGCGGATGCCGATCACCTCACGTCCGGAATTGTCGCCGGTCGGCCCGGTCATCGCAGCAACCCCTTCATCTCGATGGTCGGGGTGGCCGATAACGCGGCCTGTTCGGCTGCGCGGATGGCCTCGTCGCGGTCGACTCCCAGCGGCATCTCCTGGATCTTCTCGTGCAGCTTGAGGATTGCGTGCAGCAGCATTTCCGGGCGCGGGGGACATCCGGGGAGGTAGATGTCGACCGGGACAACATGGTCGACGCCCTGGACGATGGCGTAGTTGTTGAACATTCCACCCGAGGATGCACAAACACCCATGGCAAGAACCCATTTCGGCTCTGCCATCTGATCGTAGATCTGGCGCAGGACCGGTGCCATCTTCTGGCTGACCCGGCCGGCGACGATCATCAGGTCGGCTTGACGCGGCGACGCGCGGAAGGCCTCCATCCCGAAGCGGGCGATGTCGAAACGTCCACCACTGGTGGCCATCATCTCGATGGCGCAGCAGGCCAGACCGAAGGTTGCCGGCCACAGCGATCCCTTGCGCATGTAACCGGCCAGGCCCTCGACCGTACTCAGCAGGAACCCGCTGGGGAGCTTTTCTTCAAGACCCATGATGGACACTCTCTTTCGGGCAGTGTGCTCGGTTCGAGCCGTCAGTCCCAGCCAAGTCCGCCGCGCCTCCATTCGTAGGCGTACGCCACCGAGACGTTGAAGATGAACAGCGCCATCGCGATCAGACCGAACACGCCGAGCGAGTCGAAGTAGACGGCCCAGGGATACAGGAACACGATTTCGATGTCGAAGATGATGAACAGCATCGCGGTCAGGTAGTACTTCACCGGAATGCGCTGCCGGGTAACACTTCCCGAATCCTCATCGGTTCCCAAGCCGCCCAGTGGATTTGGGAGAGGTTCGATGCCGCACTCGTACGCCTCCAGCTTGGCACGGTTGTACCGCCGAGGACCCACGACGCTCGCGAGCACAGCTGACCCGACCGCGAATACCGCTGCGATCAGGCCGAGTACGAAAATCGGCACATACAGGTTCACGGGTGCGGTTGCTCCTTCCCAGCGAGTGGTTGCGGAGTGGGTGACGACGCTCGGACAGGGCCGGAATGGGAAGTCGATGTTCGTGCTCGGATCACCCGGGGGCTATGTGTGATCTGAAGCACAGACTACCGCCGGCCGGCCCTGCCGTCACACCGTAACGGGCACGGAAGGCGGTGCTGATTTGTAATCGCAGTTATCTGGATCGCTCATAAAAGGGTTCCGCGGCCAGGGCGGTGTGAACCGGGGACGGTGCGTGGGTGGAAAAGGAGCTAGGCGCGCGAACGCAGCACGGTGACCACTGCTTTCGTGAGCGCAAAGGGATCGATCGGGCGCGACACCACGGCCTCGGCCTGCGACCATGACGCCAGCCATCGATCCTCGGCCCGGCCGGTGAGCAGGATGATCGGTGGGCAGGCCTCGATCTCGTCCTTCAATTGCCGCGCGATCCCCATCCCGCCCGCCGGTGCGGCTTCGCCGTCGAGAATCGCGAGGTCGATGCTTCCGGCGTCCATCTCGCGGATCACGCCCGGTCCGGTGGCGACCTCCACATAGAGGAAGGGATCGAGTCCGTCGGGTGGGAAGTCGCCGAGGGCGGCGATGATCTGCCTGCGGGTGCTCGCGTCGTCGCTGTAGACGAGGACACGTTTGGCATCGAGGCGATTGTTGGTGCGTACCGGTGCTTCGGTCACGGGGCCGATGCTACTCGTCGGGACACCTGCGGTATCGATCAATGAAGAACAGGCTCTGTCGACTTCGGCCCGTCGCCTCCGGGGCCGGGTGATTTCGCATCCGCGTCGGCTGCAGGGGGTTTGGTTCTTTTCGTCGGCCACCAGAATGCGCTTCGCTGCAGCACGGAGAGTCCGGGGACCAACATCGGCGCCATCACCAGGGAGGCCAGTAGTACACCGATGGCCACACCGGTGCCGAGTTCTCTGAGGTTGTCGAGTCCGGTGAGGATCAGGGAGGCGAAGGTCAATGCGAGGATGGTGCCGGCCGCGGCGGCTGTGGGTCCGCTGCCCGCGATGGCGATCCTGGCGGCCTCGGCAGGTCGATGGCCGTTCAGGAACTCTTCTCGGATCCGTTCGGTCAGCAGGATGTTGTAATCGGTGCCGATGGCCACCACGAACAGATAGAGCACGATCGGGGTGGTGAAGTCGACCCCGTCGAGTCCGGCGGCGAACAGGAACACGATGACAACCGCTCCGAGGGTGGCGCCGAACGTCAGGCCCACGCAGACAAGAAGATTCAGTGGTGCGAGCACGGACAGCAGCAGCAAGCCGAGGATGAGGCCCACGATCACCACGGCCACCGGGAACACTCGCAAGCTGTCCGAATCGAGTTGTGAGCGGACGTCTGCCAGTGTCGCGGACTCGCCCCCGACGAGCACTTGGGCATCCGGTATCGAGCTCTGGGCGGCTTCGTTGAGTGGACCTTTGGCGACATCGAGTGCCCCGGAGGTATATGGCCCGGCGGTCAGGATGACATCCATCACCGCGGCCGTGCCGTCCGCACTGATCCTGGGTTCGGACACCGATGCCACACCGGGAACCTTGCCGAGGTTGTCGCGCAGGGTGGCCAATTCGTCTTGGGGAACCGGTCCGTCGGTCTTGACGTACACCTGGGTGGGGCTCAGTACGCCTTGGGGGAACGACGCGGACAGGGTGTCGTATGCCTCGAGAGAGGGGGTGTCAGAGGGCATTTCGTTGAGTGTGTCGTATGTCGACTTGTATGACGGCGCGAAGACCGTCAGGACGATCAGCCCGGCGGCGACGATCACCACGACGATTGCCGGGCGGTGCCCGACCATGCGACTGATGGGACCATATGGCGACCGCTTCGAGTCGGTGCCCGGGCCCATCGGCCAGAACAGGTATTTGCCCAGCACGGCGCAGAGTGCCGGGATCAGCGTCAGGGCTGTCAGCAGCATGAGCGCGACGGCGATGATCAGCCCGGGCGCAAGCGAATTCAACAAGCCGAGCCTGGCCAGGAACAGGGCGGCGAACGCGCCGATCACGGTGATGGCGGATGAGGCGACCACCCGCCCGACCACCCTGGTGGACAGGATCAGCGCGTCATGGTGGTTTGCGCCCTGCCGCAGATGTTCCCGATATCGGAAGAGCAGGAACACGATGTAGTCGGTACCCACTCCGAAGAGCACCACCAGCAGGATGGCATCGAGGGTGTTGGGCACCTCGAAGTCGAACAGGTCGGTGGCAAAGGCGGTCACCCCGCGAACCGCGAGGTAGACGATGCCGATCACTACGATGGGCACCACTGCGATGATCGGGCTACGGAACACCAGGCCGAGGGTGAGCACGATGACGATGACCGTCGCGATCGTGATGATGTTCTCGGCATCGTCATAGGCCGAATCGGTGTCGACCAGGATCGAGGCGTTGCCCGTCAGACCGGACCGAAGTCCCGTACCTTCGAGCGCCTTGCGGGCATCGTCACGAACCAGCGGTACCGCCTGATCGGCGTCGTGGTCGCCGGCCTGCCCCTCGAAGGACACCTGCAGGGCGGCCAGCTTTCCGTCCGGCGAGAAGGATTCTTCGCTGCCGGTGACCGCGGTGACGCCCGGGATCTTCTCGTTCTGCAACGTGGTCGCGAGTCCGAGGGCCGTCTGTTGATCCGCGGGCGACAGTGGCGCGCCGTCGGTTCGCGAGACCACCAGCGTGCCGGTGGCCCCGGCCGAGGCGGGAAAGTACTCGTCGGCGAGTTCTTGCGCTTTCACCGACTCGAACGATTTCGGAAGGAAATCCTGATTGTTGCCACTGGTGTGGTCCCCGAGGCTGGGGGAGAAGACGATGATGAGCAACGCGATCACGGCCCACCCCGCGATGACCCGCCACGGGTGGCCGACAACGACGCGTGCGATGAATGCAAACATTCGAATCCTGTTCGCTGACAAGGTGTCTGTGGTCAGGAGATGGCCTTGTTGCCGCCTGGGGACGACCCGCCGCGCGATGCGACAATGCATCAGAGCTGGCCAATTTTAACGCGATTGCAAATTGGCAAGTGTGATTACCGGATATTCGGCTGCACGCGGGCAGGGCGATATCGCCTCGTGGATAGGATCGTTTGATGACTGCCGAAAATGATGTCGTACTTGCCCGAACCGAGGGACACGTCACCACCTGGACGCTGAACCTGCCGGAGAGCCGGAACCCGATCTCCGGAGATGAGGTGGTGGACCGGCTCGTCGAACTGGTCGAGGCGGCGAATACGGATCCGCAAACGCGGGTGGTGATCCTCACCGGCGGGGGAAGCGCTTTCTCTGCCGGAGGGAATGTCAAGGACATGGTCGAGGGCAACGGAATGTTCGGTGGCAAGCCACATCAGATCTTCCAGGGGTACCGGCGCGGAATTCAGCGGCTGGCGCGCGCGGTGTACACCTGCGAGGTACCCATCATCGCCGCCGTCAACGGACCCGCGGTCGGGGCAGGGTGCGACCTGACGCTGATGTGCGACATGCGCGTCGCGTCCACGAAGGCTTTTTTCGCCGAGAGTTTCGTCAAGCTGGGCATCATCCCGGGCGACGGCGGTGCGTGGCTGTTGCCGCGTGCGGTGGGCGCCGCGCGGGCCGCCGAGATGGCGTTCACCGGCGATCGCGTCGATGCGGCCACCGCACTCGACTGGGGCCTGGTCTCGCGGGTCGTCGAACCCGAGGAGTTGATGGCCACCGCACAGGAACTCGCCGCGCGGGTGGCCGTGAACCCGCCGCACGCGCTACGTGCCACGAAACGCCTGTTGCGCGAATCGGGACGGCAGGATTTCGACGGATTCCTCGAACTGTCGGCGGCCCTGCAGGCCCTGTCTCATCCGACCGAGGATCATCGGGAAGCCCTGGCCGCCTTCAACGAACGCCGCGTGGGGGACTTCACCGGGGAGTGACCCCTCGCACCACGTCGACGATCACGGCATCGCGTATGAGCGTTTGTCTTTTGAGTCGAAGAGTTCGGCTTGATGAACGGAAGAGGTCAGATACCAAGCGATTTCGCGATGATGGTCTTCATGACCTCGCTGGTGCCGCCGTAGATGCGGGAGACCCGGGTGTCGGCGTAGAGGCGGGCGATGGGGTACTCGGTGACGTAGCCGTAACCGCCGTGCAGTTGGAGGCACTTGTCGATGACCCGGCCGGCGCCCTCGGTGCAGAAGAGTTTGGCTTTCGCGGCGTCGGGAACGCTCAGTTGTCCTTCGTCGTGCAGCTCGAGTGCGCGGTCGGCCATCAGCACGATGGCGTCGACCTCGGTGGCGCACTCTGCCAGAACGAATTTCGAGTTCTGGAACGACGACAACGGCTTTCCGAAGATGACGCGTTCCTTGACGTAGTTGATGCCGTGTTGCAGCGCGGCCTGGGCGGAGGCCGAGGCCTGCAGTGCGATGGTCAGACGTTCCTGGGCGAGATTGTGGGTGAGGTAGTTGAATCCTTCGCCCTCTTCGCCGAGACGGTCGGTCACCGGTACCCGCACGTTGTCGAAGGACAGCTCGGCGGTGTCGGAGGCCTTGAGCCCGATCTTCTCGAGCTTGCGGCCCACCGAGAAACCCTCGGAGGTGGTGTCGACACACAAGATGGTCAACCCGGCCCGCCGGTTCTCCGAGGTGCTCGATGCGGTGCGGCACACGACCAGGATGAGGTCGGCGAGGGCGCCGCCGGTGATGAAGGTCTTGGAGCCGTTGAGGGTGTAGTACTCGCCGTCCTCGGACAGCTTGGCAGTGGTGGCGATGTTGGCCAGATCCGAGCCGGTGCCCGGTTCGGTCATCGCGATCGCCGTCATGATCTCGCCGGAGATGAATCCGGGGAGCCAGCGTTTCTTTTGCTCTTCGGTCGCGTATTCGACCAGGTACGGCAGGATCAGATTCGAATGCACCGAGTATGAGCCGAATGTGACGCCGGCCCGGGCCGCCTCCTCGGTGACGATGGCGGTGAACTTGAACGATTCGGAACCGCCGCCGCCGAATTCCTCGGGGGCTTCGATACCCAGGATTCCCAGCTCGCCGAGCCGGTTGTAGAACTCGCGGGGCGGATGGCCCTGTTCTTCCCATTCGTGGTGAACGGGGACGACTTCGCGATTGATGAAATCGCGGACGACCTTGCGGAAAGCCTCATGTTCGTCGTTGAACACAGTCCGAAGCACTGTCCCCTCCATCCCCGGATGCTTGCGTGTCGGTCGGTCCGAACGCGTGCATGCGGCGCGAATTCGAACATAGAGCACCCGGGGACGGAACGATAGGGCTAAGTGAACGACTAACCCAGCGGAATTTCGTTCATACCGTCGTTGAAGCAACCCGTGAAGGTCTGGAAGTCGCCGGCGAAGCTCAGGCCGTCTTCGCACCTCACCCGGCTTTCTCCGGTGACGGTCACGTCGGCTCCGGGGCCGGCGATACCGATCGAGAGGCCGGGGCGAATGCCCTCCATGTTTACGGTGGCTCCCTCACCGATGGCGATGGCAGCCGGGCCGGAGAAGTTGTCGCCGGTGACGGTGGCCGAACCGTCGTTGAGTGTGATGGCCAGGGTCAATCCGGTCGGCCCGGAGTCGGCCGAGCAATCCTCGGTCGTGGTTGTCTGTCCCGGCAGGCTCGGACACACCGAGAGCGGGGCAGCGGATGCGGCCGGGGCCGCCGCAAAAGCCAGTGCCGCGCTTCCTGCGACAGCTGCGAGAACACCTGTGGTCGTGCGCGCAATTCGATTCATGGAAATACTCCTCATCTTGTGCGGTCTGGCGGGCACTTGGGCTTCGTGCCGACGACAGATGTGGATGGGTTTCCTGAAATATTGCATTCCTAAACCATTTCTAAGTGATCCTTAGGTGCGGGTTTCGGGTCGCGTCGATTATTCGACCGAAAAGGAGATCGTGTCAGCGTCTTTTGTGCAATCGGATAGCACTCCGCTGGTTTGCGAAGGGCCGCAGTCCCACCCCTGAACCTGTTGGGGTTTGCCGGTCGCGATCATGGGTGCGTATTCCTTGGCGATCGGCATCGCCACGGCGCAGTCGATCGAGCTGCCCTCGAGGAGGATCACGTGTAGCGCCCCGTCCGGCCCGTTCACGGTGTCGCACCGGGCGCCGTCGAGGTCGGGGAGCAGTTTCGAGTCCGGGATCGAGGTTGCCGGCGGCAGCGACGGGCCCGGAACGGCAGGGGCATTCGAGTTCTGGGAGGCCGCGCTACCGGCCTGAGAGGCACGGGCGGCAGAGGTGTCGGTGGTGACCGCCGAGGCCGATACCGATGTGGAGTCATCTGATTGGGCGGAGTCGTCTCCGGAGCAGGCGGTCGATGCCATCGCCACACCTCCGGCAATGATCGTGGCTCCGACGAGTTTTGAGATCGCTGCGCGCATCGGCCAACCGTAGCGAACCCTGGCCGCAATGCCGCCGAAGTTCTGAACCATGGCCGGTGACCGGGGTCACCGTCCCTGCTCGCATGTGATCGACCAGTCAATTTTGCACCCATCAGAAAATTTGCAGGGCACTGCAATTTCCGTACCGTGGTCTGCATGCAGCAAATGGGACTACGTGAATCCAAGAAGGCCGCGACCCGGCTTGCCTTGGCGACCGCGGTGCTCCGGCATGCGGCCGATGGTGGTCTGGAGTCTGTCTCGGTCGACACCGTGGCCGCCGAGGTCGGAGTCTCGGCGCGGACCTTCCACAACTACTTCGCCGGCAAAGAAGACGCGCTGATCCATTTCGTCGGTGTTGTCCTCGGCCGGATCGCCGATTTCATCGAGTCCCGTCCGGCGGACGAATCTCTCTGGGATGCAGTCGAATACGCACTCACCGAGATCGCCTGCGATACGGAAGCCGTACCGAACCAGTTCGCCACCCTGATCCGGCTGCTCGAGACCGAGCCGACATTGGTCGCGCACAAGGACAACAGCGACCTCGCTGCGATGCAGAAGGAACGGTTCACCGAGGTCGTCGCCGCGCGCGGCCCGACAACTGCGATGGGCCTTTTCGAGCGGCTCGTCTTCACCAACGCGCTCTGCACTCTGCGCGTGGCCTTGGAGATGTGGACCGCGGGAACCGCACCCCACGACGATCTACGCCGTTTCCTCGGCGAGGCGTTCGAAGTGACCAAGTCCGGTCTTGCCGGACCGCCGCCGCCGACCCCGGCACGACCTTGATCCCCCGACAGACCTCCTGAACGAAAATCCCGACGGAAGGAAGCCCCGCACGTGGCTACATATCTCTACCGGATAGGCAGATGGGCCTATCTGAACAAATTCAAGATGGTGGCGATCTGGCTGCTCGTCCTCATCGGAATGGGCGTGGCCGCCGCGACTCTCTCGAAGCCGACGTCGGAGACCTTCACCATCCCCGGTGTTTCATCGGTCGAGGCCCAGGACGAGATGGTCGAGGCGTTCCCGGAGAAACCCAAGTTCTCCGAGAACATCGCGCTCACCTACGTGGTCCAGGCGCCCGAGGGTGCCACCCTGACGGAGCCGCAGTACCAGGCCGCGATCAACACCATGGTCGAGGCGATGAAGCAGTTCGACGGGGTGAAGGCGCCCGAGTCGATCGCGAACCCGTTCGACACCTACGGCACCGAGCAGAACCCGGGTCCGGGCCGCGATGCGGTGGTCCAGTTCAACGAGCAGACCTTCGGCACCGCCCCGGCCCAGGCGCAGGCCGGCGCGCAGGTCACCTCGCCGATCAACGCCGACGCCACCATGGTCCAGCTGGGCGCTGCGTTCGATGTCGAGGCCGCAGCCGACGTCAGTGAGACCGCCCAGACCCAGATGGAGGAGATCGCGGACCAGGCCCGTGCCAGCGGCCTGACCGTGGAGATGTCGGGCACCGCAATGGCCATGGAGCCGATGGGTATGACCTCAGAGCTGATCGGTATGGCGGTCGGCGCCCTGGTGATGGTCCTGACCTTCGCGTCGCTGGTGGCGTGGGGCATGCCGCTGATCACCGCGATCGTCGGTGTCGCCGTCGGAATGATGGGTGTCACCGCAGCGACGTTCTTCTTCGATCTCAGCTCCGAGACCCCCGTGTTGGCCATGATGATCGGCCTGGCCGTGGGCATCGACTATGCGCTGTTCATCCTGTCGCGCTACCGGCACGAGGTGCACCGGTCCAGGAACCGTGCCGAAGCTGCCGGCAAGGCTGTGGGTACAGCGGGTTCGGCAGTTGTGTTCGCCGGAGCCACGGTGTTCATCGCCCTGGCGGCCCTGTTCATCGTCAACATCCCGTTCCTGACGGCGATGGGCCTGGCCGCGGCCGGCACCGTCTTGATCGCCGTACTGGTTGCGTTGACGCTGCTGCCCGCGATCCTCGGCATCTTCGGTGAGAAGGTCTTCGGTGCCCGCATCAAGTCCCTCAACCCGCCGGATGTGACACCGCATGATCCGGCCCGCCGCCACAACGGCCAGCGCTGGATCAACCAGGTCGTCAAACGCCCGGCCGTCTTCGCAATCAGCGGCATCGTCCTGCTGGCGCTGATCGCGATTCCGATCAGCGGACTCAAGCTGGGCTTGCCGAACGCCGGTAACAGCGAACCGGGCACCACCGAGCGCATGGCCTACGACATGGTTGCCGACGGCTACGGCCCGGGTGTGAACAACCCGTTCGTGATGGTTGTCGACGGCAGTGGTGTCGACGGCGAAGCCGAGCGTGTGGAGGCCTATGAAGGTCTGGTCGAGCAGGTTCGCGGCGTCGAAAATGTCGCCGAGGCCGTGATCAGCCCCGGTGACATCAGCAGTGACACCGGAACCGCGATCATCACGGTGATCCCGGAGACCGGCGCCGGCGACGACGCCACCAAGGACCTCGTCGAGGACCTCCGCGCGATGGAATCCGGCGTCACCGAGAGCACTGGACTGAACTACGGTCTGACCGGCCAGACGGCCATCGAGATCGACGTCTCCGACAAGCTGTCCTCGGCGTTGGTCCCGTACCTGATCGTTGTTGTCGGGTTGGCGTTCATCCTGCTGACGATCGTCTTCCGGTCGCTGTTGGTTCCGCTGACCGCCGCGCTGGGCTTCCTGCTCAGTATCGGCGCGACCTTCGGTGCCACGGTCGCGATCTTCACCGAGGGTGCGCTCGGGATCATCGGGAATCCGCAGCCGCTGGTCAGCTTCTTGCCGATCATCCTGATCGGTGTCGTCTTCGGCCTCGCGATGGACTACCAGGTGTTCCTGGTCAGCCGCATGCGGGAGTCCTATGTCCACGGGATGTCGGCCAAGGAAGCGATCATCGACGGCTTCAGTCACACCGCTCGGGTGGTGTCCGCGGCAGCCACGATCATGATCGCCGTGTTCGCCGCCTTCATGTTCCAGGACATGGCGTTCATCAAGGCGATGGGCTTCGCGCTGGCCGCGGCGGTCTTCTTCGATGCCTTCGTCGTCCGGATGATGGTGATCCCGGCAGTGCTCGCGCTGCTCGGCGACAAGGCGTGGACGCTGCCGAAGTGGCTGGACAAGATCCTGCCGGACGTCGACATCGAAGGCGACAAGCTGAACAAGACGCTGGCTGCCGAAGAGGCCGCCCGCGAGGCGGACGCCGAGGTGAGGATCTGACTCGCGTCGGTTCCCGGCGCAGGAGTCTGTTTTGCCGGGCAGGGTCACCGGCTGCGAGGATGCAGCGGTGAGCGATCTGAATGAAGGCCCCGACCGTACTTTCACGGTCGGGGCCACCCTGCCCGGCACCCTCGGCCGCACCGGTGTGATCAGCACCCCGCACGGGGAGATCAAGACGCCGGCGTTTGTGCCGGTCGGTACCAAGGCCACCGTCAAAACGGTTGTGCCGGAGGCCGTCCGCGATCTCGGTGCGCAGGCGGTGCTGGCCAACGCCTATCACCTGTACCTGCAGCCGGGCCCGGACATCATCGACGAGGCCGGTGGTCTCGGGAAGTTCATGAACTGGCCCGGACCCACCTTCACCGACAGCGGTGGTTTTCAGGTCATGTCGCTCGGGGCCGGGTTCAAGAAGGTCATCGCGATGGACCTGACCGGCATGCAGAACGACGACGTCATCGCCGAGGGCAAAGAACGGCTGGCCCGCGTCGATGACGACGGTGTGACCTTCAAGTCCCACCTGGACGGATCGACCCACCGGTTCACGCCCGAGGTGTCGATGCAGATCCAGCATCAGCTCGGTGCCGACATCATCTTCGGGTTCGACGAACTGACCACGCTGATGAATACCCGCGCCTATCAAGAGACTTCACTCGAACGCACCCGTCTGTGGGCGATTCGCTGTCTGGCCGAACACAATCGGCTCACCGCGCAGCGCAGCCACCGTCCGTTGCAGTCGTTGTGGGGCGTCATCCAGGGTGCGCAGTACGAGGATCTGCGGCGCAAGGCGGCGCGCGACCTGGTGACGATGAGCGAAAAAGATGTTGCCGACGGTGGCCGCGGCTTCGGTGGCTACGGTATCGGCGGCGCCCTCGAGAAGCAGAATCTCGGCACCATCGTCCGGTGGGTCAACGAGGAACTGCCGGTCGACAAGGCCCGCCACCTGCTCGGGATCAGCGAACCCGACGACATCTTCACCGCGATCGAAAGCGGCATCGACACGTTCGACTGCGTGTCGCCATCCCGCGTGGCGCGCAACGGTGCGATCTATTCACTCGACGGTCGCTACAACGTGACCAACAGTCGCTTCCGCCGTGACTTCACGCCGCTGGACCCCGAAATGCAGAACTACACAACGCAATACACGCGTGCATATATCCATCACCTGTTCAAGGCCAAAGAAGGCCTGGCGGCCACACTCTGCACCATCCACAATGAACACTTCATCGTGACGCTGGTGGAGCGGGCCCGCCAGGCCATCATCGACGGCGACTACTTCGAGTTCCGGGACGAGTTCCTCGGCCGGTACTACGCGGGCGCCGCCACCAAGTGATCAGGCGGGGCTGACCACCATCCCGAATGCATGGCCGTCGACTGGCGCTCGTATTTCGAACGTGTCAGCGGCGCAGTAGGTCTGCGGGATCAAGAATCCAGGGTTCGGAAGGCAGGCTCGCCGGAACGAACCGGGCGAGCATCAGGTCGGCGGAGACCGCCTCGCCGGGGTCGGCGAGATTCAACGAGGACGCGATCAGCGACAGGACACGTTGCGTATCAACGCCGCCCGCGTTCAGATCGGCCAGTGTGACCGCGCCGTCGCGCTTGGCCAGGCGTTTGTGTTCGGTGTTCAAGACCATGGGAACGTGCGCGTACGACGGCGGCATCAGGCCGAGCACGGTGGCGAGATAGCTCTGTCGGGGCGCCGAACTCAGCAGGTCGTCACCGCGGACGACCTGATCGACGGCCTGGGCGTTGTCGTCGATGACCACTGCGAGGTTGTAGGCCGGGATCCCGTCGCCGCGGCGCAGCACGAAATCGTCGACCGGGCCGGTGAATGGGCCTCTGATCACATCGAACACCGTGAACTCGGTGACATCGGCGCGCAATCGGATGGCCGGCCGGCGTCCGGCGTCGATGTGGGCCTGCTCAGCAGCGGTTGTCAGGTTCCGGCAGGTGCCCGGGTAGGCGCCCGCGGGTCCGTGTGGCGCCGTCGGTGCCTCCAGGATCTCGCGCCGGGTGCAGTAACAGTTGTAGGTGAGGCCGCGGGAACCCAGGTCGGCGATCACCTTGTCGTAAGTGGGCAGCCGCTGCGACTGCCACATCACCGGTGGATCCCACTCGATGCCGAGTTCGGCGAGGTCAGCGAGCTGGCGTTCGGCGGATCCGGCCGCCACCCGGTCGAGGTCTTCCATCCGCATCCGGAATGTCCGGCCGGTGGATCGGGCGAACATCCAGGCCAGCAGGGCGGTGCGCAGATTGCCGACGTGCAGGTCTCCTGAGGGAGACGGCGCGTACCGTCCACCACCGCGATAGTCCACGCGCATGAGCCTACAAGTGGAAGTATTGACGGTCATGGACCTCCCAGTGATGCCCCCGGTGGTGCCGATGCTCGCCAAGTCCGCGATCAAGATCCCGGATGAGCCCGGATCCGAGATCTGGTCACACGAGCCCAAGTGGGACGGTTTTAGGGCCATCATCTTCCGGGATGGCGACGAAGTCGTCATCGGGTCCCGCGGTGGCAAAGATCTGGGCCGTTACTTTCCCGAGCTGATCGAGGCTGCCCGAGATGAGTTGCCGGACAGGGTGGTTGTCGACGGAGAGATCGGCGTTCAGGCAGATCTGGGCGGTGTCCGACGACTCAGCTGGGACGCGTTGTCGATCCGGATCCACCCCGCGAAATCCCGCGTGACGATGCTCGCCGAACAGACGCCCGCCATGTTCATCGGATTCGATGCGCTGGCAGTGGGGGACCGCGACCTGACGAGCGAGGCGTTCTCGGTCCGGCGGGCAGCGTTGCTCGAGGCGATCCCCGGCGCAGGCCGGTGCCGGGTCAGCCGGGTGACCACCGACGTCGACCTGGCACGGAACTGGTTCTCCGAGTTCGAGGGCGCCGGACTCGACGGTGTGGTCAGCAAACGCCTTGACGGCCGGTACCTTCCGGGCAAGCGCGAGATGGTCAAGGTCAAACACAAGCGCAGCGCAGACTGCGTGGTGATCGGTTACCGCATCCACAAGAGCGGAACCGGACTCGGCTCGATGCTGCTCGGTCTTTACGGCGACAACGGCGAGTTGCAGATGGTCGGAGGGGCCGGGGCGTTCTCCGATGCCAAGCGGATCGAGTTGCAGCAGATGCTCGAACCGTTGCGGCTGGACCCGGACAACGTCGCCGAAGGTGAGCCCAGCCGGTGGAAGGAAAAGGGTTCGTCGCAGTGGATTCCGATTCGCCCGGAGCTGGTGGTCGAGGTCGGCTACGACCAGATGGAAGGCCACCGGTTCCGTCATACGGTTCAGTTCGTGCGCTGGCGCCCGGACCGGGAGCCGGAGAGCTGTGGGTACGACCAACTCGAGGTGCCACTGACCTACGACCTGTTCGACGTACTGGAGGGACAGAACTGATGGCCAGATCACCGGCTGAGGAACTCGATGTCGACGGCACACCTGTGCGGCTGTCGAATCCGGACAAGATCTATTTTCCGCAACTCGGTGAGAAGGGCGGCCGCAAGCGTGACCTCGTCGAGTACTACCGGACCGTCGCTCTGCAGGGTGCGCTGCTGACGGCACTGCGCGACCGTCCGACATTCCTGCAACGTTTCCCCGACGGCATCGAGGGGGAGGAGATCTATCAGAAGCGGGTCGCGGCCAAACGCCCCGACCACGTGCAGTCGACGTCGATCACCTTTCCATCGGGGCGTAAGGCCGACGCCATCCGGACGACCAGCGCCCCTGACATCGTCTGGGCAGCCAACCTCGGAACGGTCACGTTCCATCCGTGGCCCACCATCGCCCCGGACAACGATCACCCCGATCAGCTCCGCATCGACCTCGATCCGCAACCCGGCACCGACTTCTCCGATGCACGGCGGGTGGCGATCGACGTGTTGCGGCCACTGCTCGACGAGCTGGGAATGCAGGGCTATCCGAAGACTTCGGGCGGTCGCGGACTGCATGTGTTCGTGCCGATCGAACCGAAGTGGGACTTCATCGCGACACGTCGGGCCGTCATCGCGTTGGCCCGGGAGCTCGAACGCCGCGACAGTTCGGCGATCACCACGTCGTGGTGGAAGGAAGAACGAGGCGAGCGGATCTTCATCGACTTCAACCAGAACGCACGCGACCGGACCATGGCCGCCGGCTACTCGGCCCGGCGAACCCCCACCGCCACCGTCTCGACACCGGTCACCTGGGACGAGTTGTCCGACGTCGACCCGCTGGACTGCACGATCGCCACGGTCCCGGGTCTGCTGGAGAAACGCGGTGACCCCATGGTCGACATCGACTCTCATCGCAGCAGCCTCGAACCGCTGCTCGACCTGGTGGCGCGTGACGAACGAGATGGGCTGGGGGACATGCCTTATCCGCCGAGTTATCCGAAGATGCCGGGCGAACCCAAACGCGTGCAGCCATCACGCGCCCGCGACGACACCTGACCCAGCCCCCTGCAAACGAGCCGGTAATACGAAGACGAGCCACAAATATGTGGCTCGTCTCGCATAAGTGGCTCGTTTGCGAGGTCCGGGAAAACAAAATCGCCCCGTACGAATA
This sequence comes from Williamsia sp. z34, assembly GCF_059553395.1. Classification (NCBI taxonomy): domain Bacteria; kingdom Bacillati; phylum Actinomycetota; class Actinomycetes; order Mycobacteriales; family Nocardiaceae; genus Williamsia; species Williamsia sp. z34. The sequence goes on along the minus strand of NZ_JCANWW010000014.1, from coordinate 3,773 downwards.
CGGGGCGATCTCGATGTTTCGTCCTTTTGGCGGAGCTACCGGGACGGCTTTCGAACCCTCTACCTGAGGTCGAGCGTGTGCTGGAGTACTTCGCTGACCTGCGGAAACGTAAGGATCAGGGTTTGTAGCGGAGTCGGAAGGGATCGTCGGCAAGTTCGGCTTGGATGACTTCGAGGCCGTGGAGGGCGAGTGGGAGCCAGTGACTTGGTGTGCCGTCGCGGTGGGTGCGCCAGTTGTCGATGGGTGTTCCACGGGGTTCCCACTAGGTGAGATGAGGGGGGATGGGGAGGTTGTTTGCTGATCTGGGGATGCGCGTGGCGAGTCGGCGTTTCTCGAAGGTGACGACGGCGAAGGCGGTGCCGTGCGAGTAGAAGAACCAGCGACCTTCGAAGGTGAGTCCTGTGATGTAGTCATCGTGGGCAAGGATGTCTCTGAAGAATCTCGTTTGCTGCTCGAAGCCGGTCGCGATGCTGATGATGGCGCGGGCGACGGACCGGAGGGCGGGGTTGTTGAGGTCGTCTTCGGGGAAGCGGCCGGTTGCTGGTCGTTGGCTGGATCTCTGGCTTCGTCAAGGGGATTGTGTTGTTTCATTAGCTAACTTCATGATGCGGGTGCAGCGCACGAGTCCCTTCGTGAATCAACAGTACTGCGGGTGGCTTAGATACAGCTTGAGATGCCATCGACATGTATTCTTATTCCCTATGTAAGAGAAACGTTGCCTTTCTGTTTTCGAGCTACAGGATTACAATAGATCCAGAAAGAAAGAATCACCACATGAGTTTAGAAGAGAAACTGTCCAACTGGACAAAACGATCCAGCGACTCCGAACAAGAGAAACAGGAGCGTGCTGAACGAATGGTTCGAGAGGCCGTCCGCGACCATGAACCATTCGAGGACTGCGGACTGAAAGTTTTCGCAAAAGGTTCGTACGCAAACAATACGAACGTGAAGAGTGACAGTGATGTAGATATTGCTGTGAAGTGTACGGATGTCCGATATTGGGGCGAACACACCGCAGGAGCTCACCCCGCCGGGCAGGGCACGTATGAAGGAGTATGGACGCCGTCCAAGCTACGATCCGAGCTTGTCGCTGCAATGAATGCCAAGTTTCCCGGCGAGGTCGATACCTCTGGTTCCACAGCCATTCACGTCGACGCTACTAGTTCGCGGGTGGATATTGATGTGGTGCCTTGTTTCGATTACCGATACTACTTTTCAGCTGAATCATGGCGGGATGGCGCAAAGGTCTTTAAGAAGGATGGGTCATCGATCGTCAATTACTCCGATCAGCAGCTTACTAAGGGTAGAGCCAAGAATAACGTCACCAGTAAATCGTATAAGCGCGCCGTAAGAATATTGAAACGGCTCGAAAATGCAATGGTGGAAGCTGACTACCATCGTGAAGTTCCATCCTACTTTGTAGAATGCCTCGTGTATAATGTTCCCGATTCGATTCTCAATAGATCAACATGGACCTCTACGATAAAGGGCGTCCTCTCGCATATCTATAACGAACTGGAAGGAACTGAACCTGACGATTTGGATTTGCGATGGCTTGAAGTGAGCGAGTGTAAGTATTTGTTTACTGGCAAGCAGCCGTGGGCAAGACGAGACGGCAGGGATTTCGCGTACGCCGGTTGGAACTACTTGGAGCTTGGCTCGTGATCTCGTCGATAAAGAACACTGTGCGAATCACGGCGATTGCGATTGGGCTACTTTACACGCTAGCGTTGGTGATTTCAGGAGTTACCCTCGACACCTGGCTAAAGCAGGTATTGGCGCTCCTGCCAGCTGCAGCAGTCCTCGTGGTCGTTGCGTTTGATCTTTGGGTATGGAAGTGGCCGCTTGTTCATCGCTTTCTCAGTCGCCCGTATATCAAAGGAACGTGGACAGTCGAACTGACACCCCATCCCGACAGCCATATACCGGCCGGCGGAAACTGGGGACCGATTGAGGCGTACATGACTATCGAACAATCATTCTGGACTCTTTCAGCGACTCTTCACACCAAAGAGAGTACGTCGCGCTCGCGTGCGGCCAGATTTATACCCAACTCAGAGTCCAACTCTCAGATTTTAACGTTCATGTACGAGAATGTTCCTCGGCCCGAACACCGTGGACGGAGTCCGAGGCATGTTGGTGCCTGTGAGTTATCAATTGCACATAGATCGTCAGACAAAGTCGTAGGTGAGTACTTCACTGACCGATTTACCGCTGGAGAAATGCGTTTAGAATTGCATGATCGCTCCGTCGGGCATAGCGATTTTTCTACTGCGAAGAACCATTGCCAATAGTAACACTGCATTTATCGCCCGTAGAGAAATGCTAAACTATATGAATGAGTGATACTGGCCAGCCGATTCGAGATTACGTCTTGCCTCTTGTTGAAGTCTCCGAAGAAGGGAGTCTTTACAAGCTTGAGCGTTTCCATGGCACATGTTTTATGTTGGGTTCTGATGGAACCGCATTGACGAATGCTCATCTCCTAGGTGCTGACGATGGGAATCACCTAGCCGTACTTACGACCGATGATGACAAATGGCATGTTCATCGAGTGACTGACTCTGAAGCCCACCCGACCGAGGATGTGGCGATACTACGAATACCATCGATCAAGTACCCATCAATTATGCGCATATCGGACGCCTGGGAGGGCTCGTCTTTCGAGTATAGGCAATGGTCATATCCTGAAGAGACCGCGCAGGAGCTTGAGCAGGACGGGCTGATAGCACTTAGGCCTGATTTAGTCTATCTTCAAGGATATATCCGCAGGAGGATGCAGGACATTCCATTATTCGCAGTACGGGGACATTCATTCTACGAGGTTAGTGAACCGGGTGTTTCAGGGTGCTCGGGAAGCCCGATAATCGCGCGAGAGCCTTCGGAAATATGGCGAGTTGTGGGAGTTTTCGCCGGACATAGGCATTCTGCGCAGAATGGAAATGCTAGTTCGGTAGGCTATGCGGTGCGTGCAGATGCGATACATAATTGGTCGCCATCGCTGCTCGGTCAGCCAATTTCAAGCTTGTAAAGTCATTTGGTGTGTAATTTACATCAACACCAGGCGGTATTCGAACTATTTTATCTCTGTAAAATAAAGAGCGCCGAGACGAACTGTGAAAGTTCGAACTCGGCGCGCCTCTGTTAATTGAAAATTATTTTCATTTGGCGGAGCTACCGGGACGGCTTTCGAACCCTCTACCTGAGGTCGAGCGTGTGCTGGAGTACTTCGCTGACCTGCGGAAACGTAAGGATCAGGGTTTGTAGCGGAGTCGGAAGGGATCGTCGGCAAGTTCGGCTTGGATGACTTCGAGGCCGTGGAGGGCGAGTGGGAGCCAGTGACTTGGTGTGCCGTCGCGGTGGGTGCGCCAGTTGTCGATGGGTGTTCCACGGGGTTCCCACTAGGTGAGATGAGGGGGGATGGGGAGGTTGTTTGCTGATCTGGGGATGCGCGTGGCGAGTCGGCGTTTCTCGAAGGTGACGACGGCGAAGGCGGTGCCGTGCGAGTAGAAGAACCAGCGACCTTCGAAGGTGAGTCCTGTGATGTAGTCATCGTGGGCAAGGATGTCTCTGAAGAATCTCGTTTGCTGCTCGAAGCCGGTCGCGATGCTGATGATGGCGCGGGCGACGGACCGGAGGGCGGGGTTGTTGAGGTCGTCTTCGGGGAAGCGGCCGGTTGCTGGTCGTTGGCTGGATCTCTGGCTTCGTCAAGGGGATTGTGTTGTTTCATTAGCTAACTTCATGATGCGGGTGCAGCGCACGAGTCCCTTCGT
>NZ_JCANWW010000013.1:0-138232 GCF_059553395.1 Williamsia sp. z34 | reverse complement strand
GTGGTTTATGTTGCTCCTTAGAAAGGAGGTGATCCAGCCGCACCTTCCGGTACGGCTACCTTGTTACGACTTCGTCCCAATCGCCAATCCCACCTTCGACGGCTCCCTCCCACAAGGGGTTGGGCCACCGGCTTCGGGTGTTACCAACTTTCATGACGTGACGGGCGGTGTGTACAAGGCCCGGGAACGTATTCACCGCAGCGTTGCTGATCTGCGATTACTAGCGACTCCGACTTCACGGGGTCGAGTTGCAGACCCCGATCCGAACTGAGACCGGCTTTAAGGGATTCGCTCCACCTCACGGTATCGCAGCCCTCTGTACCGGCCATTGTAGCATGTGTGAAGCCCTGGACATAAGGGGCATGATGACTTGACGTCATCCCCACCTTCCTCCGAGTTGACCCCGGCAGTCTCTCACGAGTCCCCGCCATTACGCGCTGGCAACATAAGATAAGGGTTGCGCTCGTTGCGGGACTTAACCCAACATCTCACGACACGAGCTGACGACAGCCATGCACCACCTGTACACCAACCACAAGGGGGGCCATATCTCTATGGCTTTCTGGTGTATGTCAAACCCAGGTAAGGTTCTTCGCGTTGCATCGAATTAATCCACATGCTCCGCCGCTTGTGCGGGCCCCCGTCAATTCCTTTGAGTTTTAGCCTTGCGGCCGTACTCCCCAGGCGGGGTACTTAATGCGTTAGCTACGGCACGGATCCCGTGAAAAGGAACCCACACCTAGTACCCACCGTTTACGGCGTGGACTACCAGGGTATCTAATCCTGTTCGCTACCCACGCTTTCGTTCCTCAGCGTCAGTTACTACCCAGAGACCCGCCTTCGCCACCGGTGTTCCTCCTGATATCTGCGCATTTCACCGCTACACCAGGAATTCCAGTCTCCCCTGTAGTACTCAAGTCTGCCCGTATCGCCCGCACGCTTGGAGTTAAGCCCCAAGTTTTCACGAACGACGCGACAAACCGCCTACGAACTCTTTACGCCCAGTAATTCCGGACAACGCTCGCACCCTACGTATTACCGCGGCTGCTGGCACGTAGTTGGCCGGTGCTTCTTCTCCAGGTACCGTCACTTTCGCTTCGTCCCTGGTGAAAGAGGTTTACAACCCGAAGGCCGTCATCCCTCACGCGGCGTCGCTGCATCAGGCTTGCGCCCATTGTGCAATATTCCCCACTGCTGCCTCCCGTAGGAGTCTGGGCCGTGTCTCAGTCCCAGTGTGGCCGGTCGCCCTCTCAGGCCGGCTACCCGTCGTCGCCTTGGTAGGCCATTACCCCACCAACAAGCTGATAGGCCGCGGGCCCATCCCAAACCGCCGGAGCTTTCCACCACCAGACATGCATCTGGTGGTCATATTCGGTATTAGACCCAGTTTCCCAGGCTTATCCCAAAGTTTGGGGCAGATCACCCACGTGTTACTCACCCGTTCGCCACTAATCCACCAGCAAGCTGGCTTCATCGTTCGACTTGCATGTGTTAAGCACGCCGCCAGCGTTCGTCCTGAGCCAGGATCAAACTCTCCATGAAAACCTTCCAAAACCGCTCCGAAGAGCGAGTTTCAAAAAAATATGTCCTGAAGAGATTTCATAATCCCAACCAAACAAAAACTGACACCACCACAGGACTCAAAACCTGCGATGGGATCAAAAAATTATCTAACTAATGCCGGCACCACACATCCGCCAACCCGACCAAACCCCAGACTGGGATTTCGTCACCGTGACAGACATACAGCACCTAAATTGGCACTAACAATCCATCGACACACTATCGAGTTCTCAAAGAACACACCCACATCCGATCTGCACACACCTTCAACAAGCGTGTCGTCCCGGCGGGATATTTTATTGTAACTTCCTCGCTGCCTCCGTCTCGGAGGCAACTTTTCAAGCTTACCGGACTCGCATCCGGTATGCAACTCGCTGCTCTCGCAGTCCGTCACCACCCGCGTTTGAACCCTCCACCGAAAGGCGGAGCACATTCACACTATGGGCGGTCTGCGTTGTTCCTTCAGGAAAAGACTTCCCTGTCGGTGTTCTCGGCTCCCGGCTTCTTGCTCTCCGGCGCCTCACTCGCTGACTTGAAGAAAGTTACGGGAACAAGTCGGTCGGCGTCAAATCGCCTGGTGCGCAGCGGCTTCGAGACGCATTCATGCAGGTCACCGGATTCTGGAAGATGTTTGATCCGTAACCAGACGGCAACGTCCCGCCCGAAATGTCCTTGTGATCACCACCACCGGGACAATCCAGGCGCGTTGCGTTGACAACCGGTCAGTCCTGCTTCGAATCCGCTGTCACACGCACGATCTCGCCACCAAGGCTGCGCATGATCTCCACGAAATCGGGATATCCGCGATCGATATGCGACACATCGTGCACCTCGGTCACCCCGTCGGCGACAAGACCGGCCAGCACCAATCCGGCGCCGGCGCGGATGTCCGAACTCCACACCGGTGCACTCGACAGCTGTTCGATCCCACGAATCACCGCGTGATGACCATCTGTCCGAGCATCCGCACCCAACCGCACCATCTCTTCGACGAATCGGAAACGGGCCTCGAAGACGTTCTCGGTGATCACCGACATGCCGTCACTGATCGCGGCCAAGCCGATGGCCATCGGCTGTAGGTCGGTCGGGAACCCGGGAAACGGGAGCGTCGAGTAATTGACCGCCATCGGCCTACCCACCTGGACGACTCGGAAACCGTCGGGAAACTGGGTCACCGACGCACCCGCACCGACGAGCTTGGACAGCACCAGTTGCAGATGTCGGGGGTCAACCCCGCGGACGGTGATGTCACCCCGCGTCATGACGGCGGCGATGGCCCAGGTGGATGCGACAATCCGATCACCGATCACCCGATGGGTGACCGGTTTCAATTGTTCGACGCCCTCGACCGTCAGGGTGGACGTGCCTTCACCGCTGATCTTCGCGCCCATCTGCTGCAACATCACGCACAGATCGACGATCTCCGGCTCGCGGGCGGCATTGTCGATGGTGGTCACGCCTTCGGCCAGTACCGCCGCCATCAGGATGTTCTCGGTGGCACCGACGGATGGGAACTCCAGGCTGATCGGTGCCCCGATCAGCTTGTCCGCCTCAGCGACCACACATCCGTGTTCGATCACGCTGTGTGCTCCGAGCAGACGCAGCCCTGCCTGGTGCATGTCGAGTGGACGAGATCCGATCGCATCACCACCTGGTAGCGCGACCACAGCCCGTCGGCAACGCGCCACCAGTGGACCGAGCACACAGACCGACGCGCGGAACTGCTTCACCGCGTCGAAATCGGCGTGGAACTTCAGTTCGGCCGGGGTGTCGATCACCACGGTGTCGCCGTCATGGGTGACGGTGGCACCGAGCCCGCGTAAGACGTCGGCCATCAACGGCACGTCCAGGATCTGCGGGCAATTGGTGATGGTTGTCTTGCCCTCGGCGAGTAACGCCGCAGCCATCAACTTCAGAACGCTGTTCTTGGCGCCCACGACTTCGACCTCACCGGTCAGTCGTGCGCCCCCGGTCACCAGAAAACGATCATCAACCACGGACGTAGCCTAGGCGACCCGAACGTGGCCGCCACCGACGGCCCGTCATAGCGTTCATCGATTCTCGACCACGAGCTTCAGGGAGGCGAGCCCCTCTTCGAAATCGCCACCGATGAACTTGGCGGTGGGAATGACTTTCGCGAATGACTTTGCCGGCCCGGCGTTTTCACCGCTCGTCGGCCACTTCACGACGGTCCCCGCGCCGGCCGGCCGACCATAGGTCCGAAGATCGACTCGGCGGGGGCGGCGATCGTGATCGATCGCTCGATGGTGAAGGGCTGTGACGCCAATGGTGTCCCCCGGTTGAAGTGTCGCGGCCCTGACCGGCCAGTACCACTGCGAGGATACCGGGTAGCTTTGCTCTCATGGCTGTTCACCTGACCCGTATCTACACCCGTACCGGCGATGCGGGAACCACTGGACTCAGCGACTTTTCACGCGTTTCCAAAAACGATCCCCGCGTGCTCGCCTACGCAGACTGCGATGAGGCCAATGCCGCGATCGGTGTAGCGCTGGCGATGGGGAACCCCACCGCAGACGTCGCCGAGATCCTGCAGCGCGTACAGAACGATCTGTTCGATGCGGGTGCGGACCTGTCGACTCCGGTGGTCGCGGATCCGAAGTATCCACCGCTGCGCATCCTGCAGAGCTACATCGACGACCTCGAGGTCTGGTGCGATCACTACACCGACCAGCTCGCGCCGCTCAATTCGTTCATCCTGCCCGGCGGTAGCCCGCTCAGCGCATACCTGCATGTGGCACGGACGGTCACCCGGCGCGCCGAACGGACGGCATGGGCGGCCATCGAAGCTTTCCCGGACTCCACCAGTGCACTGCCGGCGCAGTACCTGAACCGCCTGTCAGACCTGCTGTTCATTCTGTCCAGGGTCGCCAATCCCGGCGGCGACATCCTGTGGCAGCCAGGTGAGCAGCGCAAACGTGCCCGACCTGAGGGCAGCGAGCCCGGCACCGATCAGGGTGCGGGCTCAGAAGACTGATCGGATACACAAAGAAGGCCCAGACCGTCTCGGTCTGGGCCTTCTTTGTAGATTCTGATCGAGCACGTCAACGGTGGTGGTTCGGGTGATACTCAGTCGCGGCGACGACGTTCCGCACGCTGTGACGGACGGGATTCGAGCCACGACTGGAATGCGGTGACCCCGCCGCTGTCGAGAGCGAGTTCGAAGTCTCCATCGTGGTCGGCCAGTTCGAGGATCACCATGTCGTTGTCGAGGACATCGGCTTCGGTGGCGGTCGGTGACCGACGGCCACTGACAGTCACGGACTGGCGCAGAACGAGGCGCTGCGGCCCGGGCAGCACCCGGCGTAGGCGGAAGTACTCCAGGGCGTTGTCGTCGTATCGGACCACCCCGTGCCGCCAGCCCCGGCCATCGTCGGCGGGCAATTCACGCAATAGAGCCGACGTACCCGAACCTCGCAATTCGTTGATCCGGTAGAGCATGTAAAGCACAAACACAAGGACAAGCACGATCACCGCGAGGGCAGCCAGATTCCAGTCCACAGACGACACCTCCTTCAGCCCCCGCCAGAAATACAACGATCCCCGCAAACTTGTCTGAAGTTTGCGGGGACCGTAGAACAATTAGCCATTCGAACGGCCCTGCTCTACAGGATGCCATCCGATCGACAATTTATTTGACTTGCTGCAGTACTTCCACCGCGCGCAGACGCGATTCGGCCCGCAGGTACTCGGCGCTGCCCTTCTCGGCGGACGAGAGAACCGAACGCTCGGCTGCCTCGTCGACGTCCCCGGCCCACTCGGCCGACTCTGCGAGAATCGTGACGACCTCACCGGTCACCGAGATGAAACCACCCTGCACAGCTGCCACGCGGCGCTTGCCACCGACCTCATCGATCGCGACATATCCGCCCGGTGCCAGCTGACCCAGCGTGGGCTCGTGATGAGCCAGCAGACCCACAGCGCCCTCGGTGGTCTGAGCCACTACAAACGTTGCTTCGCCGGAGTACAAACGCGATTCAACCGCGACCAACTCGACGTGAAATGGCGTGTCAGGCATCGGGTGATGTCACTTTCCGGTGATCTTCTTGGCAGCGGCCTCGACGTCGTCGAGTCCGCCACAGCTGTTGAACGCCTGCTCGGGAAGATGATCGTATTCGCCCTTGGAGACCTTGTCGAAGGCTTCGATGGTGTCGGCGAGCGGCACCACAGAACCCTTCTGGCCGGTGAACTTCTCGGCAACGATGAAGTTCTGGCCGAGGAACTTCTGGATCCGCCGTGCACGCTGCACGGTGATCTTGTCCTCCTCGGAGAGCTCGTCCATACCGAGAATCGCGATGATGTCCTGCAGTTCCTTGTACTTCTGCAGGATCCGCTTGACCTCGTTGGCGACGCGGAAGTGCTCGTCACCGACGATCGAGGCCTCCAGGATGCGTGAGGTCGACGTCAGCGGGTCCACAGCCGGGTAGATACCGAGCTGCGAAATCGGGCGCGAGAGCTCCGTGGTGGCATCCAGGTGGGCGAACGTGGTCGCCGGCGCCGGGTCGGTGTAGTCGTCGGCGGGCACGTAGATGGCCTGCAGCGAGGTGATCGAGTTACCACGCGTCGAGGTGATGCGCTCCTGCAGCTCGCCCATCTCGTCAGCCAGCGTCGGCTGGTAACCAACGGCAGACGGCATCCGGCCGAGCAGCGTGGAGACCTCGGAACCGGCCTGGGTGAAACGGAAGATGTTGTCGATGAACAGCAGCACGTCCTGACGCTTGACGTCACGGAAGTACTCCGCCATCGTCAGCGCGGACAGAGCGACCCGCATACGCGTGCCCGGCGGCTCATCCATCTGACCGAACACCAACGCGGTGTCCTGCAGAACGCCCATCTCCTCCATCTCGAGGTGGAGGTCGGTGCCCTCACGGGTACGCTCACCGACGCCTGCGAACACCGAGGTGCCCGAGAACTCGCGAGCGATACGGGTGATCATCTCCTGGATCAGAACGGTCTTGCCGACACCGGCACCACCGAACAGACCGATCTTGCCGCCCTTGACGTACGGGGTCAGCAGGTCGATGACCTTGATGCCGGTCTCGAGGATCTCGGTCTTGCCCTCGAGCTGATCGAACGCCGGGGGCTTCCGGTGGATGCCCCACTGCTCGCCGTCGCGACCGGTGCCCGGTGCGTCGAGGCAATCGCCGAGTGCGTTGAACACGTGGCCCTTGACGACGTCACCGACGGGAACCGAGATCGGCTTGTCGGTGTCGGTCACCTCGGTGCCGCGGGTCAGACCGTCGGTCGGTTGCATCGAGATGGTGCGGACCAAGTTGTCGCCGAGGTGCTGAGCAACCTCGAGCGTCAGCTTCTTGGCAACCGACTTCAGCGCGATTTCGGCGTGAAGTGCGTTGAACAGTGGCGGAATGGCGCCGCGCGGGAACTCCACGTCGACGACCGGACCGATGACACGCACGACGCGGCCGGTCAGCCCAGCGGAACCCTTCCGGGAAGTTTGGGTTTCAGTTGTGGTCATGATGTCTCTTCCTCTGTGACGATGGCATTGGCATGTTTCGCGGACGGCGACCTCACCGGCCGGTTGCCGAAAATGTGTCGAGTCCGTTTACGAAAGGGCATCAACACCGCCGACGATCTCGCTGATCTCTTGGGTGATCTGTGCCTGTCGGAGCTGGTTCGCCTCACGCGACAAGTTGGTGACCAACTCTTCGGCGTTGTCCGTGGCCGCCTTCATGGCGGTACGGCGGGCTGCCGACTCCGAGGCGGCCGAGTCGAGCAGCGCCGAGAACACGCGGGTCGCCACGTACTTGGGCAGCAAGGCCGAGAGCAGCGCCTCCGGACCGGGCTCGAACTCGTAGTTCCGAGAAGCTCCCGTGCTCTCACCGGTCTCGTCCACGGACACCACCAGGGGTGCGACGCGGCGAACGACCGGCGTCTGCGTCAGCATGCTGACGAAGCGCGTGTACACGATGTGGAACTCATCGACGCCCTCGACCTGGCTGCCGTCAGGCGAGTCGACCATGGTGCCCGAACCCGCCATGAACAGGTCGATCAGCTGCTCGGAGGCATTCCACGCGTCGCTGTATGCCGGCTGCTGAGAGAAGCCGGTCCAGCTTCCCTGCACGGGCATCTTCCGGAAGTTGAAGTACGTCGTGCCCTTTTGTCCGGTGACAAAAAGGACGACGTCCTTGCCCTCCTCGGTCAGCAACTCGATGAGCTGGCGAGCCTCGCGCAGCACATTCGAGTTGTAGCCGCCCGCCATGCCACGGTCGCTCGTAACGATCAACACCGCAGCACGTTTCGGCTCGGGACGCTCCGTCAGCAACGGATGTGTCAACGAGGTGGCGCTCGAGGCCAACTCGGAGAGGACCGCAGTGATCTCCTCCGAGTACGGCTTCGAGGCCGCCACACGAGCCTGAGCCTTGGTGATGCGCGAAGTCGCGATCAGCTCCTGTGCCTTCGTGATCTTCTTGGTCGATTGCACAGACCGGATGCGCGAACGTAGCTCGCGAATGCTAGCCATCTACTGTCACAGCCCTTCCCGGCCCGTCAAACGTTTACCAATCATCAAACGATTCCCTATTTACTTGCGTACTTTGACGGTCTCGTCCTCGACCTTGTCTGCGGCCAGAGCCGAAGCAGCTGCTTCGTTCACGGTGTCAGACTTCTCGCTGGCCAAGAAATTTTCCTTGTACTTGTCAGCGGCGGCCACGAGAGCGTGAGCAGCCTCGTCAGTCAGCGCCTTGCCGCCGGCGATGGTCTCGTAGACACCGGAAGCAGTGCGATGCAGCTCGTCGATCAGCTCCGCCTCGTACCGGCGGACATCCTCGATGGGGACCGTGTCGAAGTGTCCTTCACCGGCGAGGTAGATCGAGACGATCTGGTCCTCGACCGATACCGGGGAGAACTGGTCCTGCTTGAGCAACTCCACCCAGCGGGCACCACGGTCGAGCTGAGCCTTCGAGGCATCATCCAGGTCGGAGGCGAAAGCCGAGAAGGCTTCCAGCTCACGGAACTGGGCGAGCTCCAGACGCAGCGAACCCGAAACCTTCTTCAGGCCCTTGGTCTGAGCGGCGCCACCAACACGGGAGACGGACGTACCGACGTTGATCGCCGGACGAACACCCTTGTTGAAGAGGTCGGACTCGAGGAAGACCTGACCGTCGGTGATCGAGATGACGTTGGTCGGGATGAACGCCGAGACGTCGTTGGCCTTGGTCTCGATGATCGGCAGACCGGTCATCGAACCGCCACCCATGGCCTCGGAGAGCTTGGCGCAACGCTCCAGCAGACGCGAGTGCAAGTAGAAGACGTCACCGGGGTATGCCTCGCGGCCCGGCGGACGACGCAGCAGCAGCGAGATGGCGCGGTAGGCCTCGGCCTGCTTCGACAGGTCGTCGAACACGATGAGGACATGCTTGCCCTCGTACATCCAGTGCTGCCCGATGGCCGAACCGGTGTACGGTGCGAGCCACTTGAAGCCGGCGGAATCCGAGGCCGGTGCAGCGACGATCGTGGTGTAAGCCATCGCGCCCGACTCTTCGAGAGCGGTCTTGACGCCCGCGATGGTCGAACCCTTCTGGCCGATTGCCACATAGATGCAGCGAACCTGCTTGTTGGGGTCGCCGGTTTCCCAGTTCGCCTTCTGGTTCAGGATCGCGTCGATGCAGACCGCGGTCTTGCCGGTCTTGCGGTCACCGATGATCAGCTGACGCTGTCCGCGACCGATTGCGGTCATGGCGTCGATGGCCTTGATACCGGTGGCCAGCGACTCCTCGACGGGCTGGCGCTCGAGCACCGAAGCCGCCTGGAGTTCGAGGACGCGGTTCTCCGAGGACACGATCTCGCCGCGGCCGTCGATCGGCTTGCCGAGGGGGTCCACGACGCGGCCGAGGAAGTTGTCGCCGACGGGGACGGACAAAACGTCTCCGGTGCGGCGGACTTCCTGGCCTTCTTCGAGAGTGTTGTAGTCACCGAGGATGACTGCGCCGATCTCGGATTCGTCGAGGTTCAGTGCGACGCCGAGGACGCCGCCGGGGAACTCGAGGAGTTCGTTCGACATCGCGGACGGCAGTCCGCTGATGTGTGCGATTCCGTCGCTGGTATCAGTGACATACCCGACCTCGTCACGTGCAACTTCCGTTGAGAAATTCGAGGTGTAGGTTTCAATCGCACTTCGGATCTCATCGGAGGTGATCGTCAACTCCGCCATATTCTTGCCCTGCTCTTCCTGCGTGGTCGTGAGTTTTGTGGAATCGGTGTGGTGCGTCGTCTGCGGCGAAGCTCAGCCCAGCGACTTGCGGATCGTGGCCAGTCGGCCGGCGCCTGAACCATCGATCACTTCGTCACCGATCTTGACGACCAAGCCCGAGAGCAGGTCCTGATCGACGACAACATGGGTGATGATCGGCTGGTTGTAGATGCGCGCGAGTGTGGACGTCAGAGCGTCCACCTGCGAGCTCGTCAACTCGACGGATGCCCGCACCTTCGCAACCAGACGATCACGCTGTCCGGCGGCCAGGTTCGACAACGCATCCAGTGCGTCAGCCGGTTTCTGATCGGACAACCGGGCGATCGACTGGATGGCGAGTGCCTCGGTGACCGCTGACACCTTGCCGGAGGTCAGCGACGCCAGCAGTTCCTGGCGCGCCTTGGCCGATCGAGACTTGTCCTTGAGGACGATCTCGAGTTCGGGGTGAGCGGCGACCGTACGGCCGAGCAAGAACAGTTCTTCCTCGACTGCGTCGAGTGTTCCCGTTTCGGCCGCCGACTTGAGGTAGGCCTCGCGGCCGAGGAGTTCAAGCCCGTCCAGCAGGTCCGAGGTGCTCGACCAGTCACGGCCGACCGCCTCGACCACCACGGCCAGAGTGCCGGCACCGATCTGGCTGCCGAACAACTGGCGTGCCAGACCCTGCCGGACATCCACCGGTGCGGAGATGTCGCCGAACGCGGTACGCAACGATCGCTCGCTGTCGAGGAACCCGACAACTGCGAACAGGTCGGAACCGATCTGCTGCGCAGTCGTGGCGGCGTCGCCACCGGCTGCTGAAATCGTCTCGGCCAGGATTGCCCGGGTACCGCTCAAAGCGTCGCGGCTGGCTGCGTACATCGCCTTCACTTCCTCTGCGCAGAAGTCGCGTCGAGCTCGGCCAGGAACCGGTCAACGGTCTGTCCGCGCTTGGCGCTTTCTTCCAGGTGCTCGCCGACGATCTTCTCGGCCAGGTCAACAGCGGTCCGACCGAGGTCCGACCGGAGTTCGGTGACGATCTGATCGCGTTCGGCCTTCAGCTGCGAGCGGCCTGCGGCAACGATGCGCGCGCTTTCCGCTTCGCCTTGAGCCCGGAGCTCGGCGATGATCTCTTGTCCGCGTAGCCGTGCGTCCTCGCGAATCTGCGCGGCGACTGCACGGGTTTCGAGCAGCTGCTCTTCACGCTGCTTGAGCAGGGCGTCGGCTTCGAGTTGTGCATCAGAGGCCCGCTTGAGTCCACCGACGATGCCGTCGGTGCGCTCTTCGAGAACCTTCTGAGCCCGTGGAAGAACTAGCTTCCAGAAGACGAGTCCCACAATCACCAGGGCCACGATGGACCAGGTGATGTCGTAGGTCGCAGGCAGAAGAGGATTATGCGATTCCTCTTCGGCGGCGAGAATCAAGGAGTTGGCACTCATCGGATCAGAAGATGAAGCCGGCAACCAAGCCGATCAAGGCCAGCGCTTCGGTGAATGCGATACCGAGGAACATGGTGGTACGCAACTGGCCGGCGAGCTCCGGCTGACGCGCGGTGCCCTCGATGGTCTTGCCGACGACGATGCCGATACCGATACCGGGGCCGATGGCAGCCAGACCGTATCCGATGGCGCCGAAGTTGAGTTCGCTGATCTCACCGGTTACTTGCGCGAGGTTGCTCATGGTGTTGGATCCCTTTCTTCTTGATCCGCTGGGCGAGGTTTAGCCGCAGCGGCCAGTTTGTTGGTCGAGATGTATTGGGGGGTAACGCTTCGGTCAGTGTTCCGCGGCGTGATCAGCCAGATCGATGTAGACGGCAGTCAGCAAGGCGAAGATGTATGCCTGCAACACGATCACCAGGAGTTCGAAGAAAGTGAAAGCGATGCCGCCGAGCAATGCCGGCAAGCCGAAGATCCAGGTCCAGGCTTCCGTGGTGAAGAAGAAGTACTGGGTGGCGCTGAAGAACAGTACCAACAGGATATGACCGGCAAGCATGTTGGCCATCAGACGAACCGTCAGCGTGAACGGCCGCAGAATGAAGGTCGAGAGGAACTCGATCGGGATCAGGAGGATGTGCAGCGCGGGCGGCACGTCCGGGACCACGATGCTCGACTTCACGTAGCCGAGGAAGCCGTACTTCTTGATGCCGACGTAGTTGAAGACGATGTACGCCAGCGCGGCCAACACGATCGGCATACCGATCAAACCGTTGGACGAGATGTTCAGCACCGGGATCACGCCGGAGAAGTTCAGGAACAACACCGTGAAGAAGATCGTCACCAAGATCGGGAGGAAACGCTTCCCGTTCTCTTTCCCGAGGACACTCTCTGCGATCTGGATACGGACGAAGTCCAACGCCATCTCGCCGACGTTCTGCAAGCCGCGAGGAACCAGTTTCGGGCTCCGGAAGGCCAGCAAGAAGAAGACGACGCAGACGCCGGCCATCAAGAGCCGGATCAGCATCAGACGATCGAGTTCGAAGATCGTTCCTTCAAAAAGGACTGCATCAGGGTAAAAGTCGGACAGCGAGGGTGGGTGGTATCCCCCATCGTCTGCCGCGAGGTTCAAGACGCTCAGCACTCTCTCCCGTGCTCTGGCCACAGGCAGCGTGCCTGCAGTTCGACCGGACATAAGTTCAGATCTAGCAAAAAGTTCTTCTCAGATTTCATGCCGTACGCGGCCCGGGGAACTCCCCTGGGCGAAAGTCGCATTCCTGCGCCTTCTCGCGTCGCACGGCAGTCTGAGTACCGGGCTGGTCAAGTCCGGTTCTCTTCTGCGGGCCAACGATAGCAATACGGTAGGTGACCCTCATAGTTCGGGTATCCGCCGGACACCAATACTACCCTGTGTAGTATGTCCGGATTCAATCCTCGTCGTCAATGTCACCCTCCGGGGCGACATCGACGTACGGGATTTTGGTGGTCATGACCGCGTAGGTTTCGCACGCCAGGACGATCACCATCGCGATGAGTGCGGTGACCCCGAGGGCGACATGATTGAGCGAATCGACGTTGCTCAGCGCCGCGAGGGCGAGCATGGCCAACAACAGTTTGAGCAGCCACGTGCCCATCAGGATCGCACCGCCGGTCGTCGGGGACGCATTGGCCGTCAGCACCACGACGACGACCGTGAACAGGATGAATCCGCCGCCGAACGCCGCACCCACCAACGCTCCCCAGAGGCCCTCGGTGCCGTCTATGAGCGCCCAGGCACCCGCGCTGATCACGGTCAGTACAACAAGTCCGAGCGCGCCGTAGCGGATCGCCTTCTGCAACGGGGTGATCGGTCTTGCATCATTTGGGGTGGTCAGTGCTGGTTCAGAAGCTTCGTTCACCCTTCCAGGGTAAGGGTCGTTCAGGAAGCGCCGGTACTCACACCCGCCCGGTGCCGGTTCCGTAGGCGGGGAACGATCGTTGCGAGCATCGCGATGATCAGCCCGCCACCGAGGACCGGGAGCACCACAGACGCCGAGAACAGCGTGCTGGCAGCAGCACTGAAGGCGAGGACACCGACCCACAGGTAGATCACCAGCACGACGCGGCGATGGGAGTGACCGAGTTCGAGAAGCCGGTGATGCAGGTGCATCTTGTCCGGTGTGTAGAACCCGACACCGGCACGCGTTCGCCGGATGACCGCAAGCAGCATGTCGAGCATCGGGATGAACATGACCGCGGCCACCAGGATGATCGGCGAGAGCAGGGTGAAGACATCGGCCGGGCCGTAGGCGTTGATGGCGATCCGGCCCGACGCACTGGTCGACGCCGCGGCCAGCATCAGGCCGATGAGCATCGAACCGGAGTCGCCCATGAAGATGCGCGCCGGCTGGAAGTTGTGTGGGAGAAAGCCGAGGCAGGCGCCGGCGAGGATCACGGCGATGAGGGCCGGTGGGTAGTAGCTGACATCACCGCCCTGATCGTGCAGAAGGCCCAGGGAGAAGACGCAGATGGCCAGCGCCGCGATCAGCGCCAGGCCCGCCGCCAGTCCGTCCAGCCCGTCGACGAAGTTCATCGCGTTCACCGTCGCCACCGTGACCGCGATGGTGAGCAGCCCCGACTGCAGCGGGTCGAGGACAACGGTCCCGATGTCACCGAACGGCACGTTCACGACCGTCCAGCTCAGCCCCATGATCACCAGCACGCCTGCAGCGGTGAGCTGGCCGACGAACTTGGTGAGCGCGTCGATCCCCCACCGGTCATCGATGATCCCGACCAGGACGATCACCCCGCCCGCCACGACGACGGCATTCATGTCGTCGGTGTAGTCGAAACCTCGCGTCAACGCGGGCAGTTCGCCGGCCAGGACCATCCCGGCGAGCACACCCAAGTACATGCCGACACCGCCGAGTCGGGGTGTGGGCACCGCGTGGACGTCACGGTTACGCGGAACCGCGACCGCACCGGTCCGGGTCGCGACAACCCGCACCACGCCCGTGATGAGGTACGTGATGAGTGCGGCGCACAGTCCGACCAGCATCAATTCACGCAGCGGCACACCCGCGCCGCTACTGGTGAGACCGGACTGGGCGGCAATCAACACACCACTGCCCTCATTCAACGTTGTCGAATAGGCCACGGATACGGACGCTACCGGGGGTCCACATGCGGGTCAGACCCGAAGACTCTCGACCTCGGTGCCGAGGACCTCGGCGATTTCTTCGGCGCTGATCGCGCCTTCTCGCAAGATCTTGGGTGTGACATCGGTGAGGTCGACGATCGTCGACGGCACCGCTTTCGCGGCGGGCCCACCATCGAGGTAGACCGCCACGGACTCCCCCAGTTGCTCGCGCGCCTGCTCGACGGTGGTGGCCGGCGGCTGCCCGGAGACGTTGGCACTGGACACCGCCATCGGACCCACCTCACGCAGCACCTCGATCGCCACCGGATGCAGCGGCATCCGCAGCATCACGGTGCCGCGGGTGTCACCGAGATCCCAGGCCAGCGACGGCGCCTGGTGCACAACCAGACTCAGACCTCCGGGCCAGAAGGCGCGGGTCAGTTCGCGGGCGGTCGGTGACACCGACAGGACCAGTCCGTCGATCGTCGACCAGGAGCCGACCAGGACCGGCACCGGCATGTCACGACCCCGGCCTTTGGCGGCCAGCAGACTGTTCACGGACTCGGAATCGAAAGCGTCACAACCGATTCCGTAGAGGGTGTCGGTGGGCATGACGATCAGGCGTCCGCCTTTGACGGCGCCGACCGCGGCGCGCAGGCCGGCGGACCGGGATCCGGGATTGCTGCAATCGAACGTAGTGCTCACGGCGTCCATCCTTGCACGTTGACGGTCTCCGATCAGCGACGCATGGCGGTGACGAATCGCGCACGGCCGACGAGATCGGGTTTCTGGGTGATCGCGTCGAAGTGCCCGCTGTCCCCGAGCGCCGCCATCACCAGGTCACCGGTGCTGTCGTCGTGCTCGATCCCCACGGCGCAACCCGGTCGCAGAATCCGCGCGACAACCGAGATCATCGGTGTGATCACCGACATGCCGTCGGCTCCACCGAACAACGCCAGCGCGGGATCGTGGTCGGCCACCTCGGCCGGCAGGTCTGCACCCTCCGGGATGTACGGCGGGTTCGAGACCACCAGGTCGGCCACGATCCCCGGCAAGATGTCCGGGTCGGCGGCATCACCCTGGTGGACCGTGACCCGTTCGCGAACCTCCACGGGCATCCGGGACAGGTTGTGGGACAGCCATTCATGGGCGTTGTCGTCGATCTCGACCGCATGGACCCGCGCACCGGGGTGGGTCGCCGCCACGGCCAGTGCGAGCGCGCCGCTGCCGCTGCACAGATCAACGACCACGGGGCGGGCGATGTCCTCGATCTGGGTCACCGCCCACGCGTAGAGCAGTTCGGTTTCCATCCGCGGGATGAAGACCCCCGGGCCGACCTCGATCTCGATCGGCCCGAACGCGACGTGGCCGATGATGTGCTGCAGCGGTTCACGTTGCGCACGCCGATCGACGAGTTCGCGATAGCGGGTGGCCTCGGCATCGGACAGGTCGTCGACGGCGATCAGTTCTCCGACCGAGCGGTCCAGCACAAACGCCAACAGCAAACCGGCGTCGACCTGCGCGCTCGGTACACCGGCCGCGGTCAGCTGTGCGACGGCCGCCCGGCGAAGAGCCCTGGCGTTCACTCCGCCTCGAGGCGGGCCTGACGATCCGCGGCGGCCAGCGCGTCGAGAAGCCCGTCCATGTCACCGGCGAGCACAGCGTCGAGGTTCTGCGCTTTGTAGCCGATCCGGTGGTCGGTGACCCGGTTTTCGGGATAGTTGTAGGTGCGGATGCGCTCCGAGCGGTCGACGGTGCGGATCTGGGCGGCCCGCCCCTGCGAGGCCTCGGCGTTGGCGGCCTCTTCGGCAGCGGCCTGCAACCGGGCCGCGAGAACCTGCATGGCCCTGGCCTTGTTCTGGAGCTGTGAACGTTCGTTCTGGCAGGTCACGACGATCCCGGTCGGCAGGTGCGTGAGCCGGACCGCGGAGTCGGTGGTGTTGACGCCCTGCCCGCCCTTGCCGGAGCTGCGGTAGACGTCGACCCGCAGATCGGACTCATCGATCTGGACCCGCTCGACCTCATCGGGTTCGGGGTAGATCAGGACCCCGGCGGCCGAGGTGTGGATGCGACCCTGCGATTCGGTGACCGGGACGCGCTGAACCCGATGCACGCCGCCTTCGAACTTCAACCGGGACCAGACACCGTCCGGACCGTCACCCTTCGACTTGATCGAGATGGTGGCCTCCTTGTACCCGCCCAGGTCGGACTCGGTGACACCGAGGATCTGGGCCTTCCAGCCCTGTCGCTCACAGTATTTGAGGTACATCCGCGCGAGATCGGAGGCGAACAGCGCCGACTCCTCGCCACCGGCGCCGGACTTGACCTCCAGCACCACGTCGTCGCCGTCGTGCGGGTCGCGTGGGGAGAGCAGGTCGGTCAGCGTTTGATCGAGGGCTGCGACAGTCTGCTCGAGTTCGGGGATCTCGGCGGCGAAAGCGCTGTCGTCGGCCGCGAGTTCGCGCGCTGCTTCCAGATCGTCCTGTGCGGCCTGGAGCTTTGTGTAGGTCGCCATGATCGGCGCGAGTTCGGCGAACCGCTTGCCCACCCGCCGCGCGGCCGTCGGATCGTCGTGTAACGACGGGTCGGACATCTGGCTCTGCAGGCCGGCATGCTCGGCAAGGATGTCGTCGATCGCGGACGGATCGGAAATGCTCATGACCTGATTCCTTGACGGTGTGGCTACGACACCCGAATGGAGAGCGGGTGACCGGAAGTGGGCTGTTGAAGAAAAAAGAAACCGGCGCCTGACCTGCCGCAGGGCAGAGTCAGACGCCGGTTGTACAAGCTAGTTGTCTGCTGCGTCTTTCTTTGCAGCGGCCCGCTTGCCGTAGCGCTTCTCGAAGCGCGCAACACGGCCACCGGTATCGAGGATCTTCTGCTTGCCCGTGTAGAACGGGTGGCACTGCGAGCAGACCTCGACGTTGATCCGACCCGACACCTGGGTGGAGTGGGTCTGGAAAGTGTTCCCGCAGCCGCAGACCACAGTGGTCTCGACGTACTCGGGGTGAATTCCCTGCTTCATTTCTGGGGTCCCTTTCATGGTCGCCGGGTCACCTACGCGGATCGCAGGTGTGAACCGGAACCGGACTCGACCGCTCAGTATGCCAGAACAGCCTCCCGACCTGCGAATCGCTGGTACCAGTTGAAGGTCTGTCCGCTCTGGCGGCACGATAACCTCAACAACAACGACGCGCCCGGGTTCATTCCGGCCGGACAGGTATCACGGTGACACACGCGAGACGATTCGCAGCAACTGCATTTGCACTGGCCATCGGGTTGACGGCCTGCAGTTCCACACAATCGGACAGTGCCGAGGGAAGTTCGGAGGGCGCATCACCGTCGGCCTCGGACAGTCTCTCGCTCCTGGACTTCGTGCCGAGCGGACTCAATCCCGATCCCACCGATCAGATCGACGGCGTGCTGAAGGTCTACTACCCGCCGCCGGCCCATGTCGAGCGTGAGGAAAAGGTGCGATACACACATGCACCACCTTTCGGTGGAACCCACGACTGGGCCTGGGCCGGATGTACCGGCGTGGTCTACCCGATGGCGATCCGCAGTGAAACCGCCGTCCACTCGCTCGAACACGGCGCCGTCTGGATCACGTACAACCCCGATGTGGACGCCGAGACCGTCGACAGGCTGGCCGAGCGCGTCGCGGGGGTGGAATACACGCTCATGTCGCCGTATCCGGGTCTGGATCAGCCGATCTCCGTGCAGTCCTGGGGACATCAGCTCAAGGTCGAGAGCGCGGACGACCCCCGGATCGACCAGTTCATCACCGCGACCAAGCAGAACGCGCAGTCGAACGTATACCCGGAGGATCCGACCGCGGCCGCACATCCGACCCCGGGAACCAGCTGTACCGCGGTACCGGATGCCTTTGATCCCGCCGATCCCCCACCGTTCGAACCCGGACCGGGCACGATTCCCGAAACCAAACCCCAGACCTGACCGTTCTGACCCCGTAGGGGGGTTCTGACAGGATGGTGGCCCGGTGGCCCGGCATCGACGCCGATCACAATCGATCAGACAGGTGTGAACGTGAAACCAGCGGTACAGCTCGCGGCGACCGGATTGCTACTGGTCATCGGCCTGAGCGCATGCAGTTCGTCGCAGAACGGCGAACCCCTGGCAGCAACCACCGGTGGCGAATCGGCCGGCAGTTCGACCCGGGAGTTCGAACCGACCGGTTCCAATCCTGATCCGACCGATCAGATCGACGGTGTCCTCAAGGTCTACTACCCCGCCGCCGAGCACGTGACCGACAGCCAAAAGGTGAAGTACACGTACACCCCACCACTGGGCGGGCGCCACGACTCGGTGTGGGCAACCTGCACCGGTGTGGTCTATCCCGTTGCCATCCGCACCGAGAATGCCGTCCACTCCCTCGAGCACGGCGCCGTCTGGGTCACCTACAACCCCGACGACCTCGACGCCGACGACATCGCCGAACTCGAGCAGCGCGTCGATGGCCTGAATTATCTGCTGATGTCCCCGTTTCCCGGTCTCGACCAGCCGATATCGCTGCAGTCCTGGGGTCACCAGCTCAAGGTCAGCGATGTCGACGATGAGCGGATCGACCAGTTCATCACCGCCACCCGGCAGAACACGCAGCCCGGTGTGTACGACGAAAGCCCCTCGGCGACCGGCTATCCCGAACCCGGTGCCACGTGCGCGACGGTACCGGGACGATTCGACCCCGCCGATCCCCCACCGTTCGATCCGGGACCGGGCACCGTCCCCGAGAGCTGAAACAAAAAACCCACCTCTTCCGGACCGGAAGAGGTGGGTTTGTCGTCAGGTCTGGGGACGGGTTCAGTCGTCCTTCATGTTCCCCGCTGCGGTCTTCTGCACCTGCATGAGGAACTCCATGTTGTTCTTGGTCTTCTTCAACTGGCTGACCAGCAGGTCGATGGCCTGTTGCGAATCCAATCCGGAGAGCACCCGGCGCAGCTTGTGCACGATGGAGAACTCCTCGGGCGACAGCAGCAACTCGTCCTTACGGGTACTGGACAGGTTGACGTCGACGGCCGGGAACACCCGACGCTCCGAGATCTTGCGATCGAGTTTGAGCTCGGCGTTGCCGGTGCCCTTGAACTCCTCGAAGATCACGGTGTCACCGGTGGAACCGGTCTCGACCAGTGCCGAGGCGATGATCGTCAGGGAACCACCGTTCTCGATGTTGCGGGCCGCACCCAGGAAACGCTTCGGCGGGTACAGCGCCGTGGAATCGACACCACCGGAGAGGATTCGACCCGACGCCGGGGAGGCGTTGTTATACGCGCGTCCCAGTCGGGTGATCGAATCCAGCAGGACGACAACATCTTTACCGTCTTCGACAAGACGCTTGGCCCGCTCGATCGCGAGCTCGGCGACCGAGGTGTGATCTGACGGCGGCCGGTCGAAGGTGGAAGCGATGACCTCACCCTTGACCGAACGCTGCATGTCGGTGACCTCTTCAGGCCGCTCGTCGACGAGGACCACCATCAGGTAGCACTCGGGGTTGTTGATCGAGATCGCGTTGGCGATGTTCTGCAGGATCGTGGTCTTACCCGCCTTGGGAGGCGAGACGATCAGCGCACGCTGGCCCTTGCCGATGGGCATGACCAGGTCGATGACGCGGGTAGAGATCCGATCGCTGGTGGTCTCCAGACGCAGTCGCTGGTTCGGGTACAGCGGGGTCAGCTTGTTGAATTCCGGTCGCCGCTTGGCGGTTTCGACGTCGGCACCGTTCACCGAGTCGATCCGGACCAGCGGGTTGAACTTCTGCCGCTGATTCGACTGGTCGCCGTCACGGGCGACCTTTACCGCACCGGTGATCGCGTCACCGCGACGCAGTCCGTTCTTGCGGATCAGGTTCATCGACACGTAGACGTCGTTCTGCCCGGCCAGGTATCCGGAGGTCCGCACGAATGCGTAGTTGTCGAGGACGTCGAGAATGCCCGCCACCGGCTGCAACACATCGTCGTCGGAAACCTGCGGCTCGCCGCCGCCACCGGGACCGTCGGTCCGATCGCGTCCACGACGACGCTCGCGGAAGCGGCGTCCGCGCCGTCCGCGGCCGTCACCGTCTCCGTCGTCGTCGGGACCGTTGTCGCGATTGTTGTTGCGCGGACCGCTGTTCTGGTTGCCGGCGTTCCGGTTGTCGCCACGGTTGTCGCGATCGGCGGTCCGGGTGTCGCCACCGCGGTTGTCGCCACCACGGTTGTTTTCGCCACGGTTGTTTTCGCCGCGGTTGTCGCCACCACGGTTGTTTTCGCCGCGGTTGTCGCGGTCTGCGTTGCGCGTATCGCCGCCCCGGTTGTCCCGGTTCTGCCCGCTGTCGCGGTTCTGTCCGCCGGACTGGTTGTCACGGGACTGGTTGTCGCGCCCGCCCTGGTTGTCGCGAGCACCGCTCTGACCGTCCCGGTTCGTGGCCGTACGATCTTGACCGTCGCGTCCACGACGACGTTGACGGCGGCCATCGGAACCATCGCCGGACTCGTTGTCGTCAACCGATTCGGCGCTGACCTGCGCCGGAGCGTCGGAACCGCTGTCCTTCGACGCCGATTCCGCGCTGTCGGTCGAGGCGCCACGGCGCCGCTCACGGCGAGCCGTCTCCACCGGAGCCGCCTCGGCATCGGCCTTGGTGGCCGGAGCCTTCTTGGTCTCCTGCACGGCCTCGGCCGGTGCGGCGGACTCGGTCTTGGCCGACGTCTTCTCGGCGGGCGCCTTGGCGGCCGTTGCCCTGGTCTTCGCAGGCGCAGCAGCAGCGGTGGAGCCACTCTGACGCTCCTTGATGGCCGCGATCAGGTCGCTCTTGCGCATACCTGACGTGCCTTTGATGCCGAGCTCGCCGGCGAGGCCGCGCAACTCGGTGAGAACCATCCCCGACAGTCCGGTGCCACGACGACGTTCGGCCTTCGGAGCATCGACTCCGCCGAGGTCAAGTGTGTTTTCCGCACCCTGTGCAGTGATGAGGTCCGTATCCGTCAACGGATATCCTTTCCTTCCCCCGCCGGTAGATTCGCGGGGGCAGTGTTTCTCGCACCCGCAGACCAGGTGAGAGGTGCCGCTATTTGGAGCGGTCTTTTAGGCTTTTGTGTCGTATGCCGCGCTTCGATTTCACGGAAGGACGCCCGCGGGCTCTGACCGTAGAATTTCACATTTCTTGTGAGAAGCACGCGTGGTGAAACTTTCGCGGCTGGACGGGTACATGCTAACCACGATCAACAGTATGAGCAACACCCATCGATGACGGCGTGTTCCCTGACAGCAGATGAGCCAGCTGACCCGGCCGCTTCTCAGTGTACGACTACTCCCGGCGCGATCTCTACCTCGTCGATCACAAATCCCAGTTCAGCCGCCTTCTCGGACGATCCGGCGGGCATGGGCGACGTGGTAAGCGCCAGCACGGTCGGGCCGGCGCCGGAGACTGTGGCGGGAACACTCCGCTCCCGTAGCCAACGAACCATCTCCGCGGTGGCAGGCATCACCGGGGCGCGGTAGTCCTGGTGCAGCCGGTCCTCCGTGGCGGCGAGCAGCAGGTCCGGGTCGGTGGTCAGCGCCACCACGGTCAGTGCGGCACGACTGACATTGAAGACTGCGTCCACCCGCGCGACCGCGTCGGGCAGGAGCCCGCGCGTGACGGCCGTGGACGACTCGACCTGCGGAATCATCACAAACGCCCGGATGGACGGATGGACATCGAGCTTTCGGGCGAAGTAGCGCACCGCACGGGGCGCGTCGGTCTCCAGCGCCGCAGCGGCCTCACCGCACTCGCCCTCCGACCACGACACCACGGCCGCGCCGAGAACACTGGCCGAGGCGTTGTCCGGGTGTCCTTCGAACTCCGAGGCCAGCTGCACGAGTGCATCGGTCGACAACGGGGTGCCGACCCCCGCCGCACGCACCAGTCCGGCCGCTGCGGCCAGTCCCCCGACAACTGCCGATGCCGATGAACCCAGCCCACGCGAGTGCGGAATGCTGTTGCGGCACTCGACATCCAGACCCGGCGCCGTGACACCGGCCGCCTCGAGACCACGGTTGATCGCACGAACGACCAGGTGGCGTTCGTCCAGGGGCACCCCCTGGGCACCTTCGCCGCTCACGCTGATCCGCAGGCCGGGGCCGGAGACGGTCACCGAGACGTCGTCGTAGATACCCAGCGCGATACCCAGCGAATCGAAGCCGGGGCCGAGATTGGCACTAGATGCGGGCACGCGAGCGCTCGCCTGCAGACCCACAGGCAGAACAGGGTTCATTTCGCGCCCGTCAACTCGCGAGCACGTTCGGCGCGGCGGGCGGCCGGCTGATCATCAGTTCAGCCCGAGTGCGGCAGCGACCGCCACCGGGTCGACCGGGATCGCCTCGACGGGCGGAATGCCCGCCAACGCGGTATCGGGGTCCTTCAGACCGTTGCCGGTGACGGTGCAGACCACCAATTCACCTGCGGAGATCCAGCCGTCTGCGCGTGCGGCCAGCAGGCCGGCCACGCTCGCGGCCGACGCCGGCTCCACGAAGACCCCCTCACGGCCGGCGATCAGCCGGTATGCCTCGAGGAGCTTTTCGTCGGTGGCGGCGAGGAACTGGCCGCCGGACTCGTCCTTGGCCGCCACGGCCTGGTTCCAGCTGGCCGGAGAGCCGATGCGGATTGCGGTGGCGATGGTTTCGGGATCCTTCACCGGGGCACCGGTCACCAGCGGCGCAGCACCGGCAGCCTGGACACCGAGCATCCGCGGCGTCGAACCGACAACACCATCGCGGTGGTATTCGGTGTAGCCCTTCCAGTACGCGGTGATGTTCCCGGCGTTGCCGACCGGCAGTGCGTGCACATCCGGGGCCCGGCCGAGCACATCCATGATCTCGAACGCCGCGGTCTTCTGACCCTCGATCCGCGCGGGGTTGACCGAGTTGACCAACTCGATCTGCGAGAACTCTGCGGTCGCCTTACGGGCGAGCTCGAGACAGTCGTCGAAATTGCCTTGCACCTGAATGATTTTCGCGCCGTGCATGACCGCCTGGGCGAGTTTGCCCATCGCGATCTTGCCCTCGGGGATCAGCACCGCACAGGTGATCCCGGCCCGGGTCGCGTACGCCGCGGCCGAAGCCGAGGTGTTGCCCGTCGACGCGCACAGGACTGCGGTCTTGCCGTTGTTGACGGCGTTGCTGACGGCCATCGTCATTCCGCGGTCCTTGAAGGAACCGGTCGGGTTGAGGCCCTCGACCTTGAGATACACCTCGCAGCCGGTGATCTCGGACAGATGCGGGGCACTGATCAGCGGGGTGCCGCCTTCGAGGAGGGTGACAACCTTCCAGTCGTCACCGACCGGGAGCCGATCCCGGTAGGCCTCGATCAGACCCGGCCATGCACGGTGCACAGCAGCTGACTCACTCATTGGTACCCTCCAGTCGCAAAACACTCGAAACACTCAACACCGCATCCAGCTTCTCCAGCGCCGCAACGGTTTCCGACAACGCCGCATCCGGGGCACGATGGGTCACCACAACCAGGCGGGCATCCGCGCCGGCACCTTCCTGGCGCACCGTGGAGATGCTGATGTTGCGCGAGGAGAACTCTCCGGCAACCGTTGCCAGAACGCCGGGCTTGTCGGCAACCCGCATCGACACGTAGTAGCGGGTACGCACATCACCCATCGGGGCGATCGGCAAAGACGCGTAGGTCGATTCCAGTGGGCCGCGCCCACCGTGAACTTTGTTCCGTGCGGCCATGACCAGATCTCCCAATACTGCCGATGCGGTCGGGGCACCGCCTGCGCCCTGGCCGTAGAACATCAATCGGCCGGCGTTCTCCGCCTCGACGACCACTGCGTTGAAGGCGCCGTTGACCGCGGCGAGTGGATGCTCCAACGGAACCAGCGCGGGGTAGACACGCGCCGAAATCCGTTGCGTTCCATCTTCATCGACGATCCGTTCGCAGATCGAGAGCAATTTCACCGTGCAGTCGAGAGCGTGCGCCGAAGCGAGGTCGTCCGCGGTGATGCTCGAAATGCCCTCGCGATAGACGTTCAGCGCGGTCACCCGCGAATGGAACGCGATCGAGGCAAGGATCGCCGCCTTCGCCGCAGCGTCGTAACCTTCGACGTCGGCCGTCGGATCGGCTTCGGCATATCCGAGTCGGCCCGCCTCGGCGAGGGTCTCGTTGTAGTCGCTGCCGTCGGCATCCATCGACGAGAGGATGAAGTTGGTGGTGCCGTTGACGATTCCGGCCACCTTCGTCACCGTGTCACCGGCGAGCGACTGCATCAGCGGACGGATCACCGGGATCGCGCCGGCCACTGCCGCCTCGAAGTAGAGGTCGACCTTTGCCGCCGCCGCGGCCGTCGCGAGCTCGCCGGTGTAGTCGGCCAGCAGCGCCTTGTTCGCGGTCACCACGGACTTGCCGCTCTGCAATGCCTCCCGGATGAGCATGCGAGGCGGGTCGATACCGCCCATCAGCTCCACCACGATGTCGACGTCGTCGCGTGCGACCAGTTCTTCGGGCTTGTCGGTGAGCAGCGCCGGGTCGATACCGCGAGACCTGGCCAGGTCGCGGACCGCCACACCACGAATTTCCAGCGGTGCACCGACGCGGGCCGTCAGATCTGCGGCGTTCTCGGTGAGGATGCGCACCACCTCGGTACCGACGTTGCCCATTCCCAGTACCGCAACACCAATGGCGCGCGTGCCGTTCTCCGTCATTCGTTCACCTCCAAGCTCAACAAATCTTCAATGGTCTCGCGCCGCAGCATCACCCGCGATGCACCGCCCTGCACTGCGACCACGGCCGGCCGGGTCACCATGTTGTAGCGGCTCGACATCGTGTAGCAGTACGCACCGGTCGCACCCACCATGAGAACATCTCCGGGTCCGACGTCGCCGGGCAGCCAACAGTCCTTGACGATGATGTCACCGCTCTCGCAGTGCTTTCCGACCACGCGGCTGACCACGGCGTCGGCGGTCGAGATCCGGGAGGCAAGGCGCACATCGTATTCCGCCTGGTACAGCGCGGCCCGGATGTTGTCGCTCATCCCGCCGTCGACGGACACGTAGCGGCGATGGGCCCCACCCGGTGAGATCTGGACGTCTTTGACGGTGCCGACCGTGTACAGCGTGACACCGGCCGGTCCGGCGATCGCGCGACCAGGCTCGACCACGATGGTCGGCGTCGGCAGCCCCATGGCCGCCGATTCGGTTTCGACGATGCCCGCGAGCTTGTCGGCAACTTCTTCGACAGGCGGCGGATCGTCGGACGGCAGGTACGAGATACCCAGTCCACCACCGAGATCCAGGATCGAGAGCTGGGCGGCCTTCTCGACCCCGAATTCGGCGACGACATCGCGCACCAGTGACAGCACCCGGCGTGCGGCCAGTTCGAATCCGTCGACATCGAAGATCTGCGATCCGATGTGGCTGTGCAGTCCGACCAGACGCAGGTGTTCGGTCGCGAAGACGCGGCGAACCGCGTCGATGGCCATGCCACCGGCCAGGGAGAATCCGAACTTCTGGTCCTCGTGCGCGGTGGAGATGAACTCGTGGGTATGGGCCTCGACACCGACCGTGAGCCGGATGAGGACGTTCTGGACCACGCCGAGGCGGCCGGCGATCTCATCGAGGCGCTCGATCTCGATCATCGAGTCCAGCACCACGTGCTCCACACCGGAGGAGGCGGCCAACTCGAGTTCCGTAACCGACTTGTTGTTGCCGTGCAGCGCAATCCGGTCAGCCGGGAATCCCGCGCGCAGGGCAACGGTCAGCTCCCCCGCCGAGCAGACGTCCAGCGAGAGCCCCTCGGAATTGACCCACCGCGCGATCTCCGACGACAAAAACGCCTTGGACGCGTAGTGCACGTGCTGCGGGGCACCGAACGCCTTGGCCATCGCGGCGCAACGGGCCCGGAAGTCGTCCTCGTCGATGACGAACAATGGCGTTCCATACGTCTGCGCCAGTTCGGTCACCGGGATGCCGCCGATCCGGGCGACGTCGTTGCTGTCGCGATCAGTCCCCTGGGGGTAGACGTTGGCCGGCAACTGCGCCAGATCGGCCGGGCTGTTGGGACGTTCGGCAAGCCGGGGTTCGGCGAGGAGCTCCGCGTGAAGCGGGCCTACCGGGTTGGCGCTCACATTCTCTCCGGTGCGCTGACGCCGACCATCGCCAGACCGTTGGCGATGACCTGCTCGGTGGCGCCGCACAGCGCCAACCGGGCGGCGTGGATGTCGGCCGGTTCCTCGTCGCCCTGGGGCAGCACGCGGCACCGATCGTAGAACTTGTGGTAGGTACTGGCCAGCGCCTCGAGGTAGCGGCAGATGCGGTGCGGTTCACGCAGTTGCGCAGCCGTGTCGACCACTGCCGGGAAGTCGCCGAGGGTTCGGATCAGATCGCCTTCGGCCGGATCGACCAGCAACTCGAGATGATCAGTGGAGGCGACCAGACCCAACGCCGCCGCGTTGCGCGCGATGGCGCAGAGCCGGGCGTGTGCGTATTGCACGTAGTAGACCGGGTTCTCGTTCGACTGGCTGACGAGCAGGTCCAGGTCGATGTCGATGTTGACGTCCACCGAGGACCGGATCAGCGAATAGCGGGCGGCGTCGACACCGACCGCCTCGACCAGATCGTCGAGGGTGATCACGGTTCCGGCGCGTTTGCTCATCCGGACCGGCTGCCCGTCCTTGACCAGGTTGACCATCTGGCCGATCAGGACCTCCAAGCGGTCCGGATCGTCACCGAGCGCGGCTGCAGCGGCCTTCAGTCGCACCACGTAGCCGTGGTGATCGGCGCCCAGCATGTAGATGCAGAGGTCGAAGCCACGATCGCGCTTGTCCTTGAAGTAGGCGATGTCGCCGGCGATGTACGCGGCTTCACCGTCACTCTTGATGACCACCCGGTCCTTGTCGTCACCGAAGGCGGTGGAACGGAGCCACCACGCACCGTCGTTCTCGTACAGGTTGCCGTTGGCCTTGAGCTCGGCGATCGCCTTGTCGACCTGGCCGGACTCGAACATCTTGTTCTCGTGGGTGTAGACGTCGAAGTCGGTGCCGAACTCATGAAGATTTTTCTTGATCTGCCCGAACATCAGGTCCACGCCGCGCGAGCGGAACGTCTCGAGACGTTCGGCGTCCGGGCGATCGAGCACATCGGGTACCTCGGCGACGATCTGTGCCGCGATGTCGTTGATGTACGCACCCGAGTAGCCGTCTTCGGGGGTCGGTTCACCCAGCGCGGCGGCCTGCAGCGATCGCGCGAAACGATCGATCTGGGCGCCGTGGTCATTGAAGTAGTACTCGCGGGTCACCGCGGCACCGGCGGCCGACAGAACCCGGCCGAGTGCGTCACCGACCGCGGCCCAGCGGGTGCCACCGAGATGGATGGGGCCGGTGGGGTTGGCCGAGACGAACTCGAGGTTCACCTTCAGGCCGTCGTAGTGCTCGCTGGTGCCGTAGGCGTCACCGGCCGTCAGGACGTCGGCGACGACCGCGTTCTGCGCATCGGCGGCCAGGCGGATGTTGACGAAGCCGGGTCCGGCGATGTCGGCGGTGGCGATACCGTCGCGGGAGATGAGCTCGGTCGCGAGCCATCCGGCCAGCTCACGGGGATTGGCTCCGACCTTCTTGCCGAGTTGGAGCGCGATGTTGGTGGCGTAATCGCCATGCTCAGGATTTCGTGGGCGTTCCACGACAACAGACTCCGGCAACGCGGACACGTCGAGTCCGTGGTCGGTGAGCACTGTGGAGGTGGCGGCATGCAGGAGTACCGCGAGGTCGGCGGGGGTCACGATGCACCATCCTATTGGCCGACCGACGTCCAACGACAATCGCATTGGCTTGACACCGGTCACTGCCGGAGCGGTCGGTGGGTTCTTGTCAACACTCGGCCCGGTGAAGACGCCCACGTAGACTCTCATATCGCCGGTGACCAAGTCGGCAGTGCGACGTCCGCTCTCCATAGAATTGCACCGAAAGAGATCCATGGCTGACGCCAAGAACAAAGGCAACATCCCGAAGAGGCCCGCGGGCTCCGGGAAGAAGAAAAAGGCTGGTCAGATACCGGTGGTCAAGGCCGGCGGTGGCCGTCAGGTCCCGTGGGGCACCGTCGGTGGAGTACTGGTGGTCCTGCTCATCGTCGCCGGACTCGCCATCTATCTGATCCCCAAGTACGAGGACAAGCAGGAGGTCGCGCAGTACACGCCGTCCTCCTCGAATCCGGATCCTTCGGACAAGATCGAAGGCGTCACCAAGATCTACTACCCGGCCGGTCAGCACGTCGAGCCGACCCAGCGGGTCGCCTACGACCAGTCGCCGCCGTTCGGCGGGCCGCATGACGCCGTGTGGGCGACGTGTACCGGCATCGTCTACCCCAACGAGTTGCGGACCGAGAACGCGGTCCACTCGCTCGAGCACGGTGCGGTCTGGATCGCCTACAACCCCGAGACCATCGCCCCCGGCGACCTCGACATCCTGAAGTCGAAGGTCGAGGGTGAGTCCTACATGCTGCTCTCGCCGTACCCGACGCTGGACCGGCCGATCTCGCTGCAGTCCTGGGGCCACCAGCTCAAGCTGGACTCCGCCGGCGACCCGCGCGTCAACCAGTTCATCGAGGCGCTGCGCCAGAACAGCAACACCGGGGTCTACCCCGACTACCCGGACGCGACCGCGTATCCCGAGGTCGGCGCGCAGTGTGCGGCGATCCCCGGATCCTTCGATCCGAGCAACCCGCCGCCCGCCGATGTCGGTCCGCTTCCGGCCGACGCGATCCAGATGGACGGCGCCGGCACCACGCAGGCCACCGATGAAGGCGGCATGGTTCCGACCGCGCCGAACCCGGCAGGCTGATGACGGCACCGGACGAGGGCCCCCGCGACGACACCGATCGGAACGCCACCGATCGGGATACGCCGCGCGGTCATCGGAGTCAGCAGACCGCGGTGCTCGTCCTCGGTGCCGTCGCAGTACTGCTCGTCGGAGTGGTGGTGGGGCTGTTGCTCCGCACCACGTTCGACGGCGATGATGGCGACGGCAACCGGCCCGCGGGGGATTCCGCCGCGGTCGGTTTCGCGCAGGACATGAGTGCGCATCACCAGCAGGGCGTCGAGATGGCCACGCTGGAGGTGTACGGCGGCAGTGATCCGCAGGTCCGCAGCCTGGCCTACGACATCCTGACGACGCAGGTCAATCAGATCGGTCAGATGCAGTCGTGGCTGACCCGCTGGGACTACCCCCTCGACAATTCCGGCGATCGCATGGCCTGGATGACCGATGGCGGGGCCGGCCACGGACACGGCGGGTCCACCGAGGAGGGTTCCACGGAGTCCGGCATGGACATGGCGATGTCCGGTGCGTTGATGCCGGGGATGGCCACCACCGAGGAGATGAACAAGCTGCGATCCCTACAGGGCAGCGAGCTCGACATCTACTTCCTGCAACTGATGTTGCGCCACCATCAGGGCGGTATCGGGATGATGGAGTACGCGGTGGATCCCGACCATGTCAGCGAGGACTACGTCCGTGAACTGGCCCAGCAGATGATCAACGTCCAGAGTGCCGAGTCGGAGACGATGACAAAGATGCTCGAGAGTCGGGGCGCGGCACCACTTCCGATGAACTGACCGCGACAAGCGTCCGATCAGCCCCGCACGACAAAGCCCCTGTCCGAAGCCGGACAGGGGCTTTGTGTTGCTCGCGGGGGGCGCCTCAGCGCAGATTGCGCCGCTGCTGCACCGGGACGCTGCGGCCGTGGATCTTCTCGTAGGCAGCCCGGTTGGCGTCATGCTTGCGGACCCGTTCGGGACTCTCGAGGTCAGAGGGCAGGCCGTGGAGTTCGAGCCGGTGCTCCCGGTTCATCTGCATGTAGGCACTGCAGTAGAACAACGCCAGGATGAGTCCCAGCAGGATCATCGCCAGTCGCAGATAGATCGGTCCCGGGAAGAGCAGGAACAGCGCAAAGACGGGCAGGAACGGGATCATTCCGCGTAGGAGGTGCCGCGGAACCCGCCAGCGACCCGTCAGGTCGTGCCGGACCCAATCCTGCAACTCGTCGGGCAGCTTGCGCCCCCAGCTGTAAGCGATCCACTGCCACGGGTTCGGCCGTCTGCGCTGCGTCATCTTGTTGCTCCTGAAATGCATTGGAACCCTAAGGTTCCAGGGTGATCGTGCCGGTGGCGATGGCCGCTTCCGCCGCCTGGTTTACAGTGCCCAGGACCCGGTGCAGCTCTTCGAGGACGTCCAGGTCGACACCGAGCGTCCGGACGACTGCGAACGGGATCTTCTCCGCTTGGGTCCGGAGTTCGCGGCCGGTCTCGGTGAGTTCGACAACCAGTTGCCGTTCGTCGGTGACGCTGCGGGTGCGGGTGATCAATCCGGCTGTCTCCAACCGCTTGAGCAGTGGCGAAAGGGTCGGCGAATCGAGCCGCAGGGCTTCGGCGATCTCACGTACCGACATCGGCGCCCGCTCCCAGAGCGCCAGCATCACCAGGTATTGCGGGTGGGTCAGTCCCAGTGGTTCGAGCAGCGGCCGGTAGACACCCAGGACCGTCCGGTTGGCCACGGCCAGTGCAAAGCAGACCTGACGTTCGAGGGCCAACGGGTCGCCCTCGATCAGCAGTTCGTCAGACATCACACCTCTTTGCTCGTGCCGACATAGTTATTGCACTAACTATATGCGCACGAAGGATCTGCTGCACAAGTCCCGGACGATGGCCTGACGGACCATCTGCGACTTTAGGTGAACCACAACAGCATTGAAGACGTCGCGACGGTGAACCGCCGAGTCCGCGTGCTCAGCGAGTTTGGCGAACGGGATCTCGGCCGGGAATCGACGTGACGCGGAAAGAAAAAAGGGTCACGCCAGAAAGAAGAAAAGTGCCCCCGGCAGGATTCGAACCTGCGGCCTTCCGCTCCGGAGGCGGACGCTCTATCCCCTGAGCTACGGGGGCTCATCGGGCGAGGATCAGCGTAGCGCATCAGACTCGGCCAACCCAAAACGCCAGGACGAGTTGGTCTCAGACGGCCACCAGCTGCGCTCCCCCGACACCGGAATAGCGGGCCGGGGTACAGGTCAGGACGATCACCTGGGTCTGCCGGCCGGCATGCCCGAGAACGGTGGCCATGCCCGCCAATCGGCCCGGGTCGGTGTACCCGAGTGCGTCATCGATGATCACCGGCACACCGTCGACCGGGTCGACCAGCATTGCGCAGGCCAGCCGACTGATGATGCCGAGTTGTTCCTTGGCTCCCCCGGACAACGACTCGTGGTCGACTGTCACGCCGTCGAGGGTTCGGGTGGTGATGCGCAGCTCCTCGTCCACACCGATCTGCAATGTCGGGCCGAACACGACTTTCCCGAGACGCAGGATCTGATCGGAAAAGGGTGCGACGTATCGCCGCCGGGTGTTGTCCCGGTGACGTTCCAGTGTCTTCATCAACAGCGCAACAGCATCCGCCCGCATCTGGACCCTAGAATATTCCGCTTGCGCACTCTCCAATTCGGTTGCGGCCCGGTGCAGTTGATCGAGCTTGCCGTCGTCACGCCGAATGTCGATGCGCGCTCGGAGCTCGTTGATCTCATCGCTGAGCGACTTGAGTTTGGGTTGTCCCTGCTCGACCACCGCAGCCTGGTTCGCGTACCGCATCTCGAGGGTCTCCAGATCGGCGTCGGCGATCTGCGCGTCGATCTGGACCAGCGCCCGCTCGGCCTCGGCCAGCTGGGCGAGTAGGTCGCCGCGGCGGCGCGCCAGGTCGGCGTCATCGGCAGACTCGGTCAACTCGGCGCGTTGCACCTGCAGTTCGTCACGTTGCCTGCGAAGTTCTGCGGCGTTGTCCCCCAGCCTGCGCATCTCGGCATCGAGACCGCTTCGGCGGCTGCGTAACCCGGTCGCAGTCTCGGACAGTCGGGCCACGGCGGCGGCCGCCAGATTCGATGCCTGCTCGACCTCTGCCACATCGAGGGCGTCCTCGGACCGGGCATCGGTCCCACCCAGACGCTCACCGAGTTCGGAACATTCGGCACGCAGGGCAACCTCGTCGTGATCACCGAGGATCCCGGCGAGCTGCGCCTGCTGAGCCTCGAGCGCGCTCTGTGCCCGCTCACGCCGTCGCACAAGCGCTCGAAGCTCCGCGACGTCCTCGACACCACGTTCGGACAAAAAGCCGGCCAGCGCCCGCTGCGCCTGAGTCACGCGGTGCGCGAGCGTCGCCGACTCGGCGCCGGGCGAGACCACCACCCGAACCACACCCGCCACTTCGACGACGGTCTCACCGGTGACGGCGAACTCGGCATCGCCGGCGGCCGGTCCGTCGGCATCCGACTTCCTCGTGACATCGACGACCCCGTCGCCCAGTCGGGTGATCGACATCGTCGCGGCTGCGGCCTCGGCCTGCGCGCGAGCAACCACCACGTCGTTCAAAAGCGCCTCGGCGACCGGTATCTCCTTGCTGCCGTAGGCCACCGACGCCACCTCGCGGCGGCAACGCGCCAATTCGGCATGTACCCGGTCGACACGTTCGAGAACGCCGACGAGTTCGCGGTGGCGGGCCCGCGCGCCGTCGAGGCGCGCGCTCGCACGTGCCGCCGCCACCTGCTCGGTTGCCTCCACGTCGTTGCGGCGGGCGGCCTCGAGACGCTGATCGACCGCCTCGACCTCGCGGACACAGTCGTCGAGTCTTTCGCGCAGTTCTTCGAGCGCCCGATCAGAGCCCTCGATACCGCTGTCGCGGTCGGCGATCTGCCGGTCGATCTCGGCGCGGGCCGCCACGTCGCGGTCGAGCAACGCGAGTTCTTGGCCGATCAACCGCACCGCCTGCCGCGCATCGTGGTGGCGGCCCTGCAGACCGGCGGCCTGCTCCCGTTCCGAACTCAAAGCCGCCAACTCGACCGTGGCCAATTCCACGGCGTTGGCAACCTCCCGGCGCGAGTCGGTCAGCGAATCCAGTCTGGACGAATCGCCTGCAATCTCGGCCATGACCGCGACCATTTCGGCATGACGGGCCTTTGCGGCATCCAAATCGGCGGCTGCCGCGGCCAATTCGCGGGACGGCCGACCCTGCGACGCGGTGAAATATCGTTCGTATTCGGTCCGGACCCGATCCATCAGGACCGCATTACCCTCGGCACCCTCGACGTCACAATGGACTGCACCGCCGGCGGCGTCGAGAGCCCGCGACAACGCCGAACTCCCACCGAGATCACCGACGCACGGGTCGGCAGACTGCATCAGGCGCAGCGCCTTGAACAATCCCATGTCGACCGCACCGTCAAGGATTTCGGAGACCCGGTCATGAGCGGTGCGCCCGCTGAGTTGTTCCGGCGCCGGTTCGTGGATCACCAGTTCGGTGCGAGCCGCCCGGTTGAACTGTTTGGTATACGTGAATCGGTAAGGGCCACAGCTGATATCGGCCTCCACCAGGCTGCCGGCATCAACACCGGCCGGCGCCACCGCCCGCACCCGGGTGCTCTTGCTGTCGGAACGGGTCTCCAGCAGCAGGTCCAGCGCCTCGATCATCGACGACTTGCCGGCCTCGTTGGCGCCCTCGACAACCGTCACGCCCACAGGAGCAAAATGGATCTCTCGCTCGACGATCCCCCGAAAATTGCTGAGCCGCAGCCGATGCAGCTTCACCGGCGATCCCCTGCCAACCGGAACAGAAGGGCCAGTGCCTCCTGTGCAGTGGCCGCCTCCGAATCGGGGCCGACGGCGACGCTCGACAACTCGGCCACCGCATCGCCGATGAAACCGCTCAGGGCCAGCTGGTCGAAATCATCCGGTCCAGGCCGGATCACCAGATCGTGTTTCAAGGCCCAGAACGTCTGGGCGGCAAACCTGTCCGCGAACTGATCGAGCATCTCGTCGAGCTCTGCCCGCTGCGTGATGGTCACCGCACCACACAGCGCGAGCTGGACCACGGTGCGCGTCTTGTTGTCGATGGCGTCCAGCCGGTGGCGCAGCTCGACGATGTCGTCGGCGCCGTTCACGTCGTGCTCGATGGTCCGGAATGACCACTGGCCCACCGCATGCGGCGTCACGGTCACCGATTGCGGGCCGGCGTCGGGATCCTGCCCGGGCAGACCGGCGCCGCGGGTGAGCGTCACCACCAGCACCTGCCCCGGATCGGACTCCTTGTGGTCGTAGTTGGTGACCTCTTGGGCACCGGAGTACCAGATGCGCCCGGTTCGACCGACTTCGGTGGCCGAGTGCCGATCCCCCAGTGCCACGTAATCGACCAGTCCCTCGTCGATCGCCCGTTCCAGATCGCCGACACCGATCAGCGTGGGATCGTCGGAATCGGGTGCGAGGTAGTCGACGCGACCGTGGCCGGCGACGATTCGGATGTCCTCACCGGGCGACAGACCGTCAATTTGCCTGGCCAGCAGATCCGACAAGGGCACCTTGGTGGTCCACGGCGCCGCGATGATCCGGATGCCCGGCCGCACCTGCACCGGACCGGGGGTGCCCAGAACGTGCACGTTCGTCGGCAGGTGTTCGGTGAACACCCGGGAGCTGTAGATACTCGATGCGTCCATCGGGTCGTGGTTGCCCGGCAGCAGATACACCGGAACCGGCACCTGCGACAGTTCGTCGAGGCTTTGGCGGATCACCCGGGAGGAGACCTGCCGGTCCTCGAACACATCGCCGCACACCAGGACGAACTCGGCATGATGCTGCGATGCCAACTGACCGATCCGGCCGATCGCCTCTTGACGGGCAGCTGTGTACCGCGCCTGCGCATCGCCTTTGAGGAAATGCCGGGTCATGCCCAACTGCCAGTCGGCAGTGTGGATGAACGTCACCTCGGTGGCGGGCTCGAACAGTGGAAGCGCGACACTCACAGGTGACTCCTCTCGGGGGGTTTCGTCGGCAACTGCGACGATCCTACGAGGGCGCTACGACAGAGCGTTGGACCTGCCGCGGTGGGTCACCGACCGATCAGCCCCGCTCGCTGTCCACCGTCACCATTCCGGCGACCGCCAACACGATGACGCGGGTGCCTGCGGTCACCTCGTATCCGTACTGTGAGCCGCCGTCGTCGTAGAGACTCTCCCGGCCCTGTATCCCGCCGTCGGCGTCGACCACCACGATCTCGCAGAAACCCGGCACCGCCTGCGCCGAACAGGAGAATTCCACCAGGTCGCCCGCGGGCGCGGGTTCGATAACCGCGATCCCGGCTCTGATCGCGTCGCTGACCGGTTCCACCTCGACGACGACCTCGTCGTCGGGCCCGAGGCCGGCAGCCGGCTCCCGATCGACGATCCTGGAGAAATCCATCCGGGTGAGCGCTGCGAGCAGATCGCCGTCGAGTCCGGCAATCTGCTCCTGGATGATCCCGATCCAGTCGAAGCCGGTCGCGACCGGGCTGATCTTCCAGCCACCGTCGGCCGGCACCGCCACCAGGTGACCCAGTGCCGAATAGAGCCCGGCGGCGAAGCCACCACCCCCGGAGACGCAGACCCCCTCGCTGTCCGCGGCCGAATCGGTGCTCAGACAGTCCCCGTCGAACACGATGTCCGCAACGGCGTCCCCGTCACGGGCCGTCGCGCGGATCCGGTCGACCCTCACGCGCGCCTGCCCGTCCTCACCGGGGCTCACGCTGTACGCGATGTCCTCGATCTGCACCGCGATCTCGTCAGCGAACCCCAAGTCGGCGTCCGGACCGAGTTCGCCGTTGATACCCGCGGCGTAGGCCTTGAGCAGGCGGGATTCCACACCACCCATCGCGTCGGCGACATGGTTGATGTCGGACGTCTCGATGGTCCTGATCAATCCGTCGACAAACCCGTCGGCTGCGGCCCGCGGTGAGTCGTAGGTGATCTGCGATTGGCCGGGATCGACTGTTTCCCACCCTGATTCCTCTGCGATGTACTGGGCTGCGGTGAATGCCGGACTGACATACCAACTCCCGTCCCGTCGCACCGACATCAGGAACGGGGACTGTTCGTCGCCCCGGAGCAGCATTGTGTCCCTGCCGGAATCCCGGTCGGTGCCGGTGGTCAGCGAATAGCCGACGGATGGACCGTCGATCGAGATGGTGACCTCGATGGGGCCGCGTTCGCCGGTGTCGAGGGCAGGGATCTGTTCGGCGACCGATTGCACCGTCCCGGCGTCGATCGTCACCACGACCTCGGCGCGATCGATCGAGACCTTCGCGAGGTCGCCGCCAAGGGCCTGCGACGACACCGACAGATCTGACACATCGATCTCGACGCCGTCGAGTTGGTCGGCCACCGTGTCCGACGACAGACCGGCCTTGCGTTGAACGTCCACCGAATCCTCGAGCAATCCGGCCAGCTGATAGGTCTCGTCCGGTGGCAGCAGCACACCGAGCCTCGTCCAGTCCTTGTCTTCCAGGGCATCGAGGAACTCCTCGACCGATTCGGTCGCGGAGGTGGCGCCATCGACCCCGGACACCAGTATCCGGTTGATCAGGAAGCCGCACACCGCCAGCGCGGACACCACCACGACCACGAGCAGCGCCTTGAACAGTCCGGTCCGGGGCTGCACCGACACAACGCGGTCGTCGGGGTTCATCGCGGGCCCTGCGGTGGCGAAGCTGCCGTTTCCCTTCCGGTCGCACCGCTGTCGTGGCGGTGCCACGGACCGAACCCATCCGACGTGTCCGGCGTGTCCGCCGGTCCGAACATCGCCGGCGCGAGGGCTTCTCGCCAGATGATGAACACCGGTACGACAACCGCGTTGAGCCACAATGCCATCGGCGCGGGCTGGTTCCAGTCGACCCGAAGGCTCATCAGGAGCAGGACGGCGAGCCCGCAGGCGAACAGGATCACCGCCAGCAGCAGCAGGGTCTTGCGCTGGTCGGCATGGCTGCCGGACAGCCGATCTCGGGTGAGCACTGCCCCGGCCAGGGCGATCGTGAAGAACAACAGCGCGCCGAGTGTCGCGGCCGACGCGGAATAGAGCGTGAGCCGAACCACCGACAACGCAACCCACAATGCCGAGACCGCGGCCACCAGACCCAGTGGCGGCCCGTAGTACTGCGCCTGGGTCCACGACGGACGGGTGGGCAACGCCGGCGACAGTGCGGCGGCCCCGATCCCACCGAGCAGGCCCAGACCCAGGTGGGACAACTGCACGGTGTCCACCGACAGGTACGGCATGG
The DNA here is from genome assembly GCF_059553395.1 of Williamsia sp. z34. NCBI lineage: Bacteria > Bacillati > Actinomycetota > Actinomycetes > Mycobacteriales > Nocardiaceae > Williamsia > Williamsia sp. z34. Next base: position 100,828 of record NZ_JCANWW010000013.1, on the reverse strand, counting down.
CGGGCAACGAGACCATGATCGCCCATCCGGCAACCGCCCAGGCCGGCAGCGAAAGTGCCAATCCGGCACCCGGTCTGCCGACCGCCGCGGCCCAGATCAGCCGGCCGATGATGACCAGCCAGACCAGGGCGGCAAGTGCATCGACCAATGGGTTGAGCACCCCGACCCGGAGCCCGGCGACCGCATCGATGCCGTCGAAGAAGCGAAAGACCGAGGTCGACGCGCCGGCAACGGACGACACGGTGAACAGCACTCCGAGACTGATCAACACCAACCGCGCCTGCAGACCCGCCCGCGAGGAGGCGCCGGGAGCCAGGTCGAACAGATCCGACCGGCGCGGTTGGGCCGCCAACACCGCCCCGACCAGACCGATCCACACCGCCGGACCCAAACCGGTACTGCCGTAGGACACTTCGAGCCATCGGCTCAGGACGTCCCAGAACAAATACACCGTCACCAGAACCAGGTACGGCACCCCGGCGACCAGTTTCGCCGTCCGCAACCGCGCCGGGGACCAGGTCGGCCCGAACAGCCCCCGCCGACTTGCCGCAGGCAACAGCAGTGACAACAACGAGATCCCGGTGATGAGCGCCGCGTCCACCCGAAGCAACGCAACCGAGTCGGCGTTCCAGTCCAGACCCAACGACACCAGCAGCGCAACCGCCGCGACGACGTCGCGCATTCGATCGGCCCGGGTGGGAACCGCCTCTGGCAACATCTGCGTTCCTCCCCCACAACCCCCCGAAGCAAGGGTCATATCGTACGACAGTCGTCAACAAACGCGAGTCCGCGGTCAGCGGCTCTTCCGGCCCCGGTGCAACTCACCGGCCGCCGACCGGGCTCCGGCGAGGGGATACTGATCCCATGTCCTTCTCCCCGCGTGAACGTGCGCTCGCCGCGACGATCAGCGGAGTCCTGTCTGCCGCGCTCGGTGTCGGCGTCGGTTACCTCTGCGCACTCCTGGTCGATCGCGGCGCGGCCCCGCTTCACGCGGTCGGCTCCGCAGTCATCGACGGCGCGCCCGCGTCGATGCGTGAATGGGCCATCGACACATTCGGCACCGCCGACAAACCGGTCCTCCTCATGTCGATTGCGGCGATCATGGCACTGCTCGCAGCCCTCGCCGGGCCAGCCGAACTGAAGCGACCGCCGGCCGGACCGGTGATCTTCGGCGTGGTCGGCGCCGTCGGGATCGCTGCCGCGCTGGACCGGCCGACCGCGGCGTGGACCTGGGCGCTGCCCACCTTGCTCGGCGTTGCCGTCGCGATGATCGCGCTGCACATCCTCATGCGTCGCATTCAACCCGGCACCCCAAGCGCCGCAACAGCTGTGACGCCACATTTGGATCAGTCGACCGACGAGCACGAAACACGCGGCGTCGCACCGGAGGTCGAACGACGACAGTTCCTGGTCGGGGTCTCCACCGTCGGTGGTGCCGTCGCGGTCACCGGACTCGGCGGGTGGATGCTGTGGCGCACCACCGGCTCCGTCGGCGCCGATCGCGCCGCCTTCGATCTGCCGTCCGCCGCGAACACGGTGACCACCGTCGCGCCGGACCTCGATGACGTCACCCCGTTCATCACCCCCAACAAGGACTTCTATCGCATCGACACCGCGCTGACCGTCCCCCAGGTGAAGAGCGATTCATGGTCGCTGCGGATCCACGGGATGGTCGACCGCGAGATCCGCATCGACCTCGGTCAATTGCGCCGCGACCACACGGCATTCGACGCGGTGGTGACGCTGACGTGTGTGTCGAACAGTGTGGGCGGAGATCTGGTCGGCAACGCCAGATGGACCGGCTACCGGCTCCGCGATCTGCTCGCCCTCGCCGGACCGGCGGACGACGCGGACATGGTCCTGTCCACCAGCGCGGACGGATGGACGGCCGGCACACCCCTGACCGCGCTGACCGACAACCGGGACGCGATGCTCGCGGTCGGTATGAACGGACAGCCGCTGCCCGTCGAGCACGGTTACCCGGTGCGCATGGTGGTTCCGGGTCTGTACGGGTACGTCTCGGCCACCAAATGGGTGGTGTCGCTCGAGGTCACCCGGTTCGATCGGGCCCGGGCCTACTGGACGACACTCGGCTGGGCGGAGAAGGGCCCGATCAAGACCAGCTCTCGGATCGACGTACCCCGGCCGAACTCCTCGGTGGCCACCGGACCGGTGACGGTGGGTGGCGTTGCCTGGGCCCAGGGCCGCGGCATCCGTGGGGTCCAGGTCCGCGTCGATGACGGCCCGTGGAACGACGCCGAGGCCCTGGCACCGGATCTTCTCGACGCCTGGCGGTTGTGGAAATGGGACTGGGACGCCCAACCCGGCACACATGAACTGACCGTCCGGTCCATCGACGGTGACGGTCAGCCACAGATCGAGGCGCAGGCGCCGTCGGTTCCGGATGGAGCCACCGGCCTGCACACCATCGCGGTGTCGGTGGCCGGCTGAGCTACCTGGGTGAGGCGGAGTCGGCGATCAGGCCGGCCACGAGCGAGAGTGACCTGCGTGCAGCGGCATCGTCGCGATCGACCAGCCACCACTGCACTGTTCCGAAAAGCATCTGCAATGCGGACCGAACCAGGGTTCGATCATCGATGTCCCACTTCATCTGACAGCGCTCACCGATCTCCGATAGGTAAGCGCGCCCGTACTTCTCAGCGGTCTGATGTTGCACCAGAGCCTGACCGGCAGAGGCCGAACCGCTCGGCTGCCGCAACGAGAACAGCATCGATTCGATCATCAGTAACCAGCGATCAGGGAATTCCGCGGCGCGGCGCCACACCCCGGTGAGCGCCTCCTCGACCCAGGTGTGCAACGCATCTCGGCCGGTCTCGAGGGTGCCGGTCGGGATCGAACCGGTCAGCGCCTCGAGTTGTTCGGTGATCACCTTCTCGATCATCGCCGCGACGAGCTGCTCTTTGTCGTCGAAGCAGTAATGCACAACGCCCAGTGAGACTTTGGCCTCTTCGGCGACGCCGCGCACGGTCACCGCGCTCATCCCACCGCGATCGGCCAATGCCAGGGCACTCTCCACCAACTGTGCCCGACGATCCTCTACGGACAGACGGCGCGGGCCCGGGACGTCACTGTGCATGTCGCCCAGTACATCCCGCCCGCGCAGCTCCGTCAAACGCCACCGCCGGCGGGGATGTCGGACATCTTTGCCTCCCCCGGCGTGGGCGGGGTCGGATCCGGATCACCTGATGCGCCCATATGCCGAGGTCGGGCAAAGAACAGCGCCGCAACCACACCCAGAAGCAATGCGGCCGCGGGCAGCAGCAGCGTCTGCCCCATCGCCGTCGCGAAACCATCGCGCACCTGTTCGGGCAGACGCCCGGTCACATCGTCCATCGAGTTGCCACCGAATTGCGGCAACTCTGCTGCCAGACGGGTCTGGATCAGGGCTCCGACAGCCGCACTGCCGAGCACCGAACCGATCAGGCGCGTGGTGTTGTAGACGCCAGACCCAGCTCCGGCACTGCTCATCGGCAGATTCCGGGTGGCGGTCGCCGCCAGCGGCGCCCAGATGCCGGAGCTCGCGACACCCATGAGGCTCACCGGTAGGAGCAACTGCCAGATCGGTGTGGTCGGGGTCGCGATCACGGCGATCCAGCCGATCGCGATCGCGTTGAGGAGGAAGGCCGTGGTGATGATGTACCGCGGGTGGATCCGGTCTACCTGCTGACCGACGATCGGGGCCAGAACACCGGTCAGGACCGCCATCGGAATCGTCAACACCGCCGATTCGGTCGGGGACAGGCCACCGACGAGCTGTAAGTAGTACATCAGCGGGACCATCATGCCCGCGGTCGCGAAGCCCATCGTCGCGATGCCCAGACTCGCCAGCGAGAAATTGCGATCACGGAAGAGGTTCAACGGAACCAGCGGTTGGGATCCGGGTCGCAGTGTGACCATCTTGTGCTGCCAGTAGACAAACAGGGCGATCAGCACCAGACCGACGCCGATCAGGGCACAGATCCACCCGGCCCAGTCGTACTTTTCGCCGTCCTGGATGGCGAACACCAGAGCGGCCAGACCGACACCACTGAGTCCGACACCGATCAGATCGAAGTTGCGTTTGTTGGTCGGCACCGTGGGCACCAGCTTCCAGGCCAACACCAAGCCGATCGCGCCGACCGGCACGTTGACGAAGAAGATCCACTCCCAGCCCAGACCATCGACCAGGATTCCTCCTGCGAGTGGTCCGACCAGCGTCGCCACTCCGGCGACGGTGCCCCACACGCCCATCGCCGCACCACGTTTGTCGGCCGGGAACATCCGGGTGATCAGGGCCATGGTCTGCGGGGTGATCAGCGCGGCTCCCACGCCTTGGAGCCCGCGGGCGATGATCAAGATCTCGATCGACTGCGCCAGGCCACACAGGATGCTCGCCAGCGTGAAGACAATCAGCCCGAGCTGGTAGATCCGCTTGGGTCCGAAGCGATCGCCGAGTCGGCCGGCGAGGAGCATGGGCACCGCGTAGGTGAGCAGATAGGCGCTCGAGACCCAGATGACGCCGTTGACGTCGGTGTCCAGGGCCTGCTGGATGGCCGGCTGGGCAACGGCAACGATGGTCATGTCGACCAGGATCATGAAGAAGCCGATGCACAGCGCGCCGAGCGCCGGCCATGGTCTGGTGGTGATCGGCGCGTCGGTCTCCGCGGTGGGACTACTCACTGCTTACCTCGTTCCCTGACCGGGCGATCAGCCCGGTGATGTCTTCACGACCCTGCCGGGGGTCGGCGTTTCGCAGTTGCAAGTACTCCGGCAGCCACATCAATTCCCCGGTCGCGAGCCGCGTACGCAGCTGCTCCAGCCAGCTGATCTGAGCATCGAGGACTGCCCGTCGGCACCCGACGTCGAGCAGGAACATCTCCGGGTGCCCCTGTCCGAGAGCTTCGGACATTGCTGCCGCGATGTCCGAGAGCTCGGCGCGCATGATCGTCAGACGTTCGTCGAGCAGCGCCACGACCTCGTGCCGACCCAGGGTGTGGGCCTCTGCCAGAGCCAGATAGAGCGCGGGATACTCCGTGGCCGGAGTGCGCAGCATGGATACGAGCGCACCCTCCAACGCCTTGCGCCCCTCCCCTGTCACCGCGTAGACCGTTCGCTCCGGTCGGTTCCCGTCTCGATGAACATCACTGACCTGCAACAAGTTTCGACAGCAGAGCCAACCAACGGTGTGATAGAGCGAACCCGGCCGCAGTTTTGCGAACCGATCTTCCTTGCGCGCTCGAAGCGTCTGCAACATCTCGTAGGGGTGCATCGGTTGTTCGACGAGGAGCCCGAGGACCATGACGCCCAACGGTGTCAACGCCGCGGCTGCCACTGCTGGTCGAGCGTCCATACAGATACCCCAGACCGTTATTCGGCGCCGAATACTCCGTGCGGAATATACCGCGAGAAAGAGCTCATGCCCAGACCTTTTCCGGACGGCTAGTCTGGAAAACGATGAGCACTCAGGCGAGGACCTCCGAAGAAAGTTCGTCCGACGGAAGCGTGCCCGATGGGAATGTGCCCGGCGGCTACGTGACCGTCGGCCAGGAGTTCGTGCGCGACACCAACTACATCGACGACCGGATCACCCGGGACGGAATCGGTCCTGCCGGTGAGACGTTTCCGGCCCAGGCCGGTCGCTATCGCCTGGTCGTCGCCCGGGCCTGCCCGTGGGCCAACCGCGCGATGATCGTGCGCCGCCTGCTCGGCCTCGAACATGCCCTGTCCATGGGCATGTGCGGACCCACCCACGACGCCGACAGCTGGACATTCGATCTCGACCCCGGAGGCATCGACCCGGTCCTGAAGATCCATCGCCTCAAGCAGGCCTATCTCACCCGCTACCCCGACTATCCTCGCGGCATCACCGTGCCGGCGATCGTCGACATCCCCACCGGGGCCGTTGTCACCAACGAATTCCGGCAGATGACCCTCGACTTCTCCACCGAGTGGGTCGATTTCCATCGAGAGGGTGCACCGGACCTCTACCCGGAGAACCTGCGCGCCGAGATCGACGAGGTGACCGACGCGATCTTCACCGACGTCAACAACGGGGTGTACCGGGCCGGATTCGCGGGCAGCCAGGACAGCTACGAGCAGGCCTACGACCGGCTGTTCGCCCGCCTCGACGACCTGTCGGAACGGCTGAGCGGGCAGCGTTACCTGGTGGGCGACACCATCACCGAGGCCGATATCCGGCTGTTCACCACACTCGTCCGCTTCGACTCGGTCTACCACGGCCATTTCAAGTGCAACCGTTCCAAGCTCAGTGAGATGCCGGTGCTCTGGGCCTACGCCCGCGACCTGTTCCAGACGCCCGGGTTCGGTGACACCATCGACTTCACCCAGATCAAAGCGCACTACTACATCGTCCACAGCGACATCAATCCCAGCCGGATCGTGCCCCGCGGTCCCGACCTGTCCGGCTGGCGCAGCGACCATCACCGCGAACAACTCGGTGGCCGCCCCTTCGGCGATGGGACCCCACCACCGCCACCGCTGCCCACCGAACGTGTACCCGCCGGACAAGGAGCTTGAAAACGTGGCAAAGAAGCAACTTTCGTCGATCGGCAACGGCAATGCGATCGGCGCGACCCGCAAAACCGAAGGCATGATCGACTCACTCGTCGACCACGCCCAGCATCTGCAGGCGCCCGCGGTCACCAAATACATCCAGCGCCTTCGGCGTGAGCATCCGCAGGAGTCCCCCGCCCAGATCATCGAACGCCTCGAGAGCCGGTTCCTGCTCGCCGTCACCGGCTCCGGTGGCGCGGTCGGTGCGGCGGCCGCGTTCCCCGGCATCGGGACGATGGTGTCGCTCGCCTCGCTGGGCGCCGAGACCGCCTTCTTCATCGAGGCGTCGGCGCTGTTGTCACTGGCGATCGCCGAGGTCCACGGCGTTCCGCTCCACGACCGGGAACGCCGCAAGGCCCTCGTCCTGACCGTGGCGTTGGGCGAGTCCGGTCTTGCCGTGGTCCGGGATTCACTGGGCGCCAAATCCGGCACCCTGGCCAGGGCGTTCGGTGGATTCATCCCCGCGCCGGTCCTGCGCACGCTCAACCAGAAGCTGCTCCGCACCTACTTCAAGAAGTACGCGCTCCGGAAGCTGCCACTGGCCGCGGGCAAACTGCTCCCCGCCGGTTTCGGTGCGGTCATCGGCGGCGTGGGCAACCGCGCACTGGGCCGGATCATCGTGAACAACTCACGGCAGGTCTTCGGACCACCGCCGCCCTACTGGCCGGTCCGTGACCCGAATGTCCCCCTCTACGCCGTGGGCAACCCACAACATGCCGCGGACAACCCGCAGATCCCCACCTCCGGCGATGGGCCGAGCGCTAGTTGACCCGACCACACACCGCTTCGGCCGGACCCGGCTGGATCCGACGGCTCGCCGGCGAATGCCTGCGCCACCGGCGGCTGGTGGCGATCACCCTGGGTGTCACCGCTCTGGCAGTGGTCATCGACCTCTGCATTCCACTGCTGACGAAGGCGGCGATCGACGAGGCCACCGGCGTCGCCGGCCACGGCTACACCATCGGTGCGATCGCGCTGGTCATGGTGGTCCTGGCGTTCGTGCGATACGGGTGCCAGTACGGTCGTCGGCTGACCGCGGGCAAACTGTCGCTGAACGTGCAGAACTCGTTGCGGCTCTCGGTCCTCGAGTCGGTGCTGCGGACCGACGGGGCCGCGCAGGACCAGATCCGCACCGGTCAGGTCGTCTCGCGGTCCATCACCGACCTGCAACTCGTCCAAGGTCTGCTCGCGATGGTGCCGCTCTCACTCGGAGCCGCACTCCAGGTGGTCCTCGCCATCGGCGTGATGTTCTGGCTCTCGCCGGTGCTGACCGTGGTCGCACTGTTGGTCATCCCCCTGGTGGCGGTCATCGCGTTCAACAGCCGCAGACGGATGTTCGCGGCCACGTGGTCGGCGCAGCAGGCCGCGGCGGATCTGGCACAGCATGTCGAAGAAACCGTCACCGGAGTCCGGGTGGTCAAGGGATTCGGTCAGGAAGATCGCGCGGTCGACGAACTCGTCGGGTATGGCAGGCGCCTCTATTCACTTCGGCTGCGGGCCGCGAAGGTCAACGCTCGTTTTGCACCCGTGCTGGCCGCGGTGCCGCAACTGGGCATGGTCGCGATCATCGCGCTCGGCGGATACCTGACGATGATCGGGTCCATCTCGATCGGCACCTTCCTGGCCTTCGCCACCTACGTCACGACGATGACCGGGCTGGCCCGTGTCCTGACCTCCCTGATCGTCTCCGCACAGCTCGCCCGCGCCGCCGTCGAACGCGTGTACGGCGTGATCGACCAACCGGCAGATCCAGGTCTGGCGGCGACGGGACTGTTGCCCGACGGTCCACTCGGACTCGAGCTCCGAGACGTCACGTTCACCTACCCCGGCGCCACCCAACCGGTCCTGCATGACCTGGATCTGTCCATCGCGCCCGGTGAGGTGGTCGCGGTCGTCGGGACCCCGGGCTCCGGCAAATCGACGCTGGCCATGCTCGCCGACCGGTTCTATCGCCCTGACTCGGGTTCGGTGGAGCTGACGACGCCGGGACCATCCGACGCGCCGGGCGCCCGCACCGCCCACGACATCGACACCATCGCGACCCAGGAGCTGCGCGGCGCTGTGGGCGTGGTGTTCGACGAACCCTTTCTGTACTCCGACACCGTCGCCGCGAACATCGCCCCGAACGCCCACGTCGGCAAGTTCGACCAGGACGGTCCCATCCCGGCCGGCGTCGTCGAGGCCGCCGCCCAGGCCCAGGCCACCGGTTTCGTCAGCGCACTCGAGGACGGTTTCCGGAGCATCGTCGGTGAGCGCGGACTGACCCTCTCCGGCGGTCAGCGACAGCGGATCGCGCTGGCGCGAGCGCTGTACACCGACCCGCGCGTCCTGATCCTGGACGACGCCACCTCGGCGGTCGACGCCCAGACCGAGGCGAAGATCTTTGCCCACCTGCGCACCTCCACCCGCACGATGCTGCTCCTGGCCCATCGCCGATCGACGCTGTCCCTGGCCGATCGGGTGGCGGTGCTCGACCGCGGCCGGATCATCGACATCGGAACCGAGGCCGAACTGACACAGCGGTGTTCCGAGTTCCGCGCGCTGATGACCACCGACCTCGACGCTCTCGACGGCGAACTCGCCGACGACAATTCTCCCGACGAAGCGTTTCTCGACCACCCCGCGCTCGACACGTCGGCGCTGTGGCCGGCCGACGCACCCGACGCGGTCGAGCCGGCCCGGGCGGTCACCAACGCGATCGGCGGCCGGGGTCGCGGTGGCGGTGGCGGCGTCGCGGGAGCACTCGGTGCCATGCCCGCGACACCCGAACTCCTCGAATCCGTGGCCGCCCTGCCGCCCGCCGACGAATCGCCGCCCGTGGACGACAGCGACATCCGGCGGGACCGTCCCGACTTCTCGCTGCGTCAGCTGTTGCGGCCCGTTCGATGGCTGCTGGCCGCGGTGGTCGTCTGCATCTCGATCGACACCCTCGTCGGTTTGGCGTTTCCGACCATCGCCCGGTTCGGGATCGACGGCGCGACCGACGATCAGTCGGGTCGCCTGTGGTTGGCCACCGGCCTCGGACTCGTGGCCGTGGCCATCGGATTCCTCGCCGCCGCGGTGATGACGGTGATCACCGCCCGAAGTGGCGAGCGCGTCCTCTACGCCCTGCGCGTCCGCAGTTACGCCCACCTGCAACGTCTCGGGCTGGACTACTACGAACGGGAACTGTCCGGGCGCATCATGACGCGGATGACCACCGACGTCGATGCACTATCGACGTTCCTGCAGACCGGGCTGTCGTCGGCGATTGTCAGCACCCTGACCATCGTCGGGGTCGGGGTGGCGGTTCTCCTGACCGATCTGTCGCTGGGTCTGCTCATGTTGGTGGTCTTCCCGCCGATCATCATCGCGACGATCGTCTTCCGCCGGATCAGCTCGCGTGCGTACACCCGGTCACGGGAGTTGATCAGCGAGGTCAACGCCGACTTCCAAGAGAACGTGGGCGGTGTCCGCACCACGCAGGCCTACCGCCACGAAGGTTTCGCGATGGCCCGCTTCACCACCCGCGCCGCGACCTACGTCCGGGCCCGGATGGTCTCCCAGCAGGCGATCTCGATCTACTTCCCGTTCATCACACTGATGGCAGATCTGGCCACCGCCGGCATCATCGCGGTCGGCGCCCATCAGGTGGCCCGCGGCCAGACCAGCGCCGGCACGCTCGTCGCTTTTGTCCTCTATCTCGGAATGCTCTTCGGTCCCGTTCAACAGCTGTCCCAGGTGTTCGACAGCTACCAGCAGGCGCTGGTCGGACTCCGCCGCATCTCCGACCTGCTGGCGACCCGCAGCAGTGTGCAGTGCCCGGACAGCTACGGGTCACGTGACGGCGGACCGGGGACGACCATCTCACCGCCGCCGGGTGGTTTCGAGGGCCATGCCGAGCTCCGCGAGGTCACCTTCCGGTACGCCGGTGCGACCCGGGACGCCCTGTCGCGGGTCGACCTCGATCTGCCCGCCGGGACGTCCCTGGCACTGGTCGGTGAGACCGGTGCCGGCAAATCGACCATCGTCAAACTGCTCGCCCGCTTCTACGACCCGACCACCGGTTCGGTCCGGATGGACGGCACCGACATCCGCGACTTCCGGCTCGGCTACTACCGGTCCCGCCTCGGCGTGGTGCCCCAGGAACCGCACCTGTTCACCGGGACCGTGGCCGGAAACATCGCCTACGGCAGGCCGGATGCGACCCATGACGAGATCGCAGCGGCAGCGTCGGCGGTCGGGGCCCTGTCGATGATCGCGGGCCTGCCCGGGGCGATGAACCATCCGATCGGGGAACGCGGCAAGGGCTTGTCCTCGGGGCAGCGGCAACTGATCGCCCTGGCCCGCGCCGAACTCGTCGACCCGGACCTGCTGCTGCTCGATGAGGCCACCGCCACCCTGGACCAGTCGACCGAGCGCCGCGTACTGGCCGCCGGACGTCACCTGACCGGGTCCCGGACGTCGGTGATCGTCGCGCACCGACTGGCCACCGCGGCCCGCGCCGATCGCATAGCGGTGGTGTCCGACGGACGTATCGTCGAACTCGGAACACATCGGGAATTGCTGTTGTTGAATGGTCGGTACCGTGCTTTGTGGACTGCTGGTATCACACCCGATGAGGTCGAACCAAGTGACCCACGCCACGAAGGCAGCCAACCGGCATAGCCTCGTAGTCCACTGGGGTCTAACCTTGTTATCTGGGACTTCGCAAACGCACGTAGGTCGGAAACGCACGCCGACCAATTAATGAATTGAGGCGAGATACTGCCGTGAGCAGCAGTTCGATTTCAGACTTCGGACAGAACGAGTGGCTGGTTGAGGAAATGTACCAGCGCTTCCAAAAAGACCCGACCTCGGTTGATCCGAGTTGGCATGAGTTCTTGAAGAACTACGCCGCCGAGGCCAACGGGGCAAAAACAACCACCGGCGGCACCGCCGAGACGACGCCCGCCGCCGCGGCCAACGGTTCGGGTTCGAACAAGCCGGCCGTCGATCCCACGCCCGCGAGCAAGGCCGCAGCGGGTCAGTCGGAGACCAGTCGCGACGGATCCAACGCCACCACCACACCACCCTCGGCCAAGGCCACCACCGCCCCTCCGGCGAAGGCAGAGACACCCAAGGCCCCGGCCAAGGCGAAGTCACCTGCGCCCACCAAAGACAACACCGCCTCGAAGAAGCCCACTGCAAAGAAGCCGGCTGCCCCGGCCGCCACCGAGGATTCTTCTCAGGTGATGCGCGGCGCAGCGGCCACGGTCGCCAAGAACATGTCTGCGTCATTGCAGATCCCCACCGCGACCAGTGTGCGTGCGATCCCGGCGAAGCTGATGATCGACAACCGGACGGTCATCAACAACCATCTGGCGCGCACCCGCGGCGGCAAGATCTCGTTCACCCACATCCTGGGTTACGCCATCGTGCAGGCGATCAAGTCGTTCCCCAACATGAACCGGCACTTCGCCGAGGTCGACGGCAAGCCGAACATCGTCACACCTGCGAACACCAACCTCGGCCTGGCCATCGACCTCCCCGGCAAGGGTGGGTCGCGCATGTTGGTGGTCGCCGCCATCAAACGCTGCGAGAACATGAACTTCGCCGAGTTCCATGCCGCGTATGAGGACATCGTCCGCCGTGCCCGCGAAGGCAAACTCGCCGGCGACGATTTCGCCGGAGTCACGATCTCGCTCACCAACCCCGGCACCATCGGCACCGTGCATTCGGTCCCGCGTCTGATGAAGGGCCAGGGCGCCATCATCGGCGCCGGCGCGATGGAGTACCCCGCCGAGTTCCAGGGCGCCAGCGACGAACGCATCGCCGAGATGGGTGTCGGCAAGCTGATGACCCTGACCTCGACCTACGATCACCGAATCATCCAGGGCGCCGAGTCCGGCGACTTCTTGCGGAAGATCCACGAGCTGTTGCTCTCGGATGACTTCTTCGACGAGATGTTCACGACGCTGCACATCCCGTACGAGCCGATCCGGTGGCGTCGCGACATCTCCGAAGGTGAAGTCGACAAGAACGCACGGGTGCTGGAACTGATTGCGGCATATCGCAATCGGGGTCACCTGATGGCCGACATCGATCCACTGATGCTCGATTCGGATGCGCGCGCCTCCCATCCCGACCTGAACATCATCACCTACGGGCTGACGCTGTGGGATCTCGATCGCAGCTTCAAGGTCGGCGGATTCCACGGCGAGAACAAGATGAAGCTCCGCGACATCTTGTCGATCCTGCGTGATTCGTACTGCCGCCACGTGGGTGTCGAGTACACCCACATCCTCGAACCCGAACAGCAGCAATGGCTGCAGGATCGGGTGGAGATCAAGCACGTCAAGCCACCGGTGGCCGAGCAGAAGTACATTCTGTCCAAGCTCAATGCCGCGGAGGCCTTCGAGACCTTCCTGCAGACCAAGTACGTCGGGCAGAAGCGCTTCTCGCTGGAAGGTGCCGAGGCCGTCATCCCGATGATGGACGGCGTCATCGACCAGAGCGCCGAGTACGGCCTCGACGAGGTCGTCGTCGGAATGCCGCACCGCGGCCGCCTGAACGTGCTGGCCAACATCGTCGGCAAGCCCTACTCGAAGATCTTCACCGAGTTCGAGGGCAACCTGAACCCGTCGCAGGCACACGGCAGCGGCGACGTGAAGTACCACCTCGGCGCCGAGGGCAAGTACTACCAGATGTTCGGTGACAACGAGATCCTCGTCTCGCTGACCGCCAACCCCTCGCACCTCGAGGCGGTCGACCCGGTTCTCGAGGGCCTGGTCCGCGCCAAGCAGGACCTGCACAACAAGGGTGGCGAAGAAGAGTTCACCGTCCTGCCGCTGATGCTGCACGGCGATGCCGCGTTCGCCGGTCAGGGTGTGGTCGCCGAGACCCTCAACCTGGCCATGCTGCCCGGATACCGCACCGGCGGCACGGTTCACATCGTGGTCAACAACCAGGTCGGCTTCACCACCGCACCGGAATCGTCGCGGTCGTCGGAGTACTGCACCGATGTGGCGAAGATGATCGGTGCGCCGATCTTCCACGTCAACGGCGATGACCCCGAGGCCTGCGTGTGGGTGGCCAAACTGGCCGTCGACTACCGGCAGAAGTTCAACAAGGACGTCATCATCGACCTCGTCTGCTACCGCCGACGCGGTCACAACGAGGGTGACGATCCCTCGATGACCCAGCCGGCCATGTACGACGTCATCGACACCAAGCGCAGCGTCCGCAAGAGCTACACCGAAGCCCTCATCGGCCGCGGTGACATCTCGCTCAAAGAGGCCGAAGACGCCCTGCGCGACTACCAGGGCCAGCTCGAGCGGGTCTTCAACGAGGTCCGCGAACTCGAGAAGTACCAGGCCGCACCGAGCCCGTCGGTCGAAGCCGATCAGGCCCTCCCGGTGAAACTGGAGACCAAGGTCAGCAAAGAGACCGTCGAGCGGATCGGCGACGCCTTCGCCAACGTGCCCGAGGGCTTCACCGTCCACCAGCGGGTCCAGCCGGTGCTCAAGAAGCGCCAGGACATGTCGCGTAACGGCAACGTCGACTGGGCGTTCGGCGAGTTGCTCGCCTTCGGCTCGCTCGTCGAAGAGGGCCGCACGGTCCGGCTGTCGGGCCAGGACTCGCGTCGTGGCACGTTCACCCAGCGGCACTCGGTGCTCATCGACCGGGAGACCGGCGACGAGTACACCCCGTTGCGCACGATTGCCGAGACCAACCCGGACAACCCCGGCCAGTTCCTCGTCTACGACTCGTCCTTGAGCGAGTACGCGGTCGTCGGTTTCGAGTACGGCTACTCCGTGGGCGATCCCGACGCACTCGTGCTGTGGGAAGCCCAGTTCGGTGACTTCGTCAACGGAGCCCAGTCGATCATCGACGAGTTCATCTCGTCGGGCGAGGCCAAATGGGGCCAGACCTCCGATGTGGTGCTGCTGCTCCCACACGGTCACGAGGGCCAGGGCCCCGACCACACCTCGGGCCGCATCGAGCGGTTCCTGCAGTTGTGCGCCGAGGGTTCGATGACGGTCGCTCTGCCGTCGACGCCGGCCAGCTACTTCCACCTGCTGCGGCGCCACGTGCTCGACGGGATCAGCCGTCCACTGGTCGTCTTCACCCCGAAGTCGATGCTGCGCAACAAGGCCGCGGTCTCCCCGATCTCCGAGTTCACGGACGGCAAGTTCCGCTCGGTCATCGACGATCCGTCCTTCGACGGTGGCGGCGATCGCAGCAAGGTCGAGCGGGTCCTGCTGGTGTCGGGCAAGCTCTACTACGAGCTGGCCGCCCGTAAGGCGAAGGACAACCGCGACGACATCGCGATCGTCCGTATCGAGCAGCTCTACCCGGTGCCGCACAAGCGCCTGAAGAACGCGCTCGAGCAGTACCCGAACATGAAGGAAGTGTTCTGGGTCCAGGAAGAGCCGAAGAACCAGGGTGCCTGGCCGTACTTCGGCCTCACGCTGCCGGAGATGCTGCCTGAATACTTCAGCGGTTTGCGGCGGGTGTCGCGTCGTGCGATGTCGGCACCGTCGTCGGGCTCGTCGAAGGTCCATGCCGTCGAGCAGCAGGAGATCGTGGATACCGCGTTCGCCTGATCCAACCCCCCGATAATGTGCCCTTTTGGCGGCGCCCACCTGGGCTTTTAGTCGCCAAAAGGGCACATTTTCGGTATCTGGGGGGCGTCCGGGGCTAGTCGTCCGCGGTGGCCAAGGTGCCTGCGGTCATCGCCAGCAGCGGCAGGGCCTGCGTGATCAGTTCGATGAGGGTCTCGCGGGTGACACCGGTGTCGTCGAGCAGCCACCGGACCGTGACCTGTTCACTGAACGTGACCCAGCCGTGGACGGCCAGTTCGAGGACCGGTGTGCGCTGCAGATCGAGTAGATCGGCCAACCCCAGGACCCGCTCGGCCATGACCGCGCGGGTGTCGTCGGCGACCTTGCGCATCGCCGGATCCGACGCGCCGACGCCCTGCAGGATCGCCAGATAGGCCGACCGATTCGCCGACACGTAGTCGATGAACGCCGCGAGAGATGCCCGGGCGATCGCCAGGGGATCCTCCAGGCTCAGATCCGGTTCGGTGCGTTCGAGCATCCGCTGGCTCTGTGTGGTCGTCAGCGCCACCAGAAAGTCCTGTTTGGACTCGAAATAGTGGAACAGCAGAGCGCGCGAGACGCCTGCCGCCTCGGCCACCTCCTCGACCGACACCTGATCCAGCGCCCGGTCGGCGAGCATCCGCAGCCCGTGTTCGATCAGCTGATCGCGACGGGCCTGCGGGCTCATTCTCGTACGGCGGGCGGTGGTCATGACAGCCGATCTTACTGACCTTCTGTCAATAAGATGTCCCGACCCTATTGACACTCGGTCAGTAGTGGGTAAGTTCGTACCCATGAACGTTGTAAAGATCGCCATCATCGGCGCAGGCTTCTCCGGACTCGGCGCCGCGATCAAGCTGCGGCAGCAGGGTATCGACGACTTCGTGATCCTCGATCGCGGAAGTGACTTCGGCGGTACCTGGCGCGACAACACCTACCCCGGTGCCGCCTGCGATGTGCCCTCGCACCTCTACTCGTACTCGTTTGCCCTCAACCCCACGTGGAGCCGTTCGTTCTCCCGGCAGCCCGAGATCCACCGGTACATCAACGCGGTCGCAGACCAGCACGACCTGGAACCGAATACGCGCTGGAACACCGAGGTCACCAACATCGCCTGGGACGAGGCCGCAGGCCAGTGGGCCATCACGACCTCTGCCGGTGAATACCGCGCGACGTTCGTGATCGCCGGCGTCGGCCCCCTCTGCGAACCCAAACTTCCCGACATCAAGGGCATCGCCGACTTCACCGGTGAGGTCTTCCACTCCGCGCAGTGGAACCACGACTACGACCTCGCGGGCAAGCGGGTTGCGGTCATCGGCACCGGTGCCTCGGCCATCCAGATCATCCCGGAACTGGCCAAGGAGGTCGGCCGCCTCGACGTGTACCAACGGACAGCGCCATGGGTGCTGCCGCGCGCGGATCGCCCGTATTCGGCGGCCGAGAACTGGGCGTTCAAGAACATCCCCGGGTTACAGAAGGCCGTCCGCGGCGGTATCTACGCCGCACACGAGCTGGTCTCCTTCGGCCTGACGCACGCTCCCAACGTGCTCGCCCCGGCCAAGATCATCGGCAAGCGGAACATCGCGCGCGGCATCTCCGACCGCAAACTGCGTGCCGCGGTGACCCCGAACTGGAAGGTCGGGTGCAAGCGCATCCTGCTGTCGAACACCTATTACCCGGCGCTGGGCCAGGAGAACGTCGACCTGGTCACCGACCCCATCAAAGAGGTCACCGCCACCGGGATCATCACCGCCGACGGGGTCGTCCGGGACGTCGACGCGATCGTCGTCGCAACCGGCTTCCATGTCACCGACTCCCCCGCCTTCGAGCACATGATCGGCAAGGACGGCGCCAGCCTCACCGAGGTCTGGGATGCGAACGGGATGAACGCGTACAAGGGCACCGCCGTCCACGGGTTCCCGAACCTGTTCCTGATGGTGGGTCCCTCGACCGGCCTGGGCCACACCTCGATGGTCTACATGATCGAATCCCAGCTGAACTACCTCGGGGACTTCCTCAAGCTGCAACGCAAGTATGACCTCGCCCGCGTCGAGGTCCGATCCGATGTGCAGCACGACTACAACGTCGGTATCCAGAAGAATCTGAAGTCCAGCGTCTGGGAAACCGGCGGCTGCGCCAGCTGGTACAAGGACGCCTTCGGCAATATCACAACGCTGTGGCCGGGATTCACGTTCAACTACCGCCGCATCACGAGGGAGTTCGACCTGGCCGCGTACGACACCTCGGGTGCCCCTGCCGGTGTGCCCGCCCGCACAACGGCCGAATCCGCCCGCCCCGCAACAGAAACGGTGACATCATGAAGGACTTCAAGGGCAAGGTTGCCGTGGTGACCGGGGCCGGATCCGGCATGGGACGCGACCTGGCACTGCAATTGGCAGCCAAGGGCGCGCTCGTGGCGATCAGTGACGTCAACCCGACCGGGCTCGACGAGACCGAACGACTCCTCAAAGCACAAGGAGCGCAGGTTCATTCACAGCTGCTCAATGTTGCCGAACGGGAAGCCGTCCTCGAGTACGCCGACACCGTCGCGGCGCATTTCGGCAAGGTCAACCTGGTCATCAACAACGCCGGGATCGCCCATCACGGTGAAGTCGAGATCACCGAGTTCAAGCAGTACGAACGTGTGATGGACATCGATTTCTGGGGTGTGGTCAACGGGACCAAGGCCTTCCTCCCCCACCTCATCGCGTCCGGTGACGGCCACATCGTCAACACGTCGTCACTGTTCGGGATCCTGGCCATGCCCGGCCAAAGTGCTTACAACGCGGCCAAGTTCGCGGTGCGCGGGTTCACCGAATCGCTGTACCAGGAGATGCGGATCGCCGGACATCCGGTCCAGGTCACCTGCGTGCACCCCGGCGGCATCAAGACCGCCATCGCACGCAACTCGACGGTGTCCGAAGGCCACGATCAGCGCGGTGCCGCCGAGCTCTTCGACAAGAAGCTGGCCCGGACGACCTCCCCGCGCGCCGCCGAGATCATCATCGCCGCAATCGAGAAGAACCGCCCCCGGGTGCTGGTCGGCGCCGATGCCAAGGTCGTCGATGTCCTGGTCCGCGCCGGTGGTTCGCTCTACGAAGTGGTGATCTCGAAGTTCGCAGGCCGTGTTGCGCCGAAGCCGCAGAAGGTGCCGCACGATCCGTCGGCAGTACTGTGATCGCCCTACCGAGAACTGCACTGACCCTGTCGATCCCGGCCAGCGAGCGCCTGCTCAAGCCCGCTTTCCGGTTGGCCTTGAATGCGCGCTTGGCGCCGGCGGTACAGCGGCGACTGCTCGACGCCGGCGCGCGGCTGGTTCCGCCGTTGCCGGATCAGGTGATCCGCAAGATCGTGCTCGGTGGCCTGCCCACCGAACGGATCACCGTCGGACCGACCCAGCATGCGCAGGCGATCCTCTACCTGCACGGCGGTGCCTACGTCACCGGTTCACCGAAGTCCCATCGCGGTTTGACCACCAGTCTGGCGGCGGCCACCCGGGCCGAGGTCTACGTCCTCGATTACCGTCTGGCACCGGAACATCCGTGTCCGGCGGCCGTCGACGACGCGGTGGCGGCATTTCGCGATTTGGTGGCGCGCGGGTACGGACCCGAATCCATCGCCATCGCCGGTGACTCGGCAGGCGGCGGGTTGACCGTGGCAACCGCTCGAGTGCTGATCGACGAGCATGGCCTGCGACCGGCGGCGCTGGGACTGATCTCACCGTGGGTCGATCCCGCCGCCCGACAGGGCGACAACGGCACCGACATCGTGGTCAATGCCGCCTGGGCCGACCAGAGCGCGCAGATGTACCTCGGTGACGGCAATCCCGACGATCCGAGGTACGCACCCGGGCGCGGCGACCTGACCGGGCTACCGCCGACGCTGATCCAGGTCGGCCGACCCGAGATGTTGCTGCAGCAGGTCACCGACTTCGCCACCCGCCTCGGGGCCGCCGGCGTCGAGGTCACGCTGAGCGACCTGGGTCCGCTGTGGCACGTGGCGCACGTGGCCGCACCCCTGATGCCCGCCGCCGCGGCAGCCGTCGACGAACTCGGCGACTACCTGGGCAGCCACCTGACCCGGAGCAGCGCGGGCGTCGAAACGTAACCGTCGATCAACTGCTGTGTTCGGCCAGCCAGCGACCGGCCACCGCCGACACATCTGCACCCCCGTCGACCTGCTCCGACATCGTCGTCAGGTCGGCGGTGGTCAGCTCTCCGGCGACCTTGTTCATCGCCCGGAACAGGTCTCGGTCCAGGGCGGCGGTCCGGAAGACCGGAACCAGGTCCGCCGCGCGCAAGGCGTCGTCGGTATCGGCCAGGGCCTGCAGCCCGGAATCGTCCCCGACCACACCGAGCGCCGAGAAAAGGCCTGCGGCCCGGCCGGCCGCGACCTCGGCGATCGCCTCGTCGACATCGAGCACCACCGGCGGTGCGAATGCGCAACCGGCACTACCCAACTCGCTCAGGGTGATCGGGTCGGGCTCGACAACGGTGACCAGCGGCAACCCGGCCGGTAGCGCAGCGCAATCGGACAGTTCGTCGACGTCGGTGGCCGTGGCCAGTTCCGACGAGATGTACACGAGCGTCTTGTCCTGCACCGACGTCGCGTCACCCACCGAAACACCTTGCGGTAACGCCTGATTCAACTCGTTGTAGACGTCCTCGGTGCTGCGACCGGCAGCGCCGGGATCGAGCTGGGCGAGCAACTCCCCCGACCAGGCCGGCATCAGATCGACCGAACGCTCGTCCATCCCGGCCAGCAATTCCGCGTAGTCGCCCACCGGATGGTCGTCGGAGACGTCAGCACCCGCGTTCCGCAACGCACCGGCGTAGATGGCGGTCACCACGCGACTCGGCGTGTCCGGGGCCGATCCGGTGACCAGCGGCTGCGCCGCCGGACCAGGTTCTGAGCATCCCACCAGGATCAGCGAACCGGCCAGCACCAACGCCGGCAGTATCCGTCGAGCGCCGCGGGTCATGAAGCCGTTCACTCAGCGGCGACCCGGGCAACTGCGGCGGCGACGGCCGGCGCAACCCGTGGATCCAGCGGGCTCGGCACGATCATCTGCGCCGACAGATCGTCACCGAGCACCTCGACGATCGCGTCGGCCGCAGCGAGTTTCATCGCCTCGGTGATCCGGCGGGCGCCGGCGTCCAGCGCACCCCGGAACACGCCGGGGAAAGCCAGCACGTTGTTGATCTGGTTGGGGAAGTCGCTCCGACCGGTGGCCACCACCGCCGCATACTTCGCGGCGATCTCGGGATGGACCTCGGGGTCCGGGTTCGACAACGCAAAGATGATGGCATCGGAGTTCATGGTCGCCAACGCCTCCTCGGGCACCTTGCCCGCGCTGACGCCCACGAAGACGTCGGCACCGACCAACGCATCCGACAATGTTCCGGTGCGCCGGTCCGGATTGGTACGTGAGGCCAGCTCTGCCTTCACATCATTGAGGTCGGTGCGTCCCGAGTGCACGATGCCCTTGCTGTCGATCACGGTGACGTCGGTGATGCCCACGGCCAGCAGGATGTTGGTGCAGGCAACCCCCGCCGCACCGGCACCGGAGATCACGACCTTGAGGGAAGCACGGGTCTTGCCCAGCAGGTTGGTCGCCGCCTTGAGTGCGGCCAGCACCACAATCGCGGTGCCGTGCTGATCGTCGTGCATCACCGGGCAGTCGAGAGCCTCGATCACCCGCTTCTCGATCTCGAAGCAGCGGGGCGCGGAGATGTCCTCGAGGTTCACCGCACCGAATGAATGCCGCAACCGAACCAGGGTTTCGACGATCTCATCGGGATCCTTCGTGCTCAGGACCAGCGGGATCGAATCGAGGCCGGCAAAGTTCTTGAACAGCGCAGACTTGCCCTCCATCACCGGCAACGACGCCGCCGGACCGATGTCACCGAGTCCGAGCACCGCACTGCCGTCGCTGACGACCGCCACCAGACGGTTGGTCCAGGTGTAGCGGCGGGCCAGCTCGGGGTCGGCCGCAATCGCACGGGACACCTCGGCGACGCCGGGCGTATACGCAATGGACAACGCCCGCTTGGTGTTGAGCGGCGCGGTGATGTTCGTCGACAATTTGCCGCCTTCATGGCCGGCAAAGATCTCCTCGCGGGTGATCGTTGTTGCTGCACTGTCATCATTTACGGGCGATTCGACGCCCCGGGGCTCGGTCACGGCGACAACGCTACTTCAGATGACCGGGCTCACACCTGCGGACCTCCGGATCGTGAGCATCAGACAACATTTGGGCCGGTTCGCCTCACTAGCCTGCGACGATGAAGCCGCGCACGGAATCGGCGATCAACTGGACCGCGATCGCGGCGAGCAACAGACCCGCGATCTTGGCCATCAGGGTGATCCCGCCGATACCGAGCAGCTTGATCAGGACCGTCGAGAAGCGCAGTGCCGCGACCAGCACGATGTGGACGGTGATGATCGCCGCACCGATGGCGAGGTATGCCGCGGTCTCACCGTCGGCCTGACTCACGTTGACGATGACCGCCGCGATGGCGCCCGGGCCGGCGAGCAGCGGGGTCCCCAGCGGTACCAGGGCCACGTTCACATCGTCGGAGACCGACTGCGGATTTCCGGCGTTGCCCAGGCCGGTCAGCAACTGCAGCGCCACCAGGAGCAACAGCAGTCCCCCGGCGCCCTGCAACGCGGGGATTCCGATGTGCAGGTAACTCAATATCGCGTTCCCCGCGATCGCGAACACCGTGATCACCAGAAAACTCACAGCCGGCGCCTGCCAGGCGGCCCGGTGGCGCACCGCGGGTGGACGATGACCCACCAGCGACAGGAACAGCGGCACCTGGCCGGGCGGATCCATGATCACCACGAGGGTGATCAACATCGTCAGGTAGAGCGTGGTGTCGAAGCCCATGGCGCACAGTCTCTCACCGGGGCCGCGGCCCCGGCCGGTGACGTCGCCCGGTGTTGCGGGGGGCGTAACATCTTCGAGGGGTCGAACGGCGTTCGACACCCGCAACGAAGGAGACAGTCATGCCCTCGCGGCCACATCTTCGCCCCGGCGCGGTCGAACCGAAAGCCTCGGCGTCGGTGCCGATTCCCCCGTCCCGGGCGGTGGTGGACTGCGCTGTGTATGTCGACGGTCACCGTCTGCCCGGTATGCGCACTTTCGCCGGTGCCCTCGAAGAGGTCCGGACGAATGGCCGCGGTTTTGTCTGGGTCGGACTGCATGCACCGGACAACCGCCAGATGGAAGGTGTGGCAGGGGCTTACGGCCTCCACGAACTCGTCGTCGAAGATGCCGTCCTGGCCCACCAGCGCCCCAAACTCGAGCAGTACGACAACATCTTGTTCCTGGTTCTCAAAACCGTGAAATATGTTGAATACGAGACAGTTCAGGTCTCCAACGAAGTGGTCGAAACGGGTGAGATCATGGTCATCTCGGGCCCGGACTTCGTCATCACCGTCCGCCACGGTGACCACACCGGCCTGGCGGGGGTCCGCAAGCATCTCGAAGCCCGTCCCGAACTTCTCGCGCTCGGGCCCAGCGCGGTCATGCACGCGGTGGCCGACCACGTGATCGACACATACGTCGACGTCACGGCCAGGATCGAGCTGGACGTCGACGCCATGGAAGAGGTCATCTTCTCCCCTGGCCGGCGGGTGGAGATCGAACCGGTGTATCTGCTCAAGCGCGAGGTGATGGAGTTGCGGCGGGCGGTGGATCCGCTCGACGCGGCGCTGCGCCGCCTGACCGGCTCCGAGGACAAGCTGGTGCCCAAGGAAGTGCGCCGATACTTCCGCGATGTCCTGGACCACCACAGCAGCGTCAACGAACAGATCACGAGCTACGACCAGGTGCTGACCTCACTGATCGATGCCGCCCTGGCCAAGGTGGGCATTCAGCAGAACACCGACATGCGCAAGATCTCTGCGTGGGTTGCGATCGCGTCGGTGCCGACGATGGTCGCCGGTATCTACGGGATGAACTTCGAGAACATCCCCGAGCTGCAATGGAAGTACAGCTACTTCATCGTGCTGGCCTTCCTGATCGGTGTCTGCACTGCACTGTGGCGGACATTTCGCAAAAATCATTGGCTCTGAACGCTTTTCACGCTCGAAAATATCTGTAACATTCTGGCCCATGCCTCCCACGCCCGAGCATCTTCCTCCGATGAAGTTCGGCTATTACACACCGAACTTCGATTTCTGCGGCGACGCCCGAGTTCTTGCCGGACTGGCGACGGATGCCGAGGCGGCCGGCTGGGATGGGTTCTACCTCTGGGACCATCTGCAATTCACCGAACCAGTGGTGGACCCATGGATCGCACTGGCCGCGATGGCACTGCAGACCGAACGCATCCGGTTGGGCACCCTGGTCACACCGGTCCCCCGCCGGCATCTGGGCAAACTGGCCCGCGAGGTGCTCACCCTCGATCATCTCTCCGGTGGACGCCTGACCCTGGGCGTCGGTGCCGGATACCCGTATCTTCCCGACTACGCCGCATTCGGCGACGGCAACGACCCCACGGTGCGAGCGGCGACACTCGACGAAGGACTCGACGTCCTCGCGCAACTCCTGAGTGGGCAGCCGGTGAACCACCACGGTGAGCACTACGACATCGAGTGCGTGGCATTCACACCCCCGGTGCAGCAACCTCGGGTGCCGTTCTGGGTCGCGGCCTCATGGCCGGCCCGCAGCCCACTTCGGCGCGCCGCGCGGTGGGACGGACTGGTCACCGCCGGTACCTACGGGCTCGACGTCGCCCCGGCCGATGTCCGCAGCGCGGTCGACTACGTCGCCGGGCATCGCACCGTCGAGGGACCGTTCGACGTCATCAGGTTCGGCACCACCGAGAGTCCGTCGGACAACGATGTCGTCGGGGCCTGCCATGACGCCGGCGCCACCTGGTGGATCGAGTCGAGCTTCACCGCAGGCGGCGATCTCGAGTCCACCCGCCACCGGATCGCACAGGGCCCGCCCCGGCTCTGATCCCCTGGAGGGGTCAGCCGATGGTGGCGCCCGCGCGGACCGGATCGCGGACGTCGATGCCCGCTTCGGCCCAGGCACTGCGCAGGGCGTCGAGGCCTTTGAGCCGCACCCACGCGGCCTCGTTGGCCGTGATCGGGATGGCCCGGAAGAAGTTGACGTCTTCGAGGTCGCCGGGCAACGGGCACGGCGCGATCACATCGGCCTCCAACACCACGGCGGTGCAGTTCGAACCCTCCCAGAGCGGCTCACCGAGATCGATCAGACCGTCGGCGGTGAGCACCAGACCCTCGACCGCGGGTGCTGCCGCCAACATCGCGACGCTGCGATGCAGTCCCGGCAATGGCCCCGAGGCGTGCATCCGGACCACGATCTCACCACGCGGACCGACGGTCGGATCGACCAGCATCTGATCGGGTTCCCCCATCGGATGACGGCTGCAACCCAGTGAGACATAGGCGACCTCGTCGTCGCCATCACGTTCGCCACCGGTGAATCGCAGCACATCAATGGATTCCAGACCGAGAAAGGTCACCGAGGCCCGCTGTGGCTGCGAACCGGAGAATTCCTGCTGAAGGTGCGCCGACACCACTTCGATCACGGACACCGCAGAATCGCTCATCACACTCCCTAAAGTCGCAAACACCAGTAAAACACCATCATCTTCGGCATCCCGACGGCCCCACGGGGCTAGGGTCGATGAGATGGCTAAGGTCGGTGAAGTGGTACGTGTACTCGCGGTCTCGGACGAAGTCGTCGACAGCCTCGGGCATGGGGTGGCCGACGATCTCGCGCCCGACCTCATCATCGCTGCCGGGGACCTTCCCTTCGACTATCTCGAAAAGCTGATGACCCGGTTCGAGGCACCCTGCGTCTTCGTGCCGGGTAATCACGACCGTGACCTGACCGGTTTCAAACGCACACGTAGCGGCTGGACCCGGGCCGGGCTACCGACCACGGACCCCGGCCCGCAGGGCGCGGTGAACGCCGACGGCCGAATCGTGACGGTCGCCGGGCTGCGGATCGCCGGGCTCGGCGGCAGCATCCGCTACAACGAAGGACCCAACCAGTACCGCGAGGTCACTCAGCGCCGGCGAGCCAAACGGCTTGCATTGCAACGATTCCGCTACCGCCTGCGCCCGGGGTCCGGTATCGACATCCTGCTGACACACAGCCCACCACGCGGTATCGGAGATGCCGAAGACGGACCCCATCGCGGCTTCCGGTGCTACCTTCCGCTGATCTACCGCCTGCGCCCACAACTGTTGGTGCACGGGCACATCCACCCGCATGGGCAGACACCGATGGACCACACGATCCTGCACAAGAAGCGCAAGCTCGGCGGAACACTGCGTTCGAGCACGATCGCGATGAACACCGTCGGGTACAGCGTCTTCGACATCGAACCGGGCGGCGGCGAGATCGTGATCCAGCGGAGGCGACATGGCTCGTGACACCGGATTTCCCGGTCCCGACGCAGAAAACGACTTCAGCAGACAACGGCGTAAAGCCGAACTGGCGCGCCTGTCGGCCTGGCTGACCCGGCAACCGGCCGACGTCAACACGGTTCTGCCGTTCGACGAAGTCGTTGCCGCACTGGGCAAGACCGGTGAAACCTATCTCGGGCTGGTCGCGGTGGAGGTCGCCACGATTGTCGGCAGCGTCGACCGCACCCGCGACTTCGACCGCTACTTCCGGCCGACGTCGGCCCGGATCAGGGAACGGTGGCAACGTCTGGCCACCGCTCAACGCCGAGGCGAATCCGTACCACCGGTCCAGCTGTATCGCATCGGCAGAATGCATTTCGTCATCGACGGTCATCATCGGGTGTCGATTGCGATCGCCCGGAAGTTCACCACGATCGACGCCTATGTCACCGAAATCCACACCCGGATCTCACCGGAAGGGATCACCGCCCGCTCCGACCTGATCATGAAGGATCACCGACGGCTCTTCCTGTCCCGGGTCCCCTTGGAAGGCAAACAGCGCGAGGCGATCTCCTTCGACGACCCCTTCGACTACGCCGAACTGGCCGAGAACGTCGAAGCGTGGGGCTTTCGCCTCAGTCAGGAAACCGGAACATTCCTCCACCGCGTCGAGGTCGCGCGACGGTGGTTCGGAGAGGAGTTCCTACCGGTGGTCAGGATGGCTCGACGCGCAAATGTCCTGCCCGACATCGAGAGCGACGCCGAACTGTATCTGTGGCTGGCCTGCGAGCGCTACCGCCTGGTGCGCAGACACGTGTGGGATGAGGAGATCATCGATGAACTCCTCACCCACTCACGCCGTCGACGCAAACTTCCCTGACCGGCCGGTAGCTCTACAGGCTGAGGTTCGCGCCGCTGTGCTGGTCGAACACCAGCACCTTCGAGGTGTCGTAGTACAGTTCCGCCTGCTGTCCCTTGGCTATCGGCGATTCGGGCGAGAGCCGCGCGATCAACTGACCGCTACCCATCTCCGATCCGGCGTCGGCCGCGATCTCGGCCAGCGCGGCCGATGATGCCTGTCCACCCTCGATGTTGAAGTACGCGTAGTTGTCCGAACCCATCGACTCGAGCACCGTGATCTTTGCGTCGAATGTCGCACCCCGCGACTTCGCGATCGCGTCAACCAGACTCGCGTCCTCGAAATGTTCGGGCCGGATACCGATCAGCACCTCACCGTTGCTCTTGACCTGCTTCGCGTTGTCGACGACCTTGCCCATCTCGGTCGGGACGACCTCCCCGATCGCGGTCTCGATTCCGGTCTGGGTCAATCGCCCCGGAAGGAAGTTCATCGACGGGGACCCGATGAATCCGGCGACGAACAGATTCGCCGGCGAATTGTAGAGCTCGGAGGGTGTACCGATCTGCTGGACGTTGCCCGCCCGCAGCACCACGACCCGGTCACCGAGGGTCATGGCCTCGGTCTGGTCGTGGGTCACGTAAACCGTGGTGGTTCCCAGGCGCTGCTGCAGAACCGCGATCTCGGTCCGCATCTGCACGCGCAGCTTCGCATCGAGGTTCGACAGCGGCTCGTCCATCAGGAAGGCCTTGGGCGAACGAACGATCGCCCGGCCCATCGCCACCCGCTGCCGTTGACCACCGGACAGGTTCGAGGGCTTGCGGTCCAGGTACTGACCCAGGTCGAGGATGCGCGCGGCTTCGTCGACCTTCTCCGCGACCTCGGCCTTGGACATCTTCGCCAGGGTCAACGGGAACGCGATGTTCTGACGCACCGTCATATGCGGGTACAGCGCATACGACTGGAACACCATCGCGATGTCGCGGTCCTTGGGCGCCTTCTCGTTGACCCGCTCGCCGGCGATCCGCAATTCCCCCGAGGTGATGTCCTCGAGGCCGGCGATCATGTTGAGGGTTGTC
Organism: Williamsia sp. z34; assembly: GCF_059553395.1. Taxonomy (NCBI): domain Bacteria; kingdom Bacillati; phylum Actinomycetota; class Actinomycetes; order Mycobacteriales; family Nocardiaceae; genus Williamsia; species Williamsia sp. z34. Next base: position 73,361 of record NZ_JCANWW010000013.1, on the reverse strand, counting down.
GACTTTCCGCAGCCGGAAGGGCCGACCAGAATGACGAACTCGCCGTCGGCGATGTTGATGTTCACATCGTTGACGGCCACAGAACCATCCGGAAATTTCTTGGTCACCTGATCCAGCACGATATCGGCCATTGGTTATCCCTTCACAGCGCCGGAGGTCAGACCGGCAACGATTCGACGTTGGAACAGAAGGACAAAGATGATGATCGGGATCGTGATGACAACAGCCGCGGCCGCGATCGATCCCGTGGGTTCTTCGAATTGGCTGCTGCCGGTGAAGTTCGCGATCGCCACCGGAGCCGTGATCGACCTCTCCGTCGACGTCAACGAGATCGCCAGCAACAGATCGTTCCAGGCGAAGATGAAGACCAGGATCGCCGCGGTCACGATGCCCGGTGCGGCCAGCGGGGCGATGACCTTGCGGAAGGCCTGTGCCGGGGTGGCACCGTCCATCTTCGCGGCCTTCTCCAGCTCCCAGGGAATCTCCCGGAAGAACGCCGACAACGTGTAGATCGCGAGCGGCAACGCAAAGGTGATGTAGGGCAGGATCAAACCGGCCCAGGTGTCGAACAGTCCGAGCCGGCGCTCGATGTTGAACAGCGGCGTCACCAACGAGATCTGCGGGAACATCGCGATCAAGAGCGCCGCGCCCACCAGCGTCTTCTTGCCCGGGAAGTCCAGGCGGGCAATGGCATAGGCGGCCATCGTGCCCAGCGCCACGGCGATCACCGTGGTGATCAACCCGATGCCGATCGAGTTACGCAGCGCCGAGGTGAATGCGCTGGTCTCGAAGATGCTGGAATAGTTGTCCCAGGTCCACTCGGTCGGGATGAAGTTGCCGTCCTTCACCGAGCCCGGCGGTTTGAACGACAGACTCACGATCCACAGGACCGGGATCAGCGCGTACACCAGTACCAGCAGGTTGACGACCGACCATCCGATCCGGCGTCCCATCAGAATATTCACCGGTGCCTACCGCCCCTCGTTGTCAGAGCCGGGCGCCGAGGCCCCGAACAACTTGATGAAGATGAACGCGATGATCGCCACGCACAGGAAGATCAGCACGCTGATCGCGGAGCCGACTCCCAGGTTGAACGCCTTGAAGAGGTTGTCGTAACCCAACATCGAGACCGAATAGGTGTTGTTGCTGCCCCTGGTCAGGATGTAGATGTTGTCGAACACGCGGAAGGCATCGAGCGTGCGGAACAGCAATGCCACCAGGATCGCGGGCTTCATCAACGGAAGAATGATGCGCCACAACCGGGTCCATGCCCCGGCACCGTCCATCTGCGCCGCCTTGAGCAGATCGTCCGGGACCAACGCGAGTCCGGCCAGGAGCAGCAAGGCCATGAAAGGTGTTGTCTTCCAGACCTCGGCGAGGATGATGATCGCCAGCGAAGGCCACTGCTCGGTGAGCGGGGCGCTGCCCTCCGGCAGGAGATTCGCCAGGTAACCCGTACCCGGCGTCCACGCGTAGTACCACGAGAACGCCGCGACCACGGTGACGATGCCGTACGGGATCAGCACCACTGTGCGGATCGCGCCCTTGGCAAAGAGAGTGCGGTGCATGACAAGTGCGATCGCCATGCCGAGAACCAACTCGATGGCGACCGACACCACGGTGATGAACAGGGTGATGCTCAGTGCCGTCCACCAATAGCTGTCGGTCAGGACGGTTCCATAATTGGTGAACCAGATGAACTCGTCGTCGCCGGGCGCCGACAGGCTGGCCTTCTGCAGACTGAGCCAGAAGGCGTACACGATCGGGTAACCGGTGACCAGGATCATCATGATCACCGCCGGGGTGATCAGCCAGAGGCCGAGGCGCCGCTCGGCCCGTTTGCCCTCACTGAGCGGCGGCTTCTTCTTTTTCTTGCTCGGCGCGGATTCCCGGTCCAGAGTTGCGGTCATGGGATCAGTCCCTCCCCTTGGATGGCCTTGTCGACCTGCTCGGCGAGTATGTCGACCATCGGTTCCGGATCCCACGAGCCGACCGGACTGAGTTTTGCGGTGATCAGCGTCGAAATCGCCTGGTAATCAGGCGAGGCCGGTCGCAGTGCGGCCGAATCTGTCTCCAGCTGCGCCTTGATCGCGTCGCCCATCGGGTAGGCGGCCTGGAACTCGGGGTCACTGTAGATGGACTCGATCGTGGGAGGCGTACCACCGCTGATCGAGTAAAGCTTCTGGGACTGCTCGTCGGTCAGGCACTCAGCGGCCTTGAACGCCAACTCTTTCTGTTGCGAGGTGTCGGCGACCGCGATGTTGACCCCGCCGAGCGTCACCCTCGACGGCTGGTCGGCCTCCACACCCGGGTAGCGGGCGAAATCGAACTTCGTCTGCACGAGCTCGTTGGCCGGTGCGAGTTCCGAATCGGCAGGCGGGTTGTCCGGATCGGCGAACATCGGTCCGTACTGCTGCTGCACCTCTTTCAGGAATGCAACGTCTCCGGCGGCGGAGTTCGACCGCATCGACGGGAACACGAACGGCCAGTTGACCTCGAAGGTGGCCAGGCCGCTTTCCATCCCGAGCCGCGCCGAAGACTCGTCGCTGTTCGTGATCGAGGGATCCCGGCCCGGCGCGGTGGCAACGGCTTTGAGCGTCTGCAACGCCTTCAGGGTGGCGGCCCGGTGCTCGGGGGTGTCATTGAGGGTCTGCTTCTCCGGGTCGTCGGGATCGAGGACCTGTCCCCCGGCGCTGACCAGAACCGAGTTGAACCACACCATCAGTCCCTCGTACTGCTTGCCCTGCACCATGATGTAGCTCGGCCCACCGGCTTTGCGGATCTCTTCGTTCTCGACCAGCATCTGATCCCACGTGGCCGGCGGGGTGGGCCGGTTCAGATATTGCTGCAGAACGTCTTTGCGGTACCAGAGCAGCTGGGTGTTGGTCCAGGTCGGGATCGCGTAGAGACGCTTCTGCTCGTCGTCGTCGGTCTTCCACAAGGCGGTCTCGACGGGACCGCCGAGCGTGGTCTCGGTGACCTTGGCGGCCAGGTCATCTGGGACCGGCTCGATCCAGCCCGCGTCGGCGAACTCGGCGGTCCACACCACGTCCATACCCATGAGGTCGAGGCCCTTGTCGTTCCCGGCGAGCCTGCGCGCCAACTGCAACCGCTGGTCGTCGGCGGCCTTGGGAAGGGCGACCGTCTTGATCTTGTATTCGCCATTCGAGTTCGCGGTGCAGGTATTTGCGGCCTCTTCGATGAATGTGGCGCCGTCCGCTGGCGCATATATGTTGATCGTTCCGGCGGTATAACCGGAACTGCAGGCGCTGATCACCGGGAGAGCCACAGCGATTGCAGCGCACGACAATCCGAATTTCTTGAGTCCACCATATTTCTTCGTCCCCGGACCCTGGGACGTCGCTCCGTCAAAACCGGTGGACAATTTCCCGTCCACGGGGCGATCGCCTGTGCGCTTCACGCAGCCTCCTCGATGCGTTGGAGGTGCGTGCGGTCTTCCAAGCACACACCTGAATGCCCAGCACTCACGTTATAGGCGTCAAATAGTGACGCGCAGCACTATGGACATAGTTGTACCCAGAAGTGGTCGTCCAGGGCAAGGCCACGTCGTTCCAGGCGTGTCGCAGCGTATTCGGCGGATCGGGCGGACCCCCCGTGGGCCGGGATCCGGCTATGGCTGAAGGCGGGTCAACATGTCGCGGGCCCGTTCGGCACTCTTCGGATCGCACAGCACGTCGTAGCGGCCGGCGACCAATTGCATCGTCGACGCGAAATCCCGTTGCCCCCTGGTGGCGGCATACGGGATCGACGTCGACACGACACCGAAGATGATGCCGCCGACGAGGCCAACGATCAACGGCATCAAGGGATCCTCGACCACGATTCCCACCAGCAGGCCGAAGAACAGACCGAGCCAGGCGCCGGAGACGATCCCGCCACCGATCACCTTGCCCCAGGTCAGTCGCCCCAGGACGCGTTCGACCTGCATCAGGTCGACGCCGACGATGGTGACGTCCTGAACCTCGAAGTTCTCGTCGGCGAGGAAGTCGACCGCGCGTTGGGCTTCGGCGTAGGTCGTGTACGAACCGATCGGCCACCCCTTCGGCGGTGTGGGCAGCCCTGGTCGTGGAGTGGGTCGCATCGGATTGCTCATCGTCACCGTGTCCTTGGTCGAGGTGCTCGGGGGTCTGGGTGCTCGGGGGTCTGGGTTATCGGGTCTGCGTACTCGGTCGGCCCGGATGCTGCTTCAGTTCGTCGAGGACGCGTCGGCGGATGTCCGGGTCATGCCCGCGGCCCGCCCCTTGGCGGCGATCACCTCGGCCATCTTCCGGCTCGCCTCGTCAATCATCTCACCTTCGAAGCGGACCGCACCACGTTCGCCACCGGCGGCCGACGTGGCGTGCGCGTACGCCTCGAGCAGGTTCTCAGCGGTGTCGTAGTCGGACTGCCGCGGACTGAAGACCTCGTTCGCGATCTCGATCTGGCTCGGATGGACCACCCACTTGCCGTCGTAGCCGAGCGCCGCCGACGCCTCGGCGACCGCCCGGAAGCCCTGCGCGTCATCGATTTTCAGGTAGGGCCCGTCGATGGCCGTCAGACCGTGTGCGCGGGCCGCGACCAGGATCGTCATCAACACGTGATGATGCGCATCTCCCCGGGTGTAGCCCTGCGGTTGTTCGCCCACCGCCAGGCTGCGCATGCCCAGGGAGGCCATCATGTCGGCCGGGCCGAGTACCAGCGAACGCAATCGGTCACTGGCCGAGGCGATTTCGTTGATGGCCGCCAGCCCCTGGGCATTCTCGATCTGCGCCTGCACACCGATCTCGCCGACCGGCAGTCCGGCGTTGATCTCCAGTTGGCGCAGCAGCAGGTCCAGTGCGGTCACCTGCGCGGCCGATGTCACCTTCGGGAGCAGGATCGAATCCAGGTGGGCACCGGCACCGCGGACCACGGTCACCACGTCGTCGAGGGTCCACGGTGTGGTCCAGTCATTGACCCGGACGACCCTGGCCTGTCCCGCCCAGTCGGAGGCCCCGAGCGCCGCGACCACGGCAGCACGCCCGTCCGCCTTCGCACCGGGTGCCACGGCGTCCTCGAGGTCGAGGAAGATCTCGTCGGCGGGCAGACCACGGGCCTTCTCGAGCATCCGCGAACTGCTGGCGGGGACGGCGAGAATGGACCGGCGGGCGGCGGCGGGCATGTGACTCCTCGGGACGATGGCGTGGCGTTCGTTCAGTTGCTGGCGACAAGAGCTACGCAGGATCACACCCCGGGTGGTCCGAACGGGGATTCTCGATGCGACCACGTCTGATTCTGCCCGGGATTGATTCTGCGCATGTCCGATTCTGCCCGGCGCCGATATCCGTCATGAACGTGGCCGTACCGGTGGCGCTACCGGGAAGGCCGAAGGTGCCCAACTACCCTTACGTCCATGGCAGCGGTGAGCAAGGCATTCGTGGCCAGGCTGGCCGGTCTGGCGGTGATCGGACCGGATGGTGAATCCATCGGTCGGGTCCGCGACGTGGTGGTCTCGATCAGGTTCGGCACCGGACAACCCAGGGTCCTGGGACTGGCGGTGGAATTGACCACTCGGCGTCGCATTTTTGTACCGATGCCGCGGGTCACCGCCATCGAACCCAACTCCGTGACACTGAGCACCGGTACCGTGAGCCTGCGCCGCCTGATCATCCGTCCGGGTGAAGCGCTCGTCCTCGGCCAGATCGTCGAATCGCGTGTACGTGTTGATGATCCGGACCTCGAGCATCTGCACGGTGAGGATCTGACGGTCGTCGACGTGGCGATCGAGCGCCGACGCACGCGGGACTGGGTGATCTCCCGGGTGGCGGTCCGCGGCGCGCGGACCCGGCTTGGCCGACGTGGTGAGACCCATGTGGTCGAGTGGAACCACGTCCTCGGCCTGACGCAGAGCGCACTGGCGTTGCCCGGGCAGGGTGTGGCCCAGATCCTCTCGCAGTTCGATGGCATGCGGGCCGCCGATGTCGCCCATGCGCTGCGCGAACTGCCCGCCAAACGCCGCCTGGAGATCGCCTCCGCGTTGGACGACGAGCGCCTGGCCGACGTCGTCCAGGAACTCCCCTCGGACGACCAGACCGAATTGCTCACCCATATGAAGGTCGAGCGGGCCGCCGACGTCCTCGAGGCCATGGACCCCGACGACGCGGCCGACCTGCTCGGCGACCTGCCCGACACCGAGGCCGAGGTGTTGCTGCAGCTGATGGATCCGCAGGAATCCGAACCGGTGCGCCGGCTCATGCGCCACTCACCCGACACCGCCGGCGGCATGATGACCACCGAACCACTCGTGGTGACCGCCTCCACGACGATCGCCGAGGCGCTGGCCCGGGCCCGCGACCCCGACCTGACCCCCGCCTCGGCATCCCTCACCTTCGTGGTGCGGCCACCCACCTCCACACCGACCGGCAAGTATCTCGGCTGTGTGCACATCCAGGCGCTTCTGCGAGAGCCGCCGGCCAATCTGGTCGGTGGCATCCTCGACGATCGGCTCCCCTGCCTGGGGTCCGAGGATTCCCTGGAGAAGGTGACCCGCTACTTCGCGACCTACAACCTCGTCTGCGGACCGGTTCTCGACGACGACGGGCATCTCATCGGCGCGGTCACGGTGGACGATCTCCTCGACCATCTGCTGCCCGAGGACTGGCGCGAGACCGAGGCCGACGACGATGTCGACGATGACGCCACCACCGAAAGGATGCGGTGATGAGTTCAAACGGGTCGGAGCCTCGTGTGAAGGACCGTGCCGAGCGGCAGAGTGCACGGTCGGCACGTCGGCTGGACACCCCCGGGGAGCGGCACCGGTGGAGTCTGAATCTCGATTCGGACGTCGTCGGCGTCTACAGCGAACGCGTCGCCCGGTTCCTCGGCACCGGGCGTTACCTCGCCATCCAGACGATCCTCGTCATCGTCTGGATCTTCCTGAATCTCGCGGTTGTCACGCTGCAGTGGGACCCGTACCCGTTCATCCTGCTCAACCTGGCGTTCTCCACCCAGGCCGCCTACGCCGCCCCGTTGATCCTGTTGGCCCAGAATCGTCAGGAGAACCGCGACAAGGTCTCGCTCGAGGAAGACCGGGTCCGGGCCGAGCAGACCAAGGCCGACACCGAGTTCCTGGCCAGGGAGCTGGCCGCGGTCCGGCTCGCGGTCGGCGACACCGTCACCCGCGACTACCTGCGGCGCGAACTGGACGATCTGCTGACCGAATTGTCCGAGCGCATACTCGGCGAGAAGGCCAAAGCCGAGGAGTCCAGGAAAACCGGTGCCCCGCATCCCGATTGACGTCCGGCCCGGCGGTCTCGCCCCAACCGCAGGATCGCCAATAGTTGTCCACCCGTGACAAATCGATTTTCACATGCACGTCAGTAACAAATATGTATCGTGGTTCACATTCGCCCGGTTCCATTCCGGGTGTCGGGGAGATGAACCAGGAGCATTCGCGTGCAGTGGGGTCGAATCCAGATGCTGACCGGTTGTGCGGTCATCGGTGTCGGGGTGCTGGCTGCGGTCACTTCGAGTTCCCAGATCGGCCCGGCGCCGGCGTTGTCTGCCGACACCGAGGTGGACGACGTCGTCCTGGCCGCGGAGATACTGCCCGCGGCCGCTCGTCCTGATCTGGCCTTCACTCCGCCGCCTCCACCGCCCGAGGCCGCCGCAGCACCCACCTCGGCGGCAGAACCCCAACGAATACCCGCCGCAGCGCTCCCGGCCGGACCGCTCGGGATCCCGGGGATCGTTCTGCACGCCTACAAACTCGCCGAGCAACGAGTCGGTGCCGAAACCCCGCAGTGCAAGCTGCCGTGGTTCCTGCTCGCGGCCATCGGCCGAATCGAATCCGGACATGCCGGGGGCGGCAACGTCGACAGTTCCGGTACCACGCTGACCCCGATCGCCGGTCCCGTGCTCAACGGCACGGTGGCCGGCAATGCCGTGATCACCGACACGGACGGCGGGCGTGTGGACGGCGACATCAAACATGACCGGGCGATGGGCCCGATGCAGTTCATCCCGTCGACCTGGGCCGCCTGGGGCTCGGACGCCAACGGCGACGGCATCGTCAATCCCAACAACATCTTCGACGCCACGTACTCCGCCGGCCGTTACCTCTGTTCCGGGGTCACCGACATCATGTCGGAGAAGGTGCGGGTCAGCGCGGTGCTCCGGTACAACAATTCGATGGAGTACGTGGCCAACGTGCTCTCCTGGGCCACCGGATACGCCACCAACGCCGCGCCCACCGAAACGGGCCCGCTGCCGGATCCCCGACCGCCGAGTTCGAGCTCGTCTTCGTCGTCTTCGTCGTCTTCGTCGTCCTCCTCCAGCAGCTCCAGCCCCTCGGAGAGCCCGAGCAGCAGTTCATCGACGAGCTCGTCACCGCCGCCCACACCCGGGCCATGCGTGATCGTCTGCCTCCCACCGGAACTGCAGTCGCTGCTGCCGACGCTGCCCGCTCCTTGATCGATGGTGGCCCGCTGGGCCCCGTCCCGACCGGCCGGATCCGGCGAGTTTCGGTGCGCGCGTAAACTGATCGCCTGATGACACAAGCAACATTGCCGACCGAGTCAGCGATTCGCGCAGCTCTGGCCAAAGTGAACGACCCCGAGATCGGTAAACCCATCACCGACCTGGGCATGGTCAAATCGATTTCGATCGCCGCCGACGCAAGCGTGGCCATCGAGATCTACCTGACCACGTCCGCCTGTCCGCTACGCACCGAGATCACGCAGCGCGTGAGCACCGCCGCCGCCGACGTGCCCGGTGTCGGAACGGTGTCGGTGGAACTCGACGTGATGAACGACGAGCAACGCACCGAACTGCGTAAGAGCCTGCGTGGCGACCGCGCCGAGCCGGTCATCCCGTTTGCCCAGCCCGGTTCGCTAACGCGCGTGTACGCCGTCGCCTCCGGCAAGGGCGGTGTCGGTAAATCGAGCATCACCGTCAACCTGGCCGCGGCGCTGGCTGATCGCGGGTTGAAGGTCGGTGTGCTCGATGCTGACATCTACGGTCACTCGGTCCCCCGGATGCTGGGCAATGACGCCAAGCCGACGCAGGTCGAGAAGATGATCTTGCCGCCGATCAGCCACAACGTGAAGTTCATCTCGATCGCCCAGTTCACCAGCGGCAACACCCCGGTCGTCTGGCGTGGGCCGATGCTGCACCGGGCACTGCAGCAGTTCCTCGCCGACGTGTTCTGGGGCGACCTGGACATCCTGCTGCTCGACCTCCCGCCGGGCACCGGCGACGTGGCCATCTCGGTGGCACAGCTCATCCCCGGTGCCGAGATCCTGGTGGTCACCACCCCGCAACAGGCCGCCGCCGAGGTCGCCGAGCGCGCCGGCGCGATTGCTCTGCAGACGCGGCAGAAGATCCTGGGTGTCGTGGAGAACATGTCGTGGATGGAGCTTCCCGACGGCAGTCGGATGGAGCCGTTCGGTTCCGGTGGCGGCGCCAAGGTCGCCGAACGACTCACCATCGCGGTCGGCGCCGAGGTGCCTCTGCTGGGCCAGATCCCGCTCGACCCCGCCCTGCGCGAAGGCGGCGACGAGGGTGTGCCGCTGGTGCTCTCGGCTCCCGAATCCGCGGCCGGTGCCGCACTCCGTCAGGTGGCCGACAAGATCGCCGTCCGCAAACGGGGCCTGGCCGGCATGAACCTCGGCATCGACACCGCCCGCAGCGTCGGCAAACCGCTACTCTGACCCGCCGGGGCCGGACCGCGGTCATCGGCGGAGCAGCAGTTCCACTCCGTCGATGATCCGCGCGAGGCCGAACTCGAACGACCGGGCCGGATCGCCCATCGATTCGTAGGCCTGGCCGGCGGCCTGCCCCACCCGCCGCGAGATCGGGTAGTCGCTTCCGGCCATCAGCCGCTGCAGGACGGGCGCATTGATCTCCCACCACTGGACGTCGGTCATCCCGGATTCGGTGCGCGCACCGGCCGCTTCGATGGACGCGCGGGCCGAACTCTCGGCGAATCCGGTCAGTACCGCGATCGTGTTGTCCATCTCCAGATCGTCCAGGCCCACTCCTTCAATCGCCTCGAGTTGCCATTCGAAGCGCGCCGACCCGTTGGGGCCGATCCACGGTCTGGCCCTCTGCGCGTGCAAAAGCCATGGGTGCCGGTGGTATTCGTCCCACAACTGCCGGGCGACCGCGACCATTCGATCTCGTAGATCACCGGTGTGGGCCGGGTAGTCGACCTCTCCGGCGACCTCGTCGACCATCAGTCCGACGAGTTCGTTCTTGCCCGGGACGTAGGTGTAGATCGACATCGCCCCCAGTCCGAGCCGTTGGGCGACCTTCCGCATCGACAGTGCCGCGAGCCCCTCCTCGTCGGCCAGTGCGATGGCGGCCGCGATCACCTCGTCGACGCTGACGCGCTGTCTCGGTCCGCGCGACCCCTGAGGCCGACCTACCTGATGGCGCCAGAGCAGCCCCAGCGTCCGGTCGACTTCCGACGGGCCCGGCGAATCATCCATCGGTCCACACTATCCCGTGGGGTGTACGGCGAAACCCTTCACGCATCCCGGTACCGCGTACGGATCAGAGAAGCCCGACGACCGATCAGGTGGCGTCCCAGCGGTCCACGCCGGTCGCCTCGACAGCCGGGGCGGGCGCCGCGGTCGGCGTCTTGGACAACGACGGCGCGGCAGGCTTCGCGAGGGAACCCGGCGAGAGGACCTTGGCGTTCTCGTCGGTGGTGGGCAACGGCTGGGATACCGGTTTTACCTTGGTCTGCGCGTCGAAATTGCCGGTGAAGAACGAATCGTCACCGTCGAGCAGATGCTTGGTGATGACCTTGCGAGGGCTCATCCCCCGCAGTTCGTTGAGTTCTGCCAGCGGCTTGCGCAGGTCCTCGAAATCAGCCCCGAGGTCTTCTTTGAGCTGACTGGTGGCGCCGGTGGCGTAGTCACGGGCCTGGCGCACCGACTTCAGCGTCCACTTCAGCGCATCGGGCAGCCGCTCGGGACCGAGGATCACCAGACCCGCGATCATCAAGATCAGGATTTCGCCCCACCCAACGCTGCTGAACACGGGTTCCAGATTACTGGTAAGTGAGCCGCTGTCGAATCGACCGGGCGATCTGCCAGAGAACCTCTGAATCGGAGGAGCCGTCCGGGACTCTCGGTCACCGGCTCTCAGTCAGAGGCGGGGGTGACGGTTCCCTCGAAGGTCCGGCCGTCGCGCCAGTATTCGAACTTCACCGGCTTGCCGATCTCGGATGTGCGAACGGCCACCGTCAGTTCGTCGGCGTCGTCGGTCACCCGGCCGTCGAACTCGGTGATCACGTCGCCTTCGCGGATCCCCGCCCGCGCCGCGGGCGAACCCTCGACGACATTGCGGATCTGGGCCCCGAGAACCTGGTCGTTGCGGACGGAACTCGCATTCACACCGATCTGGGCGTGGACCACCCGGCCATCCTTGATCAGCGCCTGCGCCACCGGCAGGAACTCGTTGACCGGGATGGCGAAGCCGAGGCCGATCGAACCGCCGTTCGGTGCCAGGCCAGCGGTGTTGATGCCGATGACCCGGCCCTGGTCGTCGACCAGCGGACCACCGGAGTTGCCGGGATTGATGGCGGCGTCGGTCTGGATGGCATCGATGACCGCATCGGTGTCCGACGTCTCGTCCGGCCGAAGCGGTACGGCACGATCGATGGCGCTGATGATGCCGCTGGTGACCGTGCGATCGAGGCCCAGGGGTGCTCCGAAAGCCACCACCTCTTCGCCGATCTGCAGTTTGTCCGAGTCGCCCAGCTTCGCGACGGTGAGGTTGTCGACGTTGTCGACCTTGAGGACCGCGAGGTCGGTACGGATGTCGCGGCCGACGATGCGCGCCGGCACGCGGGTGCCGTCGGAGAAGACCACCTCGAGTTTGGCGTTGCTGTCGTTGGCGGCCATCGAGATCACGTGGTTGTTGGTGACGATGTACCCCTCGTCGTCGATGACAACGCCGGATCCGGTGCCACCACCGTTGGGCAGCCGCACGTCGACCATGACCACCGACTTCTCGACGGCTTTGGCCACGCGCGCCACCTGGCTGCGTGGTTCGGCCTCGTTGTCGTCGTCGCCACCGGACAGGCTCACCGTGTCCGAGTGCAGTGGTGAGGTGACCTCCGCCGTCAGTCGGCCGATCAGGCCGCCGACCACGCCGACGAGCACTGCGATGACGGCGAGCACTGCCAGGGCCTGCCAGCTGACCTTCCGGTCGAAGAGGACTTCGCGTACACCGAGCTTCGGGCCGGGTGTGGTCGGTTCCGGGGGCACCTCGGTCTGCACGGCCGGTGCACCGAGGCCGGCAGCGGCATCGGGATCGCGCCACGGGTCCTCGGGTTCGGATCGAGCGTCCACCTCACCCGCGACCTCGTCCGGGTCTCGCTGCAGGGAGTCTGCGCCGTCGGGCCGGGAAAACGCCTCGCGTAACACCGGATCGGGATTCGACACGACTGGCTGGGGACTGCGCGATGGAGTGTTCTCCGACGGCGCGAACGCGCCGGTGACACCCTCCGGTCGCCCGAACACCGCGGCGGTCTGCGGCGGCACGGGTGGACGCTCGTTGGGTCGCGGACCCAGACGTGGGGCCTCGCCGATGTTGTCCGGCGAGGAGGAAGGAGGTGTTGCGCCGGGGCCGTACTTGTCAGTGTCGGTCACTGGGCCGCCCGGTCATCCGGTCTCATGAAAAACTCGAACCCCTCGCTCGCGGCTATTCGGTCGCAGACCCACCGGCACCGCCGATCGATCCTCACCGAGGCTACCCGGCGGTCAGCACAAAACAATCGCGGCACCGCCGCAGCGGACAATCGCGGCACCGCCGCAGCGGACAATCGCGGCGGCTATTGTCAGCGGTTACGCCGGCGCTGGTCCCGATGCGGAGGAAAGGACGGCGCATCGCGCAGCGACTCGTCGGGCACGGCGTGCGACGGATCGGCGGTCGCGCGCAGGTCGATCTCGCGGGTCGGGATCTGGTTGAGCGCGCCCAGCAGACCTGCGGGCATGACGATTTCTCCGGAGCGTCGCAGTGCGGCGCGCGCCGAACTCTGCGCATCGACTTCTGCGCGGCATTGCGCGCACAACTCCAGATGTTGAGAGGCACGCATGTAGGCATTCATCCGCAGCTCGCCGTCCACGTAGGCGGCCACCGCCTCGGTGGCGAGATGCTCGGTGGACAGGAATCGACGTCCGCCGATGCTGCCGGGTGCTCGATAGTTCTTGTTGGCCGAGACCATCGACGACGCCGGGAACCATCCCAGCGACCGTCGCCGGTTCCGCATGGCCTCGGGACGATCCCCGTTGCCTGTTGGTTCGGCGCCGTTCGAATCTGCGGGGCCGGAGTCTTCGGGTGTGCGTTCACTCACCGCAATCACTCCTTCCTCTTCCGTGCCCACCGGATTCCTTGACGGACAGGACAATCCCGCGGGGCATCTCGACAATTCGCCTCGACTCTACGGACTCGGACGCAATCTCGCCGCGTCCACGTCCAACATCGATAACGAATTCACATCCCCTCGGGTTCCCGGTCGGGCAGGTGGATCAGGAGTCCGGCGTCATCACCGATCTCCCCGAGTGGTGACCACTCGCCGCGAGGTGTCCGCGGATGGCCTGCCGGCCACGATGGATGCGGCTGCGAACCGTGCCGAGCTTGACGCCCAGGGTTGCGGCGATTTCCTCGTATGACAAACCTTCGATGTCACACAGGACCACCGCAGCACGGAACTCGGGCGCCAGGGAGTCAAGAGCGCTCTGCAGATCGGGGTCGAGGTTGGCGTCATTGAAGATCTGTTCGGGATCCGGGTCGTTGCCCGGTACCCGGTCGTAGTCTTCGGGAAGCGCTTCCATCCGGATCTTGTTCCGGCGCCGGACCATGTCGAGGAACAGATTGGTGGTGATGCGATGAAGCCAGCCCTCGAATGTGCCGGCCTTGTAGCTCGAGAGTGACCGGAAGACCCTGATGAAGGTCTCCTGTGTCAGATCCTCGGCGTCATGCTGATTGCCGGAGAGCCGGTAGGCCAACCGGTAGACCCGATCGGCGTGTTCCCGAACCAGCTCATCCCAGGCCGGCATCAGGTTCGCGTCGCCGGTGGCGTCGAAACGCGCCGTCCCGGCCTGTGCTTCTGTTGAAAAATCGTTGGTGTCGAACACAGCGAGAGTCCCGTTACCGTCTTCGCGGTTGGTCTCTGTCACGATCTGATCAACTCTCTTCCCAGGACCGGTGGAATGCTCCGGCCATTTGATACGCGCACTGATAGTCGAGATTTGTTACCGGAGGCAACGCCGACACCTGGCCGGTTGTTCCCCCTGACCCTGTCCGACCGGGGTGTGTACGCACTATGAGCGGCCTGAGTGTTCCCTGAGAGTCCCGCGACCATGGCGATCGACTTCGGATACCGCTGCTCAGCGCGCCTAGGCGGCCAATCCGGCGGGCGGCGCTAACCTCAGATCTGTGTCCGATGAGAGCCAGCCCGCCAACACCGATTCCCCGCCGCCTGTCATCGACCCAGCAGTGCTGAGCAGCTACGCCGAGGCCGCGATCGTCGAAGACGAGGCGCTACGCCTGGCCCGCGAGCGTTCCGACGAACTCGGAGCGCCCTCGATCACCCCGGCCGTGGGTGCCGCACTGTCGCTGTTGGCCCGGTTGGTCGACGCGAAATCCGTGGTCGAGGTCGGCACCGGCGCCGGGATCAGCGGACTGTGGCTCCTCAACGGCATGCGCACCGACGGCGTGCTGACCACCATCGATTCCGAAGGCGAGTACCACCGCGCGGCAAAGATGTCGTTCAACACCGCGGGCATCAGTCCCGGTCGCACTCGGCTGATCAACGGCCGCGCGGCCGAGGTGCTCCCCCGCCTCTCCGACGGCGGCTACGACCTGGTGTTCATCGATGGCGCGGTCACCGACCAGCCGCGGTTTGTCGCCGAAGGACTCCGACTGCTGCGCGATGGCGGGGTGCTGGTCGTCCACAACGCCTCGGCCGACGGGACCGTCGCCGACCCGGCCACGTCCGATCAGGCGGCGCTCGCGGCGCGCGAAGCGGCAATGCTCATCGCCGACGACGATTCGCTGCTGCCGGTGGTCATCCCACTCGGCCGGGGACTCCTGGCAGCGGCCAAGGCACCCGCCGCCGACTAGCCACCCGGTTTTGGGTGGGCGCCGTGTGGTCAGGTGCTCGGCGTCATCGCGGTGAGTTCGGGGTATTTGGGTGCGATCGTGTCGCCGGTGGACACGCCCAGGAGCCGGCGGCCCACCCACGGCATCGCGTGCTCGACCGTCCACTGCCGACTGTCCCGACGACGCTGCGTCGGCGAGACCGGTTGCGGCGGACCGAGTTCCACCGGAACCAGATCGTGTTCGATGCCGAGCGCGTCGAGCACTTCGATGGCCATGTACACGTGTCCGGCCGTCGACATGTGCATCCGGTCGAACTCCCACATACCGCGTTCGCGGAACGCCCGCATCCGCCAGAAGTCGACCAGCGTGAGGTTGCGACGGTCGACGACCTCGCGCAGCAACTCGTTGTAAACCGCGAATCGGCCACGCAGCGCCCCGAACACCGGCTTGTTACCGGTGTCGTGGACCGTGAAGGTGACCACCCTCGCGCCGGTGTCCTGCAACCGGCCGATCGCTGCGTCGTAATCCTCGATCAGCGTGTCGATGTCGACGTTCGGCCGCAACAGGTCGCTGGCGCCGGCACTGATGGCGACCAGGTCCGGCTTCATCTCCACGGCCGGACCGAGCTGTTCGGACACGACCGCCGACAACAGCCGCCCGCGGATCGCCAGGTTCGCATACCGGAACTCCGGATCGGCACGGGCCATCACCTCGGCCACCCGATCAGCCCAGCCCCGCACCCCGTTCGGGCAGCGGGGCTCGACGTCGCCCACACCCTCGCCAAACGAATCACCGAGGACGACAAAGCGTTTGAACGATGGTGAGGCGACGGTGTCAGACATCTGTCGAGAACCTGATTCCACCATCGGGGATCTTCACCCCTGGCCAGACCCGCGCCCCGCGAAGCAGTTCGCAGCGGGCCCCGATGTCGGCGCCGTCGCCGATCACGCCATCCCGGATCAGGGCACGCGGTCCGACCCGGACCCCGAAGCCGATGATCGAGCGTTCGATCACCGCACCGGCCTCGACCACCGCACCATCGAAGATGACGGCGCCGTCGAGTCGTGCGCCGGCACCGATCTCGGCCCCACGGCCGACGACCGTGCCGCCGATGAGCAACGCTCCCGGGGCCACACCGGCGCCCTCGTGGACCAGGTATTCACCGCGAGGCCCGCTCAGCGCCGGCGACGGCGCGATACCGCGCACCAGATCGGCACTGCCGCGGACGAAGTCCTCGGGGGTACCCATGTCGCGCCAGTAACCGGAGTCGACGTAGCTCTGCACATGCGCCCCGTCGGCAAGCAGTCCGGGGAAGACCTCGCGTTCCACCGAGACGGGCCGGTCGGCGGGGATCTGCTCGATGACCGAACGGTTGAAGACGTAGCAGCCGGCATTGATCTGATCGGTGGGCGGATCCTGGGTCTTCTCGAGAAACGCGGTGACCCGGCCCGTCTCGTCGGTTGGCACACAACCGAATGCCCGTGGATCCCCGACCCGCACCAGATGCAACGTCACCTCGGCGCCGGAGGTCTGATGGGTGTCGATGATGGAGCGGACATCGGTGCCACACAGGACGTCGCCGTTGAAGACCAGGATGGTCTTGGCGGTCAAGTGCCCGAGCACGTTGCGGATACCGCCACCGGTACCCATCGGTTCGGCCTCGTGCACGTAGGTGATCGACAAGCCCATCTTCGACCCGTCGCCGAAATGCTGTTCGAAGACCTCCGATTTGAACGAGGTTCCCAGCACGACCTGTTTGATCCCGGCCGCTTTGATACGGGCGAGCAGGTGGGTCAGGAACGGCACACCCGCCGTCGGCAACATCGGCTTGGGCGCCGACAACGTCAGCGGACGCAGGCGAGTTCCCTTGCCGCCGACCAAGATAACGGCCTGGACATCATCTGTCAGGGCGTCGGTCGCCGGGGATGTCACACCATCATCTGGGGTCACTTTGCACCTTTCGTCGAACTGTCGGTCGTCGAGCTGTTTACTGAATCTTCATGGCGGGCAGCATGTTTGGCCGCCGCAACAACCACCGCCGAGCGCGCCGCGAGTCCTGCGCGCAGGGCGAGCCGCAGCGGCGCCTGCCACCAGTGCGGGTGCCGATCGGCCTGGAACCGATACGCGCTGCGATGGTGTGCAGGCAACATCTTTCCCGGATCACGTCCGGCCGCATGGCCTTTCGTGTGCAGAACCTCCGCGTCGGGTACGAACACGTTGAGCCAGCCGGCCCGGCCGAGCCGGTCACCGAGATCGACGTCCTCCATGTACATGAAATAGCGGGAATCGAAACCGCCGATGGAATCGAAGGCCTCACGCCGCACCAGCAGGCACGACCCGGACAACCACCCCACGGCGCGCTCGGACACGTCGACGGCATCCTGCCGGTACGCCGCGGTCCAGGGATTGGACTTCCAGATCGTCCCCAAGATCGCATGTCCGGTTCCGGAGACCAGGTTCGGAACCCGCCGCGCCGACGGATAGATCGTGCCGTCCGGTTCGCGGATCAGTGGCCCCAGTGCCCCGGCCCGCGGCCAGCGATCCGCCGCGTCCAACAACCGGTCGATCGAACCCGGCGCCCACTCGACATCGGGGTTCGCCACGATCACGTATTCGATGGCCGGATCCACCTCGGCAACGGCGCGGTTGACCGCTCCGCCGTAGCCAATGTTGCCGCCGGTGTGCAGCAGCGAGACGTGGTCGTACCTCTCGGCGGCCAGCTCGGGCGCACCGTCATCAGAACCGTTGTCCGCCATGATCACCGCCGGCGTACCGGTCATCGCGTCATCGAGCGTCTGGATGAATCGCGCCAGGTAGTCGCCGGACGAATACGTCACGGTCACCACTGCGACGCGGTCGGAAACCTGCTCATCAGTCACCGCCACAGGGTAGCCGGACACCTCGTGAGTCCCACCCATCACGCCCTGCCCGCCGGTCAAGCGCGGACCGCGGCGGCCAGAGCCGAGCGCCAGTCCCGCAGGGGTGTCAATCCGGCCTTCTGCCAGGACTGACCGGACAACACCGAGTACGCCGGACGTGGCGCCGGGCGCGGGAAGGCTTCCGACGTGGTGGGCAGCACCCGCGCCGGGTCGGCGCCGATCTCCGCGAAAACGGCCTGTGCCAGGTCGAACCAGCTGCAACTGCCGGCGTTCGTGGCGTGCAGGATCGTTCCGGTCGCCGGTGACCCGCCGGCGCAGATCTGGGCGGCGAGCTGCAGCAGACCGTCGGCCAGGTCCGCCGAGTAGGTCGGTGATCCGACCTGGTCGGTCACCACCGACACCGTGTCGCGTTCGCCCTCGAGGCGGCGCATGGTCGCGACGAAGTCATTGCAGCCGGGCGCGCCGGTGTACACCCACGCCGTGCGGACCACGGTGGCCGACGGGTCGCCGGCGCGGACCGCGACCTCTCCGGCGAGCTTGGTCTGGCCGTAGACCGACTTGGGTCCGGTCGGATCGTCCGGTTCCATCGGACGGTCGGCGACACCGGTGAAGACGTAGTCGGTCGAGATGTGGATCAGGTGGGCGCCGGTATAGGCGGTCAGGGCCGCCAGGTTGGCGGGCCCGGTGACGTTGATCGCGTGGGCGCGGTCCCGATCCGTCTCGGCGGCGTCGACGGCGGTATAGGCAGCGCAGTTGATGACCACGTCGTCCGGTCCGAGACCGCCCAGTACGGAATCCACCGCCACCGGGTCCGTGATGTCCAGATCCGCCGAGGTCAGAGGGCGTACGAGAGCGCCCCCCTGAACACGTAACCGGCTGCCCAACTGACCGCCGCCACCCGTCACCACCACAGATCCCAATTGCCTTTGCATACGGACCATCATGTCCGGTTCGGTCGGGCTCCGCGCATCGAGGCCCGATTCACCAACGTGAACAACATCATCACGGGCGCGCCGGTACAGCTCCGGCGACGGCGTGACATTCGCACGTAGCATTGCAAAAGTCGAACTGGTGGTCCGCGTTCACAGCGCGCCGCCAGAGCATTGCCCGTACCTGCTCGACCCCAGCACAGAGACTAGGAGCGCCGCCCGCCGTGGACCGTCCCTCTTCGGATCGACCGTCAGGTGAGCGTCGCAGCGGATCACCGCGCGAAGGCCGCCCACAGCGCGCCGCGTCGGACCAGCCCGTTCCGCCGGGTGGGCGCCGGCGCGCCTCACCGACCGATCCCCGGGACGCAGTGCCCTCCGAACAGCGACGGCCCCGGCGCCGACAGGACGACGTCGATCGTCCCCGGCGACCGTTGCGCGAGGGGGCCGGCGAGCCACCACAGAAGGCCCGCAGAGGCCGCCCCACCACACCCGACGGTCGTCGGCCGAAGGCGGCTCCCCCGGCATCGGACACCCCGGTCACGGGTGAGACCGTCGAGGACAACAAGCCGGCCCGTTCGATCACCCGGATCGCGGTGGCCGCGGTCTCGGTCGTCGTCCTGGTGGCGACCGGATTCGCCTGGAACCAGATGACCAACCTGGAGAACAGCATCACCAAGCTCGACGGTTTGAGCCTGGGCAGCGGCAAGGACGGCGCCGTCGACATCTTGATGGTCGGCACCGACTCCCGCACCGACGCCCGCGGCAACCCTCTCTCGGAGAAGGAACTGGCGCAGCTGCACTCCGCCGCCGATGTCGGCACCAACACCGACACGATCCTGCTCATCCGGATCCCCAACGACGGATCCTCGGCCACGGCGATCTCGATTCCCCGGGACTCCTACGTCGACGTCCCCGGTGTCGGGATGACCAAGATCAACTCCGCGTACGGCTCAGCCAAGGAGGAACGACGGGGCGAGCTGGTCAACGACGGTATGGATCTCGAGGAAGCCGACAAGAAGTCGGTGGAGGCCGGACGCGACGCCCTGATCGACACCGTCACCGATCTCACCGGCGTCGAGGTCGACCACTACGCCGAAATCGGCCTGCTCGGATTCGTCCTGCTCACCAACGCGGTCGGTGGAGTCGACGTCTGTCTCAAAGCGCCCGTCTCCGAACCTTTCTCGGGTGCCGACTTCCCCGCCGGAGAGCAGACCCTGGACGGATCGCAGGCCCTGAGTTTTGTCCGTCAGCGCCACGACCTGCCACGCGGCGACCTCGACCGCATCGTGCGCCAACAGGTCTTCATGGCGTCGCTGGCACAGAAGGTCCTCTCCGCCGGCACCCTGTCGAGCCCCGGCAAACTGTCCGACCTGCAGGACGCGGTGTCGCGGTCGGTGGTGATCGACCAGAACTGGGACGTCATCAAGTTCGTCGAGCAGCTCAAGGATCTGTCCGGGGGCCGCGTCCAGTTCGCCACCATCCCGGTGGTCACGGAACAGGGCTGGAGCGACGACGGACTGCAGAGTGTGGTCGAGGTCGACCCGGCCGCGGTCAAGACCTTCACCGCCGGTTTGCTCGGCGACAAGGACGCCTCCGGCAAGACCACGTTTGTGGCCGCCGACTACACCGTCGACGTCATCAACACCGGCACGGTCGACGGACTGGCCACCAACGTCTCGCGGATCGTCGCCGGTAAGGGATACCTCCCCGGCGAGACGGGTAACGACCTCGACGACACCGTCGAGAGCCGGGTACTCGCTGCGGACGCCGACGACTCGGGCGCGAAGGCCGTGGCCAAGGACCTCGGTGGACTGCAGATCGTCGCCGATCCGTCGCTGCCGCCGAACACGGTGCGGGTCCTGCTGACCGACAGCTACACCGGACCGGGTTCGATCAATGACTCCGGCTCACCGGAGCGCCAGGAATCCACCGGCGACACCGCACCCCCTGCCCCAGCCGCCCCTCGAATCACCGCCGGTGGAACCGGCCCGGAGTGTGTCAATTGATGACCCTTGCAGACGCCGCCCTGAGTCCGGCGCTGACCAGAGACGGCACCCAGCCGCTCCTGACCTACTACAACGACGCCACCGGTGAACGGACCGAACTGTCCGGTCTGACCGCTGCCAACTGGGCGGCCAAGACCGCGAACATGATTCGCGACGAGTTCGGATTGATACCAGGAGATGTCGTGGCCGTCGATCTGCCCGCACACTGGCAGACCGCCGGGGTTCTGCTCGGCGCGTGGTGGGCCGGAATGCACGTACGCCTGGGATACAGCGACGATGCGGCACTGGCGTTCTGCTCGATGGACACCCTCGACACGATGGAGCAGGCGCCCGAGATCGCAGTGGTCTCGCTCGACCCGTTCGGGATGCCGATGCGTGATCTGCCGATCGGCCTGACCGACTATGCGGCATCGGTGCGGGTACACGGCGACCAGTTCCGTCCGGGTGGACCGGCCGATCCGGCTCTCGACGATCGAACCGTGGCGCAGATCGTCTCTGCGGCCACCGCTTCTGCGGCCGATCTCGGCATCGGGGCGGGCTCACGGGTCATGACCACGGGAACCTGGGACACCACCGACCACCTGATCACCAATCTGCTGATGCCACTGGTCGCCGGCGGTTCGCTGGTGCAGGTGGCCCATCCCGACGACGACAAGCTGGCCGCGCGGGCCACCACGGAGAAGGTCACCATCACGCTGGTCTGACCCGGGTCCGGCTGAACCGAGCGCGTTCAGAACAGCGTGGGCTCTGGCTCGTTCGCCGGCGCGGGTGCCGACGCCGCGCCCCGAAGGGGGTTGTGCGCGACGTCCCCGGAAACATCGTCCGGAGTCGCGGAGAGTCCATGCTTCTCGATCAGCGGAGCCGTGCGGTCGCGCAGCCACCGCTGGTATTCCGGCGCCGGATAGGCCCCGCGCCCGTAGATCTGGCGGTAGCTCTTCATCAGTGCCGGATGGTTCTCGCCGAGCCACGTCAGATACCAGTTCCGCGTGGGGCCACGCAGATGCATCGGGAATGCGGTCACCGAGGTGGCGCCGGCGGAGGCCAGCGCTCCGAACAATTCATCGAGTGCCCCGCGCGAATCGGTCAGCTGCGGCAGGATCGGCGCAGCCATCACGTGGCAATCCAATCCGGCGTCACGGACTGCGGTGATCAGGTCCAGTCGGGCCCGGGCCGACGGGGCGCCGGGCTCGACCTGCTTGCGCAGGTCTTCGTCGAGCAACGCCAACGAGATCCCGATCGACACCGGAACCTTCTGCGCCGCAAGCGACAACAGCGGCAGGTCGCGCCGCAGCAGTGTCCCCTTGGTGAGGATCGACATCGGCGTCCCGGAATCGGCCAACGCGCCGATGATCCCCGGCATCAGCCGATAGCGTCCTTCAGCCCGGTGGTACGGGTCGGAGTTGGTGCCGAGTGCCACCGGTTCCCGCTTCCAGCCCCTGCGCGAGAGCTCTTTACGCAAGACCGCGGCCACATTCATCTTCACCACGATCTGGGTGTCGAAGTCGCGTCCGGCGTCGAGATCGAGGTACTCGTGTGTCCCCCGCGCGAAGCAGTACACGCATTGGTGCAGGCATCCTCGCATCGGATTGATGGTCCACCGAAACGGAGCCTGCGACGCCTCGGGCACCTTGTTGAGTGCGCTCTTGCAGAGGACTTCGTGGAATGTCACACCGTCGAAGTCAGGCGTCTGTACCGATCGGACCAGACCGGCCCGCTCCAGCCCCGGTAGGGCCGGAGCGGCCGAGTCCTCACCCGCTTCGGGTTCGGCGTCGAGGAGTTGCCCGTCCCATCGCATGTGACCAGTCGAACATCCGTTCTATTCGATGTCAAGTCCTGAACAGCCCAGATGTCACAGTGCGGCAGCCGGATCCGCCCGCAGCGCCTGCCGGGCCGGCAGCGCCGCGGCGAGGAGACCGGCCATCCCACCGATCACCACGATCCCCACCAGTACGCCCCAGGGCATATCCGGCGCGGCGAAGCGGTCGGGTCCGAGCACCGCGGCCGCGCCGGCCAGACCGTATCCGGTTCCCAGGGCCACACCCACGGCCGAGGCCACCGCGGCGATCGTCGCGGCCTCCCCCAGCAACATGGCCGCGACCCCGCGGCGGCTGAGCCCGACCACCCGCAGCAGCGCGTTCTCCCGTCGACGCTCGATCACCGACAGCGCCATCGTGTTCCCCACCCCGATCAGAGCCACCACCACCGCGACGGCCAACAGTGCCAACACGATTCGCAGGACGAGTGTGACGACCTCGTCCAGTTGCTGCGCGATCTCGGCACCACCGGAAAATGTCGCGTCCGGCGCGCTGCCCGCGACCAGATCACGCAGCGCGGTGACAACCCGTTCCCCCTCGGCGCCGACCGAGTCGAGCCGGATCGCAAGTCCGGTGGGCACGGGCGCCGCGCGCACGACGTCCCGGTCCGCGAAGGAACCGCTCTCGCCGTCGACCACCGTCATCATCCGGTTCAGGCCACCGGCCATCACCGAAACCTGCTGACCCACCGCGACACCCACAAGCGACCGGTCTTCGGGCTCCACCGCGATCTCATCCGGGGACGGGGCGCGGTCACTGCGCATGACCTTTTGCAAGTGCACCGGGTCCACGGCGCCCACCGCCAGCGGGACGCCGTTCACCATGATGTCCGTGCGGGTCACCGTGACCGCGCCGGCCACGCCCGGCGTCTTCCTGATCGCGTCGACGAGTTCACCGGACAGAGGCGAACCCGAGGAGACGATCAGGTCGACCGGGTGCATATCGGAGATGAGTGCGGTGGCGCTCGACCGGACCGTCTGTGCACCGGTCACCATCATGGTGGTCAACGTGATCCCGATGATCAACGCCGATGCCGTGGCCGCTGTCCGGCGCGGTGACCTGCCGGCATTCGCGGCCGCGAGTTCGGCAACCGGGCCGGCCGCGGTCCGCCGAAGGGCCCGCGCGCCGACAAGACCGACGCTGCGGATCAGCGGCGGGAACACGACGACGCCGGCCTGCATCACCGCCAGAAATGTCATCGCACCTCCGACACCGGCCACCACACCTGATCCGAGGACGAGTCCGAGTACCAGGGTCGAACCACCCGCGATCCCGAGTACCCCGGCGCACCACAGGCGAACAACCGGCCTCCCGCCGCCCGCCGCGCTCTCGTCACCGGTGGCGAATGCGGCCAGTGGCGGAATCCTGGTGGCCGAACGGACCGGTACCGAGGCGGCCACCAGCGTCATCACCACTCCGAGCAGGAGCGGCACCACCGTCGCCGCGAGCGGGATCGACAGGTCGGTCAGCGGTATCGCAGCACCCGCCATCCGGACGATCGCCGTGGCCGCGGCCACCCCTCCGATGCCGAGCACCACACCGCCTGCCGCGGCGACCACGCCCAGGACCAGGGCCTCCAGCCGCACCACAGCACGCACCTGCGACACCTCGGCACCGATGCAACGCAACAGCGCCAGCTCACGGGTACGCGAAGAGACCAGCACCGCAAAGGTATTGGAGATGACCAGGCAGGCCACCAGGGCGGTGATGGCGGCGAAGCCCAACAGGACGGTGGCCAACAGATCGTTCTCGCCGGTATATCGGGCCAGAACCCTGTCGGCGGCCTCGGTTCCGGTGACCACCTCGGCGCCGGGTACCGGCGCGACCTGTGCCCGGAGGGTGCCGAGAACGACAACGGGATCAGCGGATCCGTCGAAGGCGATCCGGATGACCACATCCTGGGCCCGCTCGTCCGCCCGTCCGGGAGCGACCGCCGACACCGCTTCCGGGGACCCGAAGAGTTGCGTGGGGCCGGCCGCCGCGCCATCGGATCTCAGCAACCCCACCACAGTCATCTCGGTGGCGACCCGGTCGGCGCCCGCGCCGACATCGGGCCGGACATAGAGCCGTTGTCCGAGCGCGAAATTCGATCCCGCGTAGGCCACCACCTGCGACGGCCCCTCGGGCATCAGTCCGACCGAGAGTTGTTGCCGGCGGAGCCCCTCATCGCGCGCCATCGTGCCGAGGTTCACCTGGTTGTACGACTTGTCGCCGCTGGTCACACTGACCAGACGCTCCCGGTCGAGCGCCACCGCAGCGACACCGGGCACGGCGGCGACCTGCGAGGTGGTGCGTTCGGCGAACTCGCCCGGGACCACGACCGCGGCGTCGACGCCGGAGAACTGCCCGGCAACCGAATCCCGCATCGACGCGGTGGCGCTCGCCGTCAGCGTCAACGTCGCTGCCACGAACGCGACGGAAGACACCACTGCCAGAGCCGAGGCCACATACCGGCCCCGGTGCATCCGCATCTGCGCCAGAACAAACGCCCTCATCACAACCCACCGGCCGTCCGCGCTGCTGCCGGACCAAGCCGAACCATCGAGTCGAGAACGGAATCCGCAGTGGGTGAATCGATGTGATCGACCAGTCGCCCATCTGCCATCACCAAGACCTGATCGCAGTAGCTCGCCGCGACCGGATCGTGCGTCACCATGACGATGGTCTGTCCGCCGTGGCGGCTGCTGTCACGCAGCAGGGACAGAACCTGCGCCCCGGACGTGCTGTCGAGGTTGCCGGTGGGCTCATCGGCCAGGACGAGCCGGGGCCGGCCCAGCAGCGCCCGCGCGATCGCGACGCGTTGCTGTTGGCCGCCGGAGAGTTCACTCGGCTTGTGGTCGAGGCGATCTTCGATGCCGAGCACGTCGACGAGTTCGTCGAACCAGGCCTGATCGGGTGTGCGCCGATCAAGGGTCAGTGGCAGGACGATGTTGGCTCGGGCGGTCAGTGCCGGCAGCAGATTGAACGCCTGGAAGACGAAGCCGAGCTCCCTGCGCCGCAGCCGCGTTCGCTCGGAGTCGCCGCTGTGCCCCAGATCCACCTCGCCGATCCGCACCGTTCCCGAGGTCGGGGTGTCGAGTCCGGCCAGGCAATGCATGAGAGTCGATTTTCCCGAACCCGATGGCCCCATGATCGCCGTGAACCGGCCGGCCGGCACCTCGATACTCACATCACGCAGTGCGTGGACCACCGCACCGCCCTGGCCGTACGACTTGCGTACACCTATCGCCCGCGCGGCGACTGCTTCTGACATTGCCCAACCTCCCATTGTCCGCTGCATGGTCAAATGACCTGTCGGGCAAACGTATTGCCGAGAGTTGTGCGCAGACATCGGCGCGAAGGCGGATTTGTGCGTCAACCGACCATCAGACCGGGGTCTGATGTCGGCTGATGCGACTACGCGTGCAGCCGGAGAATGTCGTCGATCCCCACCATGCCGGTGCGGAACGCGAACAGCACCACCTGAACCCGGTCGCGGGATCCGGTCTTCGCGAGGATCCGACCGACGTGCGTTTTCACCGTCGCCAGGGACAGGTGGAAGTCGGCCGCGATCTCGCCGTTCGTCTTGCCGATCGCGATCGCCTGCAGGACTTCGGTTTCGCGCGGGGTGAGGGCATCGATCAGGTCTGCCGGTACCGGCGGTGATGACCACTGCGCCGCCGGTTCCGATCGCCCGGATACGGTTCCGGCCACATGTTCGAGCAGACGCCGCGTCGATCGGGGCGCGATCACGGCGTCACCGGCGTGTACGGTGCGGATCGCCGCGAGTAGTTCTTCGGGCTGGGCATCCTTGAGCAGGAAGCCGCTGGCTCCGGCGGCGATCGCCGCAAAGAGATACTCGTCGGTGTCGAAGGTGGTCAGGATCAGGACCTTCGGTGCCGGGCCACCGGACTCCAGGATCTGCCGGGTCGCCGAGATCCCATCGACCCCGGGCATCTGGACATCCATGAGCAGGACATCGGCGTCGCATTCGGTCAGACGGGCCAGAGTTTGGGCGCCGTCTGCGGCCTCCATCACCACGGCCATGTCGGGTTGTGAGTTGATGACCATGCCGAAGCCCGCCCGTACCAGCGCCTGATCGTCGACGAGGCCGACCCGGATCGATTCGGTCATCGGGAATCGCCCAACGGAAGGATCGCGCGTACCTCATGGCCGGCTCCGTCGGCGCGGTTGCCGACCTGCAGTGAGCCACCGTGCAATTCAGCGCGTTCCCGCATCCCCAGCACGCCTTTGCCCCCACCGTCGACGACGGCGTCCCCGCGCCCGCGGCCATCGTCTGTGACCGTGATCGTCAATTCCTCATCTCCCCAGTGCAATTCGATGTCGGCGCGGGCTCCATCGCCGGCGTGTTTGAGAATGTTGGTCAGGGATTCCTGGACGACCCGGTAGGCGGTCAGCCCACACCCCGCCGACACGTCGCGGGGTTCACCGATCGTCTGGAACCGGACCGGCAATCCGCCCGACCGCACCGTCGCCACCAGGTCCTCGAGATCGGCGATGCCCGGAATCGCACGGATGTCGCGCGGACCGTCATCTCGCAAGACCCCGAGCAGCGCTCGCATGTCCGCCAACGCCTGCCTGCCGTTGTCGGCGATCGTCGCGAGCACCTTGACCGCCACGTCCGGATCCTGCTGGGCCGCATAGCGTCCGCCATCTGCCTGGGCGATAACAACGGTCAGGGTGTGGGCGATGATGTCGTGCATCTCGCGCGCGATGCGGGTGCGTTCACCGACCGCGGCGAGTTCGGCCTCCTGGGCCCGCTCCAGTTCCAGCAGCCGCGCCCGCTCCCGCAATGTCGCGACCTCACGCAGCCGCGTCCGGCGCAGCATCCCGACCGCCCACACACCGGCGGCGAACGCGGCCAAGAATGCGGCGTCGACCAGGCTGTAGTCGAATTCCGGTGTTTCCCTGGCAGCGGAGAAGAACCGGCCCGAAGCCGCGACGCCGCCGCATATCCCGAGAACCAACGCGGCGCCGGTGCCCCGGACCGAGCCGTAGGCGGCCATCGAATACAGACCGATCAGCGCGGCCGTACCGACCGCCGGACTCAGGTTCTGGTCAACCGCGACATGCACGAACGAGACACCGGCGATCGCCAGACCGGCGATGTCGGGACTGGTTCGGCGGAACGCCAGCGCCGCACAGGCGATGGCTCCCAGCAGGATCCGCCAGAGAACCCGGTCGCCCATCTCTTCCCACAACTCGGGAACGACGGTCAACAGTGCGATGGAACCGGCCAACAGGGTATCGAGCAGGAGACGCCGCGGCTCGGCAAATCTGTGCCAGCGCTCGAGTATCCGCTGGGTGCTCATCTGGCCCAATCTAGTGCCCACCCGCGGTCTGTCGCATCAGACCACGGGTGGACCAGAGAACACCGAAACCGCGGGCGTCAGCGCAGCAGCGCGCGCGACATCACGACGCGCTGGATCTGGTTGGTGCCTTCGTAGATCTGGGTGATCTTTGCATCGCGCATCATCCGCTCGACCGGGAAGTCGCGGGTGTAACCGGCGCCGCCGAAGAGTTGCACCGCGTCGGTGGTGACCTCCATGGCCACATCCGAGGCGAAGCACTTGGCAGCGGCCGAGATGAACCCGAGGTTCTTCTCGCCACGCTCGGCGCGTGCTGCCGAGGTGTAGACCATCAGACGGGCGGCCTCCACCTTCATCGCCATGTCGGCGAGCATGAACTCCACACCCTGGAAGGTGCTGATCGACTTGCCGAACTGCTTACGGTCCTTGGTGTAGGCGATCGCCTGATCCAACGCGCCCTGTGCGATACCGACGGCCTGTGCACCGATGGTCGGGCGGGTGTGGTCGAGGGTCTCGAGCGCGGTCTTGAAACCGGTGCCCGGCTCGCCGATGATGCGGTCACCCGGGATGGTGCAGTTCTCGAAGTACAGCTCGGCGGTCGGCGAACCCTTGATGCCGAGCTTCTTCTCCAGCGGCCCGACGGTGAAACCGGGGTCGTCCTTGTGGACGATGAACGAGGAGATGCCGTTGGCGCCCTTGTCGGGATCGGTGACGGCCATGACGGTGTACCAGGTGGACTTACCACCGTTGGTGATCCAGCATTTGGATCCGTTGAGCACCCAGTCGTCGCCGACCGCCTTGGCGCGGGTCTTCATCGAGGCGGCGTCGGAACCCGCTTCACGCTCGGAGAGCGCGTAGGAAGCCATCGCCTCGCCGCTGGCAAGGGTCGGCAGGACCTGCCGCTTGAGCTCCTCGGAGCCCTTGAGGATCAACCCCATCGTGCCGAGCTTGTTCACGGCCGGGATCAGCGAGGACGATGCGCACACCCGGGCAACCTCTTCGATCACGATGCATGCCGCGACCGAGTCACCGCCCTGGCCGTCGTATTCCTCGGGCACGTGGATGGCGTTGAATCCCGAGGCGGTCAGCGCGGTGAGGGCCTCTTCCGGGAAGCGCGACTTCTCATCGACGTCCGCCGCGTGCGGTTCGATCTCCTTTTCCGAAAGCGCCCGGATCGCGGAACGCAGCTCATCGTGCTCTTCAGCGAGCTTGAACAGATCGAAGTCGGGATTGCCGGCCATCAGAACACTCCTAGTAGGCGCCAGTGCGATTTTCCTTCGCCGCAATTCTAATACCGGCGATAGATTCAGTTACTGCCGGGTAACTGAAGTCTGTTCGAGCCCCACCGGGCAGCGCCGAAAGCTAGCCTTGGGCGCACCCGAGGACCGGCTGTCGAAAGGCGATCATCAGATGAGCGAACAGACCTCACCGGCAGCTGCACTCTCCGATTTCGAGATGACCGATTTCACGCACTTCGGCGAGACCAGGACCCTCTACCGGCGCGGGCGCGGGCCCGCGGTCATCATCGTCGCCGAAATGCCGGGCATCACGCCGAAGGTGCTCGACTTCGCTCGCAAGGTATCCGAGATCGGCTGCACCGCAGTACTTCCCAGCCTTTTCGGAATCGATGGGCTGGATCCGAACAACTCCGGACCCGCAGACCTGGCGAAAATGGCCGCAACGCTCGTCCCGACCTGCATCAGCAGCGAGTTCACCACTCTGGCAACCGGGAAGTCCTCACCTGTCGTCACCTGGCTACGCGCCCTCGCCGCCCACGAACACACTCGTTGCGGTGGGCCCGGCGTCGGCGCGATCGGCATGTGTTTCACCGGCGGATTCGCATTGGCGATGGCCACCGACGACCGGCTGCTGGCACCCGTGCTGGCCCAGCCGTCGCTGCCTTTTCGGCCGGTCAACGCACTGGCCGGCAACATCGACATCTCGCCCGAAGAACTCGAGACCGTCAAGCGGCGATGCGCGAACGGACTTCAGGTGCTCGGCGTCCGATTCAAAGGCGACCGCATCTGTCCCCCACGACGCTTCGAATACCTGCGCAGAGAACTCGGCGATGCGTTCGTGGCGATCGAACTCGACGACAGTGCGGCCGGGCCGTCGCCGATGCCACCGCACTCGCCCTTGACCGAGCACCTCATCGACGAGCCCGGCCAACCCACGCGGCAGGCGCTCGACGACGTACTCGACCTGTTCCGTCGACGTTTGATCACCGGGTCGAGTTGATTTGGGCGAGTGTCGTTCGGCGCTATCCGCCGAGCAGATTCTCCTGCAACGCTTGATCTTTCGCCAGGACCATGTCGTGCAGATCGGCCTGGAACCGTTCCATCCTGACCCGCAGAGCCGGATCGGACGCGGCCAGGATGCGCACAGCCAGCAGGCCGGCATTGCGCGCCCCACCGATCGACACGGTGGCCACCGGTACCCCGGCGGGCATCTGCACGATCGACAGCAGAGAATCCATGCCGTCGAGATACTTGAGCGGCACCGGCACACCGATGACCGGCAGCGGGGTTGCCGACGCCACCATGCCGGGCAGGTGGGCGGCGCCACCGGCGCCGGCGATGATCACCGAAAGGCCGCGACCGGCAGCATCTCTGGCGTAGTCGAGCATGCGTTGCGGTGTGCGGTGCGCCGAGATGACGCCGACCTCGAATCGGACCCCGAACTCAGCGAGCGCCTCGGCGGCGGCCTCCATCGTCGGCCAGTCGGAATCACTGCCCATGATCAGGCCGACACGCGGCCCCGAGGCCGCCCCTGCAGTTTCACTCACCGTGCACATCCCATCCATCTGTCCAGATCCCGGTCGACATCCAGTGTGCCGCCCGTTCGGCGATCTCCCGCACGCGTGCCACATCGGCCGGGTCGTCGATGTCGTCCGACGCCGCGCCGAGCACATTGATGTGCCCGATCTTGCGGTCCGGCCGCTCGCCCTTGCCGTAGAGGTGCACCTTGGCCTGCGGAATCCGGGCGAACAGGTGATGCAGCCGTTCGTCCATGGACATCTCCGGCGCCTCCTCGGCCCCGAGGATGTTCGCCATCACGGTGATCGGCGCGAGGGTGCCGGTGTCACCGAGCGGGTAATCGAGCACGGCTCGCAGATGCTGTTCGAACTGCCCGGTCACCGCGCCGTCCATGCTCCAGTGACCACTGTTGTGCGGACGCATCGCCAGCTCGTTCACCAGCAGGTCGCCATCGCGCGTCTCGAACAGCTCCACCGCCATCACACCGACGACACCCAATTCGGCGGCGAGCGACAACGCCAGGCGCTGCGCCTGTGCCGCGACGTCGGCGTCCAAGGAGGGTGCCGGCGCGATCACGACGGCACACTGACCCTTGCGCTGCACGGTTTCGACGACCGGCCAGACCGCACCCTGCCCGAAGGGCGAGCGCCCGACCATCGCGGACAGTTCCCGACGTAGCGCCACCTTCTGCTCGGCCATCAGTGCGGTTCCCTCGGGTGCCTTCGCCAGGACCTCGAGCGCCTGTTCCCGATTCTCGATCAGCCAGACACCCCGGCCGTCGTAGCCGCCGCGGATCGCCTTGAGGACGATCTCCCAGTGATGTCGGTCACCGAATTCGATGAGCGCAGCCTGCAGATCGGGGCCGGCCAATTCGACGTAATCGGGAATCGGCGCGCCGAGCGAGGCCAGTTTGCGGCGCATCTTCAGTTTGTCCTGGGCGTAGATCAACGCCGTCGGCGGCGGCAGGACCTTGACGCCTTCGGAGACCAGAACCTCGAGAAGTTCTACGGGTACACCTTCGTGGTCGAAGGTCAGCGCATGGGAGCCCGCAGCGGCGGCCCGGAGATCGTCGAGGTCGGTGTGTGAACCCACAACCAGGTCGGGGGTCACCTGACCGGCGGGTTCGTCGGCGGAGGCGGCCAGAACCCGCAGCCGCTGTCCGAGCGCGATCGCTGCCTGATGGGTCATCCGGGCGAGCTGACCGCCACCGATCATGGTCACCACCGGCATGCCCGAGGCCGCCGCGGTCCGGCTTCCGCTCGCCGCGGTCCCGCGTCCTGCCGATGCCGGGGCGGGCGCCGGCGGAACCGTTGCCACGATCGATTCGGGGGCTGGGTTTCGATCACTCGTCACGGCTACCAATCGTGTCATGTTCGGACCTCGATGGATGACACGGGCAGCCCATACGCTCGGAGATTCGTTTCGACGGGTGGTTATTTCGTAGACTGCATCCTTGTGTCATTCATCGACGGGCTGCTGTCCCGTACTCCAGCGCCGATCCGAGCGCTGGCGATGCGTCACCACGAGCTGATCAAGTTCGCGATCATCGGCGGATCGATGATGATCCTCGACATGGCGATCTTCTATTCGCTGAGCCTGACCGTCCTGGACACCAAGCCGGTCATCGCCAAGATCATCTCCGGCGTACTGGCCACGATCGTCAGCTACGTCCTGAACCGCGAGTGGGCGTTCAAGAATCGTGGCGGACGCGAAACACACCACGAGGCCATGCTGTTCTTCGCGATCAGTGGCGTCGGTGTCGTGTTACAGGCGGCCCCCCTGTTCGTCGCCAACAACCTCTTCGACATCCGTAGCTCGGTGGACGTCACCAAACTGGTCATCATGGACTTCGTCCTGGGCTACATCATCGGCAACCTGATCCAGATGGCCTTCCGCTTCTGGGCACTGCGCCGCTTCGCCTTCCCCGAATCCGACCTGGATGCGGCCGAATCGGTGACCCCCGGCCTCGAACCGACACCCCGCGAACTCGGCCACAGCTGAACGTTCCCCGGTTTCACCTGGGTTCGGCCCGGCTGCGCGATGCATCCGTACCGTGCTCCCCGATGTCATATCGGGGCACGACGATCGCGAACGTCGGTGGACGGCGATACAGCAGATCGAGCCGGCCGCCGTCGGCCTCGATGAGCGACCTCGCCAGCGACAGTCCGACGCCACTCGAGCCTCCCTCCGAATAGCCCCGCTGGAATACGTGCGGTGCACTCTCGTCGGTCACGCCCGGCCCCTCATCCGACACCGAGATCCGGATCATTCCGCTGCCCGGCAACTCCTGGGTGTCGACGACGGTCCTGCCCTGACCGTGCTGCAGTGCGTTGTCGACGAGCACCGCCAGCGCCTCCCGCAACCGGGTGGGGGTCGCCCGGGCTTCGGCGTGCCCGCTCGTCTGCGCGATCAACTCACGGCCCTCGACCGCGAACGCCTGCTGGAAGTCGGATACCACCAGAGCGACCTGCTTCGAGATGTCGACCGGTTCGAGCATCGCGACCTGTTCGCCGCGGGCCGCGGTGATCAACTCGTCGAGCTCACTGGTCAGTCGTTCCACCTGTGCCAAAGCCGCTTCCGCTTCATGTACGACATCGGTGTCGGGATGGATCGACAACTCCTCGAGCCGTAACCGGATCGCGGTGAGCCGACTACGGAGCTGATGGGACACCTCACCGACGATCCGGCCCTCGCGTTCGAGCCGGGTGATGATCTCCCGGTTCGCGGCGTCGAGTGCAGACGACATCCGGTCGAGCTCCTCGATGTCGTAGTGCCGGCCCTCGGTCCCGTAGTCGCCCTGTGCCATCCGCGCCGCCCGCTTCGCGACGTCTTCGAGTGGATCGGCCAGGCGCCCGGCGGTGACCGCCGCGACCACCATCCCGGCGATCACCGACATCGTCACGACCAGCGACACGACGCCCACGGCAGCCCACTGCCTGCTGCGCACCTGGTTCTGCGGGATCGACAGGGTCAATGACCCGGCCTCGCCCAGGGCGAGCGATTCGGTGGCGGGCTCTTCATCGAACTCGGTGCCGATGCCGACCTCGCGTTGTTCGGTCCCGGTCGGCGTCCTCACCGGATACGTGATCACCAACCGACCCTCGGGCGGGATCAGCAGACGGAACTTCTCCCGGTCCAGACCCCCGGTGATCGTGCCGTCCGAGCCCTCCTGGAGGAGCAGTTCTGTGGAGATGCGTTTGAGCCGATCGTCGAGGTCCTGTTGCGCGGTGTCACCCACCCACCACCACGCAGTGACCATCAGTGGCACGCCGAGGAGCAACCCGATGCCCACGACCATGCCGATCATCGATCGGAGTATGCGACCGCGCACGGTCTAGTCGGGATCGAAGCGGAAGCCGACACCGCGGACGGTGACGATCCGCTTGCGCCGGTTGGGCTGGTCGTCGCCGATCTTTCGCCGTAACCAGGAGATGTGCATGTCGAGCGTCTTGGACGACAACAGATCCGGGGTGCCCCAGACCTCGGTCAGGATCTCCTCCCGGCTGACCACCTCGCCGGCCCGCTCCATCAGATAGCGCAGCAGGTCGAATTCCCGGTTGGCCAGTGTCGTGTCCACGCCGGAGACCTGGACGCGTCGTCCGCGGGCGTCGAGGTGGATGTCACCGGCCTCGAGCACGACATCGGCGGTGTGCTTGCGGCGCAACAACGCCCGGACCCGGGCGAGCAGTTCGGCGAGCCGGAACGGCTTCCCGACGTAGTCGTCTGCCCCTGCATCGAGACCGACGACGAAGTCGACCTCATCGGTGCGGGCGGTGAGCATCAGCACGGCCAGTTGTGGCCGGGTCTGCCGGATGCGGCGGCACACCTCGAGACCATCCATCTCGGGTAGGCCGAGGTCGAGCACCAGCAGCTCGAACCGCCCACTGGCGGCGCGTTCGAGTGCGTCGGTCCCGGTGGTGACAACCTCGCAGCCGTAACCCTCGCGGGTCAGCGCACGCGCCAGCGGCGCGGATATCGCTTCATCGTCTTCGGCGAGCAGAACGTCGGTCACCTGATCAACTTAGGCCCACCGCGCCCGGATGGGCCGTCAACGCTCATGTCCGTGCCCGAAAAGTCGGCGACGACACTCACCGGCGCCCACGGAAGTCGTCGCCGTCGGCGGTGTCGAAGACCTCGTGATAGAGCAGGGAATGGACGCGCTCGACCTGCGGGATGTCGGTGAACTCGAGCGGATCCTCGGAGGCCGACTCGATGATCAGCGTCCCGGTCCGCAAGATCCGGTCGATGATGCCGTGCCGGAACTCGACGGAGTTGATGCGCTGAACCGGGATGTCGATCCCGGATCGGGTCAGGATGCCGTTGCGGTAGGTCACGCGACGGTCGGTGAGCACGAAGTGTGTGGTCCGCCAGCTGATGAACGGACGGACGAAGAACCAGAGCACCACCGCGAGCCACGCCACCGCGAGGATGATGCCCAGGACCGTCTTCGTGGACGAGCTGACATCCGAGGTCGACAGGTATCCGCCCGCCACACCCGCCAGGGCCGTGCCCAGAACGAACACCACGGTCGGCATCAGCAGGCATTTCCAATGCGGGTGATGGTGCAGGACGACGCGCTCACCCTGCGCCAGGATGCTCTCCGGATACCCCATCAACAGGCCTTCCCTCTCGATACGCATGTAAGCCGACGCGCCGGTGCGCCACATCTGGACGTGCCGCAATCAAACCACCCGCCGGCCACACCTGACGCGAGGTGCGAGCTCTGGAAGGGGTTACGGTTGTCGCCTCATCATTGAACACCGCAGGTGTCGGTGATCAGTAGACTCACCTGCAGGGAGGTGCCCGATGTACCCGAATGACCCCAACAACCCACGCACCCGGCGTTACGACCACGGACAGGACCCCGATCCGCAGGCATACAGCCAGGCGTACCCCGAACAGGGCTACCAGCAACCCTACGAGCAGTATCCCGCCGAGCAATACCGGGACGATCAGGCGCCGGTGGCGCGGCCGGCAGCGCCGAAGCGGCGTCCGAAACCCAATCGGCCACAGGTCAATCCGACGATGTTCGTCGGTGGCGTCCTGGCCACCGCCGTGGTCACCGGCCTCGCGGCCTGGCTCGTCGCCTGGATCATCCGGCTCATCATCACGCGGGTGAACGAAACCGGCGCGCTCGGTGTCTGGAATCCGATGGCCAACGACGAATACTGGTTCGCCGTCGTGGCATTCCTCTGCGCGCTCTTCGCGGGCGCGCTCTGGTACGTCCTGCAGCTCGCGACGCCGGCGCCCAACGACTTCTTCAAGTGGATCGTTGGCCTGCTCGTCGTCGCGGCGATCCTGATCCCGCTGCTGCTCTCGCGCGAATGGACCACCGGCATCTCGACCGCGATCGTCCACGCCGTGATCGGGCTGCCGATCATGTTCCTGATCCCCGCGATGGGCACCAAGAGCATGGAACGCCCCTGATCTGATCGCCCCTCCCGCGAGCTCGCCACGAGCTCGCGGGACCGGGGGGTCAGTCGGTGATGCGCAGGTGGGTCACGTCGCCGGCCGAGACCGCGACCCGGTCTCCGTCCGCATCCTGCACGACGACCCGCCCGGTGGTGTCGATCTCGACCGCCACCCCCTCGAGTTGTCTGTCCAGCGGCAATTCCACCCGCACGTGGTGACCGAGCGTGGCACAGCGCTCGCGATAGTCCTGCCGGAGTCCGTCGATGTCGTCCGGCCACTGGCGCAACCGGCGATCCAGGGCGATGAGCACGGCCGCGGCAAGATCCGCTCTGTTCACATCGGCGCCCGCGAGATCGAGCGAGATCGCCGTGGGGACCGGGAGTTCGGCCTCGGTGAGGCTGACGTTGATCCCCATCCCGACGATCGCCACCGCGCCGGACGGCCCGCGGGTCAGTTCGGCGAGGATGCCGCACACCTTCCGTCCGCCGATGCCCTCGGTGGTGCCGCCGGGTGCGGGCAGCAGGACGTCGTTGGGCCATTTGAGCACCGGTTCGAGGTCGGTGACCGCCCCGATGCCCTCGACCACGGCGAGACCGGCCAGCAGCGGCAACCAGCCGAGCGCGGCCGGAGCGTTGCGGCCATCGGCGGCCACCGCCACCGACATCGCCACCTGTGAGCGTGGCGGGCTCACCCACTGCCGGGTGTGGCGACCGCGACCCGCACTCTGGTGTTCGGCGACAATCACCGACCCGGCACAGTCCGACGTTGCGGCCAGTGCCACCAGATCCGCATTGGTCGAACCGGTCTCCTCGACCACGCTCACAGAACTCCATCGGGTCCCGGCCACCGCCTCTCGGAGAGCTGGTTCATCGATCGGGTCACGTCGGACTGCCTGGTTCATGCCATCAGCGTAAGGGTGCTCCGCCAGGCGATACCCGGCGCTCACCCGGCGTTTCGACCACGCCGAAACATCTGTGTTCTGCGGTACCACCTCAAATGTGAGTCAACCCTCAGGTTAGCCCGGCGCGCACCCCCTTCACACAGTGTGGATAGCATCAAGGCCATGACGAGTTCCCCCCAGGACGCGCAAGCGGCGCCGGACATCCACACAACTGCCGGAAAGCTCACTGACCTGCACAATCGCCTGGCCGAGGCAAAGCACCCGGTCGGCGAGGCAGCAGTTGAGAAAACCCACGAGAAGGGCAAGCTCACTGCACGTGAGCGCATCACGCACCTTCTCGATGACGGTTCGTTTGTCGAACTCGATGCCCTGGCACGCCACCGCAGCACCAACTTCGGACTGGGTGATCGCCGTCCGGTCGGCGACGGCGTGGTCACCGGCTACGGCACCATCGACGGCCGCGAGGTCTGCATCTTCAGCCAGGACGTCACCGTCTTCGGCGGCAGCCTCGGCGAGGTCTACGGCGAGAAGATCGTCAAGGTGATGGACCTGGCGATCAAGACCGGCCGCCCGCTGGTCGGCATCAACGAAGGCGCCGGCGCGCGCATCCAGGAAGGCGTTGTCTCCCTGGGTCTGTACGGCGAGATCTTCCACCGCAACGTGCGCGCCTCCGGCGTCATCCCCCAGATCTCGCTGATCATGGGTGCCGCGGCCGGCGGACACGTGTACTCCCCCGCACTCACCGACTTCGTCGTGATGGTCGACAAGACCAGCCAGATGTTCGTCACCGGTCCCGACGTGATCAAGACCGTCACCGGTGAGGACGTCACGATGGAAGACCTCGGTGGCGCCCACACCCACATGGCGAAATCCGGTGTGGCGCACTACGTCGGCACCGACGAAGAGGACGCCCTGGATTACGTCAAGGAACTGTTGGGCTACCTGCCCAGCAACAACCGCGGCGAAGCCCCCCGCCTGCCGGTCGCCGCGCCTGCCGCCGGTTCGATCGAGGACACCCTGACCGATGAGGATCTCGAGCTCGACACCCTCATCCCGGACTCCCCGAACCAGCCGTACGACATGCACGAGGTCATCCGCCGCATCCTCGACGACGACGAATTCCTCGAGGTGCAGGCCGAGCGCGCGATGAACATCATCGTCGGGTTCGGTCGCGTCGACGGACGCAGCGTCGGCATCGTCGCCAACCAGCCGACCCAGTTCGCCGGTTGCCTCGACATCGACGCCTCCGAGAAGGCCGCTCGGTTCGTGCGCACCTGCGACGCGTTCAACGTTCCGATCATCACCCTGGTCGACGTCCCGGGCTTCCTGCCCGGAACCGAACAGGAATACAACGGCATCATCCGTCGCGGCGCCAAGCTCCTCTACGCCTACGGCGAGGCCACGGTCGGCAAGATCACCGTCATCACCCGTAAGGCTTACGGCGGCGCGTACGACGTCATGGGCTCCAAGCACATGGGTGCCGACGTGAACCTGGCGTGGCCGACCGCGCAGATCGCTGTCATGGGCGCTTCGGGCGCGGTGGGCTTCGTCTACCGCGGCAAGCTCAAGGATGCCGCCGCCAACGGCGAGGACGTCGATGCGCTGCGCCTGCAGCTCCAGCAGGAGTACGAGGACACCCTCGTCAATCCGTACGTCGCCGCCGAGCGCGGATACGTCGACGCGGTGATCCCGCCGTCGCACACCCGCGGCCAGATCGCCACCGCGCTCAAGCTCCTCGAGCGCAAGATGGTGAACATGCCGCCGAAGAAGCACGGAAACATCCCCCTATGAGCGAACACACCACACCAGCGGGCGACGAGACCGCCGCTCCCGCAGCACCATTCCTCACCGTGGTCAAGGGCAACCCGACCGACGTCGAGGTCGCCGCCCTGGTCGGCGTGCTCGCCGCGGCAAGCGGATCGGGCGAGCCTGCCGACCCCGGCCCCCGCAATCTCTGGGGATCCCACACCGACCGGCTTCGGCCGGCCGGTGGGTTGGCGCCCAGCGCTTTCCCGAACCTGCGCTGGGACTACTGATCTCCCATGACGCGCGGTGACCGCCGATGACCCGGTTCGTCCTGGCATCGGCGTCACCCGCGCGTCGTAAGATTCTCGACGCCGCCGGGATCAGCCCGGTGGTGTCGGTCTCCGAGGTCGATGAGGACGCGCTGCTCGCAAAAGCGGGCAACGCGTCCTCGCCCTCGGCGATCGTGACGATGCTGGCCCGCGCCAAGGCGCTCGACGTGGTCGGCCGCCTCGACACCGATCTGACTGCGGATTCTGTTCTCATCGGTTGCGATTCCATGTTGCTCCGCGATGGGGCGCTCAGCGGCAAACCACATTCCGCGCAGGTCGCTCGCGCCCAGTGGGCCGACATGCGCGGCACCGTGGCCCAGTTGATCACCGGACATTGTCTGCTGCGGCTGGTCGACGGTGAGATCGCCTCCACCGAAACCGGCAGCGTCACAACCACCATTCGCTTCGGTTCCCCCACCGATGCCCAGATCGACGCGTACGTCGCCACCGGTGAGCCACTGCAGGTCGCCGGGGCATTCACCCTCGACGGTCTCGGTGGCTGGTTCATCGACGGCATCGACGGCGACCCGTCCTCGGTGATCGGGATCAGCCTGCCACTGGTGCGCACCCTGCTCGATCGGGTGGGCGTCAGTGTCACCGACCTGTGGTCCGGGCCGAACATATAACCACCTGCCCCCGTTCACCAGAAACCGGTGGTGCAGTCCCCCAGGTGGTCGATCCTCTGCCGATCGGCTCGTGCAGCAGCCCCGTATCCCCCAGTGGCCCGCCTGCCGTTTGATCTCCGTCGATGCAGTGAACGCCGCCTTGCACTTTCGACGGCTCGAACCGGGTCACCGCCCGCAACGGGTTCGCCGGTTCCTCCCTCCTGTCCGGTGTGGCGCGAAGCGTTGCGGGGTACCCGACCGATTGCGCGGACACTCGGAACGCGAGACAAGTTCCCGGCATGGACAGGAGCTAGAAGCTGTGATCATCACTGCGATGGACTGGTGGACACCCGCCGGGGGCACCCTGCTCGAATGGCATCCGACCGGGGACGCAGCCAGGCTCGCCGGTCAGGCACCGGCGGATGCGGGTCCGGTGTCATTTCTGCAGGAGAACCACGTCCGCGCCGCTCACGCTGTTGCCCGTGCCGGTGATGATCACAAGGCATACCTGGGCTCGGGCACCGAGATCGACGGTGATCTCGATCAGGCCGCGATGACCAGGGCACTGTGCGCCTTCGTCCGCCGGCACGACGGGCTGCGAACCTACTTCGGTACCAACGGGATCGAGGTGACCCGCTACATTGTCGACCCGGCCGCGATCGACTTCGACGTCAGTGTGGCAGGCTCGTTCGGCGAGGAGTCGCAGTTCCGCGAGTACCTGCACGGACGCTTCGGAGCCGAGGCCACCACGACCAACTGGCCGGGGTTCGCGTTCGGCGCGATCAGCAGGCCGGGCAGCTTCACCATCTACTACGGCTGCGACCACGCCCTGACCGACGGCGCATCGATGGCGCTCGCACTCGCCGAGATCGCCGAGCTGTACGACGCCGAGATCCGTTCGGCCGAACCAGCCGGATTCGTATCTGCGCCGACCGGGAGTTTTCTCGACTATACGCGGATGGAAGCCGAAGCAGCACAGTCGTTCACCGCCGATTCGCCGGAGGTGGTGGAGTGGCTCGAGATCTTCGCCGCGCATGACCGGAGGATGCCGGGGTTCCCCCTCGATCTCGGACTCGATCCGGGCGAGACGGCCCAGGTTCGGCCCATCGAACTCGACCTGCTCGATTCGGAAGGTATCGCGCGGTTCGACAACGTCTGCAAGGGCGTCGGCACCACGCTGGTCAGTGGGATCTACGCCGCGGTGGCCATCACCGAATACGAATTGGCCTCTCGGGCGGACTACTTCGGCATCACGGTCCTGAACACCCGCATGCTCGACGATTTCGCGCTGTCCCAGGGCTGGTTCTGCGCCTTCGCGCCGGTGGCGTTCAACGTCTCGGAGTCCGGCTCGTTCACCGACCTCCTGCCGACCGCTCAGGCAGGTTACGCCCGTGCGAAACGCCTTGCCGCAGTGCCGACCCCCGTGGTCCTGGGCGCACTCCTGGCGGCCGGCGCCTCACCCGAAGACGTCGTGAAGAGCCCGAATCTTCTGTCCTACATCGACTTTCGCTGGTTCCCCGGGGCCGGACGACCCGCCTACGACCGCGGCGTCCTCTTCACCGGTGAAGGTCGGACGGCCAATGCGTCGATGTGGTTCAACCGCGACGACTCGCGTCTCTACCTCGGCAGCCAGACACCCGACACCACGGTCGCCCAACTCCAGGTCAAGCGATATCACGAGCACCTGCGGAACGTGATCAACAGCGTGGCCCGCGACGGGGACTACGCTGTACCCGAACGCTGCCCAGAGGAGTCCACGCTTGCACGTCACCACGATTGACCACTACTCCCCCGCACCCGGCGGGTTGATGCGGTGGACGGTGGTCTCCACACACAGCGCGGCGATCAGATCCCCGGTACCCCTCTCGTTCAACCAGCAGTTCCATCTGAGCACCGTCGAAGACGGAAGCGTATGGCTGGCAGCGGCTTTCGATGTGGAAGGACCGATCGACCCGGCCGCACTCGAG
Organism: Williamsia sp. z34; assembly: GCF_059553395.1. Taxonomy (NCBI): domain Bacteria; kingdom Bacillati; phylum Actinomycetota; class Actinomycetes; order Mycobacteriales; family Nocardiaceae; genus Williamsia; species Williamsia sp. z34. Next base: position 31,612 of record NZ_JCANWW010000013.1, on the reverse strand, counting down.
CACGCCTACCGACTGCTGATCAGCAGACACGGCACGTTGCACAGCGCCTTCGTCCGTCGTGATGATCACATCGATCGTGAGGTCCACGACCCGGCGCGACTGATCCTGCGGCCGACTCCGACGGTGACGACCTCGACATCCGAGGAATTGCAGGCATTACTACGCGATGCACTCGACACCGCCTGCCATCCCTTCGAGTACCCGGCGTTCTTGCTCGGGGCGATCGACCGGACCGAACGGTCCACGATCATCTGCGGATTCGACCACGTCCACGTCGACGCCTATTCGATGTCGATCATCATCGACGACCTCCATCAGCTCTATCAGGGTTGCCTCGACGACCCCGATGGGTCGGCAGCGGACTCCTTGCCGATGGCCGGCAGTTACGTCGATTTTTGCGCCGCCGAGTCGGAAGCGGCCATCATCGGCCCCCGCGATCCGCGAATGCGCGCCTGGCTGAAGTTCTTCGACGAACACGACAACACCCCGCCTGGCTTCCCCCTCGACCTCGGCCTGCCGAAGGGGCAGGTGGCGCCGCAGGCAGTGGACCTCCGCGAACTGCTCGACGCCGAGGCGACCGCCGAGTTCGAGGCGTTCTGCCGTCGCAACGGCGCAACGGTGTTCGCCGGCGTCCTGGCGGCGATGGCGCGGTGCATCCGCGGACTCGGGGGCGGCCCGCAGATGTCGCTACTCTTCCCACTGCACACCCGCCGCTCCGAACAGTGGCGTGGTGCCGTCGGATGGTTCACCACCAACGCCCCACTGACGGTGGTCGCCACCGACGACTTCGTCGAATCGGTTCAGCGGACGGGTCCGGCTCTGCGTACCGCGGTCAGCCTCGGTGAGGTCCCGGTGCCCCACGTCCTCGCCGCGATGGGCGGTCTGAATCCGCAACGCAACGACATCTTCATGGTGTCGTTTGTCGACTACCGCCCGCTGCCCGGTTCGGCCGCGCACGAGGAGATCAGTGCGCAGCACATCTCCAACGTCACCACGGCCGACGACGCACAGTTCTGGATCTCCCGCACCGACCGGGGGCTCTCGTTGCGCACGCGCTATCCCGGAACACCGGCCGCGCAGGCGGTGATCGGCGAATTCCTCGACGAACTCGGCCGATTCCTGACCGACATCAAACTCCCTGCAACCAGCGCGCGCTGCGGGCACTAGTCTCATGGGGTAAACCAGCCACCCATGCTTGAGTCGATTTGGAGTAATCCCGTGACCGTCGAGACCGACAACAACCCCGGCTTCGCCGAGTACGTACACCCGGAGCGCCTGGTGAGCACCGAATGGCTCAGCGCTCACCTGGGGACCGATGGCCTGAAGATCATCGAGTCAGACGAAGATGTGTTGCTGTTCGACATCGGGCACATCCCGACCGCACAGAAGGTCGATTGGCACCTTCATCTCAACGACCCCGTGATCCGCGACTACATTTCTGGTGAGCAGTTCGCAGAACTGATGCGCAGCAAGGGTATTCGTCGCGACGACACCGTCGTCATCTACGGCGACAAGAGCAACTGGTGGGCTGCCTACGCACTCTGGGTGTTCACCCTCTTCGGTCACGAAGACGTCCGACTGCTCGACGGCGGCCGCGACGCCTGGTTCGCCGAGGACCGCGACATCACCTTCGATGTGCCCGCCTACCCCGAATCCGATTACCCGGTCGTGACCCGCGACGACTCGGTCATCCGAGCATTCGCCGCGCAGGTCCACGGAGTCATCGGCACCGAACCCCTGATCGATGTCCGGTCGCCGCAGGAGTACACCGGCGAGCGCACCCATATGCCCGAGTACCCGCAGGAAGGTGCACTTCGCGGAGGTCACATCCCCACCGCGGTGTCGATCCCGTGGGCCAAGGCCGCCGCTCCCGACGGCCGGTTCAGGTCCCGTGCCGAACTCGACAAGATCTACGCAGACCTCGACGCCGACGACCCCACGGTCGTCTACTGCCGCATCGGTGAGCGGTCGTCGCACACCTGGTTCGTGCTCACCCATCTGCTCGGATTCACCAAGGTCCGGAATTACGACGGATCGTGGACCGAATGGGGCAACGCCGTTCGCGCTCCCATCGTGACCGGCGACGAACCGGGCACCCAAAGCGGCCAGAGATGACCGCGGCGCTCGACGAAATCGTCGAGGATTTCGCCGCCCTGTCGGATTCCGAGAAGATCCAGCTCCTTCTCGAGTTCTCTGACGAGCTTCCCGAACTGCCCGAGCACCTCGCCGAGGCGGCGATGGAACCGGTTCCCGAATGCCAGTCCCCGCTGTTCCTCTCGGTCGACAACAGCGACCCGGATTCGGTGAGGCTGTTCTTCAGCGCGCCGCCGCAGGCACCGACCACCCGCGGTTTCGCGTCGATCCTGTATCAGGGGCTCAACGGCGCCAGCGCCGAGGAGATCCTCGCGATCCCGGTCGACTTCTACACGCGGCTCGGGCTCGACTCGGCCATCAGTCCGCTGCGATTGCGCGGGATGTCCGCCATGCTCACCCGGATCAAGGCACATCTGAGACCTCCCGCCCGCTCCATGGGGTCATGAAGTTCATCCAGATGATGGACCAGCCCGTCGAACCGGGCGGGCTGGTCGAATGGAGCCCTTACACCGAGGGCGGAATGGTGCACTGGACTGAGGATTCGCGTCCTACCTCGCACAATCATGAACTCCATCTGCGCGGCGCGTTCGAGCATCGGCTCCGGACCCACCGGGAAGGTGGCCGCGAGTCCTGGCTGGGACTGGCGATCGAGTTCGACGAACCGCTCTCGATTCCGGCCATCCGCGCCGCCCTGACGATGTGGATCGACCGGCACGAGGTCCTGCGCAGCCATGTGGTGATCTGGAGCGACCACCTGTCCCGGCTGACCACCGGACCGGGCACGGTCAAGCTCAAGATGGGCCGGGTGGGCTGGTACTCCGAAGCAGCCCCCTTGCTCGACCAGCTCGCCGGCACATTCGACCGGGCCACCGCACCGCTGCAGTGGCCCGCCTACATTTTCGCCACCGTTGCCCGGGAGAAGTCGTTCACGCTGTTGTTCGCCGCGGACCATTCACTGGTCGACGGCTATTCGCTGATCATGGCGCAGCACGAACTGATCGCGCTCTACTCGGCCGCGCGGCGCCGGACCGATCATGCGTTGCCGGTGGTGGGTTCCTACGTCGACTTCAGCGCCTATCAGCGGCGTGAGGCCGACGCCGCCGGCGTCGATCACGAAGCCGTCGCGGTCTGGGCCGACTTCCTCCGTGACACCGGCGGCAAGCTACCTTCCTTCGAATTGGCCGACGAACCCGAGTACTCCGACGGCTCAGATGAGACCGGTGCGACGCATCCGCTCTCGGACCTGGTGCCGCAGGGCTCACTGACCGGCGCCCTGCTCGATGACGAGCAGACGAACCGGTTCACCGCGGTGTGTTCGGCGGCCGGTGGCTCGTTGATGTCCGGTGTGCTCGCGGCACTGGCCGCGGTCTATGCAGAACTCGGAGGCGGCCCGGTCCTGCGCTGTGTGATCCCCCGCCATACCCGCGGCGATCAACAGTGGTTCGGCGCGCTGGGCTGGTTCGTGGCAACCGTCCCCTTCCGACTCGACACGTCCGGGGTCTCCGACTTCGGGCAGCTGATCGGGCGGGCCTCCGAGGAGATGCGGCGCGTCCGCAAAGCGGCCAATCTCCCGTTCCTCCGGGTCGGCGAGATCCTCATGGAGGTGAAGCGAGACGAAGCGCAGCGGAGCTCGACCCGTACAGGAGACGAAGCGCAGCGGAGCGCGATCCCGTCTGAAAGCCAGGTGTCGCCGGCGGCCGGTGCGGACTTCCCCGAGCCGAAGTTCGTGGTGTCGTTCATCGATCTGCGTTTCGCGCCCGGCCACGCCGAGGCCGATGCCGGTCGGGCACGAGTTCTGCGGAGCCACAACTATTCGAGCGACGAGGTGTACATCTGGATCAACCGGACGGCCTCTGGTCTGCGTATCTCGGCCCGGTTCCCGTCGCAGGGCCGGACCCACAACCAGGTCGGTCGTTATCTGTCCCGGTTCGGTGACTTTCTCAAGCAGATCGGTGATCAGAGCACATTCGGATCCTTACCCGCGAGTAGGGAAACGTGACCGAACAACCGCCTTCTCGGTTACTCACGAGTAGCTAAAGCGGACCGAACGAGCGATCCGTGGGTTGGAGTCGAGACAGATCCAAGAGGTGCTTAGACTCCTCTGGAGTGCTGTCGTCCATCCACAGATGGACCAGTGCGCCACACCACAAGACGTCGATATCCGACATCGATATCCAACACAGTGTCACCAACGCGCAGACATCAGCGCCCGACAGGAGATCCAGTGCCAAGTCACGCCAGCACAGCACTCACGAAAGTCCTCATCGCCAACCGCGGTGAAATTGCGGTCCGCGTCATCCGCGCCGCGAAAGACGCCGGACTGACCAGCGTCGCGGTGTACGCAGAACCCGATGCGGATGCTCTCTTCGTGAAGCTTGCCGACGAGGCGTTCGCCCTCGGTGGACAGACATCGGCCGAGTCCTACCTCGTGTTCGACAAGATCCTCGACGCCGCTGCCAAGTCCGGCGCCGACGCGATCCACCCCGGGTACGGATTCCTTTCCGAAAACGCCGAGTTCGCCCAGGCCGTCATCGACGCCGGGCTCACCTGGATCGGCCCCTCGCCGCAGTCCATCCGCGACCTCGGCGACAAGGTCACCGCGCGCCACATCGCGTTGAAGGCCGACGCGCCGATGGCACCGGGCACCAAGGATCCGGTCAAGAATGCCGATGAGATCGTCGCCTTCGCCGAGGAACACGGCGTGCCCGTGGCCATCAAGGCCGCATTCGGCGGCGGCGGCCGTGGCATGAAGGTCGCCTACACGATCGAAGAGATCCCCGAACTGTTCGACTCGGCCACCCGTGAGGCCATCTCGGCCTTCGGTCGCGGCGAGTGCTTCGTCGAGCGCTACCTCGACAAGGCCCGCCACGTCGAGGCCCAGGTCATCGCCGACCAGCACGGCAACGTCATCGTCGCCGGCACCCGCGACTGCTCGCTGCAGCGCCGCTTCCAGAAGTTGGTCGAAGAAGCACCGGCCCCGTTCCTGACCGCCGAGCAGCGCGAACGCATCCATTCCTCCGCCAAGGCCATCTGCAAGGAGGCCGGCTACTACGGCGCCGGCACCGTGGAGTTCCTGGTCAGCAACGACGGACTGGTCTCGTTCCTCGAGGTCAACACCCGCCTGCAGGTCGAGCATCCGGTCACCGAGGAGACCGCGGGCATCGACCTCGTGCGCCAGCAGTTCCGGATCGCCGCCGGCGAGAAGCTCGAGTTCACCGAGGATCCCACTCCGCGTGGGCATTCGTTCGAGTTCCGCATCAACGGTGAGGACGCCGGTCGCGGCTTCCTGCCCGCCCCCGGACCGATCAGCGTCTACAAGGAGCCGACCGGCCCCGGCGTGCGCGTCGACTCCGGTGTGGTCGAAGGCGACGTCATCGGCGGACAGTTCGACTCCATGCTGGCCAAGCTGATCGTCACCGGCGAGAACCGCGAGCAGGCACTGGAGCGGTCACGTCGCGCACTGGCCGAGTTCCAGGTCGAGGGTCTGGCCACCGTGCTGCCGTTCCATCGCCACATCGTGTCCAACCCCGCGTTCATCGGCGACGGCCAGGGCTTCGACATCTACACCAAGTGGATCGAAACCGACTGGGACAACCAGATCGAACCCTACGCCGGCGCACAGCCGATCGAAGAGGACGAGACCGAGCCCCGCAAGACGGTTGTCGTCGAGGTCGGTGGACGCCGCCTCGAGGTCTCCCTGCCCGGCGATCTGGCCATCGGCAACGGTGGTGGCAACGGCGCGGTCAAGAAGAAGCCGAAGTCGCGTACCCGTGCCAAGGGTGGCGCTTCTGCCGCCTCAGGTGATTCCGTCACCGCTCCGATGCAGGGCACCGTGGTCAAGGTGGCCGTCGTCGAAGGTCAGGAAGTCGCGGCCGGTGAATTGGTCGTCGTGCTCGAGGCCATGAAGATGGAAAACCCCGTCACCGCCCACAAGGACGGCGTCGTCACCGGCCTGAGCATCGAAGCCGGCGCAGCCGTCACGCAGGGCACCGTCCTGTTCGAGCTCAAGTAGGACCGCAGCCATCGAAGCGGTCGAGATCAACGCGGGCGCGTGGTATCTACGCGCGTACCGCGATGACGAGCGGGTGTCGGACCGGCCGGCGTTGGCGCTGGCCGGTATCACCGACCCCGACTACGTCCGATCGTGTGAAAAGGGCTGGGCCGACGAAACGCGGTTCACCTGGGCGGTCTGCGAGCCGACCACCGGCGAGATGCTCGCCGAGGTCGCGCTCGAACCCACCGGCGACACGTACTTCGCGACGCTGACCGGATTCGCCCGAGACGGCTTCGAGGTACCGCTCGAAGCCGCCAAGGTCGTGGTCCGCCGCTTCGGTGAAGGCGCCCTCGGGTTCACCATCCGGGGCTGAGGCTCTCTGAAACCACATGTTCCGGTCATCTCCCCGGGTTGCAGCGCAACCGGGAGGGACCGGAACATGTGGTTTTTGTTTTTCTGGAATCAGAGGTCCGGGTGGTCGTGGTCCGGGTAGTCGTGGTCCAGGCCGGTGCCGAGGTCGCCGCAGTCGACGTCGATCACGTCGTCCCGGGTGGCGAGGTACCGCCCGGCGCCACGGTCGCCGGAGAGGGAATCGAGCACGGCCTCGAGGTGGTCGGCACCGATGTACACCGGGTGTCCGGCCTTCCCGGCGTGAGTTGCCCGCGCGAGCGAGGCCGGAGTCGGACCTGCCGCCGCCAACAGTCTGGCGACCTGCCCCGCAGTGACATCCGGGATGTCAACAACATGTAAAACCACGCCGGTCAAACCTCTGCGGTCACCGGCCCGAATCAGGCCTGCGCGCACCGATTCGCTCAGCCCGGCCTGCCATCGCGGCACCCGTACCTCCCGGGCCGGTACCGGCAGGTCTGGCTCGGCAGCACCCACGGTCACCAGCACTTCCGAGCACCCGCCATCAGCCAGCGCGCGAACGCCGCAGCGAAGCCACTCCCCTTCTGCGGCAAGTATTTTCGGTCCCCCGTATCGAGTTCCCGCACCGGCCGCCAGCAGCACACCGACCACTACCGGCACCTCGGTTCGCTCGTCGTCACCGACTCCCACGCGACTCACCGCCAACCCCTCATCAGTCCGCCGATGCGACAAGAACTGTCGCCGACCCATCACACACGATGACGCCCTCGCACCACCACCGTCCCGCGCATACCGAACTCATCACCGCGCTCGTGCCGTCGGTCTGCGGCAGAATGGTACTTCGCACGGGCTTCGAGACGAGGGGATCAGAACTTGCTACGAGTTGACTGGCGGGGCCTGGAGAGCTTCAACGGATTGCGGCAGAGTCAGGCGATTCACGCCCTGTACCAATGTTGTACGTCCACGATCTGGGCGCTCCGGGTGGCTGCCGGGCGTCCCTATGCCGATGAAGAGGCGCTGTTCGCCCGCGCCGACATGATCACGGCCGAACTCACCGAAGCCGACCTCGATGAGGCGCTCGAAGGGCATCCCCGGATCGGCGACAAACCTGACAATGCCTCCTCGGCCAGTGAGCAGTCCGGTGTCGTGGGCGCGGACACGGAGATCCTCGATGAACTCAAGCAGTGCAATGCCGAGTACGAGGCCAAGTTCGGACACGTCTATCTGGTTTTCGCCAACGGCCGGCCGGCCGGAGAACTGTTGGCAATCCTCAAAGAACGGATGAGCAACAGCCCGGAGACCGAGCGGCGCGTGATGCGAACCGAGCTGTCGAAGATCAATCGGCGGCGCCTGACTGCGATGCTGGAACCGGCGGTGCGATATGCCTCCGAGGAAGATGCGTACACCTCGTGATCAGAATCACGACACCGATGAGCTGGGAGTGATCTGGAGTATGCGGACGATCGAAGTGACAAGGTGAGCAGCTTGAGTACCCACGTGCTCGACGCGGTCACGGGACTGCCGGCAGCCGACGTGGAAGTCACACTCAGCACATCCGACGGAGTCAAGATAGCGTCTGGAACAACCGATTCCGATGGCCGGATACAGTCGATCGGCGACGATGACCTCGTCGCAGGCACGTACCGACTGACCTTCGACACCGGAACATGGTTTGCCGCCCGGCACATTGAGCATTTCTACCCGGAGGTGTCGATCGCTTTCGCGGTGACCGACACCTCGCGGCACTACCATGTGCCGTTGCTGCTCAGCCCTTTTGCCTACTCCACCTATCGGGGTAGCTGATCCGAAAGTGAGTGACACAGACCCATGGGCATCATCCTTGGCGAAAACCAATACGGAAAAGCCGAGAACCGGGTTGTTCGGATCTATCGGGATTCACCCCGCCACGAGATCAAGGACATCAACGTAGGGACCTCGCTGCGCGGTGATTTCGCGGCCGCCCACACCGACGGTGACCAGCGCACGGTGTTGCCCACCGATACCCAGAAGCAGACCGCTTACGCGTACGCGAAGGAAAAAGGCATCGAGAGCATCGAGAAGTACGCTCTCGCACTCGCCCACCGATTCGTCGACAACACCGAACCGGTGATCGGCGCGCGGATCGAGGTCGAGGAATACAGCTGGGAGCGGGCAGTTGTCAACGGTGTCGAACACGATCACACCTGGGTCCGTAACGGACAGGAGGTCCGCACCGCGGACATCACCGTCGAAGGCAAGGGCGATGATCAAAAGACCTGGGTCATCGGAGGTTTGAAGGATCTCGTGGTCCTCAAGTCGACCGGCTCGGAGTTCCACGACTTCCTCGAGGACGAGTACACCGTGCTGGAGCCGACCAACGACCGGGTGATGTCGACCTCCCTTGTCGCCAAGTGGCGCTTCACCACCACCGACGTCGACTGGGAGGCGGTGTATCCGGCGATCAGGCAGATCATCATCGAGAAGTTCGCCACGGTGCATTCATTGGCGCTGCAACAGACACTGTTCCAGATCGGCAAAGGGATTCTGGAGGCCTTCGACTACATCGCCGAGGTGAAGTTGTCGGCGCCGAACATCCACCATTTTGTCTACGACCTCTCCAGGTTCGGCCTCGAGAACAACAACGAGGTGTTCAACGCCGACGACCGGCCCTACGGCCTGATCCAGGCGACGGTCACCCGCGACGACGCACCGGACGCCGGCCCGTCCTGGACACCCCAGCGCACCTGGCTCGCCTAGTCACGTCGATCACAACCCGGTTTCCCGGGATCGAAATCAGTAGGTCGGTGGCGGTTCGTTCCTTCCTCGTTCTTCGCGGCGTTCCCGGTTGAGTTGCTCTGCTAGTTCGCGCTGCCGTCGGTTGGCGAGTCGTTCGTGCTGCCGGCGTGCGTGTTTGGCAGCGGTCCGCGGCTGAGATCTTGGCGGTGATGTTGGCGGCGATGTTCTCGGTGAGCCGCGTTGGTTGTCGAAGACGATCAACCTCAACGTCGGGAACAGGTCGTCGCCGGTCCAGCCCGGGCCGTGATAGTGCCGGCGTTCAGGGGTGGTGAAGACAAGCCGGGTCCGGCCGGTCTCGGGGTCGGGGTACTGATCGTCGAGCCAGTCGCTGTACGTCTTGAGCAGGTGGTGAAACCGGCACAGTGTCTTCATCTCTGAGGGATGGGTGCAGCCACCGGCCTCGGGATCGTTGTGGTTGTACTCGCAGGTGTGGTCCAGATCAGCACCCCAGGCCTTGTGCTCACACCCGGGCCACATGCAGTACACATCGCGGATCCGGAGATAGCTGTCGAGCACAGCTGATGGCCGGTACTGGTCACCAGGTTGGGTGGCCGAGAGCGGAACCACTTGCGGGAACGGTGCTGCGACAACGGCAGTGTCGTCGCTATGACAGGTGTCCTCGCCGTCGTCGTCACCGGGGAGGTTCTCGGCTGGCGGGTTCTGCGGAGCGCGCATGTAAGCGTTGGGCCGCTTCGGCTTCGGTGTCCCATGCCCTGGCGCCGGTTCCGGCCGCTCGGGTGCTGGTTCGGCTGGGTCTGTGTCCGACTGCGGCTGCGCCGGCTCGGGCTCTGCGGCCTTCGAAGGTGCGGGTGCAGATGCAGATGCAGGTCGTTCCGGCTGTGCGGGTTCGGTCTTGTTACCCATCGGCCGTTGCACCGCTTCTGGGCGGTCGGCGATATCCCGAACATGGTCGGCAGAGATCACGCCGTGCCCATCCAAGTACCCTGGATTGTCGGCGGCGCCCTCGAGGGTGGCCTGATCGGCGATCACATGCATGACGATCTTCACGTCCACACCCGAGATCACCTGCCCCGCAGGAACAGTGACGATCTCGGCGGTGCAGGGATACTTGGGGTCGTTCGGGCATTCACACATGAACTCCCGGCCCATCACCGTGGCAAACAACGCATCAGCCATCCGATCAGCCTTGCGCCGCGGATCAGCCTTACACGTGGCCATCGCCAGTTTCTCGAGCCGGGCCATGATCAACGTCAATTCCTCGGCGGTGGAATGCGCGTCCAGGACTGCCATGCCGTGGTCGCTATTGTTCGCCCACACCCCACGATTGTTTTTCGCATCCTCCCGGTTCTTACGCACCAGATCCGGATCACGACGAAAAATGATGGCATCGACCATGTCCCGCATCCGACCCTTGGACCACGAACCCCGCCGCTCCAGCGCTTCGGCGATCCCACGATCGATATCAGCCATATGGACTGAGCCCTCGATCAGCTCGGTCCGGGCGATGATGTCCGGAATATGGTGCGCGGCGATTAGTCCGGCCTTCAACAGTTCATTGACCGCAGGCAGCCGATCGCGCAGTGCCACCCCACGGTTGATCTGCAACTCCGCAGTCCGCTGCGTCAACCCCTGTGCGGCAGATAATCTCGCCGCACACTGCGCGAACGGATCAAGCGCCCGCATCTCCGCCTCAGACCCGGCGGTCGGCTCAACGAGATGTCGGTGCAGCATTGCCGCAGCGGCATAGCGTTCCCACTCCATCCGCGACTGCTGGGCCATCGCGAGTTCGGTGTTACGCAACAACTCATTGACACCCGCCGATTCGACAGGACCGATTTCATCGTCCCCACCTGCATCTTCGATCTCCCCCTCGAACATACATTTGATTCTAGACGGGGGGTACGACAGACAATTTGTGAAGTCACAGGGACATCAGAGACAGTTCCGCGCCGGGACATTGGTGACAGTTATTGTGTCGGGACATCGGTCACAGTTCACCGGGTTTCGAGTTGCAAGCCGCTGGATTTTCCGTTGCCGACGTATCTCACGCCTGGGTCGGGTTGGGTGTGTTCGATGAGAACATCGCCAACGAGGAGCCGAGATTTCCGCCTCGTGATGGATTGAGGGCAATTCCGTGGCGATGGCGGCCTTCTCGGTTTCGCTTCACGCCACATGGGAGGCTAATGCGAAGCCGGATTGGCCACCGATGAATTGAAAGATCACGCATGAACGGCCGCCGTGAGGACGTATTCGGTGGCATCGAGTTGCAAGCATGCGTTCGGCGCTGGATAGACAAACCGCCGCCACGCAGCCCTGCGCTTTTCTTGGACTCGAGGCGAGCAACGCCGGCCTCGCGGAAGATCCGCGCCAGCGATGCCGTGGCCGGAACCTGGTCCAATCCCATCGCGCGGATCTTGTCGCACACTGATCGGTCCGCGATCTAGGCCTGAGGACTCCAACGCCGCCCGCACCCCCCAGTGCCTGTTCCTTAGCCGCGTCGACGATCTGGTGCGGGCGGGTCCTTGGGCGACGGGAGCGCGGTTCCAACGCTGCCGCCTGTCCTTCAGTGATGGTGCGAGCACGTATGGCGTAGAACGTTTTCCGACTCAGGCCGCGCTCAGGGCAGAATGGGGCCACCGCCCACGTGGTGCATCAGGGGGCCGTTGCGTGATTACAAGACGAATCGGGGATCTATTGGTTCATTCCTCGGCACCAACCCAGTCGATCCGTCGGCACCAGACCTCGGTTACTCGGGGGGCAAGTGTCACCACCAACACCACCAGAAGTGTTACCGATGTCCTGAGACAGAACTGTCACCGATGTCCTGAGACTTAACAGGTACGACAGGCGATTCTGGCGCGTGACGCAGCTACCCGTCTTCGGCCGACAGTTCTCGCACCAGAACAGCTTTGGCTGCTCGAACGTGGGCTCGCATCACCGATTCGGCCCACAGCGAATCGTGAGCGCGCAGGGCGGCGACGAGGTCGCGGTGATGAGCAAAGCTGCGGCTCAATTCGTCCGGATCGTAACGCTGGAACGTGCGCATCACCAGCGCGACCTGGATGACGTTGCCCAACATCGTGGTCAACCGGGAGCTCGCGGCGGCAATCCGGACGATCTCATGGAACTCGTCGTTGTATTGAGCGACCAACTCGACGTGTTTGTCGGCCAGCGCGGTGTCCATCAGATTGCACAACTCGGCCAGCCGCGCCAAGTCCTCGGTCCCGATTCTCTCGGCGGCCCGGGATGCGGCCATTGCCTCCAGCACCATCCGCAGGTCGTAGATCTCCTCGACATCGTCGACAGTCCAGTCATAGACCCGGGCGCCGCGATGCGGCAGAACCTCGACCAGGCCCTCCATCTCGAGTTGCCGCAGCGCCTCCCTGACCGGCGTCCGGCTGGCCCCGGTCACATCCGCGATCTCGACCTCGCCCAACCGCGCACCAGGACGATACCTTCCGTCGAAGATGCCTTCCCGGATATGCGCGTACACCTTGTCGACCGCTCGGGTCACGTGAGCCCTCCCTCAATTGTTGTTCACAATCTAGGCGGACTACGACCGTTTGTCTCCCCTCCTGCCCCCGGCGACGCTGTTGCGCATCAGCCGGGTGCATACAAAGGCAGTTCCGTGCACTATGGGTGGATGGAAACGGTGCAGTTGGTCGAGGTCAGTCCCCGCGATGGTCTCCAAAACGAGAAGACTGTGTTGTCGGTTGACACAAAAGTCGAACTGATCACACGGAGCATCGCGGCCGGAGTCAAACGCGTCGAGGCCGTCAGCTTCGTCAACCCCGCACGGGTCCCGCAGATGGCCGGCGCCGAAGAAGTGATGGCCCAGGTCCCACGTGTCGACGGGGTGTCGTACATCGGATTGGTGCTCAACCGCCGGGGTCTCGATCGCGCGCTCACCACCGGCGTCGACGAGGTCAACGTGGTGGTGGTCGCGACCGACGAATTCAGCACCAGGAATCAGGGTTGCACTGTTGCAGAGGGCATTTCGGCCTGGAGTGAGATTGCGGCGGAGGCAAAGGCGGCGGGCGTGCGTACGACTGTGACCATCGCGACCGCGTTCGGTTGCCCCTTCTCCGGCAACGTGGACCCTGCCTGGATCACCGAGCTGATCGCCCGAGTCGCAGAGGCCGGACCGGATGAGATCGCCCTGGCCGACACGATCGGTGTCGGGGTGCCCGCTCAGGTCCGCGCACTGGCCGCCGGAGCTGCCCGCACCGCACCGGATGTGCCGCTGCGCTGGCACTTTCACAACACCCGAAACACCGGCTACGCAAACGCATTGACCGCACTCGATCTCGGTGCGGTAGCGCTCGACGCCAGCATCGGCGGCTTCGGTGGTTGCCCGTTCGCACCGGCCGCGACGGGCAACATCGCATCGGAAGACCTCATCTATGCCCTCGACCGATCGGGTGTCGCGACCGGCGTCAAGCTCGAATCACTGGCCGAGACAGCCGTATGGCTCGGCGAACAGCTCTCGAAGGACGTACCCGGACAGCTCAGCCGGGCGGGTGACTTCCCGCCGGCTTGAGTGTTCGTCAAGACTCGCCACCTCAGCGTGGAGCCCAGTTCCGGACCGACTCCTCCAGTGACAGTTCGGTGGGAGCCACCGGAACCGGAACGGGAGTGTGCGAAAAGCGTGGCGCCGGGGCAGGTTGGGCCACACCGTCGATCTCGACGATGGCCCCCCGATCAGCCATCTGCGGGTGCGAAGCGACCTCACCGAACGCGAGAACAGGTGTCACGCAAGCATCTGTGTCGACAAAGACCGCTGCCCAGCCATCGCGGGGACGCGTGGCGAACACGTCGGCGAACACCTTGGTCAGCGTCGGCCACTGTTCCTTGTCCCATCGATCCGGCAGATCGGATTCGACGAGTCCGAGTCCGTTGACCAGCTGCGAATAGAACGGCGGCTCAATCGATCCGACCGCCACGTGCCGACCGTCCGCGCACTCGTAGGTCCGATAGAACGGCGCCGACCCGTCCAGCAGGTTGGTGCCACGATCGTCGGACCACCGGCCGGCGGCCCGCCATGACCAGAGCAACTGCGACAACAGGTTCGCGCCGTCTGCCATCGATGCGTCGACGACCTGCCCTCGTCCACCCACCGCTGCCCGGTCACTGTCGCGACTCCACAGCGCACTGAGGACTCCGAGAACCAGCAGCATCGATCCACCGCCGAAGTCGGCGACCATGCTCAACGGCGGCACCGGCGGTCCGTCGGCAGGCCCCATCGCACCCAGGACGCCCGTCAGCGCCAGATAGTTGATGTCGTGGCCCGCCCGCTGGGACAGCGGCCCGCTCTGGCCCCAACCCGTCATCCGGCCGTACACCAGCTGCGGATTGCGCTGGTGACAGATGTCGGGGCCCAGGCCCAGCCGTTCCATGACCCCGGGCCGGAATCCCTCGAGCAACACGTCCGCAGACGTGATCAGATCCAGTACGTGTTCCCGATCGGTCTCATCCTTGAGGTCGGCGGTGACCAGCGCACGGCCGCGCCACATTGCGCGATCCGCATCGGCAACACCGTCTGCCGCCGCTGCCTTGGTTTGCCGATCGACGCGAACCACGTCGGCGCCCAGGTCGGCCAGGATCATCGCCGCGTGAGGCACCGGACCGATGCCGGCCATCTCGACCACGCGGATACCCGTCAACGGGCCCGTCATCGGTCACTCCGTCCGGCGGCGCCGGTCTGCAGCACTCCGTCGACCGCATACGAGGTGTACGTATCGGCCAGTGCGGCGACGTCCTGACCCTCGTGCAACCACCAGCTGATGCCGTTCATCATGTCCAGGATCGCCACCGCCGCCTGATGGGGATTGGCAGTATGGAACTCGCCGGCAGCGACACCGGCGGCGATCACGTCGCGTACCCGCCGCTGGTAGTACTTCCGGATATCGGTGATCTCCGCGAGGTGTTCGGGTGTCAATGCTGTCTGCTCACGCAGACTCACCAGATGCTCGGTCTGATGCTCGGCCAGACTCCGGATGTGCGCGTGCATCAGGTTCGACAGCCGCTCCTTCGGAGTTCCGGCGGCGTCCAGAAGTGGCATGTGCAGCTCCTGGAGATCACGGGTCATGCGGAGCGCGATCGCGTACATGATCTCCTCTTTGCTCGAGAAGTGGTTGTACAGGCTCGCACCCCGGATACCCACCGCTTCGGCGATTTCCCGCATACCGACGGTGTGATAGCCCTGCCTGGCAAAGAAATCTGCTGCGGCCGAGACAATCTCGGTGCGGCGCGCCGCACCTCGCTGGTTCGTGGAGGGAGCCTGCTCTGCCGTCATCGTGAGCTCGCCTCGGCGTAGAGACGGCGGAGCTCACGCTTGAGCACCTTGCCCTGCGGGTCCACCGGCAGCTCGGTCAGAGCATGAATCTTCTTGGGCGTCTTGTAGCTTGCGATCGATTGCTTGCAGTGCGTCATGAGCGAATCCGCGTCGAATGTGGCCGATTCGCGCAGGATCACGAAGCCGGTGACGACCTCCGACCAGTAGTCGTCGGGCAGGCCGACCACCGCGGCGCGAACGATGTCGGGGTGGCTCTGCAGGGCTCGCTCGACTTCTTGGGAAGAAACGTTCATGCCACCGGTTTTTATCATGTCCTTGCTGCGATCGAGAAAGAACAGGTTGCCGTCGCCATCGCGTCGAACGATGTCACCGGTGTGTACCCATCCGTCCCGGATGACCTGCGCGGTCCTTTCGGGGTCCTTGAAGTATCCCGACATCACCGACGGCGAACGACAGATCAGTTCACCGGATTCCGCCGGGTTCCCCTCGGCGTCGATGACTTCGACCTCCAGATGCGCAACCGGCTTTCCGATCCACGTGGGGTCGCCGTCCGGGATGTCATCGAGTGTGTGGAACCACCCCACGCTGCCCAGTTGGGAGAGCTCGGACTGCCCCCAATACGTGCCCCAGGTGATGCCCGGCGCGGCATCCGCCCACGACGCGATGGCATGCGGCGACACCTGACCTCCATAAGTCATGCAGCGCTGTACCGTACGCACGGAGTCCGGCCCGAAATCGGCATGCCCGGACAGGCCGATGTAGAACGTGGGTGTCTGTGCCAGAACAGTGATCTTCTCGTCCCGGATCATCGACAGCGATGCGCCCGCCTCGGTGGTCGCGGGCAGAACCAGGGTGGCGCCCATCATCGTCAATGTGGTCATCGATCCGATGCCGGCGATCGTGTGAAATGGCATGACATACAGCCAGATGTCGTCCGGTTGGGTCCGCAGCCCCCAGCTCCAGGCCGGACCGGTCGAGATCAGGTAGTTGCGGTGCGTGATCATGACGCCCTTGGGCGCGGCCTCGGTGCCACTGGTGTAGACGATCATCGCCAGGTCGTGTTCATCGACCTCGCAGTCGGGTTCATCCGACGAGGCCGCCATCAGCAACTCGTCGAACGACTTCCATCCCGCCACCGCGGTTTCGCCGAACACGACGCGGTGACCGACCGGTGCAGTGCCCCTCACCTCATCGACAACGGGTGTGAACTCGGCACCGGCCAGGACCACCGACGGCTCGAGGTGTGAAAGCTGCTGCGAGACTTCAGCCGTACCGAACATCACGTTGATACCGGAATACGAGGCCCCGATCTTGAGTGCGCCGTAATACGCGACCACGGTGTCGACGTGGTTGCGTGCGATCACGGCAATGCGATCGCCCCGGCCGACGCCCATGCCGCGCAACATGTCGGCACAGCGGTTCGCTCGTTCGTTGAGTTCGGCATAGGTGCAGACCTGACGATCACCGGCGACGTCGTAGCTGATGAATGCCGGCTTGCCGCCCTGGGTCCGGGCATGGCGGCGTAGCTGGTCACCAAGGGTGGCCCGACCGAGCGGACTCGAGGCAATCGTGTTCAAAGACATTGCTTTTCAGTACTCCATGATCTGGCGAAGCCGATGCGCCACAGCAGCGCGATGGGCACAGCAGTGCGGGGGAAGTAAACCGGGTCGACTACACGAACAGCGGCGTGTCGAAGGAGTCGATCGAGACGATGTCCTCGACGCGGCTGCGGGTGAGCTTGGTCGGGAACTTGCCGCTGGGATAGCCGACGGCGATGTGGGCAGCGGTGATGAAGCCGTCCGGGATCGACAGCAGTTCACGGACTGCGGGTTCCTCGTGACACAGCAAGGTGGTCACCGCACTGCCGACGCCCTGGTCGCGCAACGCCAGGCACAGGTTCTGCACTGTCGGATAGATGGACGCTCCGCCGACCACGCTGATGCGATCCAACTCGGCGTCGGTGGGATGGAGTCCGTCGATCTCGGCGCAGACCACGATGAGCGCAGGCACCGTCGCGAGGTTGTGCGCGAACTCGTTGGCACTGCGGATCGTCTTGGGTACCGCACCGACGTCCCGGGAACCGTCGCTGATCGCGCTGTAATAGGCCTCCCAGTACGGGAGGTACAGGTCGGCCAGTGCCTTCTTCTTCGCGTCATCGCGCACCACGATCCAACGGACCGGCTGCCGATTGCCACCCTGGGGACCAAAGCGGGCAACCTCGAATGCGTCGTAGAGGACCTTGTCCGGAACCGGCGCGTCCGAGTAATGCCGACAGGTTCCGGTGGTGCGCATCGCCTCGGAAAGTTCCATCAAGATCTCCTTGTTACGGGATCAGCCCCGGCATGCGGCCTGGCGGCCACCCGGATTGCTGACCAGCTACTACTTACCGCTGTTAGCGTGATTGCAGTCACAGCATCGCCAGCGAACCGCCCTTCTGTCAAGTCTTGTTACCCGTTCGACCCCAAAGTCGCAGATATGACCGGCGCTCTTGCATTTCCTGGACTACCCATGGTTAGTCTTGTGTCGTGAACCTTCAGCCAACCGCACCCGCGAGCGGGATCGACCTCGCCCGGCTGGGTCAAGCAGTCCAGTCGGCGAACATCCCCACCCTCCTCGCGGTCCTCTACCAACTGACCGGCGACCGGCGCCGGCTTTCCGCGCCCTACCGGCCGACCCGAAGCCGCGGCATGGACGACAACGCCACCGGCGGATTGCCCGACAGCGTCCAAGCCGAGATCCGGGACGCGGCAGTCGAGGCGGTGACCGCGTGGGCAGGTGGCCGAGAGCCGGCACTGCCCGTCCTCGACACCCGTGAACTCATGGAGGTCATGGAGTTCACCATGGGTGAGCCGGTACCCCACGAGTTCGGCCCGATGATGGCCGAGGTGCTGGGATTCGACGACACACCCGAACCGCATCCGACCCGCGCGGTTCCCACAGACTTCTCCGTTGTCGTGATCGGCTCCGGTATCGCCGGAATGCTTGCCTCGGTCCGGCTGAGCAAGGCCGGTATCAACCACGTGGTGCTCGAGAAGAACGACAACGTCGGCGGGTCATGGTGGGAGAACACCTATCCCGGCGCCGGGGTGGACACACCCAGTTACCTGTACTCGTACTCGTTCTTCCGTCACCCGTGGTCGACGCACTTCGGTAAGCGCGATGAGGTCCAGCAGTACCTCGAAGACTTCGCCGATACCTATGACCTGCGGACCAACATCCGGTTCGGCACCGAGGTCAGCAGCGTGGTCTACGACGAGGTCGCGCAGCGGTGGGACATCACCGCCCGGGACGATCACCAGAACGTGGTGACGTTCTCGTCCAACGCCGTCGTCAGCGCGGTCGGCCTGCTCAACCGCCCGAAGATCCCACCGCTGCCCGGACTCGACTCCTTTGCCGGGGAACTCTTCCACTCAGCACAGTGGCCGTCGGGAATCGACTTGCGGGACAAGCGCGTTGCCATTGTCGGGGCCGGTGCCAGTGCCATGCAGATCGGGCCCGCCATCGCCGGTTCGGTTGCCTCACTGACGATCTTCCAGCGTTCACCGCAGTGGATCGCACCCAATGACGTCTATTTCTCGCAGGTCGGCGACGACGTTCATTGGCTGATGGATCATGTGCCGTACTACCACGAGTGGTACCGCGTGAGGTTGTCGTGGATCTTCAACGACAAGGTCCATCCGACCCTGACCGTCGACCCGGAGTGGACAGAGTCCAAGCTCTCGATCAACAAGACCAACCACGGACACCGCGCGTTCTACACGCGTTATCTCACCGACGAACTCGAAGGTCGCCCCGACCTCGTCGAGAAGTGCCTGCCGGACTACCCGCCCTTCGGGAAGCGGATGCTGCTCGACAACGGCTGGTATCGGATGCTCAAACGCCCAGGGGTACAACTCATCACCGAGGGCGTCGCGGAGATCACCGAGACCGGGCTCGAGGACGCCTCGGGCACGCACCATGAGTTCGACGTGATCATCATGGCCACCGGATTCCACACCGACCGCCTGCTCTACCCGATGGATGTGGTGGGCCGGTCCGGTGCCACCACCCGCGAGGTGTGGGGCGAGCACGACGCCCGCGCATACCTCGGCGTCACCGTTCCCGACTTCCCCAACCTGTTCATCATGACCGGACCGAACACGGCCCTGGGCCACGGCGGCAGTTTCATCACCATGCTCGAATGCCAGATCCGGTACATCATGGATGCGCTGACCCAGATGGTCGATGACGATCTCGGTGCCATCGAACCCCGCCAGGACGTCCACGACACCTACAACAAGGCCGTCGACGACGCACATGCGTCGATGGTGTGGACCCACCCCGGCATGAGCAACTGGTACCGCAACGCCGACGGCCGGGTGGTGGCGGTACTGCCCTGGCGAATCATCGACTACTGGACGATGACCCGCCGCGCCGATCTGACGGAGTACGTGACAGAGCCCGCACGGCGATAGACAAACAAGTCCGCCGGCGCCCATCAGGGTGCCGGCGGACTTGTCACTGCACAATTGCTATTCCAGCTCGACCAGCAAGTCACTTCCCTCGACCTGCGAGACCGATGTGATGGCAACACGTTTGACGATGCCGCCGGCCGGTGCGGTGATCGCCGCCTCCATCTTCATCGCCTCGATCGAACCGATCGCACCACCGGCAGAGAGCTTGTCACCCGGGTTCACCACGATCGTGACCACACCACCGAACGGTGCGGCGATGTGTTTCGGATTCCCGACCTGCGCCTTTTCGGCCACCGACTCGGTGACATCGAGGCTGCGGTCGCGGACCTGTACCGGGCGCAACTGCCCGTTGAGGATGCACATGACCGTGCGCATCCCCCGCTTGTCCGGTTCGCTGATCGCTTCCAGACCGATGAGCAGTTCGACACCGGGCTCGAGTTCCACGCGGTGCTCGTCGCCATAGCGCAGGCCGTAGAAGAACTGGTTCGCCGACAACGTCGAGGTGTCGCCGTAGGCCACCTGGTGCTCTTCGTAGTCCCTGGTCGGGCCCGGGAACAGCAGGCGGTTCAGCGTCCTTCGACGCACCGAGGCCTCAGCGGCGTGCAGGTCTGCCGTGTCCTGGTCCGACAGCGCGACTTCGGGTTTGGGCTCGGCCCGCCCGGCCAGCGCCCGGGTGCGCAGGGGTTCGGGCCAACCGCCGGCCGGCTCCCCCAGCTCACCGCGCAAAAATCCGATCACCGAGTCCGGGATGTCGTAGGAGGTGGGGTCGTCGGCGAATTCCTTGGCGCTGATTCCCTGACCGACCAGGGTCAACGCCAGGTCCCCGACCACCTTCGATGACGGGGTGACCTTGATCAGGCGTCCCAGCATCCGGTCGGCGTCCGCGTAGGCGCCTTCGATCTGCTCGAACTGATCGCCGAGGCCCAGTGCGACGGCCTGCTGGCGCAGATTGGACAGCTGCCCGCCCGGGATCTCGTGGGTGTAGACGCGGCCGGTCGGTGACGGCAGCCCGGATTCGAAGGGCGCGTACACCTTTCGAAGAGCCTCCCAGTACGGCTCGATGTCGCAGACGGCAGCCAGATCCAGACCGGTGTCGTACTCGGTGTTGGCTGTGGCGGCCACGATCGCCGACAGCGCCGGCTGACTGGTGGTCCCGGCCATCGATGCCGAGGCACCGTCGACCGCGTCCGCACCGGCCTGCCAGGCCGCGTACAACGTCGCCAACTGGCCACCCGGGGTGTCATGGGTGTGCACATGGACCGGCAGGTCGAAGTTGCTGCGCAGCGCGGTGACCAGCGCGGTGGCCGCTTGCGGGCGCAACAACCCGGCCATGTCCTTGATCGCCAGGATGTGCGCACCCGCCTCGACGATCTGCTCGGCCAGCTTCAGGTAGTAGTCGAGCGTGTACAGCTTCTCGTTCGGATCGGACAGGTCTCCGGTGTACGACATCGCGACCTCGGCGATCGTGCTGCCGGTCTCGCGGACCGCGTCGATCGCCGGCCGCATCTGGTCGATGTTGTTCAGCGCGTCGAAGATCCGGAAGATGTCGATACCGGTCGAGGCGGCCTCGGCCACAAACGCTTTGGTGACCGTCTCGGGATACGGCGTGTAGCCGACGGTGTTGCGGCCACGCAGCAGCATCTGGAGGTTGATGTTCGGAATCGCTTCGCGCAACTGGGCCAGGCGATCCCACGGATCTTCCTTCAGGAACCGCAGCGCCACATCGTACGTCGCGCCACCCCAGCACTCGACCGACAGCAACTGCGGTGTCGCCGCCGCCACATAGGGGGCAACCATCAGCAGGCCGGACGTGCGCACCCGGGTCGCGAGCAACGACTGATGGGCATCGCGGAAGGTCGTGTCGGTGACCCCCAACGCTTTTGATGCCCGCAGATCGGCGGCAAAACCCTCCGGTCCGAGTTTGAGCAACCGTTGCCGCGAACCATCGGCCGGCGAGCTGATGTCGATGTCGGGAAGCTTGTCGCGGGGATAGACCGTGGCCGGCCGCTCACCATGAGGTTTGTTGACGGTGACGTCCGCCAGGTAGTTCAGGATCCGGGTACCGCGGTCGGCCGAGACCCGCGAGGTCATCAATTGCGGGCGCTGCTCGATGAACGAGGTGGTGACATTCCCGGCCCGGAAATCGGGATCGTCCAGAACTGCCTGCAGGAACGGGATGTTCGTGGCCACGCCACGGATCCGGAACTCTGCCACCGCTCGCCGGGCGCGGGCCACTGCCGTCTCGAAATCGCGTCCGCGACACGTCAGCTTCACCAGCATCGAATCAAAATGCGCGCTGACCTCGGCGCCCAGGGTCGCGCCACCATCGAGCCGGATGCCCGCACCGCCGGGTGTCCGGTAGGCGGTGATCCGGCCGGTGTCCGGACGGAAGCCGTTGGTCGGGTCCTCGGTGGTGATCCGGCACTGCAACGCCGCGCCTCGAATCTGGACCGCATCCTGCGACAACCCCAGATCAGACAACGTCTGCCCCGAGGCGATCCGCATCTGCGACTGCACCAGATCCACGTCGGTGATCTCTTCGGTGACCGTGTGTTCGACCTGGATCCGCGGATTCATCTCGATGAACACATGATTGCCGTTGCGGTCGAGCAAGAACTCGACCGTACCCGCACACGAGTAACCGATCTTCTTGGCGAACGCCACCGCGTCCGCGCACATCTTTTCGCGCAACTCCTGCGGCAGATGCGGCGCCGGCGCCAATTCGATGACCTTCTGATGGCGCCTCTGCACCGAGCAGTCGCGTTCGAACAGGTGCATCACGTTTCCGGCACCGTCGGCCAGGATCTGAACCTCGATATGGCGGGGTTCGATCACCGCCTGCTCCAGGAACACCGACGCATCGCCGAATGCCGACTTCGCCTCACGCCCAGCGGCTTCGATCGCCTCAGGCAATTCGTCGATCGTCTCGACCCGGCGCATACCACGTCCGCCACCACCGGCGATCGCCTTGACGAACACCGGGAACGTCATCGATTCGGCCGAGACCATCAACTCTTCGACATCATCGGATGCCTCCGAGGACGCCAGCACCGGCAACCCTGCTTCGCGGGCGGCGGCGATTGCCCGAGCCTTGTTCCCGGTCAGTTCCAGCACCGAGGCACTGGGCCCGATGAACGTGATCCCGGCAGCCTCACACGCCGCTGCCAGGTCCGGGTTCTCCGACAAGAATCCGTAGCCGGGATAAATGGCGTCCGCCCCGGCACGACGGGCCGCGGCGATGATCTCGTCCACCGACAGATATGCGCGCACCGGATGACCGGGTTCACCGATCTGGTAGGCCTCATCGGCCTTCAATCGATGAATCGAGTTGCGATCCTCATACGGGTACACCGCCACCGTGCCGGCACCCAACTCATACGCCGCACGGAACGCACGAATCGCGATCTCTCCACGATTGGCCACCAGCACCTTACGAAACATCAACCCGCCTCCAATTTCATTCGCGCCGATCACTGCACCCACCGCGGGAACCGCACAGAACCCTGCACAAGAAACCCTACGACCCGCCGGCGTCCTCACGAATGATCAGGCGGTGACTGTGCGGTCTTTGTAACCGGTGTGTTCGGGGCGCGGGCCGAGTAACCCCTCAGATCTGCCCTGCTCAATGCCATGTGCGGCCGTCCAATGTCGGACTCGACACAAAATATGAAAGGACACGATAGATGTCCGCGCTCATCCCACCAGGTGATATGCCGCGGCCCGGGCCGGGAGAGGCGGGCCGTCACAGGTCGTCGGGCGACTAGGTCTTCACGTCGTGATCGTCGAGGAGCGCCTCGATGTCATCGTCGTCTCCGGGACCGTTTTCCATCCGGTTCGCCACGTATGTCACGCCCCAGAGCACCACTCCGAGCAGCAACATCACGCCCGCGATCTTGTACTGGATCATCTGGGCGTCGGTGCGCGCCCATGGTCCGGCCAGGAAGAGGCACAGGACCGCCCCGACCACCGGCGTCCAGAGCGGCGCCCGGAAGAAGGTCTTGTCGTTACGGCGCTTGAGGACGAGACAGCACACATTGACCACCGCGAACACGCAGAGCAACAACAGTCCCGTGGTGCCCGACAGGGCCGCGACGACATCATTGCCCGACAACTGGTTCACGACGATGATGAGCACGAATGCCAGCAGCGTGGTGAAGATGATCGCGCTCCACGGCGACCGCCGGTTCCGCAAGACCCCGCTCAGGCTGCGCGGGAGTACCCGCTGCTTCGACATGCCGTAGATCAGCCGGCTGGCCATGAGCATGTTGATCAGCGCGGTGTTGGCCACGGCGAACACCGTCAGATACGGGAAGATCTCGTCGATCGGGATGGACGGTGCCCCGATCTCGACCACGTGCAGCAGGATGCCCTCGTCTCCCGAGTCGTAGTCGAGTGGCAGGACCGCGATCACCGCGACCACCACCAGGACATAGATCAGGCAGGCGAGCCCCAACCCCGACAACATCATCTTGGGGAAGATCTTCTGGGGTTCCTTGGTCTCCTCGACCATGTTCACCGAGTCCTCGAAGCCCACCATCGCGAAGAACGCGATCGTCGTCGCGATGGTCACCGCCAAGAACCAGCCCTTGTCGTTGGCGTCCTCGAACACCACGAGATTTCCGATGTCGCCCTCACCGGTCCCCCGTCCGGCCGCCACGAAACCGATGATGATCACGATCGCGAGGGCGAGGATCTCCACCGCGGTCAGGATCACGTTGAACCGCACGGATTCACCGACGCCACGCAGGTTGATCACGGCCAGCAGGAGCATGAAACCCAGAGCGACCGCCAACTGCGCGCCCTCCCCGGTG
Source organism: Williamsia sp. z34 (assembly GCF_059553395.1). Classification (NCBI taxonomy): domain Bacteria; kingdom Bacillati; phylum Actinomycetota; class Actinomycetes; order Mycobacteriales; family Nocardiaceae; genus Williamsia; species Williamsia sp. z34. The sequence continues at coordinate 6,859 of NZ_JCANWW010000013.1, read as the reverse complement.
GGGACGTCGAACCAGCCCAATCCGTCGGCGCTGCTGAATGACTCGTGCAGTCCCTCGAGCAGGTTGCCTGCGACCACGTTGGACGACGTGGATGCACTCGTGATGCCTGAGCACACCACTGCGAAGGCCACCAGAAAGGTGAGAAAATGAATGCCGAATGCTTTCTGCGTATACAACGCCGCGCCCGCACATCGCGGGTATTTGGTCACCAATTCCAGATACGAAAATGCGGTCAACGTGGCAACCGCGAACGCCAGGATGAAAGGTAGCCACGCCATCCCGCCGACGTTGTCGATCATCTGGCCGGTGACCGCGTAGACCCCCGCCCCGAGGATGTCACCGACGATGAACAGCAGCAACAGGCCCGGACCCATCACCCGCTTCAGTTCCGGTTCGGATTTGGAAGCGGGATCAATAGTGGTTTCCGTCATTTCAGACCCTCCGATAGAGGCGCCGCCAACCGGCCGCAACCGTTGTATCCGACGGAAATGATGATATTCCTCACCTGGGCCCAGACAGGTCGTTGTCATTTCTTTGTAACCAGCCCGTCGTACGGTGACGGCATGAGCACTGTGATCGAGAATGCCTACATTGTCACCATGGATGCCGGGCGTCGGGAGTTACGCACCGGTTCAGTGGTCTTCGACGGCACCACGATCACCGCGGTCGTCGACGGACGCGTCGACCCACAGGTCGCAGCCGCATCCGAGGTGATCGACGGCACCGGCTGCGTCCTGACACCGGGCCTGATCAACACCCACCACCATCTGTATCAGTGGATCACGCGCGGTCTCGCCGCTGATCACACCCTTTTCCAGTGGCTCACCACCCTGTACCCGGTGTGGGCGGGTATCGACGAAGAGAGTGTGCACGTCGCCGCCCTGGGTGCCCTGGGCCGGCTCGCACTGACCGGTTGTACCACCAGCACCGATCATCACTACGTCTTCCCCAAGGAAGGCGGTGACCTGCTCGCCGCCGAGATACTCGCCGCCCAATCGGTGGGCCTGCGCTTTCATCCCACCCGCGGCTCGATGGATCTGAGTGAGAAGGACGGTGGGCTGCCACCCGACAGCGTGGTCGAGACCATCGATCAGATCCTCAACGCGAGCTCTGCCGCGATCGACCGCTGGCATGACCCCTCGCCCGATGCGATGGTCAAGATCGCCCTGGCCCCCTGCTCCCCGTTCTCGGTGACCGCTGACCTGTTGCGTGCCTCCGCCCAGCTGGCTCGCGAGAAGAACGTGCGACTGCACACCCATCTCGCCGAAACCGTCGATGAATCCGACTACACCGCCGAACATTTCGGCTGCACACCCCTCGAGTACATGGAGAGCGTCGGCTGGCTGGGCGACGACGTCTGGTTCGCCCACGGCGTCCACTTCGACGACAAGGCCATCTCCACGCTCGCCACAACCGGAAGCGGGGTTGCCCACTGCCCCAGCTCCAATGGCCGGCTGGGAGCGGGGATCGCCCGCACCCGCGACCTGATCGCGGCCGGCGTCCCCGTCGGTCTGGGCGTCGACGGGGCGGCATCCAACGAATCGAGCAACCTGCTCGAAGAAGCCCACCAGGCAGTGTTGATGGCCCGCGCGATCGGCGGTCCCACCGCGCTGACCACCCGCGATGCCCTCGAATTGGCAACCCTGGGAGGGGCCCGCGTCCTCGGATGCCAGGGCACGCTGGGATCCATCGAGCCCGGCAAACTCGCCGACCTCGTGCTGTGGCGACTCGACGGCCTGGCCCACAGCGGCATCGAAGACCCCGTGGCAGCCCTGGTGCTCGGTGACGTGCCGCCCATCGAGCGGCTGTGGGTCAACGGAAAGACCGTTGTCAGCGGGGGCGAGTTGACCACCATCGACGCCGAAGACACCGCACGCAGAGTCGCAGCGGCACACACCGCACTGATCGCCAAGGCAGGATGATGGATCTCCACACGATCGAAAGCATCGAAACACCCCGTACCCGCGCCGATCTGGCGGGGTTGGGCGCCACCGACGGCCTGATGTCCGGTGGCACCTGGTTGATGAGTGAACCGCAGATGCACCTGCGCCGCCTGATCGACCTGCGCGGGCTTCGCTGGCCCGATCTCACCATCACCGATGACGGACTCGAGATCGCCGCCACCTGCACCATCGAGACGCTCATCTCCGCGCAGTATCCGGCCCAGTGGGTTGCCACCGGACTGTTTCCCGCCGCAGCGCGAGCGCTGTTGGCGTCGTTCAAAATCTGGAAGAACGCCAGCGTCGGCGGCAACATCTGCCTCGGATTCCCGGCCGGCGCGATGATTTCGATGGCCTCTGCGCTCGACGCCCGACTCCTGGTGTGGAAAGCCGATGGCAGTGATCGTCTCTACTCGGTGCCCCAGTTCGTCACCGCACAGAACGAGACCGTTCTCGAACCGGGAGATGTGCTGCGCTCCATCACGATCCCGGCTGCCGCGCTCACCCAGCCCACCGCGCTGCGAAAGATGTCCATGTCACCGCTGGGCCGCTCCGGCGTGGTGGTCGTCGGACGCAACCGGCCGGCCGGCGCGCTGATCTCGGTGACGGCCGCGACCCGCGTCCCCTATGTGGTCGCCGCGGAAACCATGGAGCCCGATGAGGTTGCGGCCCATGTTGATTCGGCGATACCCCTGCAGGCATACTATTCCGATCCACACGGCGCCGCCGATTGGCGCCGTCACGTCACCGGTGTTCTCGTCCGGGACGTCGTTGCCGAGCTCGCCGGTTCCTGAAGGGCGCAAGACATATGAAGATCAACGGAAAAGTTGTCGACGCCCAGCCCGCACCCGGGCAGTGCCTTCGCACGTTCATCCGGGACCAGGGCGAGGACAGTGTCAAAAAGGGTTGCGACGCCGGCGATTGTGGCGCCTGCTCGGTGCTGATCGACGGCGAACCACATCACTCCTGCCTGATCCCCGCATTCCGGGTGTCCGACGCCGAGATCACCACCGCGGCCGGGCTCGGCACCCCCGACAACATGCATCCCCTGCAACAGCGATTCGTTGACGCGGCCGGGTTCCAGTGCGGTTTCTGTACCGCCGGGATGGTGGTCACCGTCAGCGCGCTCGACAAGGCACAGCGGGACGATCTCCCACAGAGCCTGAAGGGAAACTTGTGCCGCTGCACCGGTTATCGCTCCATCTGCGACGCCATCAACGGAGTTGTCGGAGTGGAGAAGGTCTCCGCCGGTGATCCGGGGCCGTCGGTGGGACGATCGATTCCGGCACCGGCTGCCGCGCGCATCGTCACCGGCACCGAGCCGTACACGATGGACCGGCTTCCCTCCGACCTCGGACACATTGCCGTTGTCGGCAGCCCGCATCCACACGCCCGGATCGTGTCCATCGACACCACGGCGGCGGAGCAATTGCCCGGAGTGCGTGCGGTATTGACCCATCGGGATGATCCCGGGGTCGCGTTTTCGACGGCCCGCCACGAGAACCGTCTCGACAACCCCGACGACACCTACGTTTTCGATACCACGCTTCGTTTCGTCGGACAGCGCGTGGCCGCCGTGGTCGCCGATTCGATGACCATCGCCCGCCGGGCCGGCGAGCTGATCGCCGTCGAATACGAGGTGCTGCCCGCCAACTTCGATCCGGCGCTGGCCACCGAGCCCGGCGCACCCCTCGTCCACGGCGACAAAACCACCGATGCCCGCATCGCTGACCCGCAACGCAACCTGGTTGTCGAGTTCGGTGGCACCACCGGGGATGTCGAGGCCGGTGTCGAGGCGGCCCGGTCCGCCGGCGGAACCGTGGTGTCCGGGCGGTGGCAAACCGCCCGGATCCAGCACACACATCTCGAGACCCACGGCGCGGTCGGCTGGCGGGATGAGAACGGACGCTACGTCATACGTTCGAGTACGCAGGTACCCTTCCTGACCCGTGACGGGTTGTGCCATATCTTCGGCCTGGCTCCCGAGGACGTCCGGGTCCACACCTCCCGCGTCGGTGGCGGCTTCGGCGGCAAGCAGGAACTGTTGACCGAAGACCTGGTCGTGCTGGCGATGATGAAGACCGGCCGCCCGGCCGTGTACGAGTTCACCCGAACCGATCAGTTCACCATCGCGACGTGCCGTCACCCGATGCGCGTCGACGTGACGGCCGCCGCGGGCGCCGACGGTGTGCTCACCGCACTCTCGGTCTCGGTGCTGTCCGACGCGGGCGCCTACGGCAATCACAGCATCCCCGTGCTGTTCCATTCATGTAGTGAATCGATGGCCCTGTACCGGTGTCCGAACAAGCATGTCGATGCACGTGCGGTGTACACCAACAACATTCCGTCGGGCGCGTTCCGCGGATACGGGCTCGGGCAGGTCGCCTTCGGCATCGAGGGTGCGATCGACGAACTGGCCGCGCAACTCGGCATCGATCCATTCGAGATGCGCCGGATCAACGCCACGGTCCCGGGTGATCCATTCGTGACATGGGAAGTCGAAGACGACGACCTCGAGTTCGGCAGCTACGGCCTCGATCAGTGTCTGGATCTGGCCCAGGAGGCATTGCAGTCGGCTCGCACCGATCCCCTCCGCAACGGCGAAGTTTTTGCCGACCAACCGGATTGGCGTGTCGGCGAGGGTATGGCCTCGACGATGATCTCGACGAATCCCCCTCGTGGCCACTATGCCGATGCCCGGATGTCACTGACCACCGACGGTCTGTACGTGGCGGCCGTGGGCACCGCCGAGTTCGGTAACGGAACCACCACGGTTCTCACCCAGATCGCCGCGTCGGCACTGGGTTGCCCGCCCACCCAGATCGTCGTCCGTCAGTCCGACACGGATGTCATCGGTTATGACACCGGCGCATTCGGCTCAGCCGGGATCGTCGTCGCCGGGAAGGCACTGAGCGTGGCCGCGGACGAGCTCCGCCGAAAGATCCTCGAGGTCGCGGCAATCCAGCTCGGGGCAGATCCATCAGACTGTGTTCTGGGACCCCAGGGCGTGCAGGCCGGCGCGGCTTTCATCGACCTCGCCGGTATCGCCGCGGCCACGGGTGGACCGCTCGAGTGCGAAGGGACGCACAATGGCAGCCCACGGTCGGTGGCGTACAACGTGCACGCCTTCCGTGTCGCGGTCAACACCGCCACCGGTGAGGTTCGCATCCTGCAGTCCCTGCAGGCCGCCGACGCCGGTGTGGTGATGAACCCCGGGCAGTGTCGCGGACAGATCGAAGGCGGTTCGGCCCAGGCCATCGGCACAGCGCTGTACGAGGAGATCATCATCGACGAGGGCCACGTGATCACCCAGGTTCTGCGGAACTATCACATCCCGGCGCTGGCCGATGTACCCCGCACCGAGGTGTACTTCGCCGACACCTACGACTCCATCGGCCCACTGGGTGCGAAGTCGATGAGCGAGGCGCCCTACAACCCGGTGGCGCCGGCGATGGAGAGCGCCATCCGCAATGCGATCGGCGTCCGGATCCACGAGCTGCCGATGAACCCTCCCCGGGTTTGGCGAGCCCTCACCTCCTGACCCCACCGCCGAGCGTGCCGAAACAACCGCCGAGCGTGCCGAAATCACCACCGAGTGGGCCGAAACTGCGGACAGCTCGGCAACTTTGGCACGGTCAACGGGTAAATTCCAGTGATCGTCGCAACACCATCAATCCGCTGAATCTAGCAGCGCAGCCATCGCCTCGTTTGGTGTCCTGAAATCGAGCGCCTTCCGCGGCCGATTATTGAGAGCCTCAGCAACCTCATCGAGGTACGCGGCAGAATGAACAGACAGATCCGTACCCTTCGGAAAATATTGGCGTAGCAACCCATTGGTGTTTTCGTTGGTGCCACGCTCCCACGGCGAGTGCGGATTGCAGAACCAGACCGACAGATCATGATCAATAGCGATATCACGATGTGCCCCACGCATTTCCGAACCCTGATCCCACGTGATCGACCGCTTCAACGTCGTCGGCAACTCGCCGATCGCAACGCGCATCGCATCACGCATCTCCTCGCCGGTGCGCGTGTGAGGAAGGTGCAGCAAAATCACATATCGGGTCATCCGGTCGACCAACGTTCCGATCTGGGACTGATTGTCTTTGCCGACGATGCAGTCGCCTTCCCAATCGCCAGGCAGTGCCCGGTCTTCAACATCGGGCGGGCGATTGGCAATGAGTAGCTCCTTGGGAACTATGTCGCGGCGCCCATCAGCCTGACGATGGGGTTTACGGATCGTCCTGCCGGTCCGTAAACACCGTTTGACCTCAGCTTTAAGTTCCCCGCGGGGGAAAACATAGAGGCTTTGATAGATCGTTTCCGGGCTGATCCGCATAGATTCATCATCCGGGAAATCGAGCACCAGGCGGGTACTGATCTGCTCCGGCGACCAGCGTTGCTGGCAGCTGAACTTCTCCCACACGTACTGCCCCAACCGAGCGTTGGTGACCACTTTGCGGGGTTTCGGTCGCGGTAATCGTTGTTCAGCGAGGCGTTGAGCTGCGCCGGCGGCATACCGTTTATGGCTCATCGTGTTGCGGTTGATCTCCCGGGAAATCGTCGACGGACTACGCCGAAGATCCCGGGAGATCGCCCGAATCGATAACCCCGCAGTGCGTTTGCCCGCTATCAAGTCTCGTTCGTCCAATGACAGATAACGTCCAGCAGGACCCGAGCCGCAGTCGGAGACAATCTGAGGTAGCACCACAGTGGGGATCACCCCACCATGCTTGTGCACCAACTTCCCGCCGTATCGGACCGAAAACCCAGCGCGTGTCGCAGCCCGCGCCGTGGACCACCCAGCTGCTTTCAAATGCCAAAACGTTCGAACCTTGACCACTGGCACCGGTGGCGTACCCATCGACATCACCCCATATCGTCAGGGTGTTGCAACGACTCCTTGAGCCCAAGACGGT
>NZ_JCANWW010000012.1:0-169064 GCF_059553395.1 Williamsia sp. z34 | reverse complement strand
TTTGGCGGAGCTACCGGGACGGCTTTCGAACCCTCTACCTGAGGTCGAGCGTGTGCTGGAGTACTTCGCTGACCTGCGGAAACGTAAGGATCAGGGTTTGTAGCGGAGTCGGAAGGGATCGTCGGCAAGTTCGGCTTGGATGACTTCGAGGCCGTGGAGGGCGAGTGGGAGCCAGTGACTTGGTGTGCCGTCGCGGTGGGTGCGCCAGTTGTCGATGGGTGTTCCACGGGGTTCCCACTAGGTGAGATGAGGGGGGATGGGGAGGTTGTTTGCTGATCTGGGGATGCGCGTGGCGAGTCGGCGTTTCTCGAAGGTGACGACGGCGAAGGCGGTGCCGTGCGAGTAGAAGAACCAGCGACCTTCGAAGGTGAGTCCTGTGATGTAGTCATCGTGGGCAAGGATGTCTCTGAAGAATCTCGTTTGCTGCTCGAAGCCGGTCGCGATGCTGATGATGGCGCGGGCGACGGACCGGAGGGCGGGGTTGTTGAGGTCGTCTTCGGGGAAGCGGCCGGTTGCTGGTCGTTGGCTGGATCTCTGGCTTCGTCAAGGGGATTGTGTTGTTTCATTAGCTAACTTCATGATGCGGGTGCAGCGCACGAGTCCCTTCGTAAACCAACGATACTGCGGTGTGGGGCATGTGGCAGTCGGATGATTTTCTCCCGAAATAAGGGTAAGTCGGGCCGTGATACGACTATTTCTTCTGTCTTGGGACGAAGGGGCTCCACGCGCGCTGCGTAAGGCCGCATGTCCGGGTCGACAAGGTCGAGCCCGCGGTTGTTGACTTTTATCGATCGATGCGAATGTCAGCGGACAAGGTCGATCAGATTCGGCGAGTGGTTCGAGATGAAACTGAGAGCCGACAGGCCGAAGCGTCCCGACTGGCATCGGTCGCGGCAGTCGCGCTAGACAGAGTGCGGCGGGAACGCGAGAAGCTCATGGAGGCGCACTACGCGGGCGCGGTTCCTCTGGACATCCTCAAGACCGAGACGTCGCGGCTCACGCGCGAGATGAATGACGCGGAGAAGCAGGTCGAACAAGCGGAACGCTCGCTTGCGGAGCTTCTCAAGCGGCTCGACAACGCTTTGGGTCTGGTTCAGTACTGTGATCGCTTGTATGCGCATGCGGAGGGCAAAGAGCGTCGCATGCTGAACCAGGGCATATTCGCGAAGCTCTTCCTCGACGAGGATGGAAGCGTTGAGTACGCCGACGTGCATGAGCCGTTCGCAAGCATCATGGCAATCGACCCGGACACCACGGTGACGACGGTGGCGGGTCGGGCGAAGGCCGTCGTGGACAGGCTCTTGAATGAGGCCCGGGATGCCGGATCTGTAGGCGATACCGAGCCGGAGGCCTGGAGTGGCGCGCTACTCAGCTTCACGGGACCAAAAAGAACACGGCGCGCACTTGCGTGCGCGCCGTGTTCGAATAACGATCACTTGGCGGAGGATAGGGGATTCGAACCCCTGAGGGCTATTAACCCAACCCGCGTTCCAGGCGAGCGCCATAGGCCACTAGGCGAATCCTCCGTCCGGCAGCCTACCGGGTATCTGCGTACTCACCAAAAACGGGCTGGTGATCGGGCAAGTTTTCGCACTCGGCGGTCGGCCCGCTACACTCGTTTCTGGATCCCGCGCGGCGAGCATCCTGTGAACTCCCCCAGGGCCGGAAGGCAGCAAGGGTCAGCGGGCTCTGCCGGGTGCGCGGGGTCCCCTACTTTGTTTCGAGCTATCCGCTGTTTCGCGCGAACCGCCGCGCAACCACAGTTCCGGAGCGGGCCGTTCCGGGAAAGGCCGTAGTGAATTTCCACTCGATGAGTGCTGACCAGCTGACCGCCACCCACTCCGAGCTACGTGCGAAGTATCAGGCGCTCGTCGATGCCGGCCTCAAGTTGGACCTCACCCGAGGCAAGCCCGCCCCCGCGCAACTCGACCTCTCGGCGGAACTGCTGTCCCTGCCCGGCGCCGACGACTACCGCGACGGCAACGGCACCGACGTCCGCAACTACGGTGGCGTCACCGGTCTGCCCGAGCTGCGTGCGATCTTCGGTGAACTGCTCGGCATCCCGACCGACAATCTGCTGGCCGGCGGCAACGCCAGCCTCGAGATCATGCATGACCTGGTCGTATTCGCCCTTCTGCACGGCACCCCCGATTCCCCGGAGCCTTGGGGACGGGGCCCGATCAAGTTCCTGTGCCCGTCGCCCGGCTACGACCGTCATTTCGCGATCACCGAGTCATACGGGATCGAGATGATCACCGTGCCGATGAACGACGACGGTCCCGATGTGGCGTTCTGTGCAGATCTGGTCGCCGCGGATCCGCAGATCAAGGGCATGTGGTGCGTCCCGACGTACTCGAACCCGACCGGCGTCACATACAGCCCCGAGGTCGCCCGCGGCCTGATGTCGATGAAGACCGCGGCGCCCGACTTCCGCATCATCTGGGACAACGCGTACGTCGTGCACACCCTCGTCGACGAGCCGCCGACCCCGATCGATGTCCTCGGACTCGCCGCCGCTGCCGGTCAGCCGAACCGGCCGTTGATCCTGGCCTCGACCTCCAAGATCACCTTCGCCGGAGCCGGTGTCTCGTTCTTCGGATCATCGGCGGAGAACCTGGCCTGGTACCAGCGCCACGTCTCGATCAAGACGATCGGTCCGGACAAGCTCAACCAGTTGCGTCACCTCCGGTTCTTCAAGGACGCCGATGGTGTGCGGGCCCATATGGCCAAGCACCGTGAGTTGCTGGTGCCGAAGTTCACGATGGTGCTGCAGATTCTCGAAGAGCGGCTCGGTGGCGCCGAGGTCGCATCCTGGACCGAACCCGAGGGCGGCTACTTCATCAGCCTCGACGTCATCGACGGCACCGCTGCCCGTGTCATCACGCTGGCGAAGGAAGCCGGTATCTCGCTGACCGGTGCCGGCTCGGCGTTCCCGTACAAAAAAGACCCGAACAATCGCAACATCCGATTGGCCCCGACGTTCCCCGGCCTCGACGAGCTTCGTGTGGCGATGGACGGCGTGGCGACCTGTGTGCTGCTCGCGTCGGCGGAACAGTTGCTCGAACAGCAGGGCTGAACATGCACGCGTGTGGTGACCGGACAGGTCGTTGAGAGAGCGCAATTCGATGGGCACCGAGTCCGTCACCCCGGAGTCGCACACAGAGAACACCGCAGAATCCCGACCCGAGCGGACCGTGCCGTGGCCTGCCGCGGTCGTGGTGGTCTCGGTGATCCTCGGCCTGCTCGCGATCTGGCTCCAGCACCTCTCGGTGCCGCTGGACGAGCCCTACTGGGGTCTGTTCGGTAACCAGCTCGACCTCGAGGTGTACCGGCAGGGTGCCCAGGCCGTCATCGATGGTCATCGCCTGTACGAGGCCAAACTGGTCGGCGTCATGGATTACACCTACGCCCCGGCGTCGGTGTTCGTCTTCGTGCCGTTCGCGCTGATGACCGTCGAGATGGCCCGGGTCGTGTGGATGGCGGGCATCTTCATCGCGCTGTACTTCGTCATGACGCTGAGCTTCAAGAATCTCGGCTATCGGATCACCTGGCCCGTGCGGAGCATGGCCATGTCGCTGGTGCTGATCTCCACGTTGATGGAGCCGGTGCGAACGACCATGTGGTACGGCCAGATCAACGTCTTCCTGATGTTGTTGATCCTGTGGGACCTGCTGCGGGCAAAGGACAGTCGGCTCCGGGGCCTGGGGGTCGGGATCGCGGCAGGCATCAAACTGACGCCGCTGATCTTCGTCTTCTATCTCGCGATCAACCGCAACTGGCGATCGGTGATCGTTGCCTGTGCCGGGCTCGTCGGAACCGTGGTCCTCGGGTTCCTGGTGATGCCGCGCGACTCGTGGAAGTACTGGAGCGGGACGTTCATCGACTCAGAACGGGTGGGGGCGCCGAACACCGTTGGCAACCAGTCCATTCGCGGCGCCCTGGCGAACCTGGGGCAGACGGACAACCCGAACATCCTCGTGTGGGGCACGCTGGCGCTGTTGGCGTTGGCGTTGGGCATGGTCGCGGCCTCCCTGGCCCATCGCGCCGGCCAGGAGTTGCTGGCGATCACACTCGTCGGGATGACAGGCACGGTGGTGTCGCCGATGTCGTGGGGTCACCACTGGGTGTGGGTGGTTCCGATGCTGGTCATCGCGGTGCACCTGATGCTGTCGGCGCGGACGCCTGCGCTCCGGATCCTCGCCGCGGTGGGGGCGCTCGCGATGCTGCTGACCACCTTCATCTGGCGCAGCTACCGAGACCATCCGGTGCTCCAGATCGAACGCGTACTACCCGACGGGTACTTCACCGGACTGTTCCACAAGTTCGGGATCAGCTGGCTCCGGTGGTTCACCTACGACCCCTACAACTGGATGTTCCTGGTGACCGCGATCGTCAGCATCATCTGTCTCACGGCACGCCGCAGGCCCGAAAAGGTGTTACCGGGCTAACATTTCTGGCGGAGTCACTGCTGGGGGAAGGCGGAAGAGTGTCCACTGACGAGGCCACCACGTCTTCGGCGCGCTCACGATTCCCGACGAGTCCCTGGCTGCTGGCCGGGTTCGTGGTCGCTGCACTGTGTGCGATCTACGTCCAGGTCACCTTCATCCCGCTCGACGCCAAGGTCTTCGGTCTCTTCGAGAACCAGGTCGACCTGCACGTCTATCGTCAGGGCGCGCTGCACCTGATGCACGGGCAACCGCTGTACGAGGCCCCGATGCTGCCGAACGGGTTGCTCTACACCTACACCCCGTTCTCCACGATCGTCTTCCAGCCGTTTGGCTGGCTCGCGGTCGGCTCGGCCGACGTGGTGTGGACCGTACTGACATTCGCGGCGCTGTTCTACGTGATCGTGGCGTCGTTTCGGAGCCTCGGGTACCGGGCCGACTGGCGGTTGCTGGTGGTTTCCGCGGCGCTGGTGTGCTGCTCGACGTTGCTCGAGCCGGTCCGGACCACCATCTGGTACGGACAGATCAACATCTTCTTGATGGCGATCGTGCTGTGGGATCTGCTGCGGCCGGATGGCAGTCGGCTCAAGGGGATCGGTGTCGGTCTGGCAGCGGGCATCAAACTCACGCCGGGCTTCTTTGTTCTGTACCTTGCGATCACCCGGCGGTGGCGCGCGATCGTTGTCGTGGTCACCACCATCGTCTGCACGATCGTGATCGGCTTCCTGGCCACGCCCCGGCAATCGTGGAAGTACTGGACGGATCGGGTGGTCAACTCCGAACGCGTCGGCCCGATCGATGCGCCGAGCAATCAGTCGATCAAAGGCGCGATCGCCACGACGTTCGCAACGGTCAACCCCAATCAGGTGTTGTGGGCGGTGCTGGTCGTCGTCGCGGTTGTGCTCGGGATGGGCGCGGCGTACGTCGCACACCGGCGTGGACAGGAGCTCCTGGCGCTGTGCCTGACCGGGATGACGGCGACCGCGGTGTCCCCGTTCAGCTGGGGACATCACTGGGTGTGGTTCGTGCCGCTGCTCGTCTACTTGATCCATCTGCCCATCGCGGCCTGGCGCGCCGGGCGGATCGGACTGCTGTCGGTGACGCTGTTGCTCCCGGCCGCGCTGTTCACCACGGCCTTCATCTGGCGCAACTACCTGCCCGGTGGCGCACTGGGATTCACGCCGTTCTACGGGACGGGCATGTTCATGACCCGGTTCCCGGACTGGCTGCGATGGTTCTCCGCCGAACCGTATCTCTGGATTTTCGGGGTCACGGCGGTGGCGACGCTGGTGGTGTGGGGACCGGCGGAGTTCCGGAGGTCGCGGACTCCGAAACCCGCTCCGGAGCCGGCCGAGGTCGCGGTCCGGGACAGTTTGCTGGACTAGCACCGGCTTTCGATCGCGGCGGGTGTGATCGGTGGATCGATCAGCACACGATTGCGTGGTGGGCAACAACTGGCCGACCCCGCGGCCGTCGGACCTCGCCGGTACTCTCGCACCGTGGCTCTTTACCGGACTTATCGCCCCGCGACCTTCGCCGAAGTTGTCGGGCAGGAGCATGTCACCGAGCCTTTGGGTGTGGCCCTGAACTCCGGCCGGATCAACCATGCGTACCTGTTCTCCGGGCCGCGTGGTTGCGGTAAGACGTCGTCGGCCCGAATCCTGGCGCGTTCCCTGAACTGTGAGCAGGGGCCCACCGCCTCCCCGTGTGGGGTCTGTTCGTCCTGTGTGGCGCTGGGGCCGGGTGGCCCGGGCAACATGGATGTGATCGAACTCGACGCCGCCAGTCACGGTGGTGTCGACGACACCCGCGAACTGCGCGATCAGGCGTTCTACGCACCTGCCGAGTCGCGCTACCGGGTGTTCATCATCGACGAGGCCCACATGGTCAGCAACGCGGGCTTCAACGCGCTGCTCAAGATCGTCGAAGAGCCGCCAGAGCATCTGATCTTCATCTTCGCGACCACCGAACCCGAGAAGGTCTTGCCGACCATCCGGTCGCGAACCCATCACTACCCGTTCCGTCTGCTGGCCCCGGCGACGATGCGCGGCCTGCTCGAACGCATCTGCGCCAGTGAGCAGGTCACCGTCGAGCCGACGGTGTTCCCGCTGGTGATCCGGGCCGGCGGTGGTTCTCCTCGTGACTCGCTCAGCGTTCTCGACCAGCTGCTCGCCGGTGCTGGTCCAGAAGGCGTGACCTACCAGCGGGCGCTGGCATTGCTGGGTGTCACCGACGTGGCCTTGATCGACGACGCCATCAACGCGTTGGCCGACCACGACGGCGCCGCGCTGTTCGGGACGGTCGAGGCCGTGGTGGACGCCGGCCACGACCCCCGGCGGTTCGCGGTCGATCTGCTCGAACGACTGCGAGATCTGATCCTGCTGAACGCCGTCCCCGATGCCGCGGCCCGAGGCCTCGTCGAAGCCCCGGACGATCAGGTCGAGCAGATGGTCGCCCAGGTCGCCCGGCTCGAAGCGGGCACACTGACCCGATTCGCCGAGACCGTCCACGACGCACTGGGGGAGATGCGCGGGACCACTTCCCCGCGGCTGCTCCTGGAAGTGATGTGCGCCCGGATGCTGCTGCCGGCCTCGTCGGACTCCGAATCGGGTGTCCTGCAACGGATCGAGCGCATCGAATCACAGCTCGCCAGTGGCGTGATCGCCGCCCCGGCCGGTGGTGCGCCTGCGCCGTCCGGATCGTCGGCGGCTCCGGTTGCGGCACCCGTCGACGCGGCGCCCTCGAAATTCGTCCGACCGTCGCAGCGTAAACAGCAGGACGGCGTGGCCGAATCGGAACCCGAGGTCATCGAGGCGTCTGCACCGGAACCGGTTCCCACCCCCGAACCGGTTCCGGCCTCGACCCCGCCGCCCGCACCGACACCGGCGCCGCAACCCGAACCGGAACCGGAACCCGTCGCGGAGCCAGAGCCGGTCCCAGAAGCGGCGCCGGTTCCGGAAACCGAGCCCGCGCTCGAGCTTGTCCAGGAGGCCGAGTCGGAGCCCGAACCCGCGCTCATCCCTGCGCCGCAACCGGTTTCGGTCACGCCTGAACCTGAGGTGACGCCTGAGGCAGCGGTAGTGCCCGACCCGGCGTCGGAGCCCGAACGGGAGCCCGAACCGGCATCGCCGTTCGATGACGTCCCGCCGCCGCCCGAGCCCGACTTCGAGCCCGAACTCGAGCATCAAGGTGAGCCCGAACCACAGGCCGAACCGGAGCCCGAGGTGGCCGCTGCCGGGATCGATCTGGCTGAGGTGCAGGCGAAGTGGCCAGAGGTCCGGGCCGCGGTCCGCGCTGCCAACAAGGTGACCGAGGTGATGCTCTCGGGAGCCTCGGTCCGGGGGATCGACGGCAGCACACTGATCTTGAGCCACGACTCGCAGCCGCTGGTTCAGCGGTTGAGTTCGCAGCATGCGGTCGACGTGATCAACGCGGCGATGTCACATGTTTTCGGCGGCGACTGGCAGGTGCAGGTGCATGCGGCGTCCGCGATGCCGGCCATGCCGAAACCCAAGGCCACCCAAGCCGATACCCGCAAGCCCGAGGCGAAGCAGGCCACCTACACCCGGCCCAGTCGCGGCGCCGTTGCGGCGAGCCCCAGCGACGACGAGGCACCCGAACCGGAGCCTGAACCGGAACCTGCTCCGGAACCGGTCAAAGATGAAGACCTCACCGACGACGAGCGCAACGAAATGGTTGCCACCGCCCGCAATTCAACGCCGGACCCGCGTCAGGACCCCGAACAGATCGCGATCGCGCTGCTGACGAGTGAACTCGGGGCGACGCGGATCAACTAGGCCTGCCACCACGGGCGCAGTGGGAGTCCGCCGTTGCCGCCGTTGTCGTCGAGTTTGACCGCCAGTACCTGGTGGAGCTGAATGATGTTGCGGTCGAAGCCGAGTCGGCAACCGGCCATGTAGAGGCCCCAGAGCCGGGCGGTGCTTTCGCCGACTTCCTCGACGGCGGCATCCCAGTTCTCGACGAGGTTCTTGTTCCAGTCGCGCAGGGTCATCGCGTAGTGCTCGCGTAGGTTCTCCTCGTGGAGGACCTCCATCGAGCCGATGTCCTGGATTGCGGAGATGATCGTGCCCGAACCGGTGAGTTCGCCGTCGGGGAAGACGTAGCGGTCGATGAAGGCGCCCGCCTTGCTCTTTGATCTGTTGTTGGGGCGGGTGATGCAGTGGTTCAACAGGATTCCGCCGTCACGCAACTTGGTCCGGATGAACTTGAAGTACGACGGATAGTTCGCGATCCCGATGTGTTCGGTCAGGCCGATCGACGACACGGCGTCGAAACCGTCCTCGGTGATGTCGCGGTAATCGCTGTGCCGTACCTCGGCGAACTCGCCGAGACCTTCGTCGATGATGGCCTGCTGCGCGAACTGCGCCTGCTCTGCGGACAGGGTCACGCCGATGACGTGAACCCCGCGACGGGCGGCATATCGGACCATCGAGCCCCAGCCGCAACCGATGTCGAGCAGTCGGTCACCGGCCTTGAGTTTCAACTTCTCGAATACCAGACGGTATTTGTTGTCCTGTGCCTCTTCCAGGCTCGCTTCCCGGTTCGGATAGCAGGCGCAGGTGTAGGTCATCGAGGGTCCGAGGACCAGTTCGTAGAAGGCGTTGGAGACGTCGTAGTGGTAGTGGATGGCCTCGGCGTCACGGGTCCGGCTGTGCCGCAGACCCTCTGCGATCCGGCGCCACCGCGGCAGCTGTTCCTGTGGTGGCGGGGCGATCAGCTTGAAGTGTTCCAGACCGATCGAGCGCGTGATCTGAGCCATCGTGCGGGCGGAGGGCCGCTCGAAGTGGATGTCCTCGGCGAGGGCCCGCAGCGCGTCGTACGGGTCGCCGCCGGGCGCACCGTGCAGCTTGAGGTCGCCGGCGATGTAGGCGCGGGCCAGTCCGAGGTCTCCGGGAGCTGTTGCCAGATAGGTGGTTCCCCGGGGCGTCACCAACTCCACGCCGTACTCGGCATCCTCAGGGCCGGCCGAACTGCCGTCATACGCGGTCACCCGTACGTTCAGATCTCCACCGGCAAACGCTTCGACGACCTCTGCCAAGCTGAGCTTGGGACCTACCACCGAACCGGAAGTGAGGTCATTTTCTTTGAATGTCGTCACTGACGTTGCACCGCCTTCGCGTATAGGTCGAGAAGCCGCGACCCTGGGTCGTAGTGTTTCTTCAACAGGCGGTAGGACTCCCCGCCGTACAGCTCATCGAACTCTTCTTTGCCGTAAAAAGACTCGGAATACAGCGACTTGTGACCGCCGAGCTCGGACACCTTGATCTCGATCAGGCGATTTGCGTAGCCCTCGGGTTGGTCGTCGCGCTTGGGTACCGCCGACCAGAAGCCCACGTTGACGTAGGTCCGCGCCGGTTCGAGGGGGTACAG
Organism: Williamsia sp. z34; assembly: GCF_059553395.1. NCBI lineage: Bacteria > Bacillati > Actinomycetota > Actinomycetes > Mycobacteriales > Nocardiaceae > Williamsia > Williamsia sp. z34. The sequence goes on along the minus strand of NZ_JCANWW010000012.1, from coordinate 159,228 downwards.
CGGCCACGGCCGCAGCGCGTCGGCGCCGGGCAGTGCCGGTTCGCGAAGCCGCAATGGGCAGAGCCAGATCGGTTCGATGGGAATGTTCTCGAGGAACCATGCGATGAACTCGGCGGTGCGCTCGATCGGCACCTCGATGTCCTGGACGACGCGTTCGTTCGGGGGCTCGCCCTTGCGGGCATTGAGCTTGTCACCGACGTTGAATCGATGATCGAGCCCGATCAGCTTCCAGTAGAAGCTGCTGCGAAGGAGTTTCTTGGGCCACAGCCGCCGGATACGGGGGTTCTGCGCACCGAAGGCGCGGGAACACCAGAACCAGTCGGTATCCCAGCGCCAGAGGTAGTCCGAGATGGTGAGGCGGTCGCGGATCGGTGTCGAGTCGGCCGAGTGCTGGATGGAGCGGTAGAAGATCTGATCGCCGGTGTAGTCGCTCACCGGGCCGCCCGCGGTGGTCTGCCGACCGAGGATCAGGTAGCTCTCGGCGGCCGAGAAGACCACACCGTCGAGATAGTCCACGCGTTCGCCATCGAACTCGCCGTCGTCGACGATCTGTGCCATCGCCGATTGGAGTGCCTCGACCGTGGTGAACCGGACATGTCTCAGGTCGACGAACGGTGCGACCTCTTCGAGTTCGATCCGCAATCGCGTCGAATATCCAAGCGTGCCGTAGGAATTGGGGAATCCGAAGAACAGATCCGAGTTCTCGCTGGTCGGTGAGGTGGTGACGATCTCACCTGCACCGGTGAGGATGTCGATCTCGAGGACCGACTCGTGCGGCAGCCCGTTGCGAAACGACGTCGACTCGATACCGAGGCCGGTCACCGCGCCACCGAGAGTGATCGTCTTGAGCTGCGGAACAACCTTCGGGGCAAGGCCATACTTGAGTGTGGTGGCGACAAGTTCCTCGTACGTGCACATTCCGGCCACGTCCGCGGTGCGCGCGGCAACGTCGACGGAGATCACCCGGCCGAGTCCGGAGACGTCGAGTCCGGGGTACGGATTCTTGGCTCGTTTGCGGAAGAGGTTGGATGTCTTCTTGGCCAGCCGGACCCTGCCGGAAGCGGGAATTGCCCGGTAACTCGCCAACAGTGTCGCGACTCCCTCATCGAAGGCGGCGCGACCGGACACGGAACCCATAACCCTCGGCACGCATAAGAGCCTAGGACCACCGTCCAGGACATGCCACCTCGGAGTGCCCATCTGTTGTTCTGGCAGGCTCGGGGTCTACAGCATCACAAACCGGAAGGTGATTTTTCGTGGCACAGGTAACCGCATCACAATCGATTGAGATCAATGCCGCGCCCGAGCAGGTTCTGGCGGCGCTGTCCGACTACCAGACCGTTCGGCCGGCCATCCTTCCTTCGCAGTACCGGGACTACGCCGTTCTCGCCGGTGGGGTCGGCGCCGGCACCGTCGCCAAGTGGACCCTGCAGGCGACGTCGAAGCGCTCGCGCAACGTGCAGGCCTCCGTCGATCAGGTGGGTTCGACGATCACCGAGACCGACACCAACTCCTCGATGATCACCACCTACCAGGTACAGCCGCTGGGCACGGGCTCGAAGGTCACCACCGTCACCACCTGGCAGGGTGCCGGCGGTATCGGCGGCTTCTTCGAGAAGACCTTCGCACCGAAGGGTCTGGGCCGGATCCAGGCCGAGGTGCTCGGAAACCTGAAGTCGCACGTCGAACGCGGCTGATCTGCGACGTCCCGGCCCGGAAGAGTCCTGTTGAGGAACCGTAGACCGTCGCCGCTGCCCCTGCGGGACGGTGTCGACCCGACCCGCGTGGTGTTGCGCCGCTCGGACGTCACCGTCGCCGAGGCCATGCTGGCGGCACCGGCCTGTGCCGGGCTCACCGTGGTCGACCTGTCGGCCCGGGCCGCCGAGGGCGAAGTGCTCGATATCGCCGGCGACCGGGTCGACCTGAGCGCGCCCGCGGAGGTGGGCCGGCCGATCTACTTCTATCGCGACCTGCCAGACGAGACGCAGATCCCGTTCGACATGCCGATCATCCATCTCGACGACGACCTCGTGGTGGTCGACAAGCCGCACTTTTTGGCGACGATGCCGCGGGGGGCCCATGTGGTGCAGACGGCGCTGGTGCGGTTGCGGCGCGAGCTCGACAATCCGCAGATCAGCCCGGTACACCGGCTGGATCGACTGACCGCGGGTGTCCTGATGTTCAGTGTGCGACCGCAGGCCCGGGCGCCATATCAGCTGTTGTTCGCCGATCGGCGGGTCGACAAGGAGTACCGGGCACGGGCCCCGCTCGGCGACGTCGAGCTACCGGTGACCATCCGCAATCGCATCCTGAAGGACTCCGGTGACCTGCGGGCGCGGGTGGTTCCCGGTGAGGTGAACGCGATCTCCCGCATCGAACTCACCGTCACCGCCGGCGACCACGGCGTCTACCGGTTGCTCCCGCAGACCGGCCGCACCCATCAGCTCCGGTTGCACATGTCCGGTCTCGGGATCCCGATCGAGGGCGATCCGCTGTATCCGCAGGTCCGGCCGGATGTCGCCGCCGCACCTGACCACGGCGACTTCTCCAGCCCGCTGCAACTGCTCGCCTACGCTGTGGAGTTCGACGACCCGCTGACCGGCCGGCGCCGCCGATTCGAGAGCGTCCGCGATCTGCACTGAAGGAGGACCCCATGGCCATCATCGTTTCCCATGACCGCTACGAGGACCTCGACTGTGAGGTTGTCGTCTTTCTCGACGACGAGTCCGGGGACTGCTTCCAGGTGCAGCGGGACCTGACGCCGCCGCCGTCGACGACCTCGGCGGCCGGGGTCTACCAGATCAGCACCGGTACCGGGCCCGCGGTGGAGCAGGGGATCGTGGCCTGGCAGCGCAACGGCGACGAGTTCGAGTTCGCCCTCTCGCCCCCCGCGTCGCGGATGTTCGGGGGCAACGCGCGACTGCGATTCGAGGCGCAACCCGCCGACGGCGATACCATCGATGACATCGCCGCTGCGCTGGAACGCATGACGCGCCGGTGAGCGCCCGCCGGCGCTGACGCAGCAGGTTCGACAACAGACGATTCAACGCAAGGACAAGATCAAGTGCAACCAGACAACCCGATGGCCGGACTCCTCCAACAGGCCCAGGAGATGCAGCAGCAACTGCTGGCAGCTCAGGCCGAGATCTCGGCGGCCCAGGTGACCGGAACCGCCGGTGGCGGGCTCGTGACCATCACCGGATCCGGCACCGGTGAGGTGACCTCGGTGACGATCGATCCCAAGGTTGTCGACGCCGACGACGTGGAGACCCTGCAGGACCTCATCGTGGGCGCGCTCGCCGATCTCGCCGACAAGCGTGATGCGCTGACGCAGCAGAAGATGGGCCCGCTGGCCGGAGGCCTCGGCGGTCTCGGCGGCGGTTTCCCCGGCCTGGGCGGGTAACCACCGGTGTATGAAGGCCCGATCCAGGACTTGATCGACGAACTGGCCAAACTGCCGGGTCTCGGTCCGAAGGGTGCGCAACGCATCGCCTTCCACCTGATGGCTGTCCCGGCCGGCGACATCGATCGGCTGACCGCGTCGCTGGTCCACGTCCGTGACGATGTGGTGTTCTGCGAGGTCTGCGGCAACGTGTCCGCGCAGGCACGCTGCCGCATCTGCCGTGATGCGCGGCGGGATGCGAGCAAGATCTGCGTGGTGGAAGAACCCAAAGACGTGCAGGCGATCGAGCGGACGAAGGAGTTCTCCGGCCGCTATCACGTGCTCGGCGGCGCCCTCGACCCGTTGGGCGGCATCGGGCCGGATCAACTTCGCATTCGGGAACTGTTGCGCCGCTTGGGAAACCAGGAAGACGGTGTCGATGTCAGCGAGGTGATCGTGGCCACGGATCCGAACACCGAGGGCGAGGCCACCGCCACCTACTTGCAACGCATGCTCCGTGATTTCCCCGGGCTGTCGGTGACCCGACTCGCCTCCGGCCTGCCGATGGGCGGCGACCTCGAGTTCGCCGACGAACTGACACTGGGCCGGGCGCTGTCCGGCCGTCGTGTGCTGACCTAGGTTCGAGATGGTGGACCAATCCTGGACGGACAGCCTTGCCCGGCAACTGAAATCGGGCATCGTGGCGATCGACGGGCCGTCGGGTGCGGGGAAATCGACGTTTGCCGACGCCCTGGTCGCACGGCTCGAAGAGTTGCGGACCCGGGTGGTCCTCATCCGCACCGACGACTTCGCCACCTGGGACGACCCGGTGGGATGGTGGCCGGAGCTGGAAGAAGAAGTGCTGCGGTCGTATTGGCGCGGACACGACTTTCGCTTCCATCCTCGGATCTGGCGGGACGGCAAACCCGAACTCGGTCCGCGGGTGTGGCTGCGCTGGGAACCGCTGCTGATCATCGAAGGTGTCTCGAGCGCCCGCATGCCGGTACGCCGTCATCTCAAACGTGCGCTCTGGCTCGACGGCGGCACCGAGGAGCAGCGACTGGAGCGCGGGGTCGCCCGTGACGGTGAGTCGCAACGTGAAAACCTGCGCCGCTGGCAGGATTTCGAGCGCGGTTGGTTCGCCGTCGACCGAACCCGCGACTACTGCGAGATCGTTCCCGAATACGTGCTGGGGTCCGCGACGACCTGATCGTCAGCGCGTCGACGCTCCGGTGTTGTCCTCGGCCAGACAGACGGATCGAAGTACGTTGTGGTAGACGATGAGTCCGTAGGTGTTCGGTGCATTGATCAGACTGCCCGGGTTCGGCACCAGTTGCGTCAACTGCTCCGGGGTCAGCGTGGGAAGCAGTAGCTGCAACACCGAGGCCGTAGCCGGCTTGCTCTGGGTGTAGGCCAGGCTGAACACGTGGGTGCTCAGGGCGTAGGCGTAATAGCCCGCAGTCATGGATTTGGTGACCGTCAGGTCTGAGAGCGGGACGGTCTCGGACATGTCCGCACCCTTGAGGTGATTGCCCACCAGACCGGTGATGGCCTGTGTCGGGGCACCGCCCACGTAGGGAACAAACCCGAGGCCGAGGGCCATCAGTGTCTCGATGGTCCCGAAGTCCGCAGGATCTTCCGGGATGAGGTTGTGCGGCACCTGCGCCCGGCTCATGAAGTCCTGCAGCCGCGCGGTCTGGTCGGCGACCTGCGCGCTCGTCGAGGCATCCGTGGTGTCCTGCAGATACTGCGAGGTGCGGTCGACGATCCGGGACAGCGGCAGCGATCCCACCGAGGGGCAGGTCTTTTCTTCGGCGATCATCACCTGTCCGGCGATATCGGTGAGTATCTGCGGTACCCGGTTCGGGAAGCGCAGGTCTTTGACGGGCTGACCGGCCTTGTCCTTCTGCTCCTGGGTGACCGAAACGATGCAGGCATCGAGGAGCGCGGCGCTCAGTGCTTCTTTGACCATGTTGATCGCCATCGAGCCAAGGCTCAGCGGCAGCGAGATCAGCAGTCCGAGGCTGACGGGGCCGATCGGCATGATCGGCGGAATTGTTCCCGCCACCAGTGTCATCGGGATGATGACGGTGATGTAGAGGTAGAGATACACGGTCTCGACGGCCTGCGACAGGGTCATGTTCTCGAGGGTGATCGCCTCGTACTCGGTGCCGTTCCGGATGTTCATCAGCTGCGTCAGGATGTACTGCGACAGTGGGTCCCGGTATTGCAGACTCGGGGAGTCCTCGGACGCACCGAGGCCCCTCGGGTGGTTCGAGATCGCCAGCGACGACACCCTCAGGCCGTCCATGTCGCGATGGGCGCCGGCCTTGATGGAGGCGGCGTCCCGCTGGACCTGCTCGGGCATCTGGGGTAGCAGCGAGTCGAAAACCGCATCGTAGATACCGCCAAGGGTCGCGAAGTTCGACCCGACGCATTCTTTCGGTGGACCGGCGCTCGGTGAGGACGTCGAGGGCGGCGGCGGGGCGGCGGAAGCCGAACCTGCGGTGCCCACCACACCGCTGCCGACGAAGGTCACGAGTGTCAGGCTCATGACGATTGCCGCGATGCCGACGTGGAGCAGGTGCCGTAACGACTGATGCGGCCGAGCTGACAAGACGATCCCCGATCTTTTGACTGCCCCCGAACGGACAGCGCCACGAGAGTAGGTTCTCACGGTTTATGTGGAAACCCGGACTAAGAATCGCAGCAAAGCGGACATTGCGCCGGCAACATCGTGATATCCACGATGCGCAACTTCTAGCTGGCGAACGTTAGATTGCTGGTAGCGAATGGGTGTCGCAGCCCGCCGGGGCATGCGAACTGCCCGGTCAACTGGGCGAATGCGCGAGCAACTTGCACACCGTGGCGTCGGAAACCTGCTCGAATCGTTGGTACCACTGGCCCACCGCCCGGAAATCGTCCGGCGTGCTCACGCAGACGACATCGTCGACCAGTGGCGCGATCTCGGAGATGGCCGAGTGTGGTGCGACGCCCACGGCGACGATCAGTCGTTTGGGCTTCAGCGGCCGGGCGGCCTCGATCGCGGCCCGCATGGTCGCCCCGGTGGCGAGCCCGTCGTCGACCAGGATGGGGATCCGGCAGGCGATATCGGGCGGCGGCCGGCCGGCGCGGTACGCCTGTTCGCGGCGGGCGAGTTCGCGGGTCTCGGTCTCGACGACGCTGCGCAGCTGTGCGTCGGTGACCCCGTATTCGGAAACCACCCGCCGATTGATCGTCGGGGAACCGCCGAAGGCCACCGCACCGAGCGCCAGTTCCGGACTACTGGGTACCCCGAGTTTGCGGATGATGCAGGCATCGAGCGGTGCGTGCAACGCCGCCGCGACCTCCCAGGCCACCGGAACCCCGCCGCGGGCGAGGCCGAAGACGGTGACGTCCGGATTGTCGACGAGACCGGCATCGCGGGAGATCAGTGCGTCGGCCAGCAGCTTGCCGGCCTCCTTGCGATCTCGCAAGGCGTGACCCCGGTTGCCCCATGATTGTCGCGTGACTGGTCACCTCCGCAGGCGGCACAGATGCGAGCAGTTACAGGAACTGTGCCTTTGTGATGCAGCTCTTTCCATTCTGCACGATCACCTCGTACACGATGCGGGATTGGTTGACCGCCTCACCCGACTGCCAGGACGACGCGACCAGGACCTCGGCGGTAGGTGCGGCCAGATCGTGGGGTGTGACCGCGATGGCGTCGAATGTGACTGTGCTGGAGCGGTTCTGGGCCTTGAGCTGGTCGGTGAACGAGATCAGGTTGGGGAGCGCTTTTTCTGCGAACTCGCCGCAGGTGCGGTCCTTGAATGTTGCGATCTGGGTGTCGGCGGTGGCCGGGCTGATCTCGAACATGCTGCGCGTGACCTGCTCGGCGATGTCGCGGGCCTGCTGATCATCGATCACCGGGGTGGGGGTGGCCGGTGGTGCGGCGTCGGAGTCGTCGTCCGGGGCGGTCAGGGTGGCCAGCACGATGGTCAGGGCGATGACGGCGACAAGGACCACTGCCAGGATGATCGCCGTGCGCAGGCGTCGGGCTGAGCCCGCGGGGCGCCTGGGTTCGGGTGTTCCGTCGGTCATCACAACACCTCCATCGCGTTGATGCACATCGGGACGGCGGTGCGGTCCACCGTGAACTCGATGGCCGTGGTGGCGGGCGGGGCCGGTGCGTTGTTCTCGGTGGTGTTGAGGACGAAGAAGGCGAGCACCGTTGCGGTGGCCTCATCCTGCGCCACGATGCCGTAGTGGGCGTTGGCGGTCGCCACACTGCGATTGGTGTCCGCGACGATGCCGGTGAACGTTTTTGCGGTCTCGTTCCACTGCTCGAGGGCATCTCCACACAGCGATGCCTGTGCTGATTTCACCGTCGCGTCGATGGTGTCCGGCGTGAAGTTGTAGAGCGATTCGGTGGTCGCCCGGACGGTGTCGACCGCCGAGGTGTCGGGGGCCGTCACGACCGTGGCGGGTGGCGCCGCAGAATCGTCGTTGCCGGTCACCGACCAGGTGATCGCCCAGGCGGCGGTCACGATCACGGCCAGCGCGATGAGTCCGAGCGCGAAGACCAATGGTGCCTTGGTGGGGACACGGTTCTGTGGTGGAGGGCCACCGCGTGGTGGCACCGGTGAGTTCGCCATGGGTCTCAGCCGCGGCGGCCGGCCGCCAGGCGCTCGCGGCGCAGGCGCTCGACCTCGGGGAGGTCCAGCGGCTCCAGGTTGTCCACGCCCAGCGCCCGGGACAGCAGCAGATCGGCGAGTTCCGGGTTACGGGCCAGCGCCGGGCCGTGCATGTAGGTACTGATCACCGAACCCTGTACAGCGCCTTCGATTCTCTCGCCGACGCCGTTGCCGACACCGTGCTTGACGCGGGCCAGAGGTCGCGCGTCCGGGCCGAGAGTGGTTCCGCCGCGGTGATTCTCGAAGCCGGTCAGCGGCGCGGTCAGGCCGGACTCGGGCGTCGGCTCGGTGATGAGTTCGCCGATGCTGCGGGTCTTTTGGGGTGTGGTGGTGAGGTCGAGCATCGAGATGCCGTCGACCCGTTCGCCGGCCGAGGTCTCGTACCAGTGCCCGAGCACCTGGATGGCCGCGCAGATCGCCAGGACCGGTCGTCCGGCTTCGGCGGCCCGTTGCAGCCCCGGGTATTTCGTCAGATGCCGGGTCGCCAGGCGCTGCGCGTAGTCCTCGGCGCCGCCGAGGGTGTACACGTCGAGGGATTCGGGGACCGGGTCGGCGAGCGTGATCTGGACGACCTCGGCGTCGATGCCGCGCATGCGGGCGCGCTGCCGCAGGATCAGGGCGTTGCCGCCGTCGCCGTAGGTGCCCATCACATCGGGCAGGACCAGACCGATGCGCAATGTCGATTCGCTCATGTCAGCGGATTCCCTTCTCCGCGCGGGCCATTGCGATTCCCAGGTCGCGGAATGCGGTGTAGTTCGCGAGTACTTCGACCCGGCCCGGTGGGCAGGAGGCGATCGCTGCCATCGGGTCGGCGATCGTGGTGTGTTCGGCGCCGGCGTAGAGAAGGCGTACCCCGAGGTCGGTGGCCCGTTCCCCGGCGGCGACGACCTGGATGTTCTCGAACTCCTCGAAACGCACATCCCAGAGCCAGCTCAGGTCCTCACCGTCGGGCACCTGACCGTTGACCGCGATGACCAGCCCTTCGGCGTCCTGGTCGATCATCGACATGGCTTCTTGCCAGCCGGCGGGGTTCTTGGCCAGCAGCACGCGGACGCGATGTGGTCCGATCTGGTGGACGCCGTACCGGCCGGCCACCTCGCCGACCGTGCCCGCCGCTGCGGCGGCCGATGCGGGGTCGGCGCCCATGGTCACCGCGGCGGCGATCGCCTGTGTGGCGTTCCCGCGGTTCGCCTTGCCCGGCACGGCGAGTTCCATCGGGTGGGAAAAGCCGTTGGGTCCGTACACGTGCGTCTCGTCGAACCACCAATCAGGTTGGGGCCGTTTGAAATCGATGGCGGGGGAGTACCAGTGATCGCCTTCGCGCACGATCGGCTCCCCGGAGCGTGGGCAACTGACCGAGTCGTTGGCCCAGCCCGCACCCGCGGCCACCCACACCACGTTCGGGGCGTCGTAGGCGGCGGACGAGACGAGTACATCGTCGCAGTTGGCGATGATGGTGGCTTGCGGATGCCGGGCGATGCCCTCGCGCAGGCGGCGTTCGATCATGTTGATCTCACCGACCCGATCGAGCTGATCCCGGGACAGGTTCAGCAGCACGATCGCCTCGGGTTCGACGGCGTCGCTGACGTGGGGGACGTGCAGTTCGTCGACCTCGAGTGCGGCGAGCTTTGCGTTCGGGTGCAGTGAGAGCGCCGCCACGATGCCGGCGTCCATGTTGGCGCCGTCGGCCTGCGAGGCCACCTCGCCGAGTGAGGCGAGCGCCGCAGCGGTCATCCGGGTGGTCGTGGACTTGCCGTTGGTCCCGGTGATGATGACGGTCCGCTTGCCGCGGCCGAGCTCACCGAGAAGGTTCGGATCGATCTTCAGCGCGACCAGGCCGCCGATCATGGAGCCTTTGCCGCGGCCGGTTTTCTGAGAGGCCCAGCGGGCGGCAGCGGCGGCGCGCAGGGCCAGCTTGGCGCGTGGTCGGAGCCGGGCGGATGGGCGCGGTCGGTCATCGTCGAGCATGGCAGCGAGTTTGTCACAGGTCCCGGTGTGACCCGTGTCGAGACCGGTCGGGCCCTGGCAGCCACCGGTGAGGAGTCAGGATCGGACCAGCCGGGCGATGGCTGCCGACGCCTCGGCGAGTTTGAGTTCGGCTTCTTCGCCGCCGGTCTGTGCGGCGTCGAGCACACAGTGCCGCAGGTGGTCGTCGAGCAAGCCCAGCGCGACGCTTTCGACCGCCTTCGTCAGCGCGGAGATCTGGGTGAGGATGTCGATGCAGTATTGCTCTTCGTCGACCATCCGATGGATCCCTCGGGCCTGGCCCTCGATGCGCTTGAGTCGGGCGAGGTACTTCTTCTTGTCGTCGATGTACCCGTGTGGGGCCGAGTGGTCGGCGTCAGCGGTCGGGGTGGCAGTCATGGTGACGATCCTAGGGTTCTCGTGAGTTGGACGGGTAGATGCTCATCGCCGCAGCACCTTCTCGGTGCCGGCCTCGGGCCGCAGGTCGAGGCGCCGGAGGAGCTGGGCGTTGAGTGCGACCACAACCGTGGAAGCGGACATCAGGATCGCTCCGACGGACATCGGCAGCACGAACCCGATACCGGCCAGGACTCCGGCGGCCAAGGGTACGGAGATGAGGTTGTAACCGGCTGCCCACCACAGGTTCTGCTTCATCTTGCGGTAGGTGGCCTTCGACAGTTCGATGACCGACAGGACCGAGCGCGGGTCGTCACTGGCGAGGATGACACCGGCGGACGCGATCGCCACGTCGGTGCCGGCGCCGATCGCGATACCGACGTCGGCCTGCGCCAGTGCGGGAGCGTCGTTGACGCCGTCACCGACCATCGCGGTCTTGCGTCCCTCGTGCTGCAACTCGGCGACTTTGGATGCCTTGTCCTCGGGGCGGACGCCCGCGAACACCCGGTCGATGGCGAGTTCGGCGGCCACGGAGTGGGCCACGGCTTCGGCATCGCCGGTGATCATGACCACCGTGATGCCGAGTTGTTGCAGCGCGGCGACGGCCTCTCGGGACTCGTCGCGGATCTCATCGGCCAGGGCGAGGGCGCCGATCACCTCACCGTCGGAGACCACGTGAAGGATGATCGCCCCGTCGGCGCGCCAGCTGTCGGCGACCTCGAGTTCGCGGTGCCGGTACCGGGCGAGCAGGTGCGGTCCACCCACCTCGACCTGGCGGTGCTCGACCATCGCCGACACTCCCACGGCGGGCGCGGACGTGAAGTCCGACGCCCGTGGAATCGTCAGGCCGCTGCCGGTGGCGGCGTTGACGATCGCCTTGCCGAGCGGATGCTCGCTGTCGCGTTCGGCGGCTGCTGCTGCGGCCAGCACGTCGTCGTCGGTGTGTCCGGCGATGGCGTGTACGGCGGTCACGGCAGGTTCCCCGCGGGTCAGGGTGCCGGTCTTGTCGAACAGGACGGTATCGACCGTGCGCATGCTCTCCAGCGCCAGACGATCCTTGATCAGTACGCCTCCGCGGGCGGCGCGTTCGGTGGCGATCGCCACGACCAGCGGGATCGCCAGTCCGAGTGCATGGGGGCAGGCGATGACGAGGACGGTGATGGTGCGGACGACCGAGTCGTCGGGGTAGCCGAGGGCCGACCACACGATCGCGGTCAGGACCGCGGCGCCCAGGGCGAACCAGAACAGCCAGCCGGCCGCGGTGTCGGCCAGACGCTGGGCGCGGGACGAGGAGTTCTGGGCCTGGGAGACCAACCGTGCGATCCCGGCCAGGGTGGTGTCGTCCCCGACTGCGGTGACCTCGACGCGCAGCCCGGAATCCGTGGCGACGGTGCCGGCCACCACGGCGTCTCCGACGGAACGCCGTACCGTCTTCGACTCACCGGTGACCATCGACTCGTCCATGTCGGCGCCACCGTCGACGATGGTGCCGTCGGCGGGTACGGCCGCACCCGGGCGGACGATGACGACGTCACCGAGCCGTAGCCCGGCCGGGGGCACGACGGTGATGGTGTCGCCGTCGACCCGTTCGGCTTCGTCGGGCAGCAGGGCCGCCAGCGAATCGAGGGCCGAGGTGGTCTGGGCGAGCGACCGCATCTCGATCCAATGCCCGAGCAACATGATGACGATCAGCAGGGCGAGTTCCCACCAGAAGTCGAGGTCATGGTGCAGCAGGTCCAGGCTCGCACCCCACGACGCGACGAACGCCACCGAGATCGCCAGTGCGATGAGCAGCATCATCCCGGGTGTGCGGGCTCGCAGTTCACCGACCGCGCCGGTGAGGAAGGGCTTCCCGCCCCAGACGAACATGACCGTGCCCAGGCCCGGGGAGATCCACGAGACCCACTCGGCGTCGGGGAGGTCGTAGCCGATCAGCGAAGCGAACATGCCCGAGAACCCGACCACGGGCACGGCGAGTACCAGCATGATCCAGAACAGTCTCCGGAACTGCCCTACGTGATCTCCGTGCCCGCCGTGGTGGTCGTGCCCGGAGCTTGCCGTCGCAGCAGGACCGGTGTGACCGGAGGGGGCCGCACCGGGTGGCATGCGCATGGTCGGCATGGACCCGTCCCCGTCATGTGGTGCGCTCATGATGCCAAATGTATACCCCCGTGGGGTATGTGTCGAGGGTTGATCCCGTGGTCAGGCCAGTGCGCTACCCGCGACCCATTGATCCCAGGGCACGCTCCAGTCGCCGTTCTGCCAGAGTTCCAGCGGTGGTCCTCCGGTGTTGCGCACCTCGACGATGTCGCCGGGTACCGAGAAGTCGTAGAACCACTTGGCATTCTCGGCATTGAGGTTGAGGCAACCGGCGGACATGTTGGTATTGCCCTGCTGGGGGACGGTGTCCTCGAGCTCGTGCAGGTAGATGCCGTCGTTGCTGATCCGGGTGGCGTTGTAGATGGTCTCGCGATAGCCCAGCCGGGAGTTGACCGGCAGACCGTAGGTCGACGAGTCCATGATGACCGGGCTGGCCTTGTCCAGCACCGTGTAGATGCCCGACTGTGTCCAGAAATGGATGCTGCGTCCGTTCACCGTTTCGGTGCCGCCACGGCCCATCGAGGTCGGCATGGTGCGCACGAGCTCACCGTTGTTGTAGACGCTGACCTGCTTGGTGGTGTCGTCGGCGATCGACACGTGTGCGTCACCGATGGTGAACGAGGTACTCACGTCTTCCTGACCGAACAGGTTGTCCCCGAGCTGGATTCCGTAGACATCGGCGCTCGCGGTGACGGTGGTGCCCGGGGTGTAGTACTCCTGGGGTCGCCAGTGTGCGTTCTGGTCGTCGACCCAGTGCCAGGCGCCGGTGACGGGCGGGTCGGTGCGCACCGACAACGTGCGTTCCGCGGTCGCGAGGTCGGGGATGGGCTCGTCGAAGTGCGCGACGATCACGATGCCGACACCGTAGGTGCCGCCGTCGGCGAGCAGATTGCCGCCGGTGGTGACGAACGTCGGTTTGGTCTGGTTGCCGGGGATGATCGTCGCGAACGAGGCGGTCTCCTCGGTGCGCTGACCATCGTTGACCGCGTTGGCCACAATGGTGTATTCGCGGCTGTATCCCAGTGGCACAGCGGGTTTCCAGGCAACCCGGTCAGGAGTGAAGATCCCGTCGATGACCGAACCCTCCTCGTTGGTCATCACCACGGACTCCAAGGTGCCGAGCGATGACTCCACGATGACGGGGTCGGTCGGGTTGAACGAGTCCGCGCCGTCGCCGGGGGTGAAGGTGATGTCGGGGGCGGCAACGGCCGGGGCCGAGGACGGCTCGCCGGGCGACTCCGAGGGCGAGGTGGATGAGCTGCAGGCCGCGAGCATCACGACGATGAGCGGCAGCAGCAACACCCGCAGAAGCGAGCGGATATGCATGTGATCTCCAGAAACAAGTGGGACGGCACGCCGACGGTCAGGGAACGGCGGCGGGGTGGGGGGTCGGAAAGGGCTATTGGGGTTCAGGGCTGCGTCTGCATGGCCTTCATGGTGTCGATTTCGGCCCGGCCGGCAACGGCAAGTTGTCACGGCTGGACGGGGTGCCCATCAGATCCGCAAGATCGACAATTTCTCCAAAGTTGGTGTCGCCCAAGGTGGTGCCCGGGAAGCATGCCTGCCCAGCAGGCCGATACCGGATCGGTGGGCGGGGCCTGCGGCGTGGTGTTTCAGCAGTCGCCGAACGAACATCAGGGCCGAGGCGATCGTGATGACGGCCATGCACATCGCCATCCCGGCACGACCGGAGCAATTGGCGGCGCAGCTCTCCACGATCTGCGATATACCCGAGGCTGCTGACGTCGAGGTTTCGGTGATCGATCCGGTCGACACCATGCGTCCACCAGGGGTATGCGCCATCGGTACCGAGTGGATCAGCAGCACACCGGCCAAGACGGCGAGCGCCGCGCCCGTCATCAGCAGTGCGGAGGGGCGAGATTGCCGCCAGGTAGGTGCGACGACGAGAGGTCGCGCGTCTGAATCCACGACCACTGACATGCACCTCCGTTCCCCGGCCTCCGCAAAGGCTTACCCCCCACGGGTATACCTCAAACGTCGACGAATTCCCAGCGTGTGCCACGTTTGTGACCGAATCCATGCTGGGTCGGCTTGTGGCGCAGCTCATTGCACGAGTCATTCCGCGCAGCCGGATCCGGTGGTGGCAGGTGGTCGCAGAAGGCGGGGAGACGAACAGCTAGTGCAGGGTGCCGGTCACCAACGGCGCGATCGTGCGACGGGCGATATCCCGTGCCACGGCCTTGTCGTTGAGGTCGAACAAGCCGTCGGGGACGATCAGGTACCCCAGGGTCAACCGGACGATCGCGTCGGCCTGGATGGCGGGATCCGACGGGGGAAGCAGGCAGTCGGCCTGAGCCATCGCGATGCGCGCAGCGATGAACTGCCGACCGTATTCGATCGGGGACGGGTCGCCGCTGGACAAGATCGCCAGGACGTCCCTGCTGTGTTCTGGTTTCGGGTTGTCGCCGAGGAACCGCTTGCGCAGCTGCAGGCAGGCCACGAAGGCTTCCACGATGCGGTCGGTGGGATCGGTGACCCGCAGGAACGTGGCGGTGATCTCGGTGAGAAAGTTCCGGAGCAGCGCTGCGATGGCTGCCTCGAACACCGCATCCTTACTGCCGAACCGGCGGAACAGGGTGGCCCGGCTGACCCCCGACCGCGATGCCACGTCATCCATCGTCGCGGCCCGGGTACCGAGCTCGGCAAGCACACTCAGGGCCGCGTCGAACACGTCGTCATCTGCGGAATCGGCGTGTTTGTCGGAGACGGCCGCGACGGCAGCGCGCTCGAACAGACGGGGCAGTGGTGCGCCGGGACGTGGCATCGAAGCAGTATCGCACTTGAGACTTATCTGTTAGTAATGGACTCATGTCCGAATCGGGGAGCCAGACACAAGCTGGCTCGGGTGGGCTGAGCATGACACCCTCGGTGATCGATGTCCGCAGTGCGGACGGCACCCGGTTGCACACCGAGATCCGCGGCCGCCCGGATGCCCCGATCATTGTGCTCTCGCACGGGATCACGTGTTCGATCAGCTTTTGGCGCAACCAGATAGAACAACTCAGTGCAGATTTCCGGGTGGTCGCCTTCGACCACCGCGGTCACGGTAAGAGTGAGGCCGCCCGGTCGGGCAGTTACAGCCTCGACCATCTCGCCGACGATCTGCATGCGGTGCTCACCGCGACCGTCCCGGCCGGACGGAAAGCGGTGGTCGCCGGGCATTCGATGGGTGGGATCGCGGTGATGGCATGGGCGCAGCGTTATCCCGACGACGTGCCGACCCGGGTCCGGGCAGTTGCCCTGGTCAACACCACGTCGGGGCAGATCTTGGACAACGTCCGTTTCCTGCGGGGTCCTGAGCGTCTGATCGGCCTGCGTCGTCGCCTGGCGATCGCGGTGGTGCCGTTGGCTCGATTGCCGCTGCCGCGTCGGATGCCGTTGCGGCGCAGGGTGTTGGCGCATGTCGCGGTCGGAACGTCTGCCGCTGCAGAGGTCGCTTTCGAGGTCGACCGGATGGTCGGCTCCACATCCGCGCGTGGACGCGGTGGTTACGGTGCGTTGTTGGTGGGCATGGTCGAACATGTCGACGCGGGGGCAATCGACGTCCCGACGATGGTGATCGCCGGGCGCAGCGACAGGATCACGCCGATAGAGCGGTCGCGGCTGATCGCGTCCAAGCTCCCCCAGCTGATCGAACTCGTCGAACTCGACAGCGGGCACTGTGGACCGCTGGAATGTCCCGACGCGGTGACCGAGGCCCTGCGCGGGCTGGCGTTGAAGGTGGCGCATCCACAAACCGGGTGAGCAGCGGTCGGCCGACCATCAACCTACGGTTCCGTAACTTACGGTAGCGTAGGTTTGGTGAACATCGATATTTCCGAGGCCGACCAGGTGTACGCCCACTACCTGGAGCATCAACAGGATCGTCGTGACGCGCTGGTCAAATACGGCTACCTGGCAATGAGGTACCGGCCGCGGGTTCGATTCGCCGAACCCGCGGGGAAAAAAGCACTGACTGCGCTGATCGCGTCCGGCGTACGACTGGTGATCTCGATCAATCACATCAGCGAAGTGGATCCGTATGTGGTTGCCGCGGCGGCGTTTCGGTCCCCACTGCGGTCTCTGATCGGACGCACGCGGATTCTGGCGAAAGATGATTTGTTCCTCGACGAAGGCCTCCGCCGGAAGATCGATTCCATGGGGGGCATTCCGGTGTTCCGGGCCAAGAGCCACGGAACCCGGGTCGCGGCGGAGGCCGGACTGAAGATGATCGACACCTGTGCCGAGCGGATGTCACGCGGGGACAGCATTGCAGTGTTCCCGGAAGGCACATGCAATCTCGAGGACCCGGCCACGGTCGCACCGATCGGCAGCGGGGTCGCGCACATCGCCGTGCGGGCACAAAACGCCGGCTGCCGAGTTGCGCTGGTCAACATGGGACTGTCGTACCCGCACGACAACCACCGAAATGCCGTGGTGATCATGGGAACTCCCACAGAGTTGCAACCGAGGGCGCGTCCCGCCGCCGTCGCCCGGCAGATCCGGCTCGACCTGCAACGCGTCGTGGATCTCGCCGGCGCCTGAGCGGCCTCGGGCTACTTCTTGCGGCGCCCGAAGGTGCCGAAGCGGTAGAGGTAGGGCGCGATCCGGTAGAGGGGGACCGCGCGTGGCCATTCGTTGGTCCGGAAGTATGCGTCGGTGCCGCCGTCGACGAATATGACGCTGCCGCACAGGAAGTCGGCGGCGTCGGACAGCATGAAGATCACCCAGTCGGCGAGCTTGTCGGGATCGCCGAATCCGCCGACGGGGACCGGGAACTTCTTGACGGCTTTGGATTCCGTGGGCGAGGCGAGCTGGGCCTCGAGCAGGGGCGTCATGATCGCGCCTGGCGCCAGCGCATTGAGCCGGATGCCCGCGCCTGCCCATTGGGGGGAGACCGCCTGTTGTCGCACCCAGCGACTCACCGCGATCTTCGATGCGGCATAGGCCATCACCGATGCGGCCCTGCCGAACATCCGAACTGATCGCACGGCCTTGTCGCTGTCGCCCGCCAGGAAGGCCCGGATGGCACGACGTGGTACCGCCGGCACCGTGGTTGTGGAATTGCTGGAGAAGACAACCACTTTCGCGGCGTCGGTGGCCGCCAACGCCTCCTGCCAGCCCTGCAACAAGTCGACGACACCGAAGTAGTTGACCTCGGCGATCAATCGCGGGCGATCTCTGCCCGGGCCGGGTCCGAGCCCGGCGGCGAGCACCGCACCGTCGAGTTCGCCCTCGGCTCTGGCCAGGACCTCCTCGATGGCGCTGCGGCGACCCGCCGTCGTCGACAGATCGGCGACGACGTCCGAATCCTTGATGTCGACACCGATGACGGTGTGACCGGCCGCGACAAGCTTGGTGGCCACCTCGCGGCCCATTCCCGACGCGGCTCCGGTTACGGCGTACACGCCCATGGCACTACTTCCTCGAAGGTCGGGGGTCTTTCGGATTCCCGTATTAGTGGTCCAGCGGAACAGTAATGTACGCGGTGTACGCCGTCGGGGAGGCTGTTCGGCGCGAAAGGAGTGGGTACATGCTGGTCGCTGTCACCGGGGGAACCGGCTACCTCGGGGCCCATCTGGTCCGAGCGGTCCTCGAGGCCGGGCATCAGGTCCGCCTGCTGGTCACGCCGGACGAGAAGATCAACGAGCTCCTCCCGGTGCTGTCCGCGTCGGGAACCGTCGAGACCCTGATCGGTGACGTGCGCAGCGCCGACACGGTGGACGCACTGCTGTCGGGGGCCGACGCAGTCATCCACGCCGCGGGTGTGGTCGGCACGGACGATCGCCGTGCGGAGCTGATGTGGGAGGTCAACGCCTATGCCGCCGAGGCCGTGATGCGATCGGCCGTGGAACGGGGACTCGATCCGGTGGTGCTGGTGAGCAGCTATGCGGTGCTGACTCCGACCACTGATCCGATCGTCACCCTCGACACCCCGACCGCGCAGGCGCGCAGTGCCTACGGCAAGAGCAAGGGGTATGCCGAACGGGCGGCCCGGGTGCTGCAGGAAAGCGGTGCGCCGGTCGTGGTCACCTATCCGAGCAGTGTGGTCGGTCCGGCGCTGCACACCGCTCCGGGGGTCACCGAGCAGGGCTGGGGCACCATCGTCCGCTCGCGGTGGGCGCCGCGGGTGCGCGGTGGCATGCAGATGATCGATGTCCGGGACGTGGCAGATGTCCACGCCGGCATCATCAACGCCGGACCGGGCAAGGGTCCACGACGCTACCTCTGTGGCGGTCAGATGTTGACATTCGACGGTATGGTGGACGCGGTCGAAACGGGTATGGGCCGCAAGGTTCGCCGGATACCTCTGCAGCCGAACGCTTTTCGTCGACTGGGCAAGGTTGTCGACGTCATCGGTCGATGGATTCCGGTCAGCGGAGGATTCAGTGGGGAGGCCGCGGAGTTCCTGACCGCGGCGGTCCCGACCGATGACACCAGAACGCTCGCCGACCTGGAGTTGCAGTGGCGATCCCCGGCCGAGGCCATCGTCGCCACCTTCCGTTGACCGTGCCGAAATCACCGTCGAGCGTGCCGAAAATGCCGGTAACAAACATCTTTGGCACGCTCGACGGCAACTAAGGCCCGCTCGACGGGGGACGGGTCCGTTGACCGTGCCGAAATCACCGCCGAGCGTGCCGAAAATTGGCGTGGCGAACTACCCCGCGGGTTCGGTGGGCAAGCCTGCGGCCAGGGTGAGCAGCGTGGTCATCCTCGAACGCAGGGCCGGGGTGTCATCCTGGGCGGCAATGGTTGCCGAGAAGAGTGCGGCGCCGGCGGCCATGACCAAAATGGCGCGGGCGTCGTCGCGGGCGGATTCGTCACCTTCGGTGAACAGGTCGATCGCCGGATCGCTGAAATGGCGCCAGAGCGACGCGCGCAGGTCGGGGTCGTTCTGCAGCGCCACGAGCAATCCCGGCAAGGCTGCCTGAACCTCGTCCCGTGCGAACAAGAGGTGACTGCCCTCCACCACCCACGCGATCCAGCCCCTCTGATCGGTGCCGGTGAACGGCGCCAGATCGGGTGCCTGCCCGAGGATCGCATGCAACACCAATTCGGCCTTCGACGACCAGCGCAACTGCACACTGGTGCGACTCACGCCGGCACGAACGGCGACCTGCCGCAAACTCATTCCGTCCCAACCGGACTCGAGGAGGAGCTCGAGGCAGGCGGAGAACACCCGCTGATCGATCGAGTCGTCGCGCGGGCGTCCCACCTGCTGGCCGTCGTGTTCTCCAGCCCCGGTCATACCTCAGATTCAACCAGGGCCGACTGTCGTCGGTGCCGGAAAGCCGCTTCGGGTGAGTGTCCGGCTACGCCGGGATCGGGGTGTTCGTCGGCGGTTGTCCCTCGACGGCCGGCTCGGGTGCGCGCCGGGCACTCAGTCCGGCAAAACATCCGATGATCACGATGGCGGCGCCGATGATCTCCCATGGCCTCGGTGTCTCGTCGAGGAAGATCCAGGCGGCCGTGATGCCGACCACCGGCACGAGTAGCGAAAACGGTGCAACCCGCGACGCCGGGTATCGCGACATCAGGTAGGTCCACAGACCGGAGCCGACCGCTGTTCCGAACACCACCACATAGGCGAGGCCGGCGAGGGCGACGAGCCCGGTGTGCGAACCCGTCGTGGTGATCGCGTCGAAGCCGGCCTGCGGTCCCTCGACCGCCAGACTGAGCGCATACAGCGGAATCGGCGGGATGACACACATCCACAGCGTCAGATGCAGCGCGTTGTCCGGACGGGCCAGTCGCGACCCGATATTGCCGAACGCCCACCCGAGGCCGGCGACCAGTGTCAGGAGTACCGGTAGCAAGGCCGCGGTGGCGCCATGGGTGGTCCGGTCGACGCCGATGATCACCATTCCCGCGATCGCAACACTGATGCCGATCACCTGGCGCCGGCTCATTCGTTCACCGAGCAGCAGGACGCAGAGCAACACGGTGAACGGCGCCGACGATTGCAGGACCAGCGACGCGAGTCCGGTGGGCATGCCCTCGTCCATTGCGAGAAACAGGAACGCGAACTGAACTGTGCCGAAACCGATTCCGTAGAGCAGGAGCCACCGCAACGGCACGTTGGGCCGAGGTACGAACAGAATCACCGGCACCGCCATGACGGCGAACCGCAGGGCTGCGAAAAACAACGGCGGGAAATGTTCGAGCCCGACGTGGATCGCCAGGAAGTTCAGTCCCCACAGCAGCACGACGGTCAGGCCCAGGATGCGGTCGCGAGTGGTCACCCATCCATGTGTAGTGGCCCGGACAGTTCAGTTCAATCTAATTAATGTGGATGAACGTTGTAGGGAAACTTCACCTTCTCAGGCGGTGCGTACCGCCCTGAGTACCGTGTCGCTGATGTGGCCGGCTCCGCCGGACGACGAGTCGACATGACGCGGTTGTGTCCGGTCGACCAGGATCTTCCAGTTGTCGTCGAGGAAGGCCGCGAACTCGTGGGAGGTGTAGTAGTCGAGCGGGTTGAAATCGCCTTCGCCCGAATGTGATTCGATGTGCTTCCGGACGTGCTCCCCGGAGAAATCGTGGCTGACGACGAACAGCGTTCCGCCGAGTGCGACCGCATCGACGAATCGACGGGCGGCGACATCGCCGGGCGTCCGCAGGAGCGGGAAGTAGTGCAACGACACCAGATCGAAGGCCGATGCTTCCGGCGGGTTGCGCACCGGATCGGCATGCGTCCAGGTGATGGAGGGGTGATCGTTCAGTTCTTTTGCCCGTGCCAGTGCGGCGGACGAGATGTCGACGGCGGTCACCGTCCAGCCGTGCTCGGCCAACCAATGGGCATCAGCGCCTTCACCGCACCCGACGTCGAGGGCCCGACCCGGCGTGAGGTCGACGATCTCGCCTTCGAGCGCTTGGTTCGGGTTGTTGCTCCAGACGCGGTCGGTGGTGGTGTACTTGGCGTCCCAATAGGCTTCATCCATGGTTCTCAGTGTTCCTGATGATGCGCGACGCGGCAACGATCCTTGCCGGTTCAGCAAGTCCAGACCTCCCGTGTTCGCCCGGAGCGGGGTAGCCTGAGGCATGCTCGAGATGAAGGATCGATGCGAACTCTGCTCGGCGCCATTGGGTTTGGATGCAGCGGCGTGGATCTGTTCGTTCGAATGCACGTACTGCCCGGAATGCCGCGCCGGTCTCGAGAGCTGCCCCAACTGTGCCGGTGAACTCTCTGCGCGCCCACGGCGCGTCACGGGCTGACGCGGACGTCGGTCTACCGGCCGGCCGGCCCCAACAGTGCGAAACAGGCCTGTAGTGCGGTGTCTTCGATGTCTGCGACGGGGCGGCCGTTCTCCACGGTGCTCGCCGTCAACTCGCGGAGTCCGCCGAGTAGCAGGATGGCCATCTCGGTGGTGACCGGTTTGACGCCGGCCGACCGCATCTGCCGGGTGCCCGTCAGCTCGACGACCGCGCGGATGAAGTCATCGATGGCCTGACGTTGGATCGGGCGGGCATCCTCGCCGAGTGCCGGTAGCTCGCGGATCCAGCACAACGTCATCGCCGGATGTGAATCCATCGATCGGATGTAGGAGCCGATGGCCTGGCGGATCTGGTCGGCCCAATCGGCATCGGGGTCCACCGCGGCGACGATGGCGTCGATGATCTGGGTGTTGGTCACCCGCAGGAGTTCGATGAGGCAATTCTCTTTGGACGTGAACTCCTGATAGAAGGTGCGCCGCGAGGTCCGGGCGTGTTTGACGATGTCGGAGACCGTGGTCGCGCGGTAGCCGCGTTCGGTGATGGACTCGCCGAGCGCTTCGAGTAGCCGCAGGCGGTATTCGTTGTTGCCCGCAGGGCTCGACGGAGCCGGGGTTGCGGCGGGATTCGGCACATTGCCACGATACGGCGCGCCCACCCTTGTAACGTGCGGTACGTCGGCGTACCGTCTGGTGAAACCAAGTGACGCAGAACACTGGCGGGGAGTGGTTCGGCATGAGTGCAGTTCGACACGAGACGACCTCCGACCAGGGCCGTCCCGGGGCCGGGCATCTCCCGCCCGGACTCCGGTCACCACGAGCGCTCCAGGCCGTGCCCTTTGTGATCTCGAGGCGTCAGACGATGGCGTTGGCCGCCAAGCGTTTTGGTCCGGTGTTCACCATCGATATCCCGGTTTTCGGCAAATCGGTGGTGGTTGCCGACGCGCACCTGGCCAAGCAGGTGTTCACCACACCGTCGGACGTGCTGTGCAACGTCCAGCCCAACCTCAGCCGGATCCTGGGCGAGGGATCGATGTTCGCCCTGGAGGGCGCTGCGCATCGCAATCGGCGCAAACTGCTCACCCCGCCGCTGCACGGCAAGGCCATCAAGGTCTATGAGCAGATCGTGGCGGAGGAGCTGACCAAGGAGACCGACACCTGGCCGGAGGGTGAGGAGTTCGCAACCGTCGGCCCGATGATGCGGGTGACGCTGGATGCGATCCTGCGGGCGGTGTTCGGTGCACAGGGGGAGCATTTCGACGCGCTGCGTGAGGTCATCCCGCCGATGGTCGAATCGGGGTCGCGGTGCGCGACGATTCCCGATCATGTGCAAAGAGGTCCGATCGGTCCCTGGGCACGATTTCGGAAATTGCGGGGCGAGTACGACGCGATCATCGAGCAGATGGTTGCCGTTGCCCGGCAGGACCCGGATCTCGAAAACCGCACCGACATAATGGCGTTGATGCTCCGGAGTTCGTATGACGACGGTTCGGCGATGACCACCAAAGAGATGGCCGACGAATTGGCGACACTACTGGCCGCCGGACACGAGACCACCGCCAACACCCTCGCCTGGGCGTTTGAACGGCTGACCCGGCACCCGGAATTGGTGGCGCGCCTGACCGCCGAGGCCGCGGATGGTGGATCCGAACTGCGGCAGGCCACCATCCTGGAAGTACAACGCAGCCGTCCGGTGATCGACTTCGCCGGCCGACACGTCCTGGCTGCCGATTATGAACTGGGGCAATGGCGAATCCCCAAGGGCACCACCATTCTCGTGGCGATCTCGCTGTTGCACGACGACAGCGAACAGTTCCGGAACCCGGAGATCTTCGATCCGCAACGATTTGTCGGTAACCGGCCATCGGCAGCGTGGATACCGTTCGGTGGCGGTACCCGGCGCTGCATCGGAGCGGCGTTTGCGAACATGGAGATGGACGTCGTGCTGCGGGATGTGCTGCGCAATTTTGCGATCGCCGACACCGATGCCCGCCCGGAGCGGTGGCACGGACGCGGAGTGGCCTACGCACCGCGACGGGGTGGGCGGATGACGGTCCGGCGCCGCTAGTCCGCGACTAGCGTTGCGGGTATGGACCTGCAGCGGTTACGCATACTGCGAGAGTTCGCCGACCGCGGCACGATCGGCGGCGTCGCACAGGCACTGAACATGACGCCGTCGGCGGTGTCGCAGCAGCTCAAGGTGCTCGGCCGGGAGGCAGGCATCGCCCTGCTCGAACAAGACGGACGGCGAGTACGCCTGACCGATGCCGGTCGGGCGCTGGTCCTGCGGGCGGATGAGGTCGTCTCCGCGGTTGATCGTGCGGCCGAAGAAATGGCGTCGTATCGCGATGATGCGGTCGGTTCCGTGCGGATAGCGATGTTCCCCTCGGGTGCCGCACTGCTCCTGCCGGGAGTCATGGAGCGGATGGGCGGGGCCGGCATCGCGTTGATCGCCCGGGACGAGGACGTGCGATACCAGGAAGCGCCGGCGTTGCTGTCTGATTCGGATGTGGTTCTCACCCACCGCGACGAGCGAGCCCCGCAGGTCGTCTCGGCCCGCGTGGCAACAACTTTCGTGATGCGGGAACCCATCGATCTGGTGGTCGGTCCGGAACATCGCCATGCCGGTCGCACGGAGGTCACGCTTGCTGAACTCGCCGACGAGGACTGGATCAGTGTGCGCGACGGTTTCCCCGTCGACGACGCGCTGTTGTCGCTGGCCGCGATCACCGGGGTCCAGCCCCGGGTGATGCATCGTATCAACGACTTTCGGGCAATCGAGGCGTTGGTGGCGCGAGGTCATGGGATCGCTCTGATGCCCCGGTACTCGGTCTGCGACCCCAATGTTGTCCGGCTGGTGCTCACCGGGGTCCGGGCGGCCCGGGTGTATGAGGCGCTCTGTCGCCCGGGTGCCCAGGACCGCGGCGCCGTGCGTCAACTGATCAGCGCCTTGGTCACCGAGGCGCGCGAACTCGATTAGTGCCCAGCCACCTGAATTTGCACCGTCCACCAGCGATTGCGGGTGGACGGTGCAAAATCGAGTGGGTGGTGGCCGGGCCGGCTACGGGGCCCAGGTCCGAGGTGCCTGCTCACTGTCCTCGGGGACGGCGCCGCCGGCAGCGCGCACCGACCGGTTCACGGCGGACACCACGGCCCGCAGCGAGGCGGTGGTGATCGACGGCGCGATGCCACAACCCCACACCGTCTCACCATTGATCTCGACCTCGACATAGGCGGCCGCGTTCGAATCGTCACCGGAGGTCAGCGCGTGCTCCGAGTAGTCCAGGACCTGGATCTGATAGCCGACGGTCGAGAGGGCATCGACGAAGGCGGCCAGCGGGCCGTTGCCGGCACCGGAGATCTCCTTCTCTTTGCCGTCGATCTTGACCGTCGCGGTGATCTGATCTTCGCCGCCGTCGACTTCGGCTGCGTCGACCCGCTGCTTGACGCGCTCGAGCGGACGGATCGGCTGCAGGTATTCCTCGGCGAAGACGTCCCACATCTCCTTGGGCGACACCTCGCCACCCTCGCCGTCGGTGATCTTCTGGATCTCGCGGCTGAACTCGATCTGCAGACGCCGGGGCAGCTGCAGGCCGTGATCGGCCTTCATGATGTAGGCGACGCCGCCCTTGCCCGACTGGCTGTTGACCCGGATGACCGCCTCGTAGTTGCGGCCGACGTCCTTCGGGTCGATGGGCAGGTACGGGACCGCCCAGGTGATGTCGTCGATGTCGGAACCTGCTGCGTCCGCATCGATCTTCATCTGATCCAGGCCCTTGTTGATCGCGTCCTGGTGGCTTCCGGAGAAAGCTGTGTAGACCAGGTCGCCACCGTAGGGGTGACGCTCGTGCACGCCGAGCTGGTTGCAGTACTCGACCGTCCGGCGGATCTCATCGATGTCGGAGAAGTTGATCTGCGGGTCGACGCCCCGGCTGAACAGGTTCATGCCCAGGGTCACCAGGCAGACGTTGCCGGTGCGCTCGCCGTTACCGAACAGGCAGCCCTCGATCCGGTCGGCGCCGGCCTGGTAGCCCAATTCTGCTGCGGCGACACCGGTTCCGCGGTCGTTGTGCGGGTGCAGGCTCAGGATCACCGAGTCGCGGCGGGCCAGGTTGCGGTGCATCCACTCGATCGAGTCGGCGTAGACGTTGGGTGTTGCCATCTCGACGGTGGCCGGCAGGTTCAGGATGATCGGGTTCTGCGGGGTGGGGTCGATGACCTCGGTGACCGCGTCGCAGACCTCTTTGGCGAACGAGAGTTCGGTGCCGGTGTACGACTCCGGGGAGTATTCGTAGCGCCAGTTGGTGTCCGGGTACTTCTGCTCTTCGGCCTTGGCCTTGTGGGCGGCGTCGGTGGCGATCTTCTTGATCGCTTCCTTGTCTGCGCGGAAGACCACCCGACGCTGCAGGATCGACGTCGAATTGTAGAAGTGCACAATCACATTCGCGGCGCCACGGCAGGCTTCGAAGGTGCGCTCGATCAGTTCGCCGCGGCTCTGCGTCAGCACCTGGATCGTGACGTCGTCCGGGATGGCGCCGTCCTCAATGATCTCGCGGACGAAGTCGTAGTCGGTCTGGCTGGCCGACGGGAAGCCGACCTCGATCTCCTTGTAGCCCATCCGCACCAGCAGGTCGAACATGCGACGCTTGCGGGCCGGGCTCATCGGGTCGATCAGCGCCTGGTTGCCGTCGCGCAGGTCCACCGCACACCACATCGGTGCGCGGTCGATGACCTTGTCGGGCCAGGTGCGGTCGGGCAGTGCCACCGACTCGACCTCGTCGGCGAACGGACGGTATCGGTGGGCGGGCATCGCCGAATTGCGCTGGGGATTCCAGGCGGGCTGATCGGCGGGAATGGGGCCGGCCGGTTCGACGATTCGGCTGGCGTTGGAAGTGAAAGCATCTGCGGCAGGCATTGGGTCAATCTCCGAAGGTGGTGGGGGCAAGACCGGCGCGTCACAAATCCCGCGACGGGAAGCCGGTCTGGATCAGACCCCGCCGCGGCAGAGGAGAAGGAGCACGCGCTGCATGTTTGGCACTCTACTCTCGTCGTTCCCGAACTCCAAAGGGGGTCCCGTCAGTGCCCTGACGTGTACGGATGGCCCCAGGAGTCACTGAAGGCGACGTCCGGTAGGGGCAATCTCGTGCGCTCGCGCCGGTCACGTTCGACCACCTCGGGTGCCAGGGTGTCCGGGTCGGCAAGCTTGCCGATGGCCACGATGAGGAGCGGTCGGTGGCCGGGCGGTATCGCAAACCGTTCGATCATCGCCTCGGGCCGGAACCCGCCCATCGGGTGAGCATTCCATTCGTTTGACTGCGCCTGCGTGATCATCTGCGCCGCCGCCAGGCCGACGTCCATGGTCGCGTAGTCCTGCATCTTCGGTTCGTTCGGAACGTCGTTCGTGCACAACAGGATCAACGCGGCCGCGGCCGGTGCCCAGGACTGGTTGCCGCGCTTGAGGCCCTCGACAAGTCCGGCGAACGTGGGCTCGCCGCGGACGCCGACGATGAAACGAACGGGTTGTTCACCGCCACCGGTGGGCGCCCACCGACCGGCCTCGAGGATTTCTTCGAGATGTTCGGCGGAGATCACCGCGGCGCTGTCATAGCCGCGGGCGCTCCACCGTCCGGCCAGGATCGGATGTAGGGGCACAGTTGTAACTCCTTGTGGTGGAGCCGCTTTGGCTCCTACTTTGCCGGTTGCGCGACCGGTGTCCGAGTGCGCAGCAAGACCGCGACGATGACGGCCATCGCAGCCAAGAGTGCCACGTTCACGACCGCGGTGACGTGCAGGCCATCGACAAAAGCGCTGCGTGCGGCGTCGGCGAGGGTGGCCTGGGCAGCGGGGTCCAGGTCTTGCGCATGCGTGAGGGTTTCCGACAGGGTGTCCTTGGCGCCGGTGTTCTCGGTGTTGCTGCGGAACACCATGGTCGCCACCGAACCCAGGATGGCCAGGCCGAACGCGGTACCCAACTCGAAGCTGGTCTCGGAGATGCCCACGGCCGCACCGCTGCGTTCGGTGGGAACCGAGGACACCGCGACGTTGGAGACCAGCGAGAAGATCATGCCGTAGCCGATACCCGCGACCGCCGAACTGACCAGATACACCCCGACACCTTCGGAGACACCGAGCCAGATCATCCCCGCGTTGCCGATGGCGGCGAACACGATGCCGATCACGAACGCCCAGCGGACCGAGACAAACGCCGCGATCCGGGAGGCGCTCATCGAGAAGGCCGCGACGGCGATGGCCATCGGAAGCCCGAGCAGGGCCGCGGCCATCACGTCTCGTCCGAGCACCGATTGCAGGTAGATGCCGGTGAGGTAGCTCAGTGCGCCGAGCGTCATCATGCCGGTCAGCGCACTGCCGATCGCGGCCGAGAACCGGGCGTTGCGGAACAGTTTCAGCTCCAGCAGCGGGAACGGGGTACGGCGTTCGTGACGGATGAACAGCCACATGCCGACGATTCCGATCGCCGCAAAGACCAGCGTGGTGTTGTCGAGGCCTTCTGCCGCACCATGTTTGACCGCGTAGACCAGTGGCAGGATGCCGAGCATCGACAACACGATGCCGAGCACGTCGAACGGATCGGTGGTGCCCGAGCGGTATTCCGGGACCAGTCGCGGAGCCAGAGTGAGGAGAATCAGCAAGACCGGCACGTTGATGAGGAACACCGAGCCCCACCAGAAATGGTGCAACAGGACGCCGCCGATGACCGGGCCGAGCGCTGATCCGCCCGCGAAGGCTGCGGTCCACACCCCGATCGCCTTGGCGCGGGTCACGGCATTCGGGAACATGTTGCCGATCAGCGACAGGCTCGACGGGAGCAGCGTTGCCCCGCCGATGCCCATGATGGCGCGGGCGGCGATCAATGAGGAGGCGTCCGGGGCGAAGGCGGCAACCGCGGATGCGATGCCGAAGAGGGTGGCACCGATCAGCAGTAACCGTCGCCGGCCGAAACGGTCACCGAGGTTGCCCATCGTGATGAGCAGGCCCGCGATCAGGAAGCCGTAGATGTCGACGATCCAGAGTTGCTGGGTCGCCGAGGGCGCCAGTGCTTCGCTCAGTGTGGGGATGGCGAGGTAGAGGACCGAGAAGTCCATCGAGACCAGGAACACGGGCAACGTGAGGACTGCGAGCCCGAGCCATGCGCGGCGGTCGGGGCGATGGTCTTTCGCCTCGGCTCCGCTGTTGGCCGGTCGGTCCGTGATGCTCACTGCAGTACTCCTGGTCGATAGGGTTTGGGTACAACGTACGCATATGAGTACGTTGTACGCAAAGCGTTTATTCCGCGGTTTCGGGATTGCCGGGAGAATGATCAAGCGAAGGAGGCTGCGGAGATGAGTGTTGCTGATCCCGAACAGGGGACCGATGGGGTCAAACTGACCCGTGTCGCGGTGGTCAACGCTGCCATCGAGCTCGCAGACGCCGACGGCTTCGGTGCGGTCACCATGCGCAAGATCGCCGACCGGCTGGGCGTCGGGACGATGTCGCTCTACCGGCATGTCTCCGACAAGGACGCCCTGCTCATGGCCATGTCCGACGAGATCGGCGTCCGCTTTCCTTATCCGCCTGCCGGTGATGCGAACTGGCGGCAGCGGGCGTTGATCGCGGCCGACGTCGACTGGAATCTCTATCAGCGCCATCCCTGGGTCCTGCTTGCGTTTGCCTCACCGCGCAGCAGCATGGGGCCGCAGAGCCTGAACTGTCTCGACTGGCTGGTGGACGGATTCCTGGAGTTGGAGATCACCACCGCGGAGGCCACGGAGATGGCGTTGTCGCTGTGGAATCACATCGCGGGCACGGTCCTCAGTACTGTCGCCGAACGCCTGCTGCACGACCGGGCCGACGAGGGCGGCGAAGGACAAAGCGGATTCATGCGACTGCTCGCCGGTAGGCCCGACGGCACACCTCCGCCGCATCTGGCAGAACTCGTCGGGACCGGCAACCTGCAACTGACCGATCCGCGTTATCTCCTCGATCAAGGCATCGACGCTCTGTGCGACGGCTTCGAGGCCAGGGCCCGCCGCCTCCGCTGACTCCACCCACCTGCTTGAATTCGCGCCACTTACCTACGGTCGCGCCGGTTGCAACCGGCGCGAACGCAGGCAGGTGGCGCGAATTTCCGGTTTCGCGGTGGCCCGGTCACATGGCGTGTGGATACACCGTCAGCATGTGGGCACCGAACCAGGAACTGAAGGTGATCACGATGATGGCGACGATCACCTGAGTCGATGTCCGGCGTTTGGCGAGCCCGATGGCAAACGGGATCAGCAGGACAAAGGCCGGTAGCAGGAGCCGCGGCCGGCTCATCATCAGTCCGCTCGAGGCGACGATCGAGACAACCACGAGGGCGCCGTACACCGACACCGGCCAGGGCACCCGGTCCACAAAGCTGTAGATGGCCAACGCGATGGTGATGACGATGATCCAGGCCGTCGCCACCGGCGCGATTTCCGGCGAGTTCACCAGGGCGAAGTTCACGAAGTCGAAGGCGGCTTTGCCGTAGTCGATCCCGGTGTTCCATCCCTGCGTCTGGATCCGGAACCAACCCAGCGGTTCGCCGGTCTTCTGCCACACCACCGCCAGATAACCCAGATAGCCCAGTGGGCTGATGATGATCGCAACCCAGGCGCGCCAGCCGTCGCGATGCCGCAGTGCCGCGGCCAGGATGACCACGCCGATCAGCACGACCGCGGTCGGCCGACTGAGCCCGGCCAGCATCGCGCAGGTCCCGGCCAGCAGCCACCGCTGTTGTAAGACGCCGACCAGCGTCCAGGCGGCCAGGGC
The DNA here is from genome assembly GCF_059553395.1 of Williamsia sp. z34. NCBI lineage: Bacteria > Bacillati > Actinomycetota > Actinomycetes > Mycobacteriales > Nocardiaceae > Williamsia > Williamsia sp. z34. The sequence goes on along the minus strand of NZ_JCANWW010000012.1, from coordinate 128,707 downwards.
GCAGAACAGGGCTTCGGTGTAGGCCATCGACAGCACGATGCCCATCGGGGCCGCGGCAAAAAACACCGAGAGCAGCAGGCCGGCCCGAGCGGGATCGGCCTTGGACAGGCGGGATTCACCGGACTCGTCGCGTTCCTCGGTGAACCAGTTGGTGATGCGGGCCGGGATCCAGCGGGGTGGATTCGGCCGGTTCTGCATCTGCTCGCAACAGATGGCACCGATCCGCGCCACACCCACCGCAGCGAGCGCCCCGAGGAACACGTTGACGGTGAGCGCGGCACCGAGCGGGCTAAAGCCAGGGATCTTGTCGACCGCACCGGCGAGCATCGGGTACCCGGGAAAGAAGGCGTAAGGCGTGTCGGAGTCGCGCATACCCTGCGCGTCGGTCTGGGTGAGAGGAACGCCACCATAGCCGTGCTCTGCGATGGCCAACATCCATTTGCCGTCCCAGGCCGACAGCACCGACCCGAGCCCACCATTACCTCGGAGCTGATCGAACCGCTGCAGGGTCAGCAGTCCGATGAGGCGGATCACCAGGAAAGCCGCTATCGGTTCGATCCAGCTGCGGTGCTTGTACAGCCGATCGCTGACGGTTTCGATTGTCGCTCGGCTCAGCACCTCACGGATCCTAGTGTGGACCGGCCGCCGGCATCGACCAAGTGGTTGCGCCCGATGCGTCGGCGCACGTGAAGATGCAGGTGGCTATCCTTGCACGGGGCTGTAGCGGTCCCTATTTTTCAGGCTGTCTGATTTCTGGCAGCTCGATGCAAGCGAGAGAAGGGAAACTGCGTGGCTCTGGTCGTGCAGAAGTACGGTGGCTCATCAGTGGGCGACGCCGAACGCATTCGTCGGGTGGCGGAGCGCATTGTCGCGACGCGCAAGGCCGGCAATGACGTCGTGGTTGTCGTGTCCGCGATGGGTGACACCACCGATGAACTCCTCGATCTGGCGGAGCAGGTGTGCCCGTCCCCGCCGCCGCGGGAAATGGACATGCTGCTCACCTCTGGTGAGCGGATCTCCAATGCCCTGGTGGCGATGGCGATCAGCTCCCTGGGCGCCGAGGCGCAGTCGTTCACCGGGTCTCAGGCCGGTGTGATCACCACGAGCAGCCACGGCAAGGCGAAGATCATCGACGTCACGCCCGGTCGCGTTCGGTCGGCGCTCGACGACGGCAAGATCGTCCTGGTCGCCGGTTTCCAGGGTGTCTCGCAAGACACCAAAGACATCACCACGCTCGGACGCGGGGGTTCGGACACCACCGCGGTTGCTCTCGCCGCCGCGCTCAACGCCGACGTCTGCGAGATCTACACCGACGTCGACGGCATCTACACCGCCGATCCCCGAATCGTTCCGAACGCCAAGCATCTGGCCACCGTGTCCTTTGAGGAGATGCTGGAGATGGCGGCCTGCGGCGCAAAGGTTCTGATGCTGCGCTGTGTGGAATATGCCCGTCGTTACAACGTTCCCGTTCATGTGCGCTCGTCGTACTCAAACAAGCCCGGCACCATGGTGTCCGGATCGATGGAGGACATTCCCGTGGAAGAAGCCATCCTGACCGGCGTTGCCCACGACCGCAGCGAGGCCAAGGTGACCATCGTCGGGCTCGACGACAAGCCCGGCTACGCCGCCAAGGTGTTCCGCGCAGTCGCCGATGCCGAGATCAACATCGACATGGTTCTGCAGAACGTGTCCGAGGTCGCGACCGGAAAGACGGACATCACCTTTACGTGTCCGAAGGAAGTCGGGCCGCTCGCGGTCGAGAAGCTGTCGAAGCTCAAGGACGAGATCGGCTTCAGCTCGATCCTTTACGACGATCTCATCGGCAAGGTGTCGCTGGTCGGTGCCGGAATGAAGTCGCACCCGGGAGTCACCGCGACGTTCTGTGAAGCGTTGTCGGATGCCGGGATCAACATCGAACTCATCTCGACTTCGGAGATCCGCATCTCGGTATTGTGCCGCGACACCGAACTCGACGAGGCTGTTCGCGTACTGCACGCCGCCTTCGATCTCGGTGGCGACGAAGAGGCCACTGTCTACGGCGGAACGGGGCGATAGCCATGGGTGTACGTGTTGGTGTTGTCGGTGCCACCGGTCAGGTCGGCGCCGTCATGCGAAAACTTCTGGAAGAGCGTAACTTTCCCGCCGACGAGATCCGGTTCTTTGCATCGCCGCGGTCGGCGGGCAAGAAGCTGCCGTGGCGTGGTGGCGAGATCGTGGTGGAAGATGCCGCAACGGCAGACCCCACCGGACTCGACATCGCGCTGTTCTCGGCCGGTGCCACCATGTCCCGCGAGCAGGCACCTCGTTTTGCCGCCGCCGGTGTCACGGTGATCGACAACTCGTCGGCGTGGCGCAAGGATCCCGATGTGCCGCTGGTGGTTTCAGAGGTCAACGGCGAGGAGGCGCGCAACCCCAAGAAGGGGATCATCGCCAACCCGAACTGCACCACGATGGCCGCGATGCCGGTCCTCAAGCCGCTGCACGACGCAGCCGGCCTGCAGCGACTGATCATCTCGTCGTACCAGGCGGTGTCCGGCAGCGGACTGGCCGGTGTCGAAGAACTGGTGTCGCAGTTGCGCGCCGGTATCGATGATGCCGAGAAGCTGGTCCACGACGGATCCGCGGTCTCGCTGCCCGAACCGGTGAAATACGTTGCGCCCATTGCTTTCAACGTGCTGCCCTTGGCCGGTGCGCTGGTAGACGACGGTTCCGGTGAGACGGACGAGGATCAGAAATTGCGCAACGAATCGCGCAAGATCCTCGGACTTCCCGAGCTGCTGGTCAGCGGAACCTGCGTGCGGGTTCCGGTGTTCACCGGGCATTCGCTGTCGATCAATGCCGAGTTCGGACGACCGCTCTCTGTCGAGGAGGCCACCAAGCTCCTCGAGGGTGCGCCCGGTGTGACGGTGACCGAGGTCCCGACCCCGCTCGAGGCCGCCGGCAAGGACAACTCACTGGTGGGCCGGATCCGTCAGGATCCGGGTGCTCCGGAAGGTCGTGGGCTGGCACTGTTCGTCTCGGGTGACAACCTCCGTAAAGGTGCGGCGCTCAATACCATTCAGATCGCTGAGCTTCTCGTTTAGTTCGGGCCTGACACCGGCGAAACTGTCAAATAGCAGGACTCCGAGGGCAAATAGCCCTCGGAGTTCCTGTATTTGCCAGAATTCGCCGGCAGCGGCCGCCTACGGTGCCGATCAGACCGGGCGATCGCCCGGATCTCGGCGAGCACGCCGTCCCAGCCGTAGAGCACGTCGTCGTAGGTGAGCCGCATCGTCAGCCGGCCGTCGACCAACGCGCGACGGTCGCGACGACGATCGTTGTGGTAATTCTCTAGGCTGGTGTGATGCCGCACGCTGTCGCATTCGAGGAGAAGACGACCGACTCCCAGGTCCACCCGCCGACGCCCGAGACCTGAGGCTGAACGATCACCGTGAATCCGATCGCCCGAAGCCGTACGCGGACGATTGATTCGGTGCCCGACTGGGATGCCGGATCGCATTTCTCCAGGAGCCGAGCGACCCGCCGGGACGATGCGCCCATCTCCGAGGCCATCTGAGCCACTGTCAGCTCGGCCGTGTTCAGCGCCGAATCGCAGGTGGCGATCCAGTGCTCGGGGCTCATACATCGCGCCGCAGAGAGCACTGCGGTGGGGATCGGATCGACAGCGGTCAGTGAGCCGAGGACGCCGCCGGCCCGGACCGCTTCGACCACCTCCGGATCCGCTGTCGGCATCGCGTACCAGCCCTGCCGCAGTCCGATCAGCGCGCCGGTCTCGGTCTCGCGCCGGATCTGCCAGGCGCTCAACCCGTGCCGGTGCAGTTCTTTTGCCGAATAGACACCGAAATCCATGGTGATCAGACGAATTCGGGTGAGTGCAGGTTCGATCACCCTGAAAACTGTGGAATACCAGTGCTCCGAGGGCATACAGCCCTCGGCGTCCCGATATTTGCCAGTTTTCGGGGCGAGTTGCCCGCGTCGTGCTTGGATATGCGGGTGATGCGCTCTGGGGGTCCGGCAGTGTTGTTTCTCGCGGTGCTCTTGTCGTTCGTGCTGACGGCACCGGTCGCGCAGGCTGATCCGATTGCGCCCGATGTCGGCCCGGCCGGAACCGCGCTCATCCACGGAGACCTGGCCTCCACGGATTCGACCCCCCACGCCGGCCCCGGCGCCGACGGGACGTTGCTCGCCTCGTCGCTGCCCGGTGGCGCCTGCGCGGCGACGTTCATCGGCAGTGACGGACTGCCGGTCGCCCTCTGCACCGGCTACGCCGGAATCAACCCACCAGGTTTTGCCGTCCCGACTGTGGCACTTTTCGACCCCACGACAGCGCAGCCGATCGCGTCATTGCAACTCACCAAAGGTGGACTGCTCGGCGGGGTGTACGGCTATCTCGACGGCCGCGACCGCGTCGTGGTGGCGGACGGGTCGGGTTCGATCCTCAAGATCGCCCACCGCACGAATCCCGACGGACGCCGGCAACTGTTCATCGATGAGCGCCTGGATGTCAGTGACCAGCTCCCTGTCGGTGACGCCATCACCGGACTCGCGCCGGACTACGACGGGCGGATCTGGTTTGCGACCACCGGTGGTGTCATCGGCACCGTCGACACCGGTGGCCGGGTCGGGTCCACGCACTTGCCGGAAGGCGAGAAGCTCACCAACGGTCTCACCATCCGCCGGGACGGGGCGTCGATCCTGACCAGCAAGGCGCTGTACGAGATGCGGGCTGATCAGCAGGGAACGCCGCTCATCGTCTGGCGGGTCACCTACGAGACCGGAGAATTTCGACGCCCGGGCCAGCTGGCGCCGGGATCGGGCACCACGCCAACATATTTCGGTCCGAACGGCGACGAATGGGTGGCAATCGTCGACAACGCGCCCCGACCCAAGCTGTTGGTCTATCGCTCCGACGACGGTTCACCGGTCTGCAGCACCGACGCGTTCGGGACGTCCGGGCAGGGCACCGAGAACTCACCGATGGCGTGGGGCAACTCCATCGTCATACCGAGCACCTATGGCTTCCAGTATCCGCCCTTCGCCACGTCGGGACCGAGTGATCCACCGGCGGCGGCATTTACGGGTGGGATGACTCGTATCGATGTGTCCGGCAACGGATGTCATCGAATATGGGAAAGCGATGACCGCATGGCCACCCTGCCCAAGCTCTCCCGCGCCGACGGTCTGATTCATGCGCTGAGTTACGGACCACTGGCACCCGGCGGGGGAGTGCAGCAGATCGGACCGGTCTATTACACGGCCGTCGACTTCCACACCGGGGAGCGACGGGCGCACACCCAGGTGGGGATCGCGCCCGTCGACGAGCCGATGCAGCTCACCGGAACTATCAGCGCCGACGGCGCGCTGTGGCAGGCGACTATCGGCCGGATGTTGAAGATCGGCTGAACCGTCACCGCCATGGGTTTCCCGTGAAACCAAACTCGCTTCACTTTGCCGGTGACGGGGTGCGGTCGGCGAACAGGTGGCGGGTGCAACAATCGACGGTGTGACGCAGGACCCAGGGGATCAGCCGACTGAACCGGAGCGCGACCGAGCGAACCTCGAGAAGTCAGAGGTGGCGCCGGGCGACTCGGCGATCGTGCCGCCTGATCTGGCCGGTATGCCGTCGCTGGCGGAACTCGATGCGGCCGACATGGCCAGGATCGCGCAGGGCCGGACCTCCAAGGACAAGGACCACGCCGACCTCGAAGACGACACCCCACCGCCGGCGTCGTTGTATCACGCCTGGCTGTTGTGGCTCGGTGCCGCGGGAGCCGCCCTGATCGGGGTGATCTACGGGTTCGCGAATCTGGGTTCGATCACCGACCTGCTGAAGGAACGTCTCCAGGAGGGCGTCCGGGACGACCCGAGCAACGCCGCACCTGCCGACCAGATCGAGTCGATCGCCGGATTCTTCCCGCCGGCCATGCTGATCACCACCCTTGTGCTGCTGGCGGTCCAGTACCCGCTGCTGGTCGCGGTCGGTCGTCGCCGTAGTCGCGGCGCCCGCAACATTTACGTGACGATGGCATTGGTGATGCTCCTGTGCATCCCGATGGGCATCGACCTGCTCTTCGACTACTCGTCGGTGCCTGCTGCGATTCGGATCATCGGCTGGCTGCAGTTCACCTTGTTGTTGTTCTCCGCGCTGTTCGCCCTGCGGCGCGGCGTCAATCAGTGGTTGCCGTCGTCGCAGCGGATGAAGCCGACGCAGATCTTCCGCCCCGGTAGTCGCTACTGATCGCTGCCGGGGTTCGAGACGGCGGCCGCGGCCTCGACGATGATCTCGCGCATGGCCCGCTCCGCGTCGGCCGGATCCCGCAGTCGGATGGCCCGTGCCACCTGATCGTGGAGGTCGATCGCGGCGGGGTTGGGGCGGGTCGGCATCATGCCGTGATGGGTCCGTCCCGCGAGGACCTCACCGACCACATCGCTGAGTGCCCGGAACATCTCGTTACCGCTCGCCTCGAGCAGGGTGCGGTGAAAGATCATGTCCGCGAGCAGGTATTGGTCGAGGTCGCCGGACCGGCCGTGTACCACCATGTCCGACACGGCGGCGGCCAGGATGCGGCACTGATGCTCGTCGGCGCGTTCGGCGGCGAGCGCTGCGGCGACCGGTTCGAAACCGCGGCGCAACTCTGACAGCGTCAACAGGAACTCGGTTCGCTCGCCCGCGTCGAGGCGCCAGCGGATCAGCCGTGGGTCGAAGACGTTCCACATCGCTTTGGGCTGAACGGTGATTCCCACCCGACGGCGGGAGGCCACCATGCCCATGGATTCCAGGACCCGGATGGCTTCGCGCGCGACCGTCCGCGACACCCCGTAGTGCTTGCCGACGCCGTCGAGCGTCAGCACATCACCGGCGGAATGGTGGTCGGACACGATCCGGGTTCCGAGATCGGTCACAACATTGCCATGCAATTCACCCACGGTTGTGTCAGATGCCACGCAATTATCTTCTCATTCGCTTGCTCGTGTACCAAAGAACTGGTTTTATGACGGACAACCTTACAAAAGTATGACTATTGAAGCTGGGAACTGCGGTGGGTGAGCAGGATGTGGCGAGGAGAAGTATGCGATCAGCTCTGGTTGTGATGGGGGTGTCGGGTTCGGGCAAGTCGACTGTCGGGGCCGCGCTCGCGCAACGTCTCCGGGTCCCGTTCGCCGATGCCGATGACTTCCACCCGGCGGCCAACATCGCGAAGATGTCGGCCGGCCATCCCCTCGACGACGATGATCGGTACCCCTGGCTCGAGACGCTCGGCCAGTGGCTCGCCGAACACGGCGACGGCGGCGTGATGAGCTGTTCGGCACTCAAGCGCAAGTATCGCGACCAGCTTCGCGCGCACTGCCCGACGGTGCGATTCGTGCACCTGTCCGGTACCGCGGAGTTGATCGGACGCCGACAGGCGAGCCGGCCGGGACATTTCATGCCGGCCTCGCTGCTCGCCTCACAGTTCGAGACCCTCGAGCCCCTCGGTGCCGATGAGCAGGGCTACGAGATCGACATCGACCAAACCATCGACGAGATCGTCGAGGCCTATGTCGCCGCCGCCGGCGCCGACCCCAACATCACCGAGGAGAACTGATGAACGCCGCATCGATGGCTGTGCTGGCAGCCGATACGGAGTTGCCCGAACCCGTCGCGCCGGGATGGCAGCTGATCCTGGCGGCGCTGGCCGGCATCTCGGTGATCGTCCTCCTAATCACCGTCGCGAAGTTCCATCCCTTCCTCGCACTGGTCGGCGGTGGACTCACCGTGGGAATTGTTGCCGGCGAGGCGATCCCCGATGTGCTCGACTCATTCACCACCGGATTCGGATCCACGGCCGCCGGCGTCGGCATCCTGATCGCCCTGGGCGCGATGTTCGCCAAGTTGCTCGCCGATTCCGGCGGCGCGGACGAGATCGTGGACACGATCGTCGGACACGCCTCCCCGCGCATGCTGCCGTGGGCGATGGCGCTGGTCGGCGCGATCATCGGCCTGCCGATGTTCTTCGAGATCGGCCTGGTGCTGCTGATGCCGGTGATCTACCTCGTCGCGCGACGTTCGGGACTGTCGCTGATCACCGTCGGTATCCCGGCGTTGGCCGGTCTGTCGGCGATGCACGGATTCGTGCCGCCGCATCCGGGTCCGCTCGTCGCCATCGACGTCATCGGTGCAGATCTGGGCACGACGCTTGCCCTCGGTGTTGCGGTCGCGGTCCCGACGATCATCGTCGCCGGCCCGCTCTTCGGAAAGCTCGCCGGCCGGTGGGTTGTGCTGCCGGTCCCGACCACGTTCGACGCGGACCCGTCCGACGGTGAGACCAGCAAGCGGCCGTCTTTCGGCATCACCATCTTCAGCGTGCTGCTCCCGGTTGTCCTGATGCTGGGCAAGGCGATCGCCGAGATCTTCATCGAGAACGACGATCAGATCGTCCGGCAGATCCTCGACGTGATGGGCACGCCGGTCATCGCCCTGCTGATCGCCGTCGTCGTCGCGATGTTCACCCTCGGGCGGGGTTCCGGCATGGACCGCGACACCATCGCAAAGTGCACGGGCGCAGCACTTCCGGCCATCGCCGGCATCCTGCTGATCGTGTCGGCGGGTGGCGGATTCAAACAGGTGCTCGTCGACAGCGGAATCGGTACCCTCCTCGCCGACTGGGCCAAGGAAGCCAACATCTCGGTCATCCTGTTGGCCTGGGTTCTCGCCGCACTGATCAGGCTGGCGACCGGCTCGGCGACCATCGCGACCATCACCGCGTCGTCGCTGATCCTCGGACTCCTCGACGGACTCAGCAGCGGCGAACTCTCGTTGGTGGTGCTGGCCATCGGCGCGGGTTCGGTGTTCTTCTCACACGTCAACGACGCCGGGTTCTGGCTGGTCAAGGAGTACTTCGGAATGTCGGTCGGCCAGACCGTCAAGACCTGGTCGATCATGGAGACCGTTCTGTCGGTGGCCGGGCTGATCGTGGTCCTGCTGCTCGGCCTGGTGATCTAGCCGAGCGCGGCCGCCGCCCCGGGCCAGCACCACGTAGCGCACGTACCAGAACAGCATGAGTCCGGTGCTCAACGTGTGGAACAGGTGCAGGACCAGGACGGGTCCGAGCGGGAGATGCAGGACGTAGACGAGATAGATCAGATTGCCGATGTTGGCCAGGGCGATGTTGCCGGGACTGTAGGAATTCACGTCCTTGGTGCGCCATGCCTTGGTCAACATCGGCAGTGTGCTGAACGCGAACACCGCGGTGGCGACGCCGCCGGCGACAACCGGGATGTCCATGTCGACCTCTCTGGGTGGTGCGGGACGCCTCAGGGGCGGATCTCATAGACGTTGTTGAACGCGGTCTGTGCGGCCAACCGGAACCTGGTGAATCCGGCCTCGTCGACAATCTGGCGCAATGCCGATTCGGGTGCCTGCGCGCCGAGGGCATAACCACCGGGCTGGGACAGGGCATTGGGGACGCAGAGGAACGTCGATCCGCTGTAGTAAAGGCGCCCAACCGGATTGAACGTATCCTCGACGTTCTCGGCGGTGGCCGGTTCGACCAGGAGCCAGGTGCCGTCGCCGGCGATGGCCTTGCGCACCTGCCGGGCCGCGCCGAGCGGGTCGCCCATGTCGTGCAGGCAGTCGAACATCGTGATCAGGTCGTAGTCGTGGCCCGAAAAGTCCTGTGCCGTCCCGACTTCGAATGTGGCGCGATCTCCGACCCCGGCCTCGGCGGCGTGTTTGCGCGCGAGGTCGATGGATTCGTGGTGGTAGTCCACACCCACGAACGTGCTGCGGGGGAATGACTGGGCCAACAAGACCGATGACGACCCCAGACCGCAACCGATATCGGCAATCGCGGCCCCCGCAGTGAGTTTCGCCTCCACCCCGTCGAGCGCGGGAATCCAATTCGGGATCAGCTCGGCGGCATAGCCCGGACGGTAGAAGGCGTCGATACCGGTGAACACGCTGTGATCGTGCTCGTGCCAGCCGACACCGGCGCCGGTGCGAAAGGCCTCGGTGATCGCAGGCTCGGCACGCAGGTAGCCCAGGACACCCACAAACGCGGCCGACACGTTCGGTCCGTTCGGATCGGCGAGGCAGAACGCCTGCTCGTCGGTCAATGAGAACTCCCCGGTGGACGGTTCGTACGCCACGTATCCGCCGGCGGCCTGACCGCGCAGCCATTCGGTGAGGTACCGCTCGTCGTACCCGGTTCGCCGTGCGAATGCTTCTTCGGTGGCCGGGCCCTGCGCGAGTGCGCGGTAGAGGCCGAGGCGGTTGCCCACGGTGATCGAACCGGCCGCGCCGGCCGCTCCCATGTCGGTCACGACCCGGCCGAGAAACTCCATGATCTTGTTCTCATCCATCTCAACTGCTCCTTCGAGTGAGTAACTGATGCGGTGGACCGGTCCAACCGGTCACACTGAACAGCGTCGATGCAGTGACAGACACGTCGCTGACACCGGCATGCACGGCACTGACAGGAGGTGGGCGATGGTCGATGATGCGACGTCGCCGCCAATCCGGGTGGAGGTCCTCGGTCCGCTCCGTCTGGTCGTCGACGGCATGCAGGTCGACGTGAAAGGCCCGAAACGCCGGGCGGTTCTGGCGATGCTCGCGTTGGCGGCGGGCCGGACGGTCCCGGCCGGTCAGTTGGTGGACGCGCTGTGGGTGTCGGAGGCGCCGGCGTCGGGCAGAGCCGCGCTCCAGGCGCACATCTCGCGCCTGCGTGGACATCTCGGTCCGGCGTCGGGGCGACTACGGGCGGTAGCCGCCGGCTACCGGCTCGAGCTGGCACCGGCGGAGTTCGATGTATCGCAGGCCCGACATCTGTTGGCGCAGGCCAGAAGTCGACTGGAGCACGATCCGGCCGAGGCTCTGGAACTGCTTCGGGAGGCGCACCAACTGTGGCGAGGACCGCTGCTCGCCGACCTCACGGACGTCACGGATATCGCCACCGCGGTCGCCGAATGCCATCAGCTGCACCGCGATGTGACCGACGCTCTGATCCACAGCGCGATCGAAGCCGGGGTCGCAGGTCAGGTCGTCGGTCTGGCGACCTCGTGGCTGGCAGGTGATCCGTTGCGGGAACCGGCGGTGTTGCTGGCGATGCGTGTTCTGGCGGCCACCGGGGAGTCGTCGGAGGCACTGTCTGTCGGACGACGATTCCGCGCACGGTTTGCCGACGAGATGGGACTGGATCCCTCCCCGGCCTTGTCGAGACTCGAGCGGCAGATAGCCGGCGGCGCCGCCGGACCGTCCGCGGTGCCGTCGGAGGCAAGGCCTCGGCTGCCACGGACCCGGCTGATCGGTCGCGATCGGCAGCTGGCCGAGCTGCGCGAGCTGCTGGTGAAGGAAAGGCTGGTCACGCTGGTCGGACCCGGGGGCGTGGGCAAGACGAGTGTCGCGTTGGAGATCGCCCGCGACGCACCGGACGTGACGGTGCTTCTGCTCGCGCCGTTGACCGACCCTGCGGCCGTACCGCATGCGCTCGCGGCGGCGTTGAACGTCAACGTGGTTCGGGGTGACGTCGTCAGTGCTTGCGTCGCGGTGCTCGGTGACCGCGAGCTGATGATCCTGGTGGACAACTGCGAGCACCTGCTCGACGCGGCTCGCGATGTGATCGTCAGCCTCCTCGATGCCTGCCCCCGGTTGACCGTCATCGCAACCTCGCGGGAATCACTGGGGATTCCAACAGAATTCGCGTGGCGCCTGTTGCCGCTGCCCTTGCCGGCCGATGATCATGATGGTTCGACGGCGCCGTCGGTGCAATTGTTCATCGAACGTGGTCGCCGCATCCGCCCAGATCTCGAACCGACGGCTCCACGACTGGCCATCGTCGGGGAAATCGTGAGCCGTCTCGACGGGATACCGCTGGCCATCGAGTTGGCCGCCGGACGACTGTCGACCCTCACACTTACCGACCTGCGCGACCGCCTGGATCGGTCGCTGGATCTGCTCGGTGGCGGACGACCGAGCGGCGACCTGCGGCATCGCACCCTGCGAGCGACGATCGAGTGGTCATACGACCTGTTGGAGCCCGATGAATGCCGCTTGTTCCGGCACTTGACCGTGTTCGCCGACGGCATCGATCTGACCGCAGCGGAGGAACTCTCGGCGAACCTGGGGATACCCGGCGACCCCGGTGCGATTCTGGCCCGGCTGGTTGATGCATCGATGATCGTCGTCGACGTCTCCGGCGGCACCGCCCGATACCGGATCCTGGAGACGATACGGACCTTCGGTATGGACCGGCTGGCCGCTGCCGAGGAGAAAGAGTCGGCGCAGGAACTGTTGCTGGACTGGGCGATCCGACGGTCCCATGAAATCGGTGCGGCCATGATGACCGATCGCGAACCCGAGGCGGATGCGGATCTGCGCCGCGAACTGGGTAATCTGCGTGCCGCGTGGCGACTGGCCCGGAGCCGCGGATCGACGGATGCGGCGGTATCCATGATCAACTCACTCTTCGACGCGATCTCGTACCGCGACCTGATCGAATTGCGCGAGTGGGCTCAGGAATTGGCGACCGACCCCCACCTCCTCGCGCACCCCCAGGCCGCGTTCACCTTTGGTGTGGCCGCCGAAGCGGCGTATCACGGTGGGGATCACACCCGCGCCGACGAACTGTCCCGGATCGGGCTGGGGTGTGCCACCGATCCGTCCCAGACCTGGACGTGCCTGGCCACCCTGTCGGTGACGGCACTGGCCCGCGGCGACTATCCGGAAGTTCGCGAATACTGCCTGGCCGCTGAGGAAGTGACGCCGAGGCCGGCCGAGCCGCTGGGGGTCGCGGCGCTCGCGGCCGTCTATTCCGGAGATATCGAGTCTGCGCGGACATACAACAGTCGAGGCAGTACCGGTGCGAACTTCCCCTCGATGGTTGCGTGGAACGAGTACGTGAGCGGCGAGATCGAGAACTTCGCCGGCAACGGACTGATCGCCGAAAGGCACTATCTCCGTACGATCGAACTGGCCAGGACCACCGGTGCGACGTTCCTGATCGGCGTGGCCACGGTCGGATTGCTCACCGTGCGGTCACGCAGCGGCCGCATCCGGCAAGCGCTTGATGGATACCGCGAGGTGATCGACTACTTTGCGAGCACCGGCAATTGGACGCACCTGTGGGCGGCGTTGCGCAATCTGGCCGATCTGCTCGACGAACTCGGCGACCACTCCTGTGCGCGGCTGCTGCACGCCGCGGCGGACCAGGCGCCCGATGCGCCCGTGATCGACCGTCCGCCGGCCCCGCATGCGCAGGATGTGGTTGTGCCGGACCGAACCACCCTGCTGGAGTCGGCCCGCACCGCCATCGCCGACCAACTCCGTTGACCGTGCCGAACCGACCGTCGAGCGTGCCGAACCGACCACCGAGTGTGCCCCACTCGGTTCCCTGGCGGTCCCGCGGTGACGATTCCGGCACGCTCAGTTGCGATTACGGCACGGTCGACGGTGTTATCGGCACGGTCGACGGTGGGGGGTCAGGGGGCTGCGGTGGTCGCGTTCGGATCGAAAGCGCCGGGGATTTCGTAGATGTTGCCGTCGAAACCGGCTCGGAACAGACGTCCTTTGGAGAACCCGGAGTCGCTGCGGCCGTAGGACACCACGCTCGACGCCGGAAGGCCGGAAGCCAGGGCGCAGAACTGGTTGGGGCCGTTGACCCGCAGGATCTCACCGCTGATGTCGGTGGGGACGATCGGCCGGTTCTGCGAATCCAGGGTCAGCCCGTCGGCGGCCGCGATCACGTCGCCACCGGCGAACGTGACGAGGGACTGCGGGGCTCCGGGATTGTTGACCGGGATGCGGCTGACCCCCGGATTCACGAAGGTGCGTGAGACATAGAGGTAGGTGTCGTCGCTGTTCAGGACCGCTCCGTTGGCGCTCGGGAGACTGGCCCAATCGGGCTGAACCGCCCCGTTGGGGAACACTCTGCCGACCAGCGCGCCGAAATCGTTGGTGGCGTAGATGGTTCCGTTTGTTGCCACGTCCATACCGTTCGCGGCGCTCAGGCCCGTGACAAACGGCGTCAGGCTGCCGGTGGCCGGGTTGAACTTCCCGATCGAGGCGGCGCGCAGCACGTCACCGACGAGAACCCGGACATCGGCACCGTAACCAACCAGTAGCGTGCCGTCCGGGGTCCAGGCCAGGGCTCCACCGCCGCCATTGGGGACGGTCGCCACCGGTACCGCCCCGGCCCCGGGACGATCGATCCGGAACAGGCGGCCGCTGACCAGATCTGTGGTGTAGAGACGACCGGCGGGATCGACGGTGAGTCCTTCGAGTGCGGCACCGGGGACCCGGGCGACCAGAACCGGCGCCTGCCCGGCGCCTGGACAGGTCGCCGCGGCTTGTGCTGCCGGCGCTCCCACCACGGATATCGTTGCCGTGATCAGCGCGGCGCTCGCAATCAGACGTACTGCAGTACGCAGTGAGAATTTCGACATCATGGCCTCCCAGCCCAGTCGGATGTTCCCAGCTTAGGTGCTCGGCGACACCGTTTGTGGTGATGTCCGACTTCGGATCAATGTCCGGATGCCCTGAGCTGGATCTCCGGTGAGCGTGCAATCACCGTTCCCGCAACACCCCTGCGCTCTGGGCGTACGAAAGATGCCCACCCAGTGCACCTGAGACACCGGAGACGGCAAGTCCTGCCAGTGACCAGATCGATCCCCGCACTGCGTTGCCACGCCGACGCTTTCGCCACGAGCGAGCGAAGCAGGCGAGCCCGATCGTGTTCGTCGCCATGTGGAATACCGCAACCCGACGTTGGGGTGTGTCGAGTGTGGTGTATTCGACGAGGCCGGTGACGCCGGCGGGAACGGCGGCCATGAGACCGAATGCGACCAGACGCTGGGCGGCAGCGCGTTGGCCGGTCGCATCGAGTAACGGCACGGCCATCCAGGCTCCGATGGGGACGGTCACGAGGATGGGATGAAGTGGATGTCCCAGCCATTGGCCTCGTAGGAATGTCAGGGCTGCCGGCGGAAACTTGGTGTTCAGAATTCCGGCGAGCGCGTTCGCAGGGCCGTCGACCGCTTCTACGCTCTCCGCTGCCAGCAGTGCGCGTGCGATCGGGCGCGATCCATCCGGCCGGCCAGGAGCGGTCAGCGAGACGGTGTCCGGTTGCCCGGCGGCGTCTGTCTCTTTCGAGGGGTTCTCGATGGGGTCGTTCGATGGGGTGGTCACCCAGCAGTGGTTCCCCGTGTCGAGTTCTTTCAATCACTCGGACGGTCGAGATCAGGGCCCGCGACCTGCCCTTTCCGGTTACTGGAATGAGTCCAGAAATAATCTGGACTCATTCCAGAAAAGGGGGTATGGTCAGTGTCATGAGTTTCCAGCAGCCTTCCCTCGACACACAGCAGCAGCTGCGTGCGGTGGGCCTTCGGGTGACAGCGCCACGGGTGGCTGTACTCGAGTTGCTGGAGACCCATCCGCATTCCACCGCCGACTTCGTTGCTACTCGCGTCCGCGAACAGCTCGGGGGCGTGTCCACACAGACCGTGTACGACGTACTGCGGGTCTGCTCGGAGCGGGGACTGTTGCGGCGTATCGAGCCGGCCGGTTCTGCGGTCCGGTACGAGAGCCGGATCGGCGACAATCACCATCATCTGGTGTGTCGGAGTTGCGGCGAGGTCCGCGACGTCGACTGCGTGGTGGGGATGGCCCCCTGCCTGCAGCCGGAAACCGGTCACGGCTTCAAGATCGACGAGGCCGAAGTGACATTCTGGGGTCTTTGCCCGCAATGCCAGGCACAAGCCGAGTAAGGGTCGACCCTTCGACGGCCACTGTCGCCGACCATCGGTATCGGCGCCGGAAGCCGCACATTTCCTGTAGTGCAACACCTTTCAAAACGCATGAGCGCCCTCGGCGCGAAATAAACAGGAGGAAGTAATGAACCCACGGACCACCACGAATGCTGGGATTCCGGTGTCGAGTGACAATGAGTCACTCACCGCAGGAACCCAGGGGCCGATCTTGCTCCACGATCATTATCTGATCGAGAAGTTGGCCCAGTTCAACCGTGAGCGCGTGCCGGAGCGTGTTGTGCATGCCAAGGGCGGCGGCGCATTTGGCGAGCTGACCATCACCGGGGACGTGTCGAAGTACACCAAGGCCAAGTTCCTGCAGCCGGGCAAGACGACCGAATCGCTGGTCCGCTTCTCGACGGTCGCCGGCGAGCAGGGTAGCCCCGACACCTGGCGCGACCCGCGCGGCTTCGCGATGAAGTTCTACACCGAAGACGGCAACTACGACCTCGTCGGCAACAACACGCCAGTCTTCTTCATCAAGGATCCCATCAAGTTCCCCGACTTCATCCGCAGCCAAAAGCGTTTGCCCGGTTCGGGTTTGCGCGACCACAACATGCAGTGGGATTTCTGGACGCTACGTCCGGAGAGTGCGCATCAGGTGACCTGGTTGATGGGTGACCGAGGCATCCCGAAGAGCTGGCGGCACATGGACGGATTCGGTTCGCACACCTACCAGTGGGTGAACGCCGCAGGTGAACGCTTCTGGGTCAAGTACCACTTCAAAACCGATCAGGGCATCGAGTTCCTGACCCAGGCCGAAGCAGACACACTTGCCGGCACCGATCCCGACTACCATCGTCAGGATCTGTACCAGGCCATCGAGCGTGGCGAGTTCCCGACGTGGACCATGAAGGTCCAGGTCATGCCGGTGGATGAAGCCGAAGGTTACCGCTTCAATCCGTTTGACCTGACCAAGGTCTGGTCGCAGAAGGACTACCCCCTGATCGAGGTCGGCAAGTGGACGCTGAACCGGAATCCGGAGAACTTCTTCTCCGAAATCGAGCTGGCGTCGTTCGGACCGTCGAATGTGGTTCCGGGAATCGGCTTCTCGCCTGACAAGATGCTGCTCGGACGGGTCTTCAGTTATGCCGACGCGCATCGGTACCGCATCGGCGCCAACTTCGCCCAGCTGCCGGTCAACTCGGCCAAGGCGACCACGGTCAATTCCTACTCGAAGGAAGGCGCGATGGCCTACACCTTCAACGACCCGAACACGCCTGTGTACGCGCCCAATTCATTTGGCGGGGCACACGCAGACCCGCAGGCGGCCGGTGACGAGGGACTGTGGGAGTTCGACGGGCGGGCAGTTCGCGCCGGCTACATCGAGCACGCCGAAGACGGTGATTACACGCAGGCCGGGATCCTCTACCGCGAGGTGCTCGACGACGACGCCCGGGAACGACTGGTGGGCAACATCGTTGGTCACGTACGCGGTGGTGTCCGGGAACCGGTTCTCTCCCGCGTGTTCGAGTACTGGAAGAACGTGGACGCCGATCTCGGCAAACGGGTCGAAGAAGGTGTCCGAAACGGGGAATAGGAGTCTGCTCGCTCTGGTTGAACGATCCAGAGTGGCAGAACTTCAGACCACAGATCCCGCGCCGTTCGATGGGATCGTCGGAGTTCGAAGCAACCCATCGGCATCAATTGCGCGAACCAGGAGGTAGCGGAATGACGAATCCCATCACCAGCACGTTGACCCAAGATCAGCAGGCCGTGGCAGGTAAGGCGTTGCAGGAGACAGTGGTCGACATGATCGACCTCTCCCTGATCGCCAAGCAGGCCCACTGGAACGTCGTCGGCCAGCAGTTCCGTTCGGTTCACCTCGAACTCGACGAACTGGTCACCACGGCCCGCGACTTCACCGACGCGGCAGCAGAACGCGCCACCGCGATCGGGGTCAGCCCGGATGGTCGGGCCGAGACCGTGGCGAAGACCGCCGGCACCAAGGGTATCGACGAGGGCTGGACCAAGGACGTCGACGTGGTGACCGCGATCGTCGCCAATATCAAGACTGTTGTCGACGGTCTGCGGGCCCGTATCGAGACGACCGAGAAGGCCGATCCGGTCACCCAGGATCTGCTGATCGGCTTTGCGGCGCGGCTCGAACAACTGCACTGGATGTGGCAGGCGCAGGTCGCCTGACACCAGACCGCGGGTGATGTGCAGCCCGCATCACCCGGCGAAAAGCCCCCCACGGCCACCCCCCCCGCGGCCGTGGGGGGCTTTTGTGTGTCGGGTGCGCCCGGTGTTCTTCCCCGCTCAGCGGATCTGTTGTTGCTGTGCCATCTGCGACTGGATCGTCTGGTTCAGGCGGGTGAGACCGACCGAGGACAGACCCGGAATCTGGCTTTCCAGGCTCCGCACCAGATTGTGGTCGTTGATGACCTTCTCGCTGGACTGGATCAGGACCGTGCCGGATCCGGTGAAGTCGAACTGCTGCTCTTCTCCACTGGCCGCACCCATCATGGCCGCACCGGCGGCCATGAATCCGGTGACCCAACCCTGGTCGTAGTGATGGCTGGGGGACGGGCAATCAGCCCACCCGACAAGCGCTTCGGGATCAACGCGTAGTGGTGGTTCGGCGAACATGACCGGTCCGTTGGATGACGCCAGGAACTTGCCGCTGCCGATGAGTGTGAGGTAGCCGGGGACGATCGACTGGTTGAGCTGCAGTCCCGGCTCGAACGCCAGCAGGTTCGCCGCGCGGACCGTCAGGTTGCCGTCCTCGAGATCGTACGAGTTGATGTCGTATCCGCGGTCGCCGATGATGAGCGTGCCCTGTCCCTGGGCGATGATGAAATCGCCCATATACAGTGGCGCGCTGATGGTTCCGGCGAGCTGCTGCATCATCGTGGTCTGCATGCCCTGGACGAGGGCCTGGAACTGCATCTGTCCGTAGTAGGCGATCATCGCGCCCTTGGACATGATCCAGGGCTTGGTCATCTGCATGTAGTACGCGTAGTTGTTGCCGGGAATGTTGTCGTCGCCCTGCAGCATCGACGGATTGAGTATGTCGCTCATGGCTTTCCCCTACAGCTTTTCTTCGGACGCTTGTACGAACACAGTTCCTTGACCATGGCATTGCAACTGCATCGCCTCACCGGCCCCACGTCCGACGGCATCGCGCCAGCCCGCCGTCGACTTCAACTGGGTCTGCACATTGCCGAATGTGCCGACAAACGCCTGCGGGTCGACGATGACCGGGTATTGGCCACCGACGGGGATCTCCAGCACCTCACCGTGGGCCAGCAACACCACCGAGCCCATGCCCTGCAGCTGGGTCGTGAACATGCCGTCGCCGGTCAACGCGCCGGTCGCCGCTCCGCGCAGCGCACCCATCAGTCCACCGCCGCGTCCACCGCCGCCACCGTTGCCCTGGGACGTCATCGAGACGATAGAAGCCTGCAGGCCCGCGGTGTAGCCGAGTGTCCTGGATGCGTCGGCGGTGACGGTGCCGCCCTGCGGCATGTCGATGACATGCACTGCGAGCCCACCGAATCCGTAGTGGACCTGCCCGTGACCCTGCGCCATCATGGTGGCCTCGTGCTCGCCGCGCATCATCCGGCCGGCCATCCCGGCGACCGCACCCATACCGCCGAGGCCGGGCATCCCGCCGGCGCCGGGGATCTGGTGCGGGGAAAACTGAATCTGACCGGTGTAGAAGAGCATCGCGCCTTTACGGGCGACCACACCACCGGCCTGGCCGACGTCGACCTTGACAACCTTCGAGTTGATCTTCTCAAAAACCATGTCGCTCACCGCTCCGCAGGTTGGATGGACACAACACCCTGGCCCTGCCAGCGCAACGAGAACGCCTCACCGCCATCTTGGCCGATCATCGACCGCCAGCTGACATCGGTGACAAACGATTGCTGGAGTTGGCCTTTGGCGGAGACGAACGCATCAGGATCGACCACCACCGGCAGATTGGGATTGACCTCGAGATGGATCAGTGGACCGCCGGCCGACAACAGGGCGACCTGACCGCTACCGGTCACGGTGGTGGTGAAAAGTCCCTGACCGCTGGACATCCCGCCGACGCCGGCGAATTGGACGTTGGTCTGCAGATCACCTGCCATGGCCAGGAGTTGCCGTGACTCGACCTGAATGGTCTCGTTGTTCAGCTGCAGGACCGTGGTGTACTGCGCGTTGATCGCCAGGTGCACGATGCCGTTGCCGGTGCACTCCATCAACTTCAGTGACTCGCCGGTCGCCTTCTGTTTGAGCCCGGCGAGAACCCCTGATCCGCCGCCGAATCCGGCCGATTTGAATTCGACCTGCCCCTGATAAGAGATCATCGATCCACTCACTGCCTTGACTGACGTGTTGTTCAGGCGTGCTTCCACAACGCGCTTGGTCAATCCGATCAACTCGGCCATCTGACCCATTTCCCCTACGAGTTCGAAACCCTGCACTTTTGATACCGCGTCATCGTAGGCATCAGCGGACCCTGGTGAACAGACCCATCCATAGTTCAAATGATCACCGGTGTCCGCAACGGCCACCGGTGCCCTGGCGTGATAGGGCGCTTTCTGTAACGTGTGTCAGGTGAATGACACATCGTGGGCGGCAGTGGGTGTTGGGATCTTTGTTCTCGCGGTGGTCGTCGGGGTGGGCCTGTACGTCTGGTACCGCCAGACCGAGGCGCAGCGCCTCGACAAAGACGTCGATCTGGCGGTGAAGCTGCGCTCGGTTGCCGGGGATGATCCGGTGCGGGCGGCTGCCGTCGACGAGTTCGAGACGGCCATCTACGAGCGGTTGTTCTACGTGTCGACCGTGGGTCCGCGGGCCAGGGGAGCGGCGTGGGCGCTGCTGGGTACGGTGCTGTCGGCGTTTGCCTCGTTATGGGTGTCGGGCGACGGTGTCATCGAGCGTGTCGTTCACTACGGATTTGCCGTTGTGGCAGCCGGTTTCGTGCTCACCTTTGTGGTGTTCCTGGCGCTGACGGTCTATGCGGCGACCACGCTGCCGCGGATCTCGTTCGCCGAATCGTATGACGCGGAGCCCTCAGAGCGCTGACGGACTTCCCTGGCCGTTGCGACCCCTTGTCGGTGGGTAGCCTGAGCAGATGCCGCAGCCACCTCCGTTCAGTCCGACTGTCATGCTGCTCACGGTCAGTCGGGTGTGGGAAGCGGAGTTGGCCGAGGCCTTCAAGCCGCTCGGATTGACCACCCGGAAGTTCGGGCTGCTCGGGCATATTCGGGGAACGCCGGGTATCTCGTTCAGCGAACTTGCCCGCCGCTCGCGGATCACGGTCCAGAGCACCCACACCGCGGTGGCGGCTCTGGTGGCGGCCGGTCTCGTCGACGACGGGACGGCACACGCCGGGACTCCATCCACCTTGGCGGTGACGGCCGATGGGGAAGCGCTGCTGGCCCGCGCGGCCACGGTGGTGGCCGACCTTGATGCGGAGTTCGGGGCGGCGAATCCCGAACTGGCCGAGGCGCTCCGCGCGCAAATGTTGCGTGTGGTGTCGGAAGGCTGACCAAGCCGGCAACCTTCAGTTAAGCTGAAGGGGTGAAGTCGAGTCGTTCATGAGTATCCGGCACTATCTACGCCGCCCGCCGTCGGTGACCGCCGTCGAAGCTGTTCGTCTGGTGGGAGACGGTGCGCTGATCATCGATGTCCGTCGACAATTCGAGTGGAACCGGGTGCACATACCCGGCGCGGTCCACGCGCCGCTCGAAGGATTGCTGGAGCGCTGTCTGGAGTTTCCCGAGGACCGACTGCTCATCGCCTTCTGTACCGGCGGTATCCGGTCGGCAGGTGCGGCGAACCTTCTGGTGGAGAACGGCTTCGAGGCGGTCAACATGAGTGGTGGGCTGGTGCAATGGCGCGCTGCGGGCGGAATGCTCACCGATTGAGGCGACGTTGGCGGGCGATGCTCAGAAGCCGAGATATCCGCCGTGGCCGGCGGGGACAACCGGCGAGGGGTTGACCTTTTTGCGACCCAGGACGACGCCCGCGATGCTCGTCCCGGTCATCACCATCAGGGTCGCGGTGGCCAGGATGGTGCCCGGTCCTGTCGAGAAGTCGTTCAGTCCTTCGAACAAGATCGAATCGTCGTCGTTGTCGAAGATGATGCACGTGCTGGGCACGGCCAGAAATGCCAGCGCCAGGAACAGGTGCAGGACGGACAGGACAAGGATCGCGATCGAGTTGCCGAAGCGGCCGATGTTGCAGATGACGAGCAGCGCCAGAATTGCCACCGGTAACACCAGGAACGGGATGAAGAATGCCGCGAAGGGCATCCCGGTGGTTCCCGGATCCATGATGAGCTGTGAACCATCCTGGAACACCTGACCCCAGCCATTGACCGAAACCTTCGCTGCATCGCTGTATTTCGGTTCGAACGAAGCCCAGGTCAACCAGCCGTACGGGATGAACAACAGTGCGCCCACCAATGCAATGGCCCCCAACGTGCGGGTGGCCGGGACCGCGGCTGGTTGAAGGCGCACCGCTGGAGGGCCACCGGCAAACCCGGACTCGGGGTACCGCGGTGCCGGGTATTGCGGTCCCGAGGGATGAGTCGGGTATTGGGGCGTTGGATATTGCTGCGATGGGTATTGGCTGTGCCACGGCTCCCCGTACTGCGGCGGGGTATACGGCGCGAACTGATCGGGTGACGAGGTCGGGTAGGGCGGCTCCGTCGGGTAGGGGTTGACCGGAGGAGTGAAAAACTGCGTCGCTTCGGTGTTGTCCGGATGCTTGTTCAGATCCGGCCGCTGGTCCTCTGGATCGTCTGAGTTGCTGGTCATCGTCTCCGCTACTTCCCGTCGGGGGATCGGAACCCATCGTAGAGGGGTACCGGCGTCAGCCGACGCAGCCGAAGCGGGACCGAAATGCGGTCGGTGTGATGCCCACAGCGGTCGAGAAGTGATGACGCAGCAGCGTTGCCGAACCGAAGCCGACCTGTCTCGCGATTTCCTCGATGCCGTGATCGCTCGATTCCAGTAATCCCTGGGCGGCCAGTACCCGTTGCTCCGTGAGCCACCGAAGCGGGCTGGTTCCCACCTCGTCGCGGAATCTGCGCGCGAACGTGCGCGGGGACATGTGTGCTTTCGCAGCCATGTCGGAGATGGCTATGTCGGAGTCGAGGTTGCTCAACATCCAGCCGAGGACCTGCCCGAATCCGTCGCTGTCACATTCGGGCACAGGCTCTTTCACGAATTGTCGTTGCCCGCCGTCGCGGTGGGGTGGGACCACCATCCGGCGGGCGATCTTGTTGGCTGCGACCGGTCCGTGTTCGGTCCGGATCAGGTGCAGACTGGCATCGATACCGGCAGCCGTGCCCGCACTGGTGATGATGTTGCCCTCTTGGACGTAGAGGACGTCGGTGTTGACGCGGACCTCGGGGAAAAGTTCGGCCATCTGGGCGCCGTACTTCCAGTGGGTGGTGGCGGACTTCCCGTCGAGAAGGCCGGCGGCGGCGAGCACAAACGCCCCGGTGCAGACCGAAAGGATGTAGGCGCCACGCCTGTGGGCTGCGCGGAGTACCTCGAGTACCTCGACGGGGTAGTCCGCGGTGAGCCGACCGGCCGGGATCGCCACCAGGTCGGCGTCCGCGCAGGCGTCGAGTCCATAGGTCGGGACGATCTGCGCTCCGGTGGTGAAGTTCAGCGGTGTGCCCGGCTCGATCCCGCACACCCGTAGATCCATGGGAGGTACGCCCTCGTCGGTGCGATCGACGCCGAAGACCTCGCACACGACGCCATACTCGAATGCCGCCACCGGTTCCTGCAGGATGATCGCGACTGATTTCAACACTTGACCAGTATGGCGGAAAATTTTCGATGACCGTCAAATTGGCCAATGTTGGTCGCAGCCTTCATCGCGATCTACCGCAATGCGAAATCCGGACGGCCTGAACGGCGAGGGTTAGATGACCCGGAAGTCCGTGATGCCCCGACGGCTCATGTCGTCGAGGATCGGCTTGATGTTCGTGCCGGTCTCGGGACCCACGCACCCGAAGAAGTAGTAGGCGTTCACCATGCCGACGAGGCGGTCACCGACAACCACGGGGCTTCCGCTGTCACCCTCGACGACGCAGATCTGACTGAAATGCGCAAAACCGTCGGAGAACCAGGTGACCCCGCAGGTATTGCCGGTGGTGCGGCCTTCCTTGCACATGAGTTCGAGGAACTGCGGCGCCTGTGTGCGGAGTCCGCGGATGGTCACGCCGCCGACCCGCTGGACCGGATTGACCTTGCCGGCGTCGAACCGGATGATCGCGTAGTCGAGGACTTCGTCGCTGTAGGTGATCTGGCCGAGGGCGCCTGCTGATCTGGCCGATTCCGCCAGGACCGGTGTGCCGGCATCTCCGCAATGCCCGGCGGTCAAGCCGACCAGGGCATTGTTCTGATCGTGTCCGATGGCTGTGAGCGTGCAGGCGCTGAATCCGCCCCGGCCCTCGGGGAACAGGAGGCCGGATCCGCCACCGAGGTTGGTCTTCGGTGGCGCGGCGGCGGCGGTCGACACCCCCAGGCTGGTGAGTGCTAGCAGTGCGCACAGGGCTGCGATGACCGTGCCGACCTTCTTGAACATCAATTCCTCACGTGAACCATGCAAAGACACGAGGGCCTGGTTGTCAGGCCCTCGTGTCATCGCCTTTGGAGCCGAGGGTAGCCGCAGAACGCAGGCACGTCGATGTCGCCTCGTCGAGCTATGTACGGCCGATCCGGATCACTTCGGAGGGCGCGCCACGCACTGTGCGAGGTAGAGTGCCTCGCCGAGTGTGTCCATCAGCTCGAGCTGGGTGTCGAGGTAGTCCAAATGTACTTCCTCGTCGGCCAATATCCCTTCCAGCAGAATCGCACTCGTGGTGTCGTGCTTCTCCCGGCACATCGCGATTCCCGGCTTCAGTCGGTTGATGACGTCGACCTCGATGGCCCGGTCGCTGACGAATTGCTCGCGCAGTGTCTGTCCGACTTTCAGCGAGAACAGCCGCTGGTAGTTGGGTAGTCCGTCGAGCAGCAGGATCCGGTTGGTGAGTGCTTCGGCATGATTCATCTCGTCGAAGGACTCGGCGCGGGTGGTGGCGGCTATCTCGGTGAATCCCCAGTGTTCCTGCATTTTCGAATGCAGAAAATACTGGTTGATTGCCGTCAGTTCACTGGTCAACTGCTCATTGAGCAGTTTGAGAACTTCGGGATCTCCTTGCATGGTTTCTCCTCACGTCAAAAGAAGCGCGTGATTTCAGCACCGGGAGGGCTGGTCCAGGTGGGGCTGTATGAAGCCACGCGCTCAGATCAATTTACCCGGTAGCATGGCGTTTTGACCGACAATGCCAGACCTTTGACACCAGGAACGGATCAGATGACCCAGCATTCGCGAATCCTGGCCGCGGACTTTTCCGTGGCCGATGAAGCCGGAATCATGGATCGCCTTGCGGTGAACAATGATTCGTTGGCCCGCCTGGGCGCCCATCACCTCGTCGTCTACCGGGCACTACATGAACCCAAACGGGTTTTCGCCACGCTGGGGCTGCATGATCGGGGATCCATCGACAAACTCTTGCGTAGCCCCGCGGTGATGGAGTGGTACGACGCGGCCGGTGTGGAAGAAATTCCACCGATGTTCGCCGGGGATGTCGTCGAGAAAATCGAACTCGAATCGCCGGTTTCGGAGGAATCCGGGGTCATCGTGGCCGCCATTGCGCCGGTGGAGGACGTGACGGCATTGCTCGAAAAGGTAAGGGTCAGTTTACGTCGGTTCATCGCCGCCGGCGTGCGTAGGGTCTGGATCTATCAGGCTTTCGATGATGGTCAGGAAGTCATGATCCTGGTGGAACTCGACACCGAAGAAAATGCCATCGCCTGGGTGGAGCGGCCGGACGCCGCCGCCGAATGGATGCAAGGTGCCGGAGTCGGCGTGTATCCGCCGCTGTTCGTCGGAAGGCTGGAGCGTGTCATGGAACTCCAGACGATCAGTTAGCCGCAGGTATTCGCATGTATGTCTGTTTGTGCCAAGGGGTCACGAGCCACGTCGTCGAGCAGGCCGTCGTCGACGGGGCCCGCACGTCGAAAGAGGTCGCGAACGCCTGTGGTGCCGGCCGCGACTGTGGTCGCTGCCGGCACACCGTCCGGGCCATCATCGAGGCGCATTACGCCCAGGCGCCCACCGCCCCCCGATAGTGTGGGGTTTTGGCGGCGCTCACCTGGGAAAACGTTCGCCAAAAGGGCACATTATCGGGTTTGGGACGCCGTCCATTTGGCGATCTCGGTCTGATCGGCGCCGGGGCCGAGGTCTTTGTCGGCGGTGGCCCAGACCTCGACGGCTCGTTCACCGAGCGGGGTGGGGACACCGATCGCGGATGCGAGGCCGGTGGCGATCCGCATGTCTTTGAGCATCAGTTCCATCCGGAACCCGGAGTTGTAGGTCTCCGGGATGACAAACCGGGGGAACTTCACATCGGTGGCCGCGTTCTGACCGCTCGACGCGTTCAGCATCGACACCATCAGCTCCTGGTCGAGACCGAAACGCCGGCCGATGGCCACGCCTTCGGAGGTGACGAGGAGTCCGACCGCTGCCATCAGGTTGTTGATCGACTTGAGGGCGTGACCTGCGCCGGTGTCGCCGACGCGCGTCATCGTTCCCATCGGGGCCATCACCTCGGCGATCGCGGTGACGACTTCTTCGGTGCCCCCGGCCATGATGGTCAGCTTGCCGCCCTGCGCACCGGCAACCCCGCCGGAGACGGGCGCGTCGACCAGGACCGCTCCGGTCTTCTCCACGGCCTTGGCGAGTTCAACCGTCGACAACGGTTCCGATGAGCTCATGTCGACGACGGTGGTCCCCTGACCCAGTGCATTGAGCACGGCCTCGTCGCCGAGGACCGCCTCGACGACCCGCGAACTCGGCAGCATCAGGATGACGAACTCGGCACCGGCGATGGCCTCGGCGGCGCCGGCGGCGGACTTGCCACCTGCGGCGACGAGGGCGTCGCGCGCGGCGGGGGCCGGGTCGAACCCGACGACGTCGTAACCGGCGTCGAGGAGACGGATCGACATCTGGGCACCCATGTTGCCCAGTCCGACAAAAGCGACCTGATTTTTCTGTGGCGCGCTCATGCGATGTGCTCCGCAACGATTTCGTTTGCCACCCGGAAGGATTCGAGCGCGGCGGGGACGCCGACATAGATCGCGGTCTGCAACAGGACCTCCTGGATTTCTTCCGGGGTCACTCCATTGGTCAGTGCGCCGCGGACGTGGGCGGCGAGTTCGGTGGGCTTGCCGAGCGCGGTGAGCATCGCCAGATTGATCATCGAGCGCTCGCGGCGGCCGAGTCCGGGGCGGGTCCACACCGCTCCCCAGCAGTACTCGGTCACCAGCTCCTGCATGGGGCGGGTGAAGTCGGTGGTGGCGGAGACCGCTCGGGCGACGTACTCGGCCCCGACCACCTCCTCGCGAACCTTCATACCTGCGTCGTAGGTCTCGCGGCGGGTGGCGTCGGTACTCATCTGGTGTGCGGTCCTCTCTCCGATTGGCCCTGCCGCTGCGTTGAGCAACAGCTCAAGGACCATTCCCATAAATGGTATTGGCATTCTCATTTTTTGCAAGTACGGTATTCAACAATGAACGAGAACGTGGAAACCTCCTCTGGCATCCCTCTTGAGTCGGTGTATGGACCGAATCCCGAGGGGTCGACCCCGCCCGCCCCAGGCGAGTTCCCTTTCACCCGCGGCAACTTCCCGTCGGGCTATCGGGGACGACTCTGGACCTTCCGGCAGTACTCCGGATTCGGCACCGCCGAAGAGTCCAATGAGCGGTACAAGTACCTGCTCGGACAGGGTGGCACCGGACTCTCGGTGGCACTCGATCTTCCGACCCAGTGCGGTTACGACTCCGACGACCCCGAGTTCACCGACGAGGTCGGTCGGGTCGGCTGTGCCGTCGACACCCTCGCCGATGCGGAGATCTTGTTCGCCGACATCCCGTTGGACAAGATCAGCACCAGCTTCACCATCAACGGCACCGCCGCCATTCTGTTGGCGCTCTATGTCGCTGCCGCGGAGAAGAAGGGTGTGCCCCGCGAAAAGCTCACCGGCACAATCCAGAACGATGTGCTCAAGGAATACGCCTCGCGTGGCACCTGGATCTGGCCGCCGGAGCCGTCGCTGCGACTGATCGCCGACACCATCGAGTTCTGTGCCGCCGAGGTCCCGCGTTTCAACGCGATCTCGGTTGCCGGTGCACACTTCCGTGACGCGGGCGCAAATGCCGTGCAGGAGATGGCCTTCACGCTCGCCGACGGTGTCACCTATTGCGACACGGTGGTCGAGCGCGGTCGGATGACCATCGATCAGTTCGCTCCGCAGATCTCCTTCTTCTTCTACACCCATGGCGACTTCTTCGAGGAGATCGCCAAGTACCGGGCCGGCCGTCGCCGTTGGGCGACGATCGTGCGCGAACGGTACGGCGCCAAGACGGAGAAGGCGGCGATGTTCCGTTTCGGCTGTGTGGCAGGCGGCGCCTCGCTGTACGCCCCGCAGGCCCAGAACAACCTGGTACGAGTCGCTTACGAGGCCATGGCCTCGGTCCTCGGTGGTGTGCAGTCGATGTTCACCGCCGCCTGGGACGAGCCCTTCGCACTTCCCAGTGAGGAATCGGCCACGATGGCGCTGCGTACCCAGCAGATCCTGGCCCTCGAGACCGGTGTCACCCGGGTTGCCGATCCGCTCGGCGGCTCGTACTTCGTGGAGGCCCTCACCGACGCCACCGAGAAGAAGATCATCGAGATCATGAGTGACCTCGAGAACCACGGTGGCATGGTCGCTGCGATCGAAGACGGCTACCTGCAGGGTCTCATCGCCGATGAGGCGTACAAGATCCATCAGGACATCGAGCAGGGGGTGCGCCCGGTCGTGGGTGTCAACCGCTTTGCATCCGAAGAGGCCGCCCCGGACATCGCGACCTACGAACTCGACGCCGAAGGGCGTGAGCTGCAGCTCAAGCGCCTGGCGAAGGTCAAGGCCGAGCGTGATGACGAGGCCGTGAAGAACACGCTGGCGAAGCTGTCGCGAGCCGCGGAAGGAACGGAGAATCTCATGCAACCCTTGATCGATTGTGCCAATGCCTACTGCACCGTCGGAGAGATGACCACCGCACTCAAAGACGTGTGGGGCGAGTTCTCGCAGCCGGTGGTGTTCTGATGACCGCCCGTATTCTCGTCGCGAAGCCCGGCCTCGACGGCCACGACAAAGGCGCCAAGATCGTTGCCCGCACCCTGCGTGATGCGGGATTCGAGGTGATCTACACCGGTATCCGGCAGCGGATCGAAGACATCGTGTCGATCGCGCTGCAGGAAGACTGCACCGTTGTCGGTCTGAGTATTCTCTCGGGCGCCCACATCGGACTGACCAAGCGTGTGGTCGACGCACTGCGTGAGGCCGGCGCCGGAGACATCAAAGTCATTGTCGGCGGGACCATCCCGCAGTCCGATGTGCAGAAACTCCTGGACATCGGCGCGGCGGCGGTGTTCCCCACTGCGACCCCGCTCGACAAGCTCGT
Source organism: Williamsia sp. z34 (assembly GCF_059553395.1). Lineage (NCBI taxonomy): Bacteria > Bacillati > Actinomycetota > Actinomycetes > Mycobacteriales > Nocardiaceae > Williamsia > Williamsia sp. z34. The sequence continues at coordinate 99,416 of NZ_JCANWW010000012.1, read as the reverse complement.
GAGCGGGATGCGGGAACTGACGGGTACCACCGCGCCGGCTTAGGCCGACCGGGGAAGCACCAGGACCAACCTGCCACATGATTCTACAAACCATGTGGGAGAACTGATTTCGTAAACTTTGGAGGTATCGTGCGCGTTGGGGTGATGATCGGTCCGGAGCGGGGTGACGCGACCAAGAAGGTCGACCGGATGATGGCCGACATCGTCTGGGCCGAAGAGGCCGGGATGGACACGGCCTGGGTGCCGCAGATCCCCACCGACTTCGACGCCCTGATCACCGTGGCGTTGATGGGTACCAAGACCTCTCGCATCGAGATCGGTACGGCCGTGGTGCCGCTGCAGGCACAGCATCCCATCGCTCTTGCCCGCCAGGCACTGTCGGCGCATGCGGCGACCGGGGGCCGGTTGGCGCTGGGTGTCGGGCCGTCGCACCACTGGATCATCGAGGACATGCTCGGTCTGCCGTACGACAAGCCGGCCAAGCTCACCCGCGACTATCTCGAGGTGCTCAACGCCGCGCAAAAGGCGCCCGGTGAGGTGAATGTCGTGAACTCGACGTACAACGTGCACAACCCGCTCGACCTCGGACCGGTGGCGCCGTTGCCTATCCTGATCGCCGCTCTCGGGCCGGTCATGCTCGACATCGCCGGCCAACACGCCGACGGCACCATCCTGTGGATGGCCGACGAGCGCGCCGTGGCCGATCACGTGGTTCCGAAGATCACCGCTGCCGCCGAGAAGGCCGGACGCGGTGCCCCGCGCATCGTGGCCGGCATCCCGGTCTGCCTGTGTGCACCGTCGCAGGTCGACGTGGCCAAGGAACGGGCCAACCGCATCCTGGCCGAGGCCGAGGTCTCCCCGAACTATCAGCGACTGCTCGATCAGGGCAATGCGAAAGACGTCGGCGACCTGTGTGCGGTCGGCGACGAAGAGGCGATCATGAAGCGCTTCAAGCAGTTCGAGGACGCCGGCGTGACCGACCTGTCCATGCGCCTACTCCCCATCGGTGACACCCGGGACGAGTTGATTGCTTCCAAGTACCGCACCCGGGACGTGATCGCCGGGCTCGTTGCGGATCTGCGATGAGTTCTGGACCCCTGGCGGGGATCCGCATCCTCGAGGTCGGGCACATCCTGGCCGGCCCCTACGCGACCATGATGCTCGCCGATCTCGGCGCCGAGGTCACCAAGATCGAACCGGCGACCGGAGACCTGTCCCGTCAGGTCAGCGACGCCTATTTCGCGAGCCTGAACCGCGGAAAGCGCAGCATCTGCCTCGATCTCACCACCGAGGCCGGTCAGGCCCGGCTCGGTGAACTCGCCGGTCGATCCCATGCGCTCATCGTCAACCTGAAACCGTCGGCGATCAGGAAGTTCGGATTGACCTATGAGGCGCTGCAGAAGTGGAATGACAAGATCGTCTGCGTCGCACTCACCGGATACGGCCTCGATCAGGGTGATGACCCGGCGTTCGACTACGTCATCCAGGCGGTCACCGGTGTCGCTTCACTGACCGGTGACCCCGACGGACCGCCGACCCTGCCGGGCTATTCTGCCGCCGACAATTCGACGGGACTGACCGCCGCTCTCGGTCTGCTGGCGCAGATCATCTCCGGCCGGGGCGGACAGGTGGACGTGTCGCTGCGCGACGTGATGCTCTCGCAGCTCAACTACCGGGCATCGGCGTACCTGAACGAGGGCACCGAGCCGCGCCGGATGCCCAATGGTGCGCATTCGTACTATGTTCCGGCGCAGCTGTTTCCGACTGCCGACGGCTACCTGGCGCTGTTCATCACCCACGACGGATTCTGGCGGACGTTCTCCGCGGAAGCCGGTATCGAGGGGTTCGCCACAATGGCTGAGCGGGCCGCGAACCGCGACGAGGTCCTTGCGGTCGTGTCCGCGGTGCTGGCCACCGACACCGCGCAGTCCTGGGAGGCGCGGTTGCGTCCGTTGCAGGTCCCGGCCGCTGCCATCCGCACCCTGCCCGAGGCACTGGCGGAAAATCCCGGCATGGTGGTCAAGGCGGGCCAATTCAGCTTGGTCGGTTGCCCGATTCGTATCGACGGTTTTGTGCCCGAGTACGGTGCGCCCCCAGCCCTGGGTGAGCACGGTGCTGCGGCCGGTTAGCGACTTTCAGATAAGAAAAGGCCCCGCTTTCGCGGGGCCTTTTCTTATTCGTGCACCCGACTCATGCCGGCGTCTTCGTCGTATCCACGGCGGGAGGCCCGCTGTTTTCCAACACTGTCAGCGGAAAGTGGCAGGCGGCATACTGGCCGGGACGCGTCTGCCGGATCTCGGGTTCTTCTGTGACGCAACGGTCTTGCACGCCGGGGCAGCGGGTGCGGAACCGGCAACCGGTCGGCGGATCGAGTGGCGAGGGGACGTCGCCTTGGAGGGCCGGCCCGGCAAAGGCCTTGTCGGGGTCGGTCAACGGCACCGAGTCGAGCAGGGCTCTGGTGTACGGATGGGTGGGGTTGTCGTATACCGCCGCCGAATCCCCGAACTCACAGACCTTGCCGAGATACATCACCATGACGTTGTCGCTGACCGTGCGCACGACACCGAGGTCGTGGGCGATGAAGACGACGGTGAGATCGAACTCGGCCTTGAGTTCTTCGATGAGATTGAGGATCTGGGCCTGGACCGACACATCGAGTGCGGAGACGGGTTCGTCGCAGATCAGCAGTCGGGGGTTCAGCGCCAGCGCGCGGGCGATGGCCACGCGCTGGGCCTGACCGCCGGAGAGGGCGCGGGGCAAGACGTCCGAGTATCGCTCGGGTGGCAGTCCGACCGACTCGAGGACGGTGGCCGAGGTGGTGGCGCGCTCGGCCTTCGAGGCGCCGGCCACGGTCATCCCCTCGACGACGATGTCTTTCACCGGCCGGCGGGGATTGAGCGAACTGATCGGATCCTGAAAGATCATCTGCATGTCGCGGCGCAATTCCCGCATCTGCTTTTCGGGCGCCTTCTCGATCCAGTCGGTGCCGAATCTGATCCGCCCTGCGGTGACCCGGTCCAGGCGCAGAACCGCACGTCCGGTGGTGGACTTGCCACACCCGGATTCGCCGACTATGCCGAGGGTTTCGCCGGGGAGCACATCGAAGCTGATCTTCGACACCGCCTGGACAGTTCCCGATTTGGTGGGGTATTCGACCACGAGGTCCTGCACGCTGAGCAGAGCGTCGTCGCCGCGTAAGTGTGCGTTTCCGCTGCCGGCCATGGGTTTTACCTTCCGGATGCCGTAAGAGTCTTCACGGGTTGGGGTGTGACCGGGTGCAGACAGGCGACGTGATGGTCGGTGCCGACCGATGCCAGATCAGGGCCCGGCGTCACACAGTCGTCCTGAGCATGGGTGCATCGCGGTGCGAACCGGCAGCCGTCAGGGGGCGATGTCGGGTCGGGCAGCGACCCGGAGATCACGTTCAGTGGGGCGTGCCGAGCATGATCGATGGTTGGTGTCGCCCCGAGGAGGGCGTGGGTGTAGCGGTGCCGTGGTGCATCGAATACTTCACGGGTGGAACCGACTTCGGCAAGGCGGCCGGCATACATCACCGATACGCGGTCGGTCCGCCCGGCCACGACGGCGAGATCGTGACTGATGAGCATCATCGCCATGTCGCGTTCCCGCTGCACACCGCGCAGCAGGTCGAGGATCTGACGCTGGATGGTCACATCGAGCGCGGTGGTGGGTTCGTCGGCGATGAGCAGGTCGGGTTCGCATGACAGGGCGATCGCGATCATGACCCGCTGGCGCATCCCGCCGGACATCTCGTGTGGATAGTTGCTCAGCCGACGTTCCGGGTCGGGGACACCGACCTCCTGTAGGAGCTTCAGTGCGCGGTCATGGGCCTCGGATCGGCCGATACCCAGGTGTCGCCGCATACCCTCGGTCAATTGACGCTCCACGCGGACAACGGGATTGAGCGATCGGCCCGGATCCTGGAAGACCATGGCGATCTGTTTGCCCCAGGTCTCGAGCGTCTCTTTTTTGCTCAGGGACAACAGATCCCGTCCCTGGAAGTACACCTCGCCGGAGCGGGCGGACCGCGCGGGCATCAAACCCATGATGGCGCGGGCCATCACGGATTTGCCCGAGCCGGACTCACCGACGATCCCCAGGGCCTGACCGGTGTCGAGGGTCAGCGAGACGTCGTCGACCGCCCGGACCGTGCCCCGGGTGGTTCCGATGTAGGCCCGCAGGTTGTTGACCTCGAGCAGTGGCCCCTTCTTCGGCAACACTGCCGTGGTGCCCTGGGGATCGCGGTGAGTTGGCATACCGGTTGTGCCCTTTCGCTGCGGGTGGCTCAGTTCATCCAGATGTTCTCGGGCAGAACCGAACCGAGAGTGAAGAGTTCAACACCGTTGACGTTCTTTCCATACATGACCGAGGGCACGGCCTTGGTGTACCAGATGCCCGGGACAATCGCCGCCAGACGTTCCTGCACGGTCTTGTAGGCGACTTTACGATCGGCCTCGTCGGTGGCGAGCCGGCCGGCGTCGAGGGCCGCGTCGAGCTCGGGATCATTCGTGCCCACGAACCCGCCCGGAGACTTCGAATGGAAAGCCGTCCACAGAGGGTAGTCGGGATCCTGGATGACGGCCGACGAGATGATCATGTCGAAGTCGCGTTGACCGGCCCGGGCGGTGAGTGCGCCGAAATCGAGGACCTCGACTTTCATGTCGACGTTGTCGAAGCCGCTGAGCTGGGTCTGCAGGCCCTCGGCCACCATCTTGCTCTCCGTGGTGGGGTACGACAGGAACGTGAACGAGACCGGCTTGCCTTCGGCTGCGAGCTCGTCGAAGAGCTTCTGGGCTTCTTGCTTGTTGTTCGTCTCCTGCAGCTTGACGTTCTCGAAGAACGGGGACCCCTCGGGGAACAGGGTTTCCGGGATCTCGTTCTCGCCGTTGTAGACCACCGTGTTCAACGCATCGACGTCTGTTGCCAGCGCCACCGCACGGCGTGCCCGGATGTCGTTGAAGGGTGCGCGACGTTCGTTCATGCCCATGTACTGCCCGCCACCGGTCGGTACGGTTTCACTCCGGAAGCCGGCCTGATCCGCCTTGTTGAGGGTGGACAGGTTGTTCTCTGACGAAAGGTTGGCGGCGTTCGTCGTGATGGCGTTGAGGCGCTGGTTGGAGTCACTCACCGTCCGGATCGTCAGCTTGTCAAGGTAAGGCTTCGGGGCGTCGTAGTAGTCGGGGTTCTTGACGAGTTCGACCGAGTCCTGTCGGGTCCAGTTGACGACGGTGAACGGGCCGGCCCCCACCGGTGCCGCGTCGAATGACTGCGATCCCTTGGCGATAGCGGTCGGCGAGGCGATCCAGTTCAACGCACCGGAGAGGACGGACTGGGCAAAGTGCGGATTCGGGGCGGCGAGAGTGACCTTGAGCGTTGTCGGGTCCACGACCTCGGTACCGGCGATCTGCATCGCCTGGCGGATGGTCGTCGAGGCCAGGGCCGGATCCTTCAGCCGATCCCAGTTGAACTTGACCGCCTCGGCATCCAGCGGGGTTCCGTCGGTGAACGACAGGCCCGGTCGCAGGATCAGGTTGAAGGTGGTGCCGCCGTCTGTGGTCGAGAAGTCGGTTGCCATCTTGTACTCGGGCGCATAGGTGTCGACGTTGTTGGTCATCAACGTCCCGTAGATGGCGTTGCCCAGGGCGGGCTGATGCGAGTAGGTGTTCGACAGTGCGGCCGGATCAAGTGATCGCGGTTCGCCCGCCTGCAGGATGACGGCAGTGCCACCGGCCACCGGATCGCCCTCGTCCTGCGAAGCGCCACCGGTACCTCCGGTGGTGCTTCCGCCACCGCAGGCGGCGACGAAGGCGAAGACGAACACGGACAGCAGGGCGGCCAGGAGCCTGGGTAAACGTCTGCTCGGGGACATGTGTGACCTCTCGTGATGATGCATTGGCAGTGAAGGTGAGGCTGTGGACGGGTGCCGAGTGATCAGTGCTGAAGCGTCTTGTCGAACCTCTGGCGTAGGTGATCACCGAGTTGATTGAGTGCGAAGACGGTGAAGAAGATCGCCAGCGACGGTACGAAGACCAGATGCGGTGAGGTGGACAATGCGTCCTTGCCCTCACTGATCATGCCGCCCCAACTGGGCGTGGGTGGCGGGATGCCGAGACCGAGAAAGCTCAGAGAGCCCTCGGCGACGATGAGCGCTGCCATCACGATCGGGAGGTAGGAGGCCAACGGCGCGATGACGTTGGGCAGGATCTCCTTGAACAGGATCTGGGAATGGCCGGCCCCCATATTGCGTGCGGCACGGACGAACTCGCGTGACGACCAGGCCATCGTGTTGGCCCGGGACAACCGGATGAAGGCCGGGATCACCACCAGTGACAGGCCCAGGAGCAATGTTTGGGTACTCGGCTTGAAGATCGATGCGAGCGCCAGGAGCAGGATCAGCGGCGGGAACGCGAGCATTGCGTCGGTGAGCAGGGAAATGCCGTTGTCCAGGTGGCGTCCGAAATACCCGCCGATGAGTCCGGTCAGGGTGCCGATCGCGAATCCGATGATCCCGGCCACGGTGCCGACCACCAGGGAGACCCGCGCACCGTAGATGATGCGCGAGAGTTCGGATCGCCCGTAGTTGTCGGTCCCGAGGAGGAGGTCGAGCGACCCCCAAGAAGGGCCGAGTCGTGGTGCGCCCACGGGGGTCTCGTAGGAGGCGATGGGCAACAGTCCGGCGAACAGGGCGGCGAGGATGAGGGCGCAGAGCCAGAGCACCGAGAGGTACACGAGCATCGAGCGGTGTGATCGGACCACGGGGACGGCAAGGGCGATTTCCGTACCGGGAACATCGGCGGTGGGCGGAACGCTCTGTTTGGCAACGATGTTGGTCATGCTGCTACAGCAACCTTTCTGACCCGGGGATCGATCAGTCCATAGCTCAGATCGACGAGGGTGTTGACGGCGACATAGACCACGGCGATGAACACCACGATGCCCTGGACCATGATCAGATCTCGGGTGGTGATCGAGGTGGCGATGAGCTGCCCGAGTCCCGGTAGGCCGAACAGTGTTTCGACGATCACGGTCCCGCCGATGAGCCGACCGAGATTCATGCCGGCCAGGGTGATCAGGGAGAAGGACGACGGCCGGAACGCGTGGCGGAACATGACGTAGGTGCGGCTCATCCCCTTCGCTCGCGCGGCGGCGATGTAATCCTCACCGAGGGTGGAGATGAGGTCGGTGCGCAGTAGGCGGTGGAAGGAGGCGATCTCGGTCAGGGCGATTGCGATGGCCGGAAGTATTGCGCCGCGCAGGTTTTCGCCGAGACCGTCACTGATGTCGGACCATCCCAGCACGGGGAAGATCTGGAGCTGGATGGCGAAGAAGTAGATCAAGATCGGTCCGGCGATGAATGCCGGCACCGAAAGGAATACCGCGGACAGTGCGTTGATTCCACGATCGAGGGCCGAACCGGGACGGGCGGCCGACAGCACGCCCATGATGACGGCGACGAACAGTGCCAACGCCAGGCCCAGTACCGCGAGTTCGAGTGTGACCGGAAGGCGCTCGAAGATCGCCTCCGAGACGGATTGATTTGTCAGCGGCGAGGTTCCGAGGTCGCCCTGCAGCGCATTCTTGAGCCAGTCGAGGTACTGGGACCACACGGGTTGGTCGAGTCCGAGCTCCGCATCGAGCTCGGCCACGGCTTCCGGTGTCGCGTTCTCGCCGAGGATGACCTGGGATGCCGAGCCGGGCGCGAGGCTCAGCAGGCCCACGACCGCGATGGTCACCAGCAATACCACCGCGATGCTGCGTGCAAGACGCGTGGCGATCGTTTGGATCATGAGTGTCAACTTTCGTCCAGCACAGGGCGGAGGCCGAGTCGAGATGCCATGGTCGGGTTTCGCGACTGCCGCGGAACGGGCTGTGCCCGCGGCCGGCGATACGTATTCGCCGTCAGCTCGCGCTGTGAGGTGTGCCGCATCAACCAGCGACTGTGATCCAAACCCTAGTGGAAGTCGGACAGTGAGGGCAAGGTATGGCCGTACATTTGCTGTGCTGAAATGCACTTGACGATCAGTGGAGGTGGTGACGAGTCCGCCCGGGCGCCGAAGCCCGGGTCGGCCGTGTTGTCACGGAGTGGGTCGGAACGCAATGTTGCGGCGAAAACTTGCTTGTACCAACCAATTCCAGCGCGAATAGCGGCGACAACAGCAATGCCGGTAGGGCTGACGCAGATGCGTCAGCCCTACCGGCATCGGGAGTGGGAGGGCCTAGTCCTCGTACCGCACTTTGATCGTGGGGGTGTCCGGCACGGCCTGGCATGTCAGTACAAATCCGTCGGCGACCTCGTCGTCGTCGAGTGCATTGTTGGCGCGCATGGTCGCGCTGCCTTCGAGGACCTCGCCGATACAGGTGGCGCAGTTCCCGGACTCGCATGAGAACGGCGGGGAAAGGCCGGCGCGGCGGGCGCTTTCGAGGATGGTCTCGCCGGCCTTGCGGGCGATCTCGACCTTCTTGCGGCCGAGCTGGATGAACGCGGTGCCGAGCTCGACGGGGGCGGTCGCCATTTCGACTTCGGGCTCGGCTTCGGGGACGGTCTGGGCCGCCGCGCCGAATTCTTCGGCGATGATCCGGCCGGGCCCGGGCAGTGCGGATTTGACGACCGCCATGAAGGGGTCGGGGCCGCACAGGTAGCTGTCCGCGTCGGTGTCCTCGCCGACGAACTCGAGAACCTTTGCAGCGTCAAGAAATCCGTGTTCGACATCGAAACTGCGCACCACGGACAGGCGGTCGGGGTACTGGGCAACCAGTTCGTCGATGGCGGCGTGGAAGATCGCCGATTCGGGATCCCGGTCGGCGCAGAGGAGTCGAACGCGGCGGTTGGTGGTCGCCAGGGCGCTCTTGGTCAGCGACAGGATCGGCGTGATGCCGCTACCGCCGGCGAATCCGAGCAGGGGAGCGGTTGTGTCACTCAGGCAGAACAGGCCGGCGGCCCTGGTGATCTCGACCTCGTCGCCTTCGCTGATGTTGTCGTGCATCCAATTCGAGACCCTGCCACCGGGGACCCGCTTGATCGTGGTCATCAGCTCGGAATCGGTCTCGGGTGCGCTGGACATCGAATACGAACGGAACACCTCTTCACCATCGAGGTGCATCTTGAAGGTGATGAACTGACCGGCCCGGTACGTGATCGGCGCCTCGTGTGGTGCGAGTACGTATGTGCGGGCGTCAGCGGTCTCCTTGACGATCCTCGTCACGGTTGCGCGCTGGAATAACGGGGGCCTCGCCATGAGCCACCTCCTTCGTGTTGTGTCGAGCGTACCCAGATTGATACGTAGATTCTACTAGATGAGAATAGTATTCTCACCAGTGAGCTAGGATCCTCTCAAGTTGATTCGAAGAAGGTCGACCGGCGTATGCCTGCCGGTCGATCCTCGGTTAGGACGTGGACATGGACGGGGCCGTCGCCCTTGCATTCGAGGGGCGCAGCTACACGCTGCCGCAGCTCGATGCGATGACGGCTGGGCTGGCCGCCACCCTCGTCGACCGCGGTGTGGAGCGCGGACAGCGTGTTGCACTCATGTCGTCGAACCGACCCGAGTTCGTGGGCGCGGTGCGGGCGATCTGGCAGGTCGGAGCCGCTGTCGTGCTGATCAGCCCGGCCTACAAGCGTGCCGAGGTCGAGCATGCGCTGGCGATCACCGGGGCCTCGCATGCGGTCGGTGACAACCCGGTTCTGGCAGGCCTGATGTCGATGCTGGACCTCGATGAGCCGATCGAGCCCGCCGAAGCCGGTTTCGGCGAGGGCGTCCGGCCGGAGGTGGATCCCGACACCGACGCCGTGCTGGTGTTCAGTTCGGGGACCACCGGGATGCCCAAAGCCGTCCGCCACACGCACGCGTCCTTCGGCGCCGCTGTCCGGCACTGGCGGGATTCGCTGGAGCTGACCGCGACGGACCGCCTACAGATACTCACCCCGCCCTCGCACATCCTGGGCATCCTGAACGTCCTCACCGCCCTCGACACCGGCGCCTGGGTGCGCTTGCATCGCCGCTTCGACCTGGGTCTGATGCTGCGTCACATCGAGAGCGATCGGATCACCATCGAGATGGCGGTCGCGCCGATCGCCTTGGCGCTCGCCTCGAATCCGGATCTCGAGAAGTACGATCTGTCGTCGCTCCGCTACATCATGTGGGGCGCGACCCCGGTGACCCCCAGCGTCGCGCAGGAGGTCACGGACCGAACCGGTGTGCCGTGGGTCCCGGCCTACGGGGCCAGTGAACTTCCGGTCATCACCTGCAATCCGATCGACGGTGCGCGCCTGGACAGCGTCGGCCGGGCGCCGGCCGGTGTCACGCTCCGGGTGATGTCGATCGAGACGGGAAAGATCCTCGGTCCCGGTGAGGTCGGGGAGATCCAGGCTCGATCCGAATCGGTGATGGCCGGATATCTTCCGGACGATGCCAACGCCGAGGCGTTCTGCGACGGCTGGTATCGAACCGGCGACATCGGCACCATCGACGCCGACGGCTGGACGCGGTTGACCGATCGATCGAGAGAAATGATCAAGGTCAAGGGTTTCCAGGTGGCTCCCGCCGAGGTCGAGGCGGTGCTGCACGGTCATCCGGCGGTCGCGGATTGTGCCGTTTTCGGAGTCCCCGATGCGGTCACCGGCGAGGCGATCGTCGCGGCGGTGGCCGTCAATGAATCCGTCGGCACCGATGAACTCTCCGAGTTGGCCGGCGAACTCATCGATCTGATCGGTCAGCGGCTGGCGACCTACAAGCGACCCCGCGAGGTCGTATCCGTATCTGATATCCCGCGCCTGCCATCCGGCAAGGTGCTGCGCAGAGTGCTGAAGGAGCGCTATGGACGTTCGTCTGACGAGTGAGCAGCGGCAATTGCGCGATGCCGCTTCGAAATTGGCCGATGATCTGGGACCGTCCGCGGTCTCCGATCTCGATGACGCGAGCCGCATCGCGCGGCTGGAGAAAGTGGTCGACAGTACCGGGTGGCGTGATCTGCGCTCCGACGGCGCCTCGGCGGTAGAGGTTGCAATCGTCGCCGAGGAGTTCGGTCGCGGTCTGGTCGACGTCCCGTTCCTGGGTCCCGTCCTCGCCGACGACGTGCTGCGTCACCTGGTGGAGGGACCTCATCGGTTCACCGCTGTTGTCGGTGATGAGGCGATCGATGCACGTGGCTTCGACCGCGGGACGGTCCTGCGCGGGAACCAGGTCAGCACAATCGATCTGGGACCGTCGCATGAGGCAGTGGACCTGACCAGGCTCCGCGCTGACGTCGCAGGTGAACCGGCTGCGGTCGGCGACCTGACATCGGAGCAGGCCGAGCGCAACCTGGCGCTGGCCCTGGTCGCCACGACCGCGGACCTGGTCGGTACGGCACGTGGAGCACACGCCACCGCTGTCGACTACGCCAAACTGCGCGAGCAGTATGGCGCGACAATCGGTTCGTACCAGGCGGTTGCGCACCTGCTGGCCGAAGGTCTGGCATTGATCGAGGGCTCGATCAGTGTGCTGCGGCATGCGGCCTGGGCCGTCGATGAACTGCCGACCGACGAAGCGCTGCAGGCTGCGCGCATCGCGAAGCTCTACTGTGCGCGCACGGCGCGGACGGTCTGTGAGACCTCGATACAGGTACATGGTGGCATCGGCAATACCTGGGAGTGCGTGGTGCACCTCTATCTGCGCCGGGCCCTGACATCCACCGAATTGTTCCCAGTGAGCCTGGAGGAGATCCAAATTGGACTTTCGTGACACCACAGAAGAAGCCGCGTTCCGGCAGCGGCTGCGGGCCTGGCTGGAGGAGCGCAAGGGTACGTTCGCGACCTCCGGTGACGAGTACTTCTCGCGCATGGGCGAATGGCACCGGGCTCTGTACGAGGCCGGGTTCTTCGGGCTGAGCTGGCCGGAAGAGTATGGCGGACAGGGGTTGCCCGCTGTCTACGACGTCATCCTCGACGAAGAACTGGCGCGCGCCGCGTTCCCCGCCCGGCCGAGCCTGGGCTACCTGGTCTTCGGCCTGGGCCACCACGGCAGCGAAGAGATCCGAAAGCGCTTTGTACCCGGCATGATCAACGGCACGCAGCGCTGGTGCCAGGGCTTCTCGGAGCCCGGTGCCGGATCGGACCTCGCGTCGCTCACCACCACGGCCACCCTCGACGGCGACGAGTACGTCATCCACGGTCACAAGATCTGGACCAGCTACTCCGACAACGCTGACTGGTGCCTGCTCCTGGCCCGGACCGACAAGAATGTGCCACGGCACAAGGGCATCTCGGGTTTCATCGTGCCGATGAACCAGCCGGGCATCGAACAGCGACCGCTGAAGATGATCAGCGGTGTCACCACCGAATTCGGGCAGGTCCTCTTCGACGGTGCCCGCGTTCCGGCGGAGAACATGGTCGGCGCACCCGGAGACGGCTGGAAGCTGGCGATGACCGTGGTCGGGCACGAGCGGGAGCCGTCGACGCTGGGCTTCGCCGCCCGATACAGCAAGACGGTCAACCAGATCGCGAAGAAGTCCGAAGGCAAGCCGTCGGCCGACCTCGTCTGGGCGGCAATCGAAACTGAGATGCTTCGCCTACACGTGCGGCGCCGGCTCTCGGAACAGCTCGACGGCGTCCAGCACAGCTCTGAAGGCTCGCTCGACAAGTTGCTGATGACGTGGGTCGAACAGGCCGTGGGCCACGCCGCCCTCGACGTGGTCGGGACCTCGGACCCGGAACTGCTCGGTGCCTACCTCTACAGCCGGGCGCAGAGCGTCATGGGTGGAACGTCACAGATTCAGAAGAACATCATCGCATCGCGAATCCTAGGATTGGGAGTTTGACCATGTATGACATGCCCGACGAGATCGACGTCCAGGCCGACGGGTCCCTGCGCATCATCACGCTGAACCGGCCGGACGCGCTCAATGCCGTGAATCATGATCTGCACGTGGGCCTTGCGCGGTTGTGGCCGCAGCTGAGCGCCGACCGCGGAGCCCGCGCCGCGGTCCTGACCGGAGCCGGCAAGGCTTTCTCCGCCGGCGGCGATTTCGCATATCTCGCCGAGCTGGCCAAGGACGACGAACTGCGTGCACAGACCATCGCCGACGGACGGGAGATCGTGCTCGGCATGGCTCGCTGCCGGGTGCCGGTGGTCTCGGCGGTCAACGGTCCCGCGGTCGGACTGGGCTGTAGCCTCGTCTCGCTCAGCGACATGGTCTACATCGGCGAGAACGCATACCTGGCGGACCCGCACGTGCAGGTCGGGCTGGTTGCCGCCGACGGTGGACCGGTCACCTGGCCGCTCCACACCAGTCTTCTGCTGGCCAAGGAATACGCGATCACCGGTGCCCGCATCACCGCGGAACGGGCCCGTGAGATGGGATTGGCGAATCATGTTGTCGCCGACCCGCTCACCGAGGCCCTGGCCTGCGCGAAGCGGATCTCCGAGCAACCGCAGCAGGCCGTGGAAGCCACCAAGCGGCTACTCAACCTGCACCTCGAGCGGGCAGTGCTGGCGACCCTCGACTTCGCGATGAGCGCCGAGCATCAGTCGTTCACCACCGACGATTTCCAGGCGAACATCGCCCGACTGACCGCCAAGAAGAGCTAGCCCCAACCCCAAACGAGCCGGAAATACGAAGACGAGCCACAAATTTGTGGCTCGTCTTCGTATAGGTGGCTCGTTTGGGGACGGCGTTATCAGGCGAGTTTGGAGACGTACTTCTCGGCGAACGCTTCCAACGGGGCGCGGTACTGCTCGGCAGGTGCGCGCAGATCGTCGTGGTCACCGGAATGCGTACGCTCCCAATTGGCCCAGGGGTTCACCATGATTGCGCCGATCCCCAGATCTTCGGCCTGTTTGTAGATGTCGAGTGATGGCTCCTCGCGCAACCCGATGATGATCTCGAAGGGTTCGTTCTCGCGACCGTACTCACGACGCAAACCGTTGATGCGTTCGATCCACGGCTTGGCGTCCTCGAGTGTGTACGCGGTGCCCACCCACCCGTCACAGTGCCGCGCGGCGCGACGCAGGGCCGGGCCGGACTCACCACCGCACAGGATGGGGACGGGCTCCGGGGGATGGGGCTCGATCATCATCTCCGGGATGTCGTAGTACTCACCTTTCCAGGAGACCCAACCGCCCTTCCACAGCACGCGCAATGCTTCGATCATCTCGTTCAGGCGCGGCCCGCGATTGTCGAAATCCTGTCCGAGGAGCTCGAACTCCTCACGATTCCAGCCGGCGGAAAGACCGATCGAGACGCGTCCGCCGGCGATCGCGGCAGCGGTCCCGACAACTTTGGCCACATCGATGATGGGACGCGCGGGTGCGATGTAGACGTTGTTGCCGAAGTGGAGATTGGTGGTCACCGCAGCCATCGCGCCGGTGAGGACCCAGGGGTCGGGCCATTCTGTTTCCGGGTGCCAGAACGGTTTGCCGTCCGGCGTGGCCGGATATGGGGTCTTGGGATTCCGTGGATAGACCAGATGGTCGGAGACGAGCATGCCGTGATATCCGGCCTCGTCCATCATCTTTGCCACCGACGGCATTTCGATTGTGTTCATGAATGCAGTGCCGCACCAGAATTTCATGCTGACAGGCTATGCGAGGATGATTCCCAATGTCGCACAATCGAATTCTCAATTGTGTTAAATCGGATAGTCTGCACCCATGACTGATGATCTGGGAGCCGGTGGCCTGAAATTCAAACGCGAGGGACCGATCGGGTGGTGCACGATCGACCGTCCGGCGGCGCGCAACGCATTCACCCCTGCGATGTACTACGGATTGAAACGAGCTGTACGTCTGGTCAATTCGGATCCCGACCTGGCTGCACTCATCATCACCGGTACCGGTGATGTGTTCGCGCCCGGTGGTGATCTCGGCGGCCGGGCCGAACCGGGCGACAACCTTCCCGACGGCATCGGCCATGATGTGCTGCCGTTCTTGACGATTCGGGACAGCCGCGCGCCGGTCATCTCCGCGGTCAACGGCATCTGCCAGGCCGGCGGACTGCTGGTGGCCATGATGTCCGACATCGCCGTGGCCAGCGAGCGGGCGACGTTCCGGGTGCCCGAGCTGTTGCGCGGCATCCCCGATGCCACTTACGCCGCAGCACTTCCCGCGCATGTGGGCCTGGCGGCAGCGCGCGATCTCATCCTCTCCGCCCGCAAGTTCGACGCGGCGGAAGCCCTGCGCCTCGGCGTGATCTCGCGGGTCGTGCCACACGAAGACCTCCGGGCGGCGGCGTTGACCGCGGCGCGGGAGATCCTGCAGACCGCTCCCGAGGCGCGGGCTCAGGTCAAGCGCATGCTCAACGAGCGTTACGGCCTCATCGACTACCAGACGATGTTCGGGGCGCTGGAAACGTCACCGGAACCCCGAGAAGGTATGCGCGCCTTCATGGAGAAGCGCGCCCCGAGCTGGATCCCGTCCGACATCCCCGAGTAGCAAGCAAAATTCGCGCCACTTACCGCTATTCGCGCCCGTTGCAACAGGCGCGAATCGCGGCAAGTGGCGCGAATTTCTGTGTGTCAGGACCGGGGGATCAGCGTTTCCGAGCGCTGGATCGTCCCGGTGATCCCGGTCGAATCCTGCTGCGCGAGCAGCAGTGCCGCCTGACCCATGGTCTCCGGGGGCTCGATCGCCTCCGGTGGGATCTTCTGTCCGCCACCGGCGGCGGCCCACCCTTCGGTGAGCACCACCCGCGACGGGCTCAGGCAGTTGACCGCGATGTTGTCGGTCTTCAGGTCGGACGCGAGCCCGAGGTAGAGCCGTTCCACCGCGGCCTTCGACACCCAATACGCGTTCGAGCCGCGATCGATCATGTCGACACCGGTCGTCGTGACGGCGATCAGTGATCCGCCGCCCCGCGCCCGCAGGTGCGGGATGACGGCCTGGGTCATCAGGAAGACACCCGTCAGGTTGACGTCGAGACACAACTGCCACCGTTTGAGCGGTGTCTTCTCTATCGGGCCGAGCCAGAGTACGCCCGCGTTGGCGACCAGGATGTCGATGCCACCGAACTCGGCGACGGTCTTCTCGACCGCTGTTCCGATCGATGCCTCGGAGGTGACATCACAGGGCACCGGGATCGCCCAGCCACCCCCGGCGGTGATCCGCTCGGCGACGGAGTGGATGGTGCCCGGGACCCGACCCTCTGCCTCGGATCGCGCCGCGACGGCCACGGAGGCGCCCGCATCCGCGAGCGCCACCGCGATGGCCGCACCGATGCCCCGGCTGGCGCCGGCGACGAATGCGACCTTTCCGTCGAGCGGCCTTCCGTCGGTCACTTCGGCGGGAACCGCAGTGCGCCGTCGAGGCGGATGACGTCACCGTTGAGATAGTCGTTCTCGACGATCGCGGCGACGAGTGCGGCGTACTCGGTGGAACGGCCCATGCGCTTGGGGTGGGGAACCTGCGGGCCCCAGTAGGCCTCCAGCTGGTCGGCGGCCTTGCCGTACGCGGGGGTGTTGATGGTGCCGGGGGCGATGGCCATCACGCGGATGCCGAGGGGCGAGAGGTCGCGCGCGGCGACCAGCGTCATGCCGATCACGCCACCCTTGGCGGCTGCGTAGGGGAGCTGGCCGATCTGACCCTCGTAACCGGCGATCGAGGCGGTGTTGATGATGACGCCACGGGTGCCCTCGTCGAGCGGCTCCTGCCGGGCGATCGCGGCCGCGGCGAGGCGGGTCACGTTGAAAGTCCAGGTCAGGTACGAGCTGATCGTCTTGGTGAAGGCCTCGAGTTCCATCGGGCTGCCGTCTTTGCCGACCAGTCGGCCGCCGCCGGCGGGACCACCGTGGCAGTCCACGGAGACGCGCAGCGGGCCCAGGGCTTCGGCTTCGGCGATCGCCGCATTGACCGAGGCCTCATCGCTGGCGTCCGTGTGGACGTAGCGGATACCCAGCTCGTTCTCGAGCGCTTTGCCTTTTTCGTCGGCCACGTCGGCCACCACAACCTTTGCGCCTGCGGCGTGCAGACGACGCACGGTTGCCTCACCGAGTCCACCGGTGCCTCCGACGACGATGGCGGAACTGCCACTGATTTCCATGGGGTTTCCCTTCTTGCAATTGACGATCTCAGTCTGAGAGAATCATGTTCTCATGAATATCACGATGATCTTGGAAATGGCAGCGTCGGCGGACGATCGAGCCGTCGTGACAGCCGGTGGCCGAACCAGCACCGCCGGACAGATGTTGGACCTCGCACGCCGGGCGGCGACGAGATTCACCGAGTACCCGGCGGTTCTGTACTCCGGGATCAACCACTTGGCGTATCCGGTTGCCCTGTTCGGCGCCGCGATGGCCGGTGTTCCGTTCGTGCCGCTCAACTACCGGCTCGGACAGGCGCAGTTGACCGCTCTCCACGAGCGACACCCGGGTGCGCTGGTGCTCGACCAGGACGACCTCGATTCCTGGATCGACTCCCTCGAGAGCAGCGTGCCCATGGACGATGCCGACCGGCCTGCTGCGCACTACGACGGAGATGCCGTCGCGGTGATCATCTACACCAGTGGAACCACCGCCGCGCCGAAGGCGGCGATCCTGCGCCACCGGCACCTGTTGGCCTACGTGCTCAACACGATCGAATTCTCTTCTGCCTCGCCGGAAGATGCGACTGTGGTCGCGGTGCCGCCGTACCACATCGCGGGTCTGACCAATCTGCTGTCGAATCTCTACAGCGGTCGGCGGATCGTGTACATCGACGCCTTCGAGCCGCGGGCGTGGATCGAGACGGTGCGGCGCGAAAAGGTCACCCACGCAATGGTCGTGCCCACCATGCTGGCCCGCATCGTCGATGCGACCACCGAGGCGGATGCGGGCCAACCGTTCCTGAAGAGCCTGGCCTACGGGGGTGCGCGTACGCCCCGTCCGGTGATCGAGCGTGCGCTCGCGCTGTTCCCGGACACCAACTTCGTCAACGCCTACGGCTTGACCGAGACCGCCTCGTCGATCGCGGTCCTCGGACCGGACGACCACCGAATCGCTTTCGCCTCAACAGATCCCGAGGTACGGGATCGTCTGGGCTCCGTCGGGCAGCCATTGCCGGGAATCGAGATCGCGATCCGCGACGAAGAGGGGAACCCGACACCTGACGGTCAGACCGGGTTGGTGTTCGTTCGCGGTGAACAGATCTCGGGTGAGTACGGCGGCAAGAGTGTGCTCGACGACGAGGGCTGGTTCGCCACCCGCGACCTCGGCCATCTCGATTCGGGTGGCTACCTGTTCATCGAGGGACGCTCGGACGACACGATCATCCGGGGCGGTGAGAACATCGCCCCCGCCGAGATCGAGGACGTCCTGCACGATCACCCCGGCATCAGCGAGGCCGCAGTCATCGGTGTGCCCGATCCCGAATGGGGGCAGCGCCTCGTTGCCGTTGTCGTCGGCACCGGTGACGCCGACGAGATCAGGCAGTTCGTCCGGGATCGTCTCCGCTCGTCCAAGACCCCGGACGTGATCGTGTTCCAGAGTGAGCTCCCACGTACCGAGACCGGAAAGTTATTGCGCCGCAACCTT
The DNA here is from genome assembly GCF_059553395.1 of Williamsia sp. z34. NCBI lineage: Bacteria > Bacillati > Actinomycetota > Actinomycetes > Mycobacteriales > Nocardiaceae > Williamsia > Williamsia sp. z34. The sequence continues at coordinate 80,917 of NZ_JCANWW010000012.1, read as the reverse complement.
GTGGCAGAACTGGAGAACAACAATGCCTGAAGCCGTCATCGTATCGGCGTTGCGCACCCCGATCGGCACCGCTGTCAAGGGAAGTCTGCGCGATACCGACGCCTACGATCTCGCCGACCACGTGGTCAACGCTGCGGTCAGCACCCTGGACCCGGAACTGATCGACGATGTGGTCCTGGCCGAGGGGCTCTACGGCGGTGGCGTCATCGCCCGCCACGCAGCGATCACCGCCGGCCTGACCGAGGTTCCCGGCCTGGCGGTCAACCGGCACTGCGCGGCCAGCCTGTCGGCCGTGACCACCGCAGCCGGAAGCATCAAGTCCGGTATGGACCAGCTGATCCTGGCCGGTGGCGTGAACTCCGCCTCGACCTCACCGAAATCGAAGTTCCGGGTGGGGGAGGACTGGATCGAACCGTGGATGTCGCCGACCCACCCCGACCGTCCCGACGCCCCGAACCGCGATATGTCGATCACCGTCGGCTGGAACGCTGCGCAGAAGGCCGGCGTCACCCGCGAAGAGATGGATGCCTGGGCATACCGTTCACACATGAATGCCATCGCCGCGATCGACGAGGGCCGTTTCGATGACGAGGTCGTGCCGATCAAGACGGTCCACGGACTCTTCTCGGTCGATGAGCACCCGCGCCGCGCCACCAGCCTGGAAAAGCTGGCCTCCCTGAAAGTTCTGCACCCCGAGATCGAGGGATTTTCGATCACGGCGGGCAACTCCAGTGGTGCCAACGACGCAGCTGCGCTCCTGACGGTCGCCAGCAGTGACCTCGGATTGCCGGCGCTGGCGACGGTCCGTTCCTGGGCCTCGGTGGGTATCGATCCGGCGTTCACCGGTCTGGCCCCCGTCCAGGCGATCCCGAAAGCGCTTGCGCGAGCGGGACTGAAGGTCGGAGACGTCGATCTGTTCGAGATCAACGAGGCGTTTGCGGCGATGTGTGTCGCGACCATCAAGTTGCTCGACCTCAACCCCGACCTGGTCAACACCAGCGGCAGTGGTTGCTCGTTGGGTCACCCCGTGGCCGCCAGTGGTGCCCGCATGCTGACCACCCTCATCCACGACCTGCGTCGCCGCGGTGGCGGAATCGGTGTGGCGGCCATGTGTGCCGGTGGCGGTATGGGATCTGCTGTCGTGGTCGAGGTCCACGCGTGAGCTCGAGGGCTCACAGTCACTGTCACGCATGACAATTGATGAACTGATCATCGCGGCGCGGGCCGGATCGGAGCGGGCGACCGGCAAGTTGCTCACTCTGGTCGAGGGTCCGCGCCGCGATGAGGTACTGGCGGTGATCGGGTCGGCAAAGCCGCGTGTTGTCGGTCTGACGGGCCCGCCCGGCGCCGGGAAGTCGACCACCGTGGCAGCCCTGGTGACCGCCTATCGGCAGCGTGGTCTGAAGGTTGCGGTGCTCGCGGTCGACCCGTCGTCGCCGTACTCCGGCGGTGCGCTGCTCGGTGATCGCATCCGGATGGCCGCGCACATCAACGACACCGGAGTCCTGATCCGTTCCATGGCCACCCGTGGCCATCTGGGCGGATTGTCGGCTGCCGTCCCGGCGGCGATCAGGCTCCTGGGTGCGATCTCCTACGACCTGATCGTCCTCGAGACGGTTGGGGTCGGACAGTCCGAGGTCGAGGTGGCAGCCATCGCCGACCCGACCGTCGTGGTTCTCAATCCCGGTGCCGGAGATGCCATTCAGGCTGCCAAGGCAGGTCTGCTGGAAGTCGCCGACGTGCTGGTGGTGAACAAGGCGGACCGCGACGGTGCCGACCAGACCGTCCGTGACCTGCGGGCCGAATCCGGTGTCCCGATCCTCAAACTCATCGCCGTGCGTGGCGAGGGGATCGATGAGCTGGTGGACGTCATCGACGCACATCACCGTGATGACAACGCCGACCGGAAGTCCGCACGGGCCCGGGTGCAGATCCTGTCACTGGCCCAAACGCTGCTGCAGATGCATCCGGATCTGGGACCGCTGGCCGAAGCGGTGGCCGCGGGCCGAACCGACCCCTACGGCGCGGCCGAACAATTGATCGCCGCGCCCGCAGGGGTCAGCCCAATCTCGCAATGATCTGGGGTAGATCGGCGGTGGTACGGATACCGGCGGGGGCCGCGCAGACGTAGGGGACCGCATTGACCGCCCGGTTGGCGGTGTATCCCGGAGTGGTTGCGGCCATGTCTTCGGACCCGACGGTGAACTTGATGTCCATCACGAGCGGTGCGTCGCCCTCGACGGTTATCCGCCAGCCGGTGGCCAACAGATCCCAGTCCTGGTCGAAGTCGACCGAGCAGTACCAGTTGGCCCGGAACACGATGAGGGGCTCACCATCGCGCAGGCCGACCGCGCTGATCCGTTGAGCCGCCACGGTTCCCTTTTTGATCGTGCCGGCAGCGATCTCGATGTCCTTGGTGGCCAAGCCGATTTCGCCGCCCGCCTCGATCGAGTCGAGGGTCAGACCCAGCGCCTCGGCGGTCTGTCGCATCGAGGGCCCGAAGCTGGTCCGTGCGTGTTCGAGTCGAGCGTCGTTGAACTCAGCGGGTTCTTGTCCAAAGCCCATGATCCCGAAGAGCATCTCCGGCGAATTGCGTGACGTCAGATCGGCGTATTCGTCGATGGTGAGTTTGTCGAGACGCCGCTGGATGGACGTCACCGCCAGGGGTATGGCCTCGGTGCTGAATCCGGGACTGCTACCCGTGCTGTGGATGGAGGCGTTGCCTGCGCGGCAGGCGTCCTCCACCGCTGCCCGCAGTTGCGGATCCATGGTCGCGGGATGGTGGAACTCGCCACGGGTGGTGACGATGTTGATACCTGCGGCAAGTAGCTTGCACACCTCGTCGGCGTCGAGTGCGGCCGGCATGTACAGCACGCAGTCCGGTGCAAGCGCGATCACGTCGGTGATGTCATTGGTCGCGGTGACCCCGGTCGGGTCCAGACCTGCGAGTTCGCCTGCGTCCCGGCCGACCTTGTCGTCGCTGTGAACATGGACACCGGCCAAGGACAGTGCCGGGTGTTCGATGATCCCTCGTAGTGCTTTGGTGCCGATATTGCCGGTTGCCCACTGGACAACGCGGTTCGGTGCAGCATTGATCGCCATGTGTGCCCTCAGATCTGTTGTGAATCCAGGTGTTTCCACCGGAAGTGGTCAGGACTTGATGCGGACCATGGCTTCTTGCGCAAACGAGGCAACGAGCGCTCCGCTTTCGGTGAGGATGTCACCGCGACCGAACGTACGGGAATGTGCGACCAGCGGGCTGTGCTGACGCAGCAACAGCCACTCGTCGGTGCGGAACGGCCGGTGGAACCAGATGGTGTGCGAGGTGACCGCGGAATGGAACGCGGTGCCGTTGCCGATCTGGCTGTAGCCCTCCAGGGGGAGCAGCGCGGTGCCGATCAGTGTCAGGTCGGTGGCGTACGCGGCCAGTGCGGGTGCGAGCGCCGGGTCCACGGCGGGGGTACGCATCCAGAACTCGAACTCGGGCGCCGAGACGCCGGTGGAGTTCAGGTCACCTGCGGTCCGGGTCTCCCACGGGATGAGGTTGAAGTCGACGTCGTGGTCCGCGGACAGCAGGGGTGAGGGTGCTCCGATCTCCTGGAGCTCCGGGCCGTCTTCTGACACGTGCATCGACACGGCGGCCGACGCAATCACGCCGCGCGACTGATGTGCGGTGATCAGGAGGCTGGCGAACGTGCGTCCCTCTTGCTGGCGCACCACGTCGTAGGTGACGGGCTCGTCCGCCTGGCCCTCTTTGCTGAAGACGGAGTGGATCGATTTGATCGTCTTGCCCGGCGACGTCGCCAGTGCGGCCGCGATGAACTGGCCGAGGAGCTGACCGCCGAAAAGGCGGTGATATTCGAGATTCTGGTTCTGCCCCTCGAATACCGCGGCAGTCGTCCCGGGGCCCGGTTGCGGGGTATCGGAACTGTTGTCAGGGGTCAACTGCCGTACTTCGAGACAGCTGAGAAGGTCACTCCACATATCGGCCATTTACCGATTGTAAGCAGAATTCTTCAGCAGGAGAACAGCATTCTCACTTTTCGGAAGCGGAAAATCCCTTGGCGCAGAACTGCCAGACCTCGTCAGAGGTGATCGGCTGGACCGTGGTGTCGTCGGTGGCGCCGCTCGACTGCGCGATGAACATGACGGTTTGCATCGTCATCGCGGCCGTCCGCTTGGGATGGGCGTCGGGACGCAGCTCGCCGGCCTCGTGAGCGAGTTCCATCAACTCGGTGAACAGGGCGAGCAGGGGTGCGTGGGCGATCTTGACCTCGGCGGGGTGCGTCAGCAGCAGTTGCGGCGCGAAGTCGTTGAACAGCGGCCGCTTGGCGTTGGGATCGGGCCTGCAGAGCTCAAAGAGCAGCTGAACAGCGACTTGTAAGCGGGCCAGGGGATCGGTCTGCCCGGCGGCGGCGGCCCGGATCTGATCGGCGGACCGGCCCAGAGCATCTTCGAACAGGGCGAGCAAGAGTTCATGTTTGCCGTCGAACTGGAGATAGAAACTCCGCAGCGACTGGCGCGACCGGTCGACGACTTCCTGGACGGTGAACTCGGTTGTGCCTTTTTCGGTGATGATCGCCTGCGCGGCATCGAGGAACTTCTGGACGCGTTGCTCGGCGCGCAGCTTGGCGGTCTTGATCGAACGCTCGACCGCGCGCTGCTTCCATGCCGGCTCTTCGCTGGGACTGGTCACGACCTGATCGCTCCTGGGCCTTTGTCGGACGCTGGTCCGCGGCGAAGTGTGGAGAACATGGCTGGCACTCTACCGGACCTGAGCCCGGAAAAGTCCGTTCGGGATGCAAGTCACCAACACTTTCGAGATCGATACTAACCCTATGTGAGAATGATATTCTCATCATGTCGTGGAAACACGACGGAGAAGGAGGCCTGCCGGCATGCTGTTGGAGTTCGACTCGGACCAACGTCTATGGCGCGACACCATCCGCGGCGTGGTCGCGAAAGAGTGTTCCCCCGCGTTCATCCGGAGTGTCGTCGATGGCGGGGTCGATCCCGCACCGCTGTGGAAGCTCTACAACAAACTCGGGTGGACGGAATTGTCCGACCGCGCCGACGCCGTCGAACTGGCGATCGTGCTCGAGGAACTAGGCCGGGCCACCGACCCGACCCCGTACCTGGCCACGATGACGCAGTTCGCTCCACTGGCACCGGGATACAAACTCGACGGCGGGTCGGGTGCGGCCGTCTTCGGTGGGGTCAACGCTCGCCGTGAGGGCGCCGGATGGGTGCTCGACGGCACCGCCAAGCACATCCTCGACGGCGATCGTGCCGACCGGATCGCCGTCCTCACCCCGGCCGGAACGTTTGTCGTGCGGGGCGATCAGGTTCTCGCCACCCGTAGTGAGGTCTTCGACCCCGTCCTGCACATCGCCGAGGTCTCGTTCGTCGGGGTCCGGGCCGATGGTGCGGATCGCGCCGATGTCGATGTGTCCCTGGCGATGCCGGTGGCGTTGACCGGCCTGGCGCTGACGACTGTCGGTGCCTGCCAGCGGGTGCTGGACATGGTGCTCGAGCACGTCGCATCCCGACAGCAGTTCGGTGTCCCGATCGGTTCGTTCCAGGCGGTCAAGCACAAGGCCGCCGACATGCACGTGGCCATCGAACGAGCACGCGCCCTTGCCTATTTCGCCGCACAGACCATCGCGGCCGGCGACGACAAGGCCTGTGTGGTCGCGGCATCCATGGCGAAGGCCTCGGCCGGTGAGTGCCAGTCCCTGGTCTTCCGGCATGGCCTGCAGTTGTTCGGCGCGATGGGATTCACATGGGAGAACGACCTACAGTTCGCGCTCAAACGGGCGAAGTCCGGCGAACTGTTGCTCGGTGGCGCTGCGCAGCACCGTGCCCGCATCTTCGAGGAGCGACATGCAGTTGACATTTGATCCAGAGTTGGAGGCGTTCCGGCAGGAGTTCATCGCCTTCCTCGATGAGCATGTGCCGGCGGAGGCCGAGACCACCGAGCGTTCACATTCGAGTGCGGACATGCCGCAATGGGCCAGACGCTGGCAGCGGGTGCAGTTCGATCACGGATGGTTGCTGCCCGGAAACCCGCCGGAATTCGGTGGCCGGAACGCAACGATCCTGCAGCAGTACGTTCACCTGCGGGAGTTGTCGCGCCGCCGGATCTACCACAGTTTCAATCCGCAGGGTCTGGGGATCATCGCGGCATCGATCCTGTCGTTCGGTACCGAGGAACAGAAAAACCACTGGGCCGCCAGGATTCTGCGCGCCGAGATCACCGCCGCACTCGGGATGAGCGAACCGGGCGCGGGATCCGACCTGGCGTCGCTGCGCACCCGCGCCGTCCGCGACGGTGACCACTTCGTCGTCAACGGACAGAAGATCTGGACCTCCGGCGCTCACCATGCCGACGTGCTGCTGACATTTGTCCGGACCGATCCGGACGTACCGAAACACAAGGGGATCAGTGTTCTGCTGATACCGACCGACCTGCCCGGGGTCACCCGACGTCCGTTCGCGTCGGTCTGCCGGGCGGATGACACCGACTTCAACGAGGTGTTCTTCGATGACGTCCGGGTGCCGGCGGAAAACCTGATCGGGCCACTCAACGGTGGTTGGGGTGTGGCGTCCGGATCGCTTGGCCACGAGCGCAATCTGCTCTGGATGGGGTTCGCCGATCGCCTACAGGATCTCATCGGCGACTTCCGGCCCGCCACGGCCCTGGATCGTGACCGATACGCCACCCTTCTGATGGACGCCAAGGCCCTGAGTCTGCTCGGTTCGGCAGCGTTGGCCCGCACGGCTCGTGGTGAAGAGGATGTGGCCGCATTGTCGGTGCTGAAAGTGCTTGGTTCCGAGGCGGTTCAGTCGGCCTCCGAGGTCGCGCTGAATGCCGCCGGGGTCGACGGCCTGATCCATCCGGCCGTCAGCTCACCCCACATGCCCTTGAACAACGATGATTTCAGCGGAAGCTGGTTCGACCGGTACGCGCGGAGCTTTGCCGGGACCATCGCCGGCGGTACATCTGAGGTGCAACGCAACATCATTGCCGAGCGTGTGCTCGGACTACCGAGGGGATGAGACCATGACGTACATCGACTACGAGGTTGCCGACAAGATCGCAACGATCACGCTCAATCGTCCGGAAGCAGCCAACGCACAGAACGCCGCATTGCTCGACGAACTGGATGCGGCGTGGATGCGCGCGGCCGACGACCCCGAGGTCGTTGTCATCGTATTGCGTGCCGAGGGCAAGCATTTCTCGGCCGGCCACGATCTCAAAGGCGGCGGCCCGGTCCCGGACAAGATCACGCTGGAGTTGATCTATCAGAACGAGAGCCGTCGCTACCTCGAGTACTCGCTGCGGTGGCGCAACATCCCCAAGCCGTCGATCGCGGCGGTTCAGGGACGTTGCATCTCCGGTGGCCTGCTGCTGTGCTGGCCCTGCGATCTGATCGTCGCGGCCGATGATGCGCAGTTCTCTGACCCGGTGGTGTTGATGGGTATCGGTGGGGTCGAATATCACGGTCACACATGGGAACTCGGTCCGCGTAAGGCCAAGGAGATCCTGTTCACCGGCCGCCCGGTCACCGCGGTGGAGGCCGAGCAGGTCGGCATGGTCAACAAGGTGGTGCCGCGCGCCGATCTCGACGACGAGACGACGAAACTGGCTCGGCACATCGCGTCGATGCCGCCGTTCGGGCTGCGTCAGGCCAAGCGGGCGGTCAACCAGACCCTGGACGTCCAGGGCTTCTACGCGGCGATCCAGTCCGTGTTCGACATTCATCAGACCGGTCACGGAAATGCGCTGAGTGTCAACGGATATCCGGTCCTGGCGCGCCTCGACGAAATGAAGGCGAAGATCACTTAAGAGCGTTACGGTCACGACAGGTGTGGTGGTCAAAGGATCTTGGGAATACTGTTCTGCGGATTTCCTCGAATCCCTTCAGGGCCCTGCGAGAATGTCGTACGATCCTTCCGAGAATGCAATTATCAGTCTCAGTCGTCGTAGCGGGTGAGTGGTCGCACATGCGAAATCGCAAGTGCCCATTGATCGGCCGGAGACTTCAGCTTTGATTTCAGTGGCCGGAACCTCTGTCCACGAGAAAGGACTCACGCCATGCGTAACTCGATCGTCCGTAGGGCTCTCACGGCGGGCGCTTGCGCTGCTGTTCTGGTCGGCCTCGTTGCCGGCTGTAGCGATGACAGCGACGACAGCTCGTCGACGTCCAGCGCAACCACGTCCTCTGCCGCTGCCACCTCGAGTGCCGCAGCCGCCGCCGACCCGGCGACCACCGAGGCGATCACCGTCGCTTACGAGACCTTCTTCGACGGCCAGGCGCCGATCGAAGAGCGCACCAAGTACGTCGAGAATGCCGCGGTCTTCGGGCCGGTGCTGCAGGGCATGGTCGCAAACCCCCAGGCCGCCAACACCGGAGCTGTCGTCCAGGAAGTCACCCTCGATGGTGAGGACAAGGCGCTTGTCACCTGGGATCTGACCATGGACGGCAACCCCGTGCTGCCGGGCCAGAGTGGCGAGGCCGTGCTGGTCGACGGCAACTGGGTCGTTGCAGGCGTCACCTTCTGCACCGTCCTGGCCGTGCAGGGCTCCGGAGAAGCAATCCCGGGCTGCTAGACCGGATAGCTGAAACAAGAAGGGCCGGTATCTCTTACGAGATACCGGCCCTTCTTGTTCGGCGTGTTGCCTCTACAGGTCGACGAGGCGGGGTGCGTGACCCTGCTTGCGAATGATGGCGCCGGCCTCACGGGTGAGTTCCCGTGCACTGCCGAACAGACCGTCGAGGACCAGCACGCGTTTGATGTGGCGCTGCAGGTCGTGTTCTTCGGTGAATCCGATGCCGCCCAGGATCTGCTGGCAGTGCTTGCTCGCGGTGAGAGCAGCCTGTCCCGCTGCGGCTTTCGCCAGGATCGACCCCAGCTCGTCGGCCCGCTGCGTCTCCGGACCCGCAGCCGCGGCCGCGCCCGTTGCCGCCTGCAGTGTTGCCTCGGCGCCTTCGATTGCCACATAGGTTTCGGCGAGCTTGTGGCGAATCGACTGAAACCCGGCAACCGGCTTGCCGAACTGGGTGCGACTGAGGGCGTGTTCGCGGGCCAGGGACAGCATCGTCCGGCTCGTGCCGACCAGCCACCATCCGATCGCGCGTTGGGCGGCGGCCAGCGTGGCGACGGGCAGCGGGGTCCCGCTGCACGATCCGACCACCTCCAGCGGCAACTCCGGATCGACGGTGCTCGAGGTGGCACTGCTCTTGCGATGCCAAACAACCCAGGAACCGCCGGCAAACGGCAGTGGGATGTATTCGCCGATCACATCGTTGATGACCGATGCGTGCGCACCGGTCTCGCCGAGGAGCCGGAACACCATCGGCACAGCGATGTCCGGGATCTCGGCGAGCATCTCGTTCCAGCCGAGTGCGACCAGTGCGGCATCGAGCTCAGGGCCCGATGCGCCGGTCATTGCCTTGCGGAAAGTCTCTGTGAGCAAAAGGAGTTCGTCCTTGTCCATTTCACTCCTTCCCGAGATCGAGTAGTCGTCGCGCGATGATGTTGCGCTGAATCTCCGCGGTGCCGCCATAAATCGTCGCGGCACGCGAATAGAGGTATTCGATCCGCCATTCCGACTCCGAGAGCTCGATGGCGCCGGGGAGCAGGTCACGCGCGGTGTTGAACAGTTGCTGTTCGGCAGTGGCCAGCAGCACCTTGTCGACAGAGGTTTCGGGTCCCAGTTGGGCGCCGTCGGCCAGACGCTGCTGGGTCATCCGGGACCGGCAGCGAATGGTGTGCAGTGCCAGATAGGCGGAGCCGAGTTCGGCGTCGTCCGCCGCGGTCGCGATCGGAGCGGACTGGGTGAGCAAGCGGTCCAGTCGGGTGAACAGATATGCGATGCGATGCCAGAAGCAGGTCGAGCGTTCGTGGGGGAGAAGGTCCATCGCGACCCCCCAGCCGTCACCGGGCTTGCCGAGCATCCGGTCGGCCGGGACGACCACATTGTCGAAGTAGACTTCTGCGAACTCGTCGACCCCGTGCATCGTACGCAACGGCCGAACGGTGATACCGGGAGTGTCCATGTCGACGAAGAATGCGGTGATCCCGTTGTGGCCCGGACCTGTTCGCGTCAGCAGGACGCAACGGGAGGCGTACTGGGCCAGGCTGGTCCAGACCTTCTGCCCGGAGATCACCCAGTTGTCGCCCTCTTGTACCGCTTTGGTCGTCAAAGATGCGAGGTCGCTGCCCGAACCCGGTTCGGAGAATCCCTGGCACCACTGCTCGGCGCCGCTGAGCATCAACGGGACCATCTCCGCGGCCAGTTCCGGTGTCGCGTAGGACATCATCGTCGGCACGAGGACCTCGATCATGGAATACAGGCCCGGCTCGGCGAGATCGCGGATCGCGACCTCTTCGCCGAGGACCGCACGCAATTCTGCGGGACCTCCGAGACCACCGACCTCGGCGGGCCAGCCGTAGCGCATCCACCCCGCATCGAAAAGGGCCCGACGCACCCGATTCAACTGCTCGACCTGACCATCCAGAGAATGGTCGGGGCCTCCAGTCAGATCATTGGCGTCGAGCCATTCTCGAACAGCCGAGCGGAACTCGGCATTGGTCAATTGATCGCCGTTCACGTGATCGCCGTTCATGCACCCGGACGTTCGAATGCGTGCGGAATGCCCGAATCATGCTCGCCGCTGCGGCGGATGAAGGTCATTTTGCGGGTCTTGATCCGCCAGCCGGCTTCTGTGCGGACGTAGGTGTCGTTGTAGTAGCCGATCCGCATGTCGTGCGTTGCGTCGTGGACGAAACACAGTGGCTGCGTACCGGTTCCGGTGTCGCCGTCGATCTCGATCAACGGCATGCCGGTCATGAACAGGCCCTTGGGCGCGGCGGCGACCAGATCGGGGAACTGATCGAGTGGAAAGGCGTCACCAAACGCACTGTAGGTGCCGTCAGGGGTGAAGACGCTCACGACACCTTCGACGTCGTTCTGTGTCATCCGCACCGCATACCGGGCCAGCAGTTGCTGAAGCTCGAGCAGGTCATCATTTGTTGACATAGATCTTGCCGCCTTTCATCACGAACTTCACATTCTGGGTAACGGTGATGTCGTCCAAGGGGTTTCCGGGCAGACCGACGATGTCGGCCAGCAGGCCCTCGGCCAGCCGGCCGCGGTCGGTGACGTTGATCAGATCGGCGGCCACGGTGGTGGCGGCGCGCAAGACGGCCAGCGGGCTCATGCCCCGGTCGACCAGGGCGACGAGCTCGTCTGCGTTCTTGCCGTGAGGGATTGCGGGAGCATCGGTTCCGACGGCGATCTTCACACCGGCGTCGTAGGCCTTCTTCACGGAGATGCGGGCCTGCGGGAACATGATGGCCGCTTTGTCTTTGAGTTCATCGGGGGCATGGGAGATGTCCATGCCGTCGATCAACCGGGTCGTGGGGACAAGGAACGTCCCGTTGTCGACCATCATCTGAATCGCTTCGTCGTCGACGAGGAATCCGTGCTCGATGCAGTCGATTCCGGCCTTGATGGCGTTCTTGACGGCTTCGGCCCCGTGGGTGTGCGAGGCAACCCGCAGTCCACGGCGATGTGCCTCGTCGACGATCGCGCAGAGTTCATCGAATGAATAGTGCTGGGCGCCTGCAGTTCCGGTGTGCGACATGACGCCACCGGAGACACAAACCTTGATGAGCTGGGCGCCGTGCTTGATCTGGTACCGAACGGCCTTGACGACTTCGTCGACACCGTTGGCGATGCCCTCTTCGATGGTCAACTCGAGGACGCCGGGCATGAAGGCCGCGAACATCGTCGGGTCGAGGTGCCCGCCGGTGGGGGTGATCGCGTGTCCGGCGGGAATGATCCGGGGACCGTCGACCCAGCCGGCGTCAATGGCCTTGCCGAGGGCGACGTCGAGGAGATACCCACCGGTCTTGACGAAGAGACCGAGGTTGCGGACGGTGGTGAAACCGGCCCGCAGCGTGCGGCGGGAGTTACCCACGGCACGCAACATTCGTAGCGGCGGATCATCCTGGACCATGGATGCGACGGGCTTTTCGCCACGTCCTCCCATGAGCAGGTTGACTTCCATGTCCATGAAGCCAGGGACCAGGATCAGGTCACCGAGATCGGTGATTTCGCCTTCTGGAGTACCTCCTATTCCAACTATCCGTTCTCCGTCGATCCGGATTACTCCGGGTCGGACGATTTCGCCGGAATCGATGTCGAGTAGGCCCGCCGCTACGAGTGTTTGCATGTCAGAACACCGGCTGCTTCACGGTCTCGACCCACGCCGCACCGCTGTCGAGCACGCGGGGCTGCTTCCAGACCTCGATCGGGAACGACACCATGATGAGCGACTGCAACAGGTACATGAGTGCGCGGACGTCGTCCGGCAGTTCGTACAGATCGAACTTGTCGCAGTAGTCGAGCGCGGCTTCGATGCGCTCCATGCCGGCGTCGTAGAACTCCTGCATCTCGTCCATCGAAGAGTCGAGACGCTTTGCGTAACGCTCCTGCTCGGTGGCCAGGATCCAGTCAGAGAACTTCTCTAGATCAGCGAAATCACTTGGTAGCTGTGGCATTTTTGTGCTCCCTTACTTCGTCTTTGACCACTTTGTGGAGGTGGCGGAGGAGGATTTCCTGGTCGCAGAGCGGGAAGTCGCTGACCGTCTTGGTGGCGAGCATCGTCTGCGTTGCTTCGAGGGTGTTGGCGTCCTGGAACGCATACTCCTTGAAGGTGACCGCGGCGAGTTCCTGTGCCAGGCGCTCACGCGGGGTTTTGGCGGGCACGAAGTAGAGATTGGCCTCGAAGACGTGCTGGTTCACCGCGGTGGGCCAGTAGTGGTACGTCAGGTACCAGCCCGGCGCCCAGAACAGCAGCGACATGTTCGGGAAGAACTCGAACTCGTCGATGCCCCATGGCTTTGCCTTGCCGGGGTTGATGCCCTCGGGGAGCGGATCGAGGCCCTCGATGTCGGGACGATCCCACGGTCCGAACAGGCCGCTTCGCAGGGCGCGCTCGATCGGCTTGACCATGTTCAGGTCCTTGGGCGGCGACATGCCTCCCCAGGTGGAGATCATCGAGTGCGGAGTGTCGATGTCGTAGTGCAGCGCCTCGAAGCCGTGGTGCAGCAACTTCTCGGCTTCTTCCTTGGTCGCCTGCTTCTGGTGCAGCACAGGAGCGTGGTAGAACTCGGCGAAGGCGTCGATGAACAGCTTCCAGTTGCTGTTGATCGTCGACTTGTAGCTGTAGACCTCGGTCATCTCATGGAACGGGTAGCCCTCGACGCCCTTGGCGAGCCGGCCGAGGTACTCATCCAACGGCTTGGCGTCGTTGTCCATGTTGACCCAGATGAAGCCTTCCCAGACATCACAGTTGACCGAGACCAGGCCGTAGTCGTTCTTGTCCAGGTCGAAGAACTCGCCCTCCTGCTGGACGAAGGTCAGGTCGCCTTCGAGGCTGTAGCGCCACGCGTGGTACTTGCAGGTGAACTGGCGGCAGGTACCCGAGGTCTCTTCGTTCGGGAAGTCGTTCCAGACCAGCTTGTTGCCGCGGTGACGGCAGACGTTGTGGAAGGCACGGACCTTGCCCTCGGAATCACGCACGATGATGAGCGAGGTTCCCAGAGCCGCGATTTCGCGGGTGAAGTAGTTGCCCTTGCGGGGGATGCGCTCCACGCGTCCGATGTTGACCCACTTCTTCTTGAAGATGGCGTCAATCTCGCCCTGGTAGAACTCGGGGTCGGTCGAATCCGAGTAATCAACCGGTGCGGTGCCGAGTTCCGGCCAGTGCTCGGTCCAGCTGCCTGCAGCTGGTTTTTCAAAGTGGGCCATGATTTACCTTTCCTGTTCGAGCTGTACGTCAAAAGTGTTGATAGCCATTGCGAGCATTCGATAGGACCCGACCGTGAAGACGAGATCCATCCGCTGCTTTTCGTCGAGGTGGTCGGACAGTTCCGCCCAGGTCTCGTCAGAGATTCGAGAGTGCTGATTCAGTTCATCGACTGAGCGCAGGGCCACGCTGTCGAAGTCGTTGAGTCCCTCGCCGCGGGCTGCTGCGGAGATCTCTTCCGGGGTCAAACCCGCCTGCTTGCCGAGCTCGATGTGGTGGTGCGCCTCGTAGTCGCAGTTCGCGACGGTTGCGATCCGCAGGATCATCAGTTCGCGGAGGCGTGCCGGCAGGGTCGAGTTGAACAAGATGTAGACATTGAAGCCGAGGTACGCCTGTGTCAGGGCTGGATGCCGTACCAGGGTGGCGAGGATCGTCCCGGCGTTCTCCGGATTCCTGCGCCACTTGGGCAACATGCCTTTCAGGGCAGTGTCGACGGTCTCGTCCCATTGGTCCGCGGGTAGCGGGGGCAGACGCATCCACCACCTCCTCTCATTCAGTCGGAGAATCACGTTCTCACTTTCGAATACCTAGATTTCCATGAACCGCTCGGTTAGTCAATCCTGCCGAAGAATTCCCTGACTCGGGTGGTCCTGGGGGCTGTGATGGGTGGTTTGGTCCGTCTGCGGGGTCCTTGACTTGGCCACTTCCGTGAGCGTCTGGTCGCCTGGGCCGCTCACCAGGATAAATGGGCGGAGGGCGGTCCGCCGGGTGCATATCTTGTCCGGTTTGCCGATGGTCACAGTTTCAGTAAGGTGTGACCTGCATCCTACAAAATCTTGATTCTTCAAATGGGAGAAGCTAGTTTCCTACTAGCGGAAGCGTCACAGCCCACGGCGTGCAAATCCATCCGCTGTGGGCAGGGTCCACAACCCGTCTCGGATCTCCCTAATCCGAAGACGGAACGGACGTAGTCGAGAGGAACAATGTGAAACCACAACGCATGCTGATCGCCTTGATGGCGGTCACGGTGCTCATTGCCGGCTGTAGTGGCCGAGACAGCAGTGAAACCGGGGCCGAAGAAGGTGGGGGCGGTGGCACGACTGCGGCCGCCGCCGCATCGGGCGAATTCGGTGACCTGTCCGACGTCTGCACGTCGGGGTCGCCGAAGGGCTCCACGGCGCAGGGGGTCACCGACTCAGAGATCAAGGTCGGGGTGTTCTCCGATGTGGGCTTCACCAAGAACTCGGAGTTCGTCGACGCGGCCAAGGTGTTCACCTCGTGGTGCAACGACCTCGGCGGTATCAACGGCCGCAAGATCGTCGCCAACACCCGGGACAGCAAGCTCATGGAGGTGCGCCAGCAGATGATCGCTGCATGCCGTGAGGACTTCGCCCTCGTCGGTGGCGGCAGCGCACTCGACGGGCTCGGCGTCAAAGAACGCCTGAACTGCACGCTTCCGAGCTTCCCGGCCCAGACGTCGCAGACTCAGTCGGTGGGTGCAGAACTCGAGATCTCGGCCGATCCGGCCCTGACACCGGGCTACGACCCGTACTACGCGTTCCGGAGCTGGCTGATCAACGAGGCCCACCCCGATTCCAAGGGTGCGGTCGGCATCATCAACGGCGACTCGCCCGTGACGAAGGTTCTCGGCGAACAGGCCGTAGAAGCCACCACCGCGGCAGGCGGCACACTGGTCTACAACGACCTGTACCCGGCAATGGGTGTTTCGGACTGGACTCCGTACGCGCAGTCCATGAAGAGCAAGGGCGTCAAGGGCCTCATCTTCTACGGTGACTACAAGCAGCTGGCCAAGCTCGAGAGTGTGCTCACCAGTATCGACTACAAGCTCGACTGGATCGATACCAACAACAACGCCTACGGCGACCAGTTCATCGAGCTCGCCGGCACTTCTGCCACCGAGCAGAACAACTACCTCGACCTCACCGGCAATGCGCCGATCGAGAGCGATGTTCCCGCGATGGAGAAGCTCAACGAACTGTGGGCGAAGTACTCTTCGGACACCCAGATAACCCTGCCGGCGATCCGCGCGATCTCCTCGTGGTTGCTCTTCGCCAAGTCCGCTGCAGCCTGCGGTGAAGATCTCACCCGGACCTGCCTGGTGGATACAGCCAAGAGTGAAACCGCCTGGACCGGAGGTGGATTGCACGCTCCGGTGAACATCTCGTCACCCACTCCGCCGAACGGCTGCTTCAACGTACAGAAGACAACTGCCGATGGTTGGGAGTCTGTGGACATCGGTGCTGCCGACGGCGAGTTCTACCGCTGCGAAGAGCCCTACAAATACACCAAGGATTACGGAGCCCCGATGACCCTGGCCGATGTTGGTAAGAGCATGAGTGATGTGAAGTAATGGACCAATTCCTCACCTTCGGGATCGTTGGACTGACGACCGCTGCGATCTACGCAGTGATCGGCAGCGGTCTGGTACTCACGTACACGACCACCGGCGTCTTCAACTTCGCGCATGGCGCGGCAGGCATGTTCGCCGCGTTCACGTACTGGCAACTCTCCATCGGATGGGGTGTGCCGGTATGGCTCTCGCTGATCATCATTCTCGGTGTCCTGGCACCGGGGTTTGCGATCCTTGTCGAACTGGCGATGCGCCCGGTCCAACGATTGGGTGAGGCAGAGAAAATGGTGATGACGATCGCTCTGTTGAGCGGTCTGATCGCCCTGGCCCGGTGGGTGTGGGATCCGAACGACGCCAAGTCGATTCCCCGGTTCTTCGCCGACCAGTCTCCGATACACATCGGTTCGGCCACCATCACGTGGCATCAGATGGTGACCATGTTGGTGGCGATTGCAGTGGCGATCGGCCTGCGGGTGTTGATGTTCAACACCCGTATCGGCACCGAGATGCGGGCAACCGTGGACGACAGGGGACTGGTCGGCCTCACCGGAGCGAATCCGGTGCGGGCCAACCGGGTGGCGTGGATCCTGGGCACCGAGCTGGCGGCGATCGGTGGCATCCTGATCGCCTCGATGGTGGCCCTCGATGCGATGCAGCTCTCGTTGCTCATCATCAGTGCCTACGCCGCAGCGATTTTCGGGCGGCTCAAGAGCTTGCCGATGACCTTCGTCGGCGCGATCGTGGTCGGCTGCATGGAGGCCTATCTCGCCGGCTACCTGCCACAGAACGAGTACCTCCCGGGTCTGCGTCTGGCAGCGCCTGCGCTCCTGTTGCTGTTGGCACTGCTGTTGTTCCCGCACGGCCGGCTCCGTGGCCGCGACCGGCGCCTGACCAAGGTCCCGTTGCCGACCGTGCGTGGCACCGTGATCTTCGGTGTGGCGATCGTCGTGTTCGCGGTGGTCCTGACGACAGTCCTCAGTGAGGGTGATCTGATCAGCTTCGGCTTGATCTTCCCGATGAGTATCATCGCTCTCTCGTTCGTCCCGCTCGCAGGCTTTGCCGGCCAGATCTCGTTGTGCCAGTTGACGATGGCCGGTATTGGTGCGGCTGCCTGCGCCTACTTCGGTGGCAGCGGGCAGTGGTGGGCGCTCATCGCCACGGTGCTGGTGTCGGCGATCGCGGGTGCGATCGTCGCGATCCCGGCGCTCCGGCTCTCGGGGGTGTATCTGGCCCTGGGAACAGCGGCGTTCGCGGTGATCATGGATCGCTGGATCTTCACCCTCCCGGCGTTCAACGTCTTCGGTGCGGAGATCACGATCTTCGACCAGGGTTCGGTGGAGTTGGTGGGGCCCAACCTGTTCGGATTCCATTTCGACACCACGGCCCGCATCACGATCCTCTCGGCGATCTTCCTCGCCCTGGCGACACTCGTCGTGGCACTGGTTCGCCGGAGCCGTTACGGCCGCAGGCTCATCGCGCAACGTGACAGCGAGGCGGCCTACGCCACGCTCGGCGGCAATCTGCTGACCGCAAAGGTTGCGGTCTTCGCACTCGGTGCCGGCATCGCCGGTCTCGGCGGCGCCCTGTACGGGATGCAACTGCAGTCGGTCACCGCAGATCAGTTCAACTTTGTTGCCGGACTGCCGCTGTTCCTGATCGCGACCATCGCGGGTCTGGGCTCGGTGGGCGCCGGGTTCTTCACCGGATTCATGCTGGCCGGTCCGTTTGTCGCAGTGGTGATGATCTGGCCGGATTCCGCCGATCTCGTCCAGGTGATCCCGGGTCTGGCGGGTATCGCCTTCGCCGGCGGAATCCTGAGTTCGGGTGCGATCCCGCAGATGCGCAAGCAGTGGGATCCGATCTTCGCCGATCGCATTGCGGTGTCGGCATTCCTGAGCTGGTTCGTGCTGCTCTGGGCACTGCGACTCGGCGACGTGTTCGATGGCTGGATCTTCTTCTTCGGGATCGTCGCCGGAGTGATTGCCCTGCAGGTCTGGGCGGCGCTCAAGCCCGCCCCGATCATCGATCCGGACGATCCGGAATTCCCGAATTCGGACACTTTGGGCTCAGATGGGTCGATTGTGGATGAAGACATCCCGGTCGAGTGGTGGGGGCTCAAGCGCCCGTGGCGCGCCGAGGACGAGGAGGTGTTGGACCATGCCATTGCAACTCGAGGTTAGTGGCGTGACGGTGGCCTTTGGTGGCCACCGGGCGCTGGAAGACGTTGCGCTGTCGGCGGAGGCCGGCAAGATCACCGGCTTGATCGGGCCGAACGGTGCCGGCAAGAGCACACTGTTCGACGTGGTCACCGGGCTGCGTAAGCCGGTGACCGGCACGGTGGTGATGGATGGCCATGATGTGACGCGCGAAGGTCCCTCGAAGAGGGCCCGTCGTGGTCTGGCAAGGACGTTCCAGCGACTGGAACTGTTCGGGCGCTTGAGCGTTCGCGACAACCTGCTGGTTGCTGCGGAGCTCGGTCCCCATCGTCGCAACGCCACGGAGGTCGTCGACGAGATCGTCGAACGGCTCGGTCTGCAGGACATCGCCGACGTGAGTTCGGACGAGTTGCCAACGGGTATGGGACGTTTGGTGGAGGTGGCGCGAGCCCTCGCCGTCAAACCGAGTCTGTTGCTGCTGGACGAACCCGCGGCCGGGCAGGATCCCGAGGAGACGGAACGCTTCGCGCTCCTACTCCGTACGATCGCCGACCGCGGTGCGGCGATCCTGCTGGTCGAACACGACATGGAGCTGGTGATGGAAGTCTGTGACCAGGTGTTCGTGCTCGACCTCGGCAAGATCATCGCATCGGGTCCGCCCGATGTGATCCGTAAAGACGAAAAGGTTCTGGCTGCATACCTGGGGACGGAAGCATGACTCCAATGTTGGAACTGAGGGACGTCCGGGCGGCTTATGACGCCATCTCGGTCCTCCACGGCATCAATCTGAGCGTCTCCGCCGGACAGGTGGTCGCCCTGCTCGGACCGAACGGTGCCGGCAAGACCACGACGCTGAACGTGGCGGCCGGCAACCACCCGGTCAAATCGGGTCAGCTGATTCTCGGCGGACGAGACGCCACCGGAATGGCGTTGGGTGATGTGGCCCGCGCCGGTGTCTGCCTGATCCCCGAGGGTCGCGGCGTGTTCCCGAACCTGACGGTCCGGGAGAACCTGCAGATGATGACCTTCACCGGGCGTTCGCGCGCGGAGATCGAAGAGATCGCGTTCAGTCGCTTCCCGATTCTGGGCAAGCGGGCAACGCAGACCGCCGGCACGATGTCCGGCGGTGAGCAGCAGATGCTGGCCCTGTCCCGGGGTCTGGCAACCGATCCCGCGGTGCTGTTGCTCGACGAGTTGTCGATGGGGCTGGCGCCCCTGATCGTCGCCGAGCTCTATGAGCAGGTGGCGGAGATCGCCCGGCAGGGTGTCGCCGTACTGGTTGTCGAGCAGTTCGCGGCGGCCGTTCTCGACTATGCAGACCATGCCGCGGTGCTAGTCCGCGGACGGGTCGAACACCAGGGTCGTCCCGACGACGAATTCCGAAAAGAACTGGCAGCCCTCTACCTAGGAAGTTCCTCATGACCTCATCCGAATCCCGCGCCGATCGCTTCACCCGTGAGTTGTCCGAGCTGAAGATCGCCGATCCGGCCACCGGCCGGTCGCAGCTCTGGCTGCGCATCGGCCTCGCGCTGATGGTGATCGGCCCGGTGCTGGCGATCATCGCCTACTTCATGTCGCATGGCACCGCGAGTCCGCTCGAGCAGCGCGATGCGATCGTCATCGCACTGATCGGTATCTCGCTGGCTGTTGTCGGGTCGGCGGTGTTCTTGCGCTACTCCCTCACGGAGTTCCTGCGGTTCTGGCTGGCCCGGCAGGCGTTCGACTTCAGCAACCTCTCCGAACAGCTCTCTCCCAACGATAAGGTTCTCGTCGAAAAGGATGTACACGATGACTCAGCAAAGCACGCCGTTGCGCCCCGGTGATCAGCTGGCAAGTACCAGCTGCGCGACCCGCGTCGTGGTGGTGAAGGCGCCGGCCTCGGACGTGGTGGTCGCCTGCGGCGGCGCACCGATGGTGCCCGCTGCCACCGCGGCGAAGATCGCCGGTGACGGCAGCTCTCCGGTAACACTTCTCGGAAAGCGTTATGTCGACGCGGGTGACACGATCGAGTTGCTCTGCACGTCCGCGGGCACCGGGTCGTTGAGCGTCGATGGCGCCGAACTGAGTATCAAGAGCCCCAAGCCGCTGCCCGCTTCTGACTGATCGGGTAACTGAGCGCCAGAATGTCGTCGTCGCGGGGGGTCGGAATCCGGCCTCCCGCAACGGCGAATTCTCCTGCATGCAGCGGCAGGCGTGACTCGATGCGGAAATCGGCACGAGACGGAAAAGATCGGAAGGAATGCGTTGTGTCCACCGGAATGAACTTTGATTTGACCGAGGATCAGGAACTGATCCGCAAGTCGGTATCCGAGCTGGCAAGTCGTTTTGATGACCAGTATTGGATGGAAAAGGATCTCGCGCACGAGTTTCCGAAAGAATTCTACAAAGCTATCGCCGACGGTGGTTGGCTGGGAATGACCATGCCGGAGGAATACGGCGGTCACGGTCTGGGCATCACCGAGGCGACGCTGCTGCTCGAGGCGGTGTCCCGTTCCGGTGGCGCGATGAATGCCGCGAGTTCGATCCACCTGTCGATCTTCGGTATGCATCCGGTCGTTGTGCACGGATCCGATGAACTGAAGGCCCGTACCCTGCCACGCATCGTCAACGGTGACCTACATGTCTGCTTCGGCGTCACCGAACCCGGTGCCGGCCTGGACACTTCGCGGATCACCACCTTCGCCAAGCGCGAAGGTGACAGCTATGTCGTCAACGGCCGCAAGGTGTGGATCTCCAAGGCGATGGAGTCGGAGAAGATCCTGCTGCTGACCCGGACGACGAAGTACGAAGATGTCGAGAAGAAGACCGACGGCATGACGCTGTTCCTCACCGATCTCGACCGCAGCAAGGTGACGATCCGGCCGATCCCGAAGATGGGCCGAAACGCGGTGACCTCCAACGAGTTGTTCATCGATGATCTCCGGATCCCGATCGAGGATCGCGTCGGAGAAGAGGGCCAGGGCTTCAAGTACCTGCTCGACGGACTCAACCCGGAGCGCATGCTGATCGCCTCGGAAGCCCTCGGTATCGGACGTGTCGCCCTCGACAAGGCCGTCAAGTACGGCGGCGAACGTATCGTCTTCAATCGGCCGATCGGCATGAATCAGGGAATCCAGTTCCCGCTGGCCGACGCGCTGGCCCATCTGGATGCCGCAGAACTGGTGCTGCGCAAGGCAACCTGGCTCTACGACAATGGAAAGCCCTGTGGCCGTGAGGCAAACACCGCAAAGTATCTTTGTGCTGAAGCCGGTTTCAATGCGGCCGACCGGGCCCTGCAGACGCACGGCGGTATGGGCTACTCGGAGGAGTACCACGTCGCGCGGTACTTCCGCGAGGCCCGGCTGATGAAGATCGCCCCGATCAGCCAGGAGATGATCCTGAACTATCTGGGTTCACATACTTTGGGAATGCCGAGGAGCTACTGATGAGCGTCAAAACTGGAATGTTCGATCTGACCGGACGGTCGGCCCTGGTCACCGGCGCAGCCGGTGGCATCGGTTCGGCTGTGGCAGAAGCGTTTGCCGCCGCCGGTGCCGCCGTTCTGGTCACCGATATCAACGGTGAGGCGGCCACGTTGGTTGCCAAGCGCATCGTCGAGGCCGGCGGCAAGGCAGAGGGATTCGAGCTCGACGTCAGTGATCGTGAAGGTGCCGACGCGGCTGCGTCGGCGGCGGCCGCACTCGCCGACGGAGTTCTGCACATCGTCGTCAACAATGCCGGGGTCACCGCGCCCGCGATGTTCAAGGACACGACCGGGGAGTCGTTCCAGCGGATGCTCGACATCCACCTCAAAGGCGCCTTCAACTGCTCCCAGGCGGCGTTGCGGTACCTCCCCACCGACGGCACCGGCCGGATCATCAACGTGACGTCGTCTGCCGGTATCACCGGGACACTGGGGCAGGTCAACTACTCGGCGGCGAAGGCCGGCATCATCGGTCTGACGAAGTCGCTGGCGCGTGAGCTGGCGCGCAAGCAGATCCTCGTCAACGCGCTGGCCCCACTGGCCGCGACGCCGATGACCAAGACGATCCGCACCAACGAGAAGTTCGCCGAGAACATGCTCAACCGGATTCCGTTGCGGCGCTGGGCCGAACCGGAAGAGATCGCCGGCGCGTTCCTGTTTCTCGCCTCTGATGCCTCGTCGTTTGTCACCGGTCAGGTCTTGCCGGTCGATGGCGGCATGGTGATGTGATGAGCTCCGCTGACCTTTCGGATGCCGCTGACCGGCCGGACGCCGGTGAGTCGGCGGGCCCGCTCGCCGGTGTCACCGTGGTGACGCTCGAGCAGGCCATCTCGGCCCCGATGTGCACCCGGACCCTGGCAGATTTCGGGGCCCGGGTGATCAAGGTCGAGAATCCGAAGGGCGGTGACTTCGCCCGCCACTACGACGATGTGGTGAAAGGCCAAGCCGCCCACTTCGTCTGGGCCAACCGTGGCAAGGAATCGGTCACCCTGGATCTGAAGTCGGCGGCCGGGATCGATCTGCTGCACCGGTTGCTCGACCGGGCCGACGCGCTGGTGTCGAATCTCGCGCCAGGGGCGACTGCACGGCTCGGCTTGTCGGGGGACGAGCTGGCACGGCGCCATCCGAATCTGGTTGCGGTCGAGATCGACGGATACGGCAGTGGTGGTCCGTTGTCGCACAAGCGGGCCTACGATCTGCTGGTCCAGGCCGAGGCCGGCGTCTGCGCCGTGACCGGATTCCCCGGTCAACCGGCGAAACCCGGTCCGCCGGTGGCGGATGTCTCGACCGGTCTCTATGCCGCTCTGTCGATCATCGCGCTGCTGTACTCGCGGGACCGGCGCGTTGCGGAGGGCAAGGGTTCTGCCGAGGTCAAGGTGAGTCTTTTCGACACCGCAGCCGAGGTCATGGGTTACCAGCTGAACTACACCCGTCATTCCGGGGTCGACCAGCAGCCGCTGGGCATGAGTTCGCCCGCGGTCTCGCCGTACGGTTCGTACGCCACCGCCGACGGGCAGACGGTGGTCCTGGGTACGACCAACGACAGCGAGTGGCAGCGTCTGGCGCGGGAGATCATCGGCCGTGATGATCTCGCCGACGACTCCAGGTTCGCGAACAACAGCGGCCGCGTGGCCAACCGGGACGTGCTGCAGGAGGCCGTCGGAGCCTGGTGCGCGGAGCACGATCTGTCCGAGATCCAGAGCATCGCGGACAAGGCGGGTATCGGTAATGCCCGGTACAACCTGCCCAGTGAGGTGATCGCGCACCCGCAGCTCTCCGAACGAGACCGCTGGCGCGACATCGACACTCCGAACGGTCCGATCGCGGCGTTGCTGCCACCCCCGATCATCTCGGGTTTCGATCCGCCGATGGGTGCGGTACCGGGGCTCGGTGAGCACACCGAGAAGATCCTGGCCGACGTCGGTGTCGGCGAGGACGATCTGGTGGGACTACGGGCACAGGGTGCGGTCGGTCCGGCGTATGAACGCTGAGCCAGAACTGCTGTGCGATGATCGCGACGGGGTCCGGACCCTCATCCTGAACCGGCCGCGCCGCAAGAATGCGATCAGTCGCGAACTCTGGATCGCGTTGCGGGACGCGCTGATCGCCGCGGGTGACGATCGCACCGTCCGGGCGCTGGTCATCACCGGGGCCGGTGGTGCATTCTGCTCGGGCGCCGACATCGCCACCCCCGACCCGACGCATCCGACATACAAATTGCGTAACCTCACCGCGGTCGCCGAGTTGCTGCACAACCTCCCGATGCCGACGATCGCCAAGGTCGACGGGGTGGCGGTGGGTGCGGGCTGGAATCTGGCGCTGGGTTGTGACTTTGTGGTCGCCACACCGGGATCGACGTTTTCACAGATCTTCGTCAAGCGGGGATTGTCGATGGACCTAGGTGGTTCCTGGCTGCTGCCGAAACTCGTGGGCCTGCAACAGGCCAAACGACTGACGATGCTGGCCGAGCAGATCGATGCCACCGAGGCCCGCGCGCTGAACCTCGTCACCTGGGTGGTCGCCGCCGAGGAGATCGATGCTTTCGTCGACGACCTCACCGGCCGGCTCGCGGCCGGACCGCCGATCGCGCTGGCACAGACGAAGGCCTTGCTCAACGAGGGCGCCGATCGCACGTTGCACGATGCGCTGGCCAACGAGGCCCGCGCGCAGGCCGCCAATTTTGCGACCCGCGACGCCCAGGAGGCGTTTGCCGCCTTCAGCGCGCGGCGAACACCGGAATTCACCGGCCAGTGGGCTGTGCCCCGGCCGTCATCACAGAACACCGAAGTGGAGAAGTAGATGCGCGAAGTTGTCATCGTCGAGGCGGTTCGTACCGCAGTCGGAAAACGGAACGGCGGACTGGCCGGCGTTCATCCGGTCGATCTTTCGGCTCATGTGCTCACGGCCCTCGCCGAGCGCAGCGGTGTGAACCCGGAGATCATCGATGATGTTGTGTGGGGCTGTGTTTCGCAGGTCGGTGACCAGTCCAGCAATGTCGGCCGGTATTCGGTCCTGGCCGCCGGATGGCCCGAATCGATCCCCGGGGTCACGATCAACCGGGCGTGCGGATCGAGCCAGCAGGCACTCGACTTCGCGGTGCAGGCAGTGATGTCGGGCCAGCAGGACGTCGTCGTCGCGGGCGGTGTCGAGGTGATGAGCCGCGTGCCGCTGGGTGCGGCCCGCTCGACCGGCGCGCCGTATGGGCCCAAAGCCCTTGGCCGCTATGAAGGTTTTGCCTTCAACCAGGGGATCTCGGCCGAGAAGATCGCCCAGAAGTGGGGTTTCGACCGGACCGCCGTCGACGAGTTCTCGGTGCTCTCCCATGAGCGGGCCGCGAAAGCGCAGGATGCCGGCGCGTTCGAGTCCCAGATCGTCGCCACCCCGACCGACGACGGTGTCGTCACCGCCGACGAGGGTATCCGGCGGGGGAGCACGGTCGAAAAGCTGGCCAACCTCAAGCCCGCGTTCGCCGAAGACGGCGTGATCCATGCCGGCAACTCGTCCCAGATCTCCGATGGCGCAGCGGCATTGCTGGTGATGACCCCGGAAAAGGCGCGCGAGCTGGGTTTGAAGCCGTTGGTGCGGTACACCGCCGGTGCCGTCGTCGGTGATGATCCGGTGCTGATGCTCACCGGCCCGATCCCGGCGACCGCGAAGGTCCTCGACAAGGCGGGCGTGAAGCTGTCCGAGGTCGGCGTGTTCGAGGTGAACGAGGCATTTGCTCCGGTCCCGATGGCCTGGCTCGCAGAAATCGGTGCCGATCCGGCCCTGCTGAACCCGCTCGGTGGTGCGATCGCCCTGGGTCACCCGCTCGGTGGTTCGGGGGCGATTCTGATGACCCGCATGATCAATCACATGCGCGACAACGGAATCCGGTACGGACTGCAGACCATGTGTGAGGGCGGCGGCACTGCCAACGCCACCCTCGTCGAACTGGTTTCGTGAGAGAGGAAGCGATATGAGACGCGGAGTATTCACCGAGGACCATGAGGAGTTCCGGGCGCTGGCGCGCGACTTCATCGGCAAGCGCATCGTTCCGGAGTACGCGGCCTGGGAAAAAGCCGGTCAGATGCCGCGCGAGATCTTCGCCGAACTCGGATCGCTCGGACTGCTCGGTATCGCAATCCCCGAGGAGTTCGGCGGCGCCGGCCTGCGCGACTACCGCTACAACGTCATCCTCCAGGAGGAAGCGGCGCGAGCGCTGGTCACGTTGAGCACCGTCCGGACCCAGCTCGACGTCATCCTCCCGTACTTCCTCGAGTACGCCAACGAGGACCAGCGGACCCGCTGGTTCCCGGGGCTTGCCAAGGGCACGCTGCTGTCGGCGATCGCGATGACCGAACCGGGCACCGGATCCGACCTCGCAGGCGTGAGCACCAACGCCGTGCTCGAAGGCGACGAGTATGTGCTCAACGGTGCCAAGACCTTCATCACCGGCGGATTGCTCGCCGACCTGGTGATCGTCCTGGCCCGGACATCGACCGATCCGGACAACCGTCGTGGCGGTCTGTCGCTGCTGGTCGTCGAGGACGGCATGCCAGGTTTCGAACGCGGCCGGGTGCTCGAAAAGATGGGTTGCAAGGTCCAGGACACCGTAGAACTGTCCTTCGACAATGTCCGGGTGCCGGTGTCGAACCTGCTCGGTGAGGAAGGCAAGGCGTTCGGCTACCTCGGCCGGAACCTGCCGCAGGAGCGCATCACCGTGGCCGTGGGTTCGATCGCCCAGGCGCGGGCGGCCGTGACGACCACCATCGAGTACGTGAAAGAACGCAAGGCGTTCGGTACGCCGGTCAGTTCGTTCCAGAACACCAAGTTCGAACTCGCGGCCATGTCGGCCGAGATCGAGGCCGGACAGGCGATGGTCGACCGCGCGGTCCTCGATCTGGTGGACGACGAATTGTCCGGTTCTGACGCCGCACGGGTGAAACTCTTTTGCACCGAAGTCCAGGCGAGAGTCGTCGATCGGTGCCTGCAGCTGTTCGGTGGGTACGGATACATGGCCGAATATCCCATCGCCAGGCTCTACCTCGATGCCCGGGTTGCACGCATTTATGCAGGCACAAGCGAAGTCATGAAGGTGATCATCGCCAAATCGCTCGGTCTGTGATCTGCAACCCACATCAAATTTGGTGAGACTCTTGTCACATCGGTGAATCCAACCTACTATCTGTTCAGTTGGTTGGCTGGAGCGAAGGACATCAGTGGCGAGTGATCGACCTTACGAAGCTCTTCTCGTCAAAGGCGAGGAGCGCAAGCGACAGATTCTCGACGTCGCGCAACGGTTGCTCGCACGTAACGGGTGGCGCAATACGACTCTGTCGCAGATCGCCACCGAAGCCGGCGTCAGCTCCGCCGGTTTGCTCCACCATTTCGAGTCCAAGGCACAGCTCCTACATGCGGTTCTCGAGATGCGCGATGCCGACGACGACCAACATGCCGATCGCGAAGGCGATCTGCTCGAAGGGATCGTGAGGGTCGCCGAGCGATTCGAACGGTCCCCGGAACTGATAGGAACGTTCGCGGTGCTCCAGATGGAGAACCTCGAACCGGATGCGCCGCTGCATGATCGCCTGCTCGCCAGGTATCACGCCGCAATTGGCACCGTTGCCGCTGGTATCCGGCGCGGACAGGCCGATGGTAGGTACCGCTCGGACTTCGATGCAGATTTGAAGGCCTTCGAAATAGTCGCCTTTCTCAATGGGATGGAAACATCATGGCTGCTGGATCAATCACTTCCACTGACGGAAGTGTTCAGGGAATACGCAAAGTCGCTGGCGAGGGACTTCGGGCGGGTGACGAATTCGTGAAGTACCGCCTGGTGGTCGTTGCACCGACGGCAAATGAGGTGATCAAGTACGCCGGCGGCCTGGTGTTCGACCGCGGCATGGCCGGCTGGGATGTCACGGTGCTGGTGCAGGACGACCCGACTGCGCGGGCCCTGCAGATCCTCGGCGCACAGACGGTCGACTTCGAGTCGGCCTTCGAATGGCGGGGATTCGGATTCCATCCGCAGGCCGTCGTCACCGCCGGATCGCTCTACGAGCGTGATGATCGGGTGCGCGATGGTGTGCAGCAGATCCTCGAGGACGGTGAAACCGAGGTGACGCTCTGGGGTGATCGCCTGCCGTCCGAGCTCGATACCCGGATCGGAACGGTGCGTCACCGTCTCAGTGTTGCCGCCCGGGCCTTCAAGGCGCAGGCGCTCGCCGCCGCATCTCTGCCCGCCGATGCGGTCGGCCTCACCGAGGTGTTCCGCTGCGGCAAGACCCGGTCGTGGGAGGGTCTGTCGGACCTCGTTCCGGCCTGACACGACGACAAATACTCACCTGGGCCCCGACACTTACTGTGTCGGGGCCCAGGTGTTGTCGCGTCGGTGTGCTCTGATCAAGCGAGATGAAGTGCCGGTGGAGCCTTGGTGCGTACCTTGTTGCCGGTGAAGGATTCCACCTGCGAGACCTCGGTGTCCGCTGCCGACGTGGCGGCCAGCGCATGTGCCTTGAAAGCGCGCGCTGCGTTGCTGAGTTGATGCTCGACGGGCGTGATGTCGTCGGCGTGCACAGCAGGCCGGCGGGGGCCCCACAGCATCGTGTTGGTGTCGCCGTTGTCGAAGGATTGGAGAACGCCCTTGTGCAAGAGGGGATTGCGGGCACATACATCACCCGACATCACGACCTTGTGCGGCCACGGGCCGTGGCGTCGTGACCGCAGTGACGGCTCGAGATCCATCTTCAGGGCTGTGTCCACGTCGAGTATCCGGGTGCCGAGTATCTGCAGCGGCCGCGGATCGGCGTCTGATGGAACCAGAACGGTGACAACCCAGCCCGCCATGATGTGGTCGAACAGCAGGCCGCCGGCGTGTTCGACAAGGTCGGCGGTGGTGGTGCCGAGGACGGCCAGCCGGTAGGGCAGGTCGCGGCTTCGCGCTCGCCTGCGCTCCTGCTTCACGAGCCGGACTGCGTCGACGAGCTGATCGTTGGTGGCGAAGGCGGGAACCACCGTCATCGTTGCCCGTACGGGTGTCGACGACGGTGTGGGCCGCCCGGCTGCTCCGCTCACGTGAACATTGTGGCCGGGGACGGCTCGGATGTTCGCGCTTTCGCCGATTCGATGTCCGATGTGCACGATGTGGCCATCAGCGGCTACTTCCCGGCCTTACGGAAATCCCAGCTGACGATCTTCGTCGGGACGACCCGAAGCCAGGCATGCCTTCCGTCGTAGCCGAACCTGCCACCGGCGTACTTCGCTCCGAATGCTGCTTCCGGGGCGATGAGCTCTTCGATCGGCTCACCGGTCCTCGGGACCTCACCGACCGGGGTTGCGTTGCCGATGATCTCCACGCCGCACAGATCGGAGAAGTCGTCACCAGAGTCCACGAGCACGGACACCCTCGGGTCGCGAACGATGTCGGTCCAGCGTTGGCTTTTCACAAGGGAGTTGAGCCACAGGGCCTCGCCGTCCCAGACGTACCAGAGTGCTGACATGTGCGGGGCACCGTTCACGCCGCTCGTTGCCATCCGGCAGGTGCGGTTCGCGTTCAGGAACACATCGCGCTCCTCCGGTGTCATGGCGATGCGTCGGCCGCGTTTCTGCTCCCGTAACTGTTCGCTCATGCTTCGCCTTTCGCCGATGTCATTGTCACGCAGACATTTCAAGCAGTGGCTACCTTGACCAGAACCTTGCCGATGGCCTGACCGTCGGCCACCAGGCGTAGCGCCGAGGCCGCCTGCTCCAGGGGGTAGGTGGCCCCGATGTGGGGGACCGCGGTGCCCTCGACGAGGAGTTCGGCGAGTTCGTCCTCGTTGCGCCGGTACTCGTCCGGCGGCAGGTCCTGGAACTGGAATCCCAGCACCTGTACCCCTTTGACGAGGACGAGGTTGAGCGGGATGCGCGGAATCGTGCCGGAGGCATACCCGATGGTGACAAAACGTCCACCCCGGCCCAGCGCCCGCAGCGCCGGCTCGGACTGGTCACCTCCGACCGGGTCGATGACCGCGTCGGCGCCTTGGGGGACCAGCTCCCGCAGGGCGGTGCGAAGGTCGGCGTTGCGGTGGTTGATCACCGCTGTTGCGCCGTAATCCTTGGCCACGGCCAGTTTTTCGTCCGAGGAGGCCACGGCGGTGACGGTGGCGCCGATGGCGACGGCCAGTTGCACCGCCGCCAGTCCCACGCCGCCGCCGGCGCCCAGGACGATCACGTGGTCGCCCGCTTTGATGCGGGCCACCGAGCGCAGCGTGTGGTAGGCCGTGCGGTGGGCGACACCGAACGCGGCGGCCACCTCGTCGGAGATCGATTCCGGGATCATCTTCAGTCCGGCCGCGGTGGCACAGACCTCTTCGGCGAACGCACCGACGATGCCCGTCCCGGTCACCCGGGCGCCGACAGCCACGGATGTGACATCGTCGGCGACCTCGGTGACGGTGCCGGCGAACTCGCTGCCCGGCACAAACGGTGTGGGGACCTTGACCTGATACTCCCCGGCGATCACGAGGACGTCGGGAAAGTTCGCTGCGGCGCAGGTAACTGCCACGCGGGCCTGACCGGCTTTCAAAGATGGAGCCGGAATATCCTGAACCTCAACGATTTCCGGCGGACCCGGTTCCGGGCACACGGCTGCGCGCATACGCCTTACCGCCCTTGCCAGTTCGGTTCGCGCTTCTCGATGAATGCCATCGCGCCTTCTTTGGCGTCGCTGCTGCTGAAGACGATCGCCTGTTGCTCGGCCAGCCGCGTCTTGGCGGCGGCGGCGTCCGAGACCGAGAGTCGGACGAGCTCTTTGCAGGCGGCCAGGCCCAAGGGGGCGTTGGCCGCGACACGTTCGGCATAGCCGATCGCCACGTCGAGCACATCCTCCTGCGACGCAACAGCATTGACCAGGCCGATCTCGTACGCACGCTGCGCCGTGATCAGATCGCCGGTCAATGTCATCTCCAGGGCGATGCCCATCGGGATGCGGGTACCGATCGTGGTTCCGCCGCCACCGGGGAAGAGGCCACGCTTGACCTCGGGGAGTCCGAACTTCGCTGCCGTCGACGAGACGATGATGTCGCAGCCGAGCAGCAGTTCGAGGCCGCCGCCGATGGCGGTGCCGTTCGCGGCACCGATCACCGGGACGGCCAGCGCGCCACTGGCGAGGCGCTCGAAACCCTCGGAGGAGAAGTCTCCACCTTCGGCGAACGCACGAAGATCCATGCCCGCACAGAATGCGCGATCACCGGTACCGGTCAGGACGATGGCGCGGATCTCCGGATCTTCTTCGGCTTCGAGTGCGGCCGTACCGATTCCGCGAAGGAGGCTGCCGGTGAGCGCATTTCGGGCTTCGGGGCGGTTGAGTCGCAGGATCAGGACGGCGCCGCGCCGCTCTGAGATGAGCTCGTCGGTCGTTGTGCTCATGATTTGTAGTCGCTCGATTCTGCGAAGTCGGCGGCCGAACGCATCAGGGTGTCGATGACCGGACCGTAAGACTGCAACTTGATGTCGTCACCGGCGCGCTGAAAGCCCTGTTCTAGGACGATGGCGAGCTTCCACTTGGCGAGGACCAGGTAGTAGTCCAGGTCGTCGACCTGGCGTCCGGAGACCTTGGAGTAGTGGTTGATCATCTCGTCGCGTGAGGGCATTCCGGACAGATCGACGTAGCTGGCGGTGGCGGCCTCGGGCGCGTTGGTGTCCTCGGGCCAGCCCTGGACCATCCAGGCCAGGTCCAGCTTGGGGTCACCGACGGTGCCCATCTCCCAGTCGACGATCGCGGCCAGCTGTGCCGGGGCGCCTTCCTTGTACATCACATTGGCGAATTGGTAGTCGCCGTGCATGATTCCGGGGATGAAGTCGAGCGGCTTGTGGGCATTGAGCCACGCGGTGGCCTCGGTCATACCTTCGAGTTCGCGGCCCTTGATCCGCTCGAAGAACCGGGTCCAGCGAGACACCTGGCGCTCATGGAAACCGTCGGGCCGGCCCAGATCGCCCAGGCCTTGAGCCTTCCAGTCGACCTTCGAGAGCAGTGCGATACCTTCGGCGAGCTGATACGCCAGGCCTTTTCGCAGTTCGGGGTCGGAGGTGAAGGGCTCTTTCCACTGTTTGTTGTCCATCGGCGACCAGCCGTCGACATACCCCATCAGGTAGAACGAACGTCCCAGGACCGAGGTGTCGGCGCAGGCGGCGATGGCCTTGGTGTGCGGAACATCGGTGCCGTCGAGGGCCTCGATGATGCGCCATTCCCGCATGATGCCTTCATCGCGGTTGGCCGGTGCGCCCGGCGGCGGCATCCGGATCACCGAGACGTTGTCGCCGCGGGTGAGTTTGTAGATCTCGTTTTGTGTTCCGCCGGAGAGGAACTTGGCGTCGAGCGGTTCGCCCTTGCCGGGCAGTCCGGCTTCGTCCATCCAGTCTGCGAGCTTGATCAGATCCATCAGAGGTTCCCCACTTCGAGTTCGAGAAATTCGGCGTATTTGGCTTTGGCTTCGGCTTGTTTGCGAGGAATCCACTCGGTGGGCCACGGGTCTTCGGTGCCCTTGTAGTCGCGCAGGACCTGTTTGGCCACGGTCATCTTGTGGACCTCGGTGGGACCGTCGGCCAGGCCCATCACCGCGGCGCCGTGGACCATGGTCAGGAACGGCATCTCGTTGGTGACACCGAGGGCGCCGTGTACTTGCATTGCGCGCCAAGCGATGTCGTGCAGGACCGTGGGCATGACCACCTTGGCGGTGGCGATGTCCTTGCGGACCTTCTTGTAATCGTTGTACTTGTCGATCTTCCAGGCCGTGTTGAGGACGAACAGCCGGAACTGTGCCAACTGGGCGTACGAGTCGGCGATGTAGCCCTGGATGAACTGTTTGTCGGCCAGGCGGCTGCCTGCGGTCTCGCGGCTCAGCACGCGCTCGCACATCATGTCGATCGCCCTCTGCGCCAACCCGATCGTGCGCATCGCGTGGTGGATCCGGCCACCGCCGAGGCGGGTCTGGGCCACCGCGAACGCCTGACCCTCACCGCCGAGTAGTGCGCTGTCGGGGACGCGGACATTGTCGTAGTGGATCAGGGCGTGGGTGCCCTCGTCCATCGGCTCACCGAACAATCCGACGTTGCGTTCGATGATCACGCCCGGGGTGTCGGTGGGGACCAGGAACATCGACATGCCCTTGTACGCACTCACGTCGGGGTTGGTGACAACCATGACGATCAGGAACGAGGCGGTCTTGGCGTTCGACGAAAAGTACTTGTACCCGTTGATGATCCAATGGTCACCGTCCCGGACCGCGCTGGTCTTGAACTGTGTCGGATCGGCACCGGCCTGCGGCTCGGTCATCGAGTAGCTCGAGAAGCATTCGCCGTCGAGCAGTGGCTGCAGGTACTGCTTTTTCTGTTCCGGTGTGCCGTAGTGGGCGATGATCTCGGCGTTGCCCGTGTCGGGAGCCTGGCAGCCGAAGACGATCGGAGCCCACGACGAACGGCCGAGGATCTCGTTGAGCAGGGCCAACTGGAGCTGGCCGTAACCCTGGCCGCCGAGGTCGGGGCCGAGGTGGGTGGCCCACAGACCCTGGTCGCGAACCCGCTGCTTGAGCGGGTCGATCGCCTTGCGTCGACCCCCGTCCAGCGGGACGAACTGCATATGCGGCCACGCGTGATCGAGTGGTTCGACTTCTTCGCGGACAAATTCATCGGCCCAGTCCAGTTTTGCCTGGTACTCCGGGTCGGTCTCAAAATCCCATGCCATGGCGGCCTCCTCGTTCCGTGTGAGAATATCATTCTGGCGAGACGGAACACAATTCTTGTTTGTGTGAAGATCGTTCCGAATAGGGTGTCCCCACGGAAAGGCGGTTACCACCCATGAAGGCTGAAGACCTGTTTCACGTCGGAATCGTGACGCACGATCTGGAGGCGACCAAGGCGCAGTTGTCGTCGCTCCTCGGCTACGAGTGGGGCCCGGAGATCGGGGCTCCCATCGAGGTCACGCTGCCCACCGGGGAGGTGACGGTCGATGTCCGGTGTGCGTACTCGATCACCACCCCCAGGCTGGAGGTGGTGCGCAGTATTCCCGGTACCTTCTGGGAACCGGCCGATCCGGCGGGCATCCATCACGCCGGCTACTGGTCCGACGACGTCGCCGCCGACGTCGCCGACCTCGTACAACAGGGCTACGTCACCGAGGTGACCCGCGGGGGTCCGGACGGCTCACTGTTCTTCGCATTCCTGCGCAGCGACACCGGCTTTCGGATGGAACTCGTGACCCGCGCAGCCGAGCCATCGCTGCAGCAGTGCTGGGCGCCGCACTGATGGGCACTGTTGGCGTGGTGACCGGCGCCGGACGCGGCATGGGGCTGGACTGTGCGCGCCGGCTGACCGGGATGGTCGACACGCTGGTACTCGTCGACCTCGATGAGGCCACGGTGAAAGCCGCGGCGGAGGAACTGTCGTCGGCCGATGCGGCTGTCGTCGAACACCATGTCCTCGACATCACCGATGCCGACGGCGTGCAGCGGCTTGCCGACCGGGTTGCCGGACTCGGGACCCTGCGTGCGGTCGCCCATGTTGCGGGCATCTCGCCGACGATGGCGGACTGGCGCCGGATCTTCACGGTCGACCTGGTCGCGACCGCAAGGCTTGCCGAGGCGTTTCGGTCGCTGACCACGGCCGGGACGGCGTGGGTCTACTTTGCGTCGATGGCACCGGCGATCGGTGGGGTCCAGATCGACGCCGCCACCGCGGAGATACTCGACCATCCGCTGGAACCCGGGTTCCTGGACCGGATCCGGGAGAGCTTCGGGCCGAAGATCGAGCATCCGGGCGCGGCCTACGCCGTGGCCAAACTCGGCGTGAAGCGCTATGCGCAACAAGAGGCTGTTCGTCTGGGGCCACTGGGCGGGCGGGTGAACTCGGTGTCGCCGGGGCT
Source organism: Williamsia sp. z34 (assembly GCF_059553395.1). NCBI lineage: Bacteria > Bacillati > Actinomycetota > Actinomycetes > Mycobacteriales > Nocardiaceae > Williamsia > Williamsia sp. z34. Next base: position 46,224 of record NZ_JCANWW010000012.1, on the reverse strand, counting down.
CATCGACACCCCGCAGGGCCGTCAGGAAGCGGCGGACAATCCGCGGATCGCCGAGTGGATCGGGACGACGCCGGTGGGCCGGCTCGGGCAGGCGGCCGAGCTCGCATCCGTCGTTGCCTTTGCTCTGTCGGACGAGGCGAGCGTCCTCAGTGGCACCGACCTGCTGGTGGACGGCGGCCTGTGTGCCGCAGTGAGGGGACCCGGTTCCCCCTGACCGTGGTCGGTGAAAACAATTGAGAGGCAACACTATATGGCAAAGGGCATCTACTACGTCGAATCCCGGCCGGCATCGGAGGATGTCGATGCCGAGTTCAACCGCTGGTACAACGAGGTCCACCTTCCCGAGATGACCGCGATCGACGGCATCGTGTCGGTCCGGCGGTTCGCGCCGGTCGACAAGGACGGTCCGTACGTCGCGATCTACGAGTTGGAAGGTGACGACCTCGAGCAGATCCTCAAGGGCATGATGGCTGCGGCGCGGTCGGGTGCGCTCACGTTGTCGGACCTGCAGCAGACCGATCCGCCCCCGACGATGCGACTGCTGGAGGTCACCACCGAGTACCCACCGACGGATGGGCACTAATCTTGATGCTGTGGACAAACAGATGAGCGAGGACGCGGCCGACGATCTGGCGAGCCGGATCGCCGAGCGCAGCCTGGCCAAGCGGGGTGCCAACTATGCGGCCGAGGTGCGCCGGTTGCTCGATGCCGCGCTCAGTGTCATCCAGGAGCGGGGCACCGAGTCCCGGCCCCGGGTTGCCGACATCGTTTCTGCCGCTGGTCTGTCGAATGAGGCCTTCTACCGGCACTTCTCGTCGAAGGATGCGCTCGTGGCGGCGTTACTGGAGGACGGCACCGCACGCTTGCGCCGGTACGTCGCTCATCAGATGAGCAAGGAGCCGAGCCCCGAGGGCAAGGTCCATCGTTGGGTCGAAGGTGTGCTCGCGCAGGCGATCGGGGATACCGCCGATTCCACCCGCGCGGTCTCGTGGAATGCCAGTGGTCTCGCCGGTGACAGCATGCAGGGCGCGGTGTCGGCCAACGGCCCGATGGCGTCGTTGCTGACCGAACCCTTTGCCGAACTCGGCAGCACCGACCCGGATTTCGACGCGTTGCTCGCCGCCCATGCCACGCTCGGCATGCTCGCGGACTACCTGTGGCGTCGAACCGAACCCACACCGGCCGACATCGACCACATTTATGAGTTCTGTATCCGGGCGGTCACCCCGAAGGCATAGGACGCAGGCCGCGGAGGAACAGTGCGACCGCGGCCCGGATGTGCCGATCCTGCTCGGCGGTGTCCCGGACGATGCCGAACGAGGCCAGTCGGGCCTGGCCGCCGACCAGGCCGAGGAACAGTTCGGCGAGCATGTCCGGGTCGTCGGCCTCGATCGATCCTGTCGCGGTGTGCCGGACGAGTAGCTCGACTACAAACTGCTTGCGCGGCCAGAACCCGGTTCCGAATGTGCGACGGGCTATTTCGGGATAGCGCGACGCGTGGGCGATGGCTATCTGCTCCAGCTTGATCATCGACGGATTGGTCGCGCGACGGACGGCGGCACGAGCGACGGCCGTCAGCGCCGCCTCGAGGTCGTCGGGATCGGGTGCCGGCGGTTCGGGCTCCGGCCAATCGTGTTGCTGCAGTGCCCACCCGAGTACCGAACGGAACACGTCCTCTTTGGTCGGGAACCGGGCGTACAGCGAGGGTTTGGTGGTTCCGGCCGCGGCGGCGATCGCGTTCATCGACGTGCCCTCGTAGCCGTGCTGCAGGAACTCCTCCAGAGCGCACTGGCGAATCTTGCGATCGAGCGCGCCCGCCTGCGCTTTTGTCGGCCGACCACCGCGGCTGCGGGTCGGGCCGCCCGGTGGTGTGTCGGAGTTGGTCGAGGTCACCTGGGAAAGTCTGCCACCTCGAGCCCTGGACATAAAACTTTACCCGCGGGTATGGTTAATGAAGTCGGTCCGCCGTACCCCCCTTTCTCTTCACGTTCCACCTTCCACGGAGGCAGCAATGTCAGTGACCACGAATCCACGAGATGTCGTCGAGCAACTCGATGCCCGTTTCCAGGAGCGCCGCGAGCAGGTGCCCGTTCTGCGGCAGCGTGCCGACGCTGAAGGCATCACGCAGATCCGGGCCCGTGAAGACCTCATCCCGCTGCTGTTCCCGCACACGACGTACAAGAGCTACCCGGAATCGCTTATCGCCAAAGGTAAGTGGTCCCAGATGAATCGCTGGCTCGACTCGCTGTCGACCCACCGGGTGGCCGATGTCGACGTCGACGGGGTCGAAGACGTCGATGGCTGGATCGGCCGCCTCGAAGCCGCGGGACACATGGTGTCGAGTTCCAGTGGGACCAGCGGAAAGGGTTCCTTCCTCAACAAGACCCGGACCGACCTCGACACGAACTCGACCAACATGTTCGACTGTCTGACCGACCTCGGTGTTCGGCCGCAACAGATCTGGAACTTCATCCCGGTGGGTCCGGAGACCAGCCTCACCGCGCACGTTGCGTTGAAAGACATGCTGGCCGAGACGTACGGCAGGCCGGACGGTATCGCGATGCCACCGAGCACCGCCCCGGCCGGACACCACAAATACATGGCGCTGCTGCAGGCGATGCGCCGGGCCATGGCCGACGGCACTGCCGCACCGGATGAGATCGCCGCATTCGAGGCGAGAGCAGCGCAGCGTCAACAGGAGAACGAGGATCGATTGCACTACCTCGCCGAGCAGATCCTCGCCCGGCGTTCCGAACGCTTCTTCTTCAGCTCGCAGTTCCCGAATCTGTTCCGGCTGACCGAGATCCTGAAGGAGATCGGTGCCAAAGACGGCGACATCACCGGCCAGAACGCGCTGACGACCGGTGGCGGCCTCAAAGGCATGTCCCTGCCCGAGGACTACCAGGAGCAGATCTACCGCCTGCTCAGCATCGACCCTGCCCGTTTCCTGCACTACTACTCGATGCAGGAGCTCAACCTGCGCCTGCCGAAATGTCTGTCCGGGCGGTACCACGTCCCGGCCGAGGTGATCCTCTTCGTGCTCGACAAGAACGGCGAGTCGATGGCGCCGGTCTCCGACGGACAGGTCGAGGGCCGGGCGGCCTTCTTCGACACCACCGTCGACGGACGCTGGGGCGGAACGATTTCCGGGGACAAGATCATCGCCGAACTCGACGGATGCCCCTGTGGTCGAGCCGGCACCAGCGTCCTCGATGAGATCGCCCGCTACTCCGATCTCAAGGACGACGACAAGATCACCTGCGCCGGCACCATGGATGCCTACGTGCGTGGATTCATCGAGGACTGAGGACCCATCACATGACTGCCACATCGAGCCCGACCAAATCCAAGATCCGGGTACCGCATTTCGTTCGGGGCAAGCTGATCTGGGGTGAGGACAACGAGTATCTCTCAAGGGATTTCGGCGTCCCGTTTGTGACCCCGAAAATCGAGTTCAACGACCTGTTCGTGCCGCGCACGCAGCAGGGACCGGCCTTCGACATGCCGGTGTCGGAGATCATCGACTTCCTGGTCGAGACGGCGTCGCACCTGTCGCTGGAGAAGAACGAATACCTGCAGGAATCGCTGGAGATGACGCTGCAGGTCAGCGCCCTTCCGCGACGCATCATCGAGAACACCTTCGCTCGGCCGGGACAGTTCCTCACCAGGGAGGCGATGGAATACCGGCTGAAGAAGACCTTCGGAAGCCTCGATGTGCTCGACGGCTGGGTGGAGAACATCGATCCGAACGGAAGTGTCAGCCGCATCAGGGCTTTCCCGCCCCGGCTGGTCCACATGCTGGCGGGCAACTCGCCGAGTGCGGCCATGACGTCGATCGCCGACGCCGCCCTGACCAAGGCCGTCAACGTGTTCAAGATGCCGTCTGCCGATCCGTTCACCACCGTCGCGGTACTGCGGACCATGGCCGACATCGCGCCCGATCATCCAGTGCTCCAATCGATGTCGGCGGTGTACTGGAGGGGCGGAGACGAGAAGGTCGAGAGCATTCTCTACCGGTCGCAGTACTTCGACAAACTGGTCGCCTGGGGTGGCGGGGCCGCGATCGAGAACGCGGCGAAATATGTGGGCCCCGGTTTCGGGCTCATCTCCTTCGATCCCAAGGTATCGATGTCGGTCATCGGCCGCGAGGCCTTCGAGTCCGAGGAGGGCCTGCTCGAGGTCGCGGAGCTGGCCGCCAAGGACGTCACGATCTTCAACCAGGATGCCTGTCTCGCGGCCCGGCACATCTGCGTCGAAGGGGATGTCGAGCAGGTGGACCGCTTCTGCGAACTGCTCCACGAACGTCTCGGTGTGGACCGGGATTTCGCGTCGGCAGTCGGGCCGAAACCGGCTTCCGACATCCGCGAGGCAGTCGAGGGGATGCGCTTCCTCGAACCCGAATACCGGGTCTGGGGTGCGTTCGACGGGCGCGGACTGGTTGTCCGGTCGCCGGAGATGGTCGACTTCCATCCCACCAACAAGACCGTGAACGTCATCCCGGTCGACACCATGCGGGACGCGGCGGCGTTGGCCACCGTCGCCACGCAGACCGTCGGGGTGTACCCGACGCATCGAAAAGCCGAGGTCCGTGATGATCTGGCCACCGCGGGCGTGCAACGTCTGGTGAAACTCGGAAGTGCCATGAAGGGCAGCATGGGTGGACCTCATGACGGCATGTATCCGCTGCATCGATTCGTGAACTGGGTGGTCGACGATGACGCGTAGTGCGATCGAGGGATTCGGTACGGCGATGCCGGTGCGGGTCCTCGGAAGGTCAGGGATTCGGGTCGGTGAACTCTGCCTCGGTGCAATGACATTCGCGACCACATCGATCTGATGTGGGAGATGATCTGGGCGCCCTGGCGGTACGGTTGGAACAGACGCACCTCGATCGGCTGGAGACGGCAAACCGGGTGCGGCTCGGATATCCGCATGATTTTCTCCACAAGCGGCCTGCGATTTTCCCCCGACCAGTTAAAAGGACCTGACAGACGTGCAAAAACTCGACCACTGGATCGGTGGCGCCCCGGTGGCGCCGTCGGCCGGCGAATACCTTGGTGTCACAGATCCGGCGAGCGGCACAGAGGTTCGCCGGATCGCCGCCGGGAACGGTGTGGACATCTCCCTTGCGGTCACCGCGGCCGACTCGGCTGCGCAGGCCTGGCGTCAGGTGCCGGGACTGGCGCGCGCCCGGTTGTTCTCCGACCTCGCACGTGCGATGCGCGAGAACGCAACGGAACTCGCGCAGTTGGAGGTCAGTGAGACCGGCAAGCCCGAAGCCGTCGCCCTGGGAGAGATCGAGGGCTCGGCCACCTACTTCGACTTCTACGGTGGACTGATCGGGATGCCGGTCGGGGAGACCCTGGATGTGGCGCCGGATCAACATGTCTACACCCGGCGTGAACCGTTCGGTGTCGTCGGTGTGATCACCCCGTGGAACGTGCCGATCAACCAGGCGGCCAGGGCGTGCGCGCCCGCATTGGCGGCCGGGAACACGGTGGTGGTCAAGCCTTCCGAGTACACATCGTCGACCACTGTGCGGTTGGCGCAGCTGGCGTCCGAGGTCGGTTTTGCGCCGGGCGTTTTCAATGTGGTCCTCGGCGACGGACGGGATGCCGGCGCCGCACTGGTGGAGCATCCGTCGGTGGCGAAAGTCGCCTTCACCGGGTCTGTTCCCACCGGACGGGCGATCGGCAGGATCGCGGCTGAACGGATCATTCCGCTCACCCTCGAATTGGGCGGGAAGTCGGCGAACATCATCTTCGCCGACGCCGATCTCGATGCGGCCGTGGCCGGTTCACTGCAGGCGTTCACGGCCAACGCGGGACAGGTCTGTTCTGCCGGCACCCGACTGCTGGTCCATCGCTCGGTCCATGACGAGGTGGTCCGGAGGTTGGTCGACCGCGCCGCGAACGTACGTGTGGGCCACGACATCGGTCCGCTGATCACGCGGGACCAGTTCTCGCGGGTGCAGGAATACTTCAAGGTCGCCGAATCCGATGGGGCGCATGCGGCCACCGGTGGCACGGTGTCGACGGTCGCCGACGAGACCGGCGGGTTCTACATCGACCCGACGATCTACACCGGCGTGGACAACTCCGCACGGATCGCCCGTGAAGAGATCTTCGGCCCCGTCGTCGTGGTGATCCCGTTCGATGACGACGCCGAAGCCGTTGCGATGGCCAACGATTCCGATTACGGACTGGTCGCCGGGGTCTGGACCAAAGACGTCTCCCGGGCATTGACGGTCAGCGACCGCCTGCGGGTCGGCCAGGTCTTCGTCAACACCTGGTCAACGGCGTCCGTCCAAACACCTTTCGGCGGTTGGAAGAACAGCGGTTACGGTCGCGAGAAGGGTGTCGAGGCGCTGCATCACTACAGTCAGGTCAAGTGCGTCACCATCAAACTCTGACCCACCCCGCCCGCCCCTCCGCCGAGCGTGCCGATACCACCGTCGAGCGTGCCAAAGTCGCCATTGACCGTGCCGAAAAGCGCTTGGCGTGAGCATCTTTGGCACGCTCGGCGGTAACTAGGGCACGCTCGGCGGCGATTAAGGCACGGTCGACGGAGGGTGGAGCGGGTCAGTCAGCGGAAGTAGGTGCCGCCGTCGATGTTGACGACCTGGCCGTTGATCCAGGAACCCTCGTCGGACATCAGGTAGGCGACCATGCTGGAGACGTCACGGGCTTCTCCGAGTCGGGGGCTGCGAGCGCCTTTGAGCATGCCCTGCAACATCTTCGGATCGGCGCCCTGCTTGATCTCATCGGTCAGGATCAGGCCCGGGGTGAGGGCGTTGGCCCGGATCCCGTCCTTGCCCCATCCGGCGGCGACATGGCGGGCGATGGCATTGATGCCGGCCTTGGTCGCGGCGTAGGCGGGACGCTGGGGTTGACCGGCGAACGATGCTACCGATGACGTGTAGACGAGCGATCCACCGCCGCGTTTGAGGAGTTCGGGGATGCTGTGCCGGCTGACCAGCATGTGCCCGCGGAGGTTGACTGCGATGGTGCGGTCCCAGATCTCGAGGTCGATGTCGACGACGTTGGTGTCCTTGGAGACCGCGGCCATGTCGCCGGCGTTGACGTGGACGGCGTCGAGTCCGCCGAAGGTGGCGACCGCAAAGGCGATGAGGTCCTTGACCGAATCGTCGTCGGCGATGTCGAACTGCGAGGCAACGGCCTGGCCGCCTGCCTCGTTGATCGCGGCGGCGGTCTTCTCGGCACCTGCTGGGTTGAGGTCACCGACAACTACTTTCGCGCCTTCGCGGGCCAACCGCTGTGCAGAGTCGGCCCCGAGTCCGGTGGCGGCCCCGGCTACCACGACAACTTTGTCCTGCAGTCCCTGCATCAACTGGCTCCCTTGTGAACATGCGCATGAGAATCACGATCTAAGTAATCAGAATGCTATTCTCGTGGCATGAATGCAACCCCGGAACCCGCGGCCGATCTCTCTGAATTGTTCTCATTGAAGGGCAAAGTAGCCCTCGTGACAGGTGGAAGTCGCGGTCTCGGCCACGAAATGGTGCTGGCCTTTGCCAGGGCGGGCGCCGACGTCGTCATCGCCAGTCGCAAACTTCCCTCATGTGAGGAGACGGCTCGCGAAGTGGAGGCGCTCGGCCGGAAGGCGTTGCCGGTGAGTGCTCACGTGGGCAAGTGGGAAGACGTTGACGCACTTGTGGACACGGCCTACGCCCACTTCGGCAAGGTCGACATCTTGGTCAACAACGCCGGCTTGTCGCCGGTGGCGCCGTCGTCGGAGGAGACGAGCGAGGAGCTCTTCGACAAGGTTGTCGCGGTGAACTTCAAGGGACCGTTCCGGCTCGGCTCGCTCGTCGGCCGTCGGATGGCCGACGGCGACGGTGGCTCGATCATCAACATCTCGTCCTCGGGCGCCATCTTCCCGGCACCCAAGTTCGGACCCTATGCCGGGGCCAAGGCTGCACTGAACACCCTCGCAGGCGTTTTCGGTCGTGAATACGGACCCAACGTCCGGGTCAACACGATCTCGGCCGGGCCGTTCCTGACGGATATCTCGAAAGGCTGGGGCGACGACGCGCGTACCGGCTTGCGCAGCGCAGCGGGGCGCCCGGGTGAGACGTCGGAGATCGTGACCACGGCGCTCTACTTGGCCAGCGCAGCCTCGAGTTTCACCACGGGGTCGTTGATCCGGGTTGATGGCGGGTTGTTCTGACCTTTACGTGCTCGCTGGACGTCCATCAAAGTCGCAGGTCAACGAGGCTGTTCAGCATTCCTGGTTAACCTTATAAGGATAAAGTTCCAAACTGCTCCGCCACGGCACCGGTCGGGGATAGGCTCCGCGCTACCGGGGAGTCACGATCGAGGAGGAACAGTTGAAACCGCATCGCATGCTCGTAGCCTTGTCGGCTGCCGCACTGCTTGTTGTTGCCGGGTGTAGCAGCGACCGCAGTGGCGGAGATGGCGACGAAGGTGGAGGTGGAGGTGGAACCGCGTCGGCGGAGACGGTGTCGAGTGACTTCGGATCCCTCACCGACGTCTGCCAGGAGGGCTCGGCCACCGGGTCGCCCGCGCAGGGTGTCACCGACAGCGAGATCAAGGTCGGTGTGTTCTCCGACGTGGGCTTCACCAAGAACCCCGAGTTCGTCGACGCGGCAAAGGTCTTCACGTCGTGGTGCAACGAACTCGGCGGCATCAACGGCCGCACGCTCGTGGCCAACACGCGTGATTCCAAGCTGATGGAAACCCGCCAGCAGATGATCACCGCCTGCCGCGAGGATTTCGCGCTCGTCGGTGGCGGCAGCGCCCTCGACGGACTCGGCGTCAAGGAGCGGCTGACCTGCGGGCTCCCGAGCTTCCCCGGCCAGACCGTGCAGCCGGCCGTGACAGGGTCTGACCTGCAGGTCAGCGCCTCACCGAGCCAGACCGTCGGCTACGACCCCTACTTCCAGCTCCGGACCTGGCTCATCAAGGACGCGTACCCGGGTTCGGCAAACCTCATCGGAATCATCAACGGTGACTCGCCGTTGACGAAAGACATTGGCGCTCAAGCGGTCGAATCCACCGAAGCCGCAGGTGGCACCTACGTCTACAACGACCTGTACCCGGCGATGGGTGTCTCGGACTGGACACCGTACGCACAGTCGATCAAGAGCAAAGGCGTCAAAGGCCTGCAGTTCTATGGCGATTTCAAGCAGCTCGCCAAGCTGGAGAGTGTCCTGACCTCGCTGGACTACAAGCTCGACTGGATCGATACGAACAACAATGCCTACAACCAGCAGTTCCTCGAACTGGCATCGGATTCGCTCGACTTCCAGAACAACATCCTCGACATGGGAGGTGTGGCACCACTGAACAGCGACGAGCCGGCAGTCACCCAGCTCAAGGCGTTGTACGAGAAGTACGCGCCGGATGCCCAGATCACACTGCCGGGTATTCGTGCGATGTCCGCATGGTTGCTCTTCGCGAAGTCCGCGGCCAGCTGTGGCGATGATCTGACCCGTACCTGCGTCTACAACGCGGCGAAGGCCGAAACAGCCTGGACCGGAGGCGGATTGACCGCACCGCAGAATCTGGAGCAACCGGCTCCGTCGTCACCGTGCTTCAACGTGGAGGTGGCGACACCGGACGGCTGGGAGCCCGCCGACTTCAAGCCCGACAACGGTCTCTACCGCTGCGACATCCCGCCCTACAAGTACACGACCGACTACGGCACGCCGATGACGCTGGCCGACGTCGGAAAGTCCATGGCGGATATCAAGTAATCGATTCGAGCTGGGCGAACTCGGACTGATCACACGGTGATCGGTCCGAGTTCGCTCAGTCTGAGTTTGATCAGTCCGAGTCCGGCCGGTCCATGACCGAAGCCGGTGCATAGTTGGCCCAGCCGTGGTCGGGCCAGTTGAACCATCCCGACGACGCGAGCGTGCCGCCATCGGGGTGCAGCGTTGTCCCGGTGATGTACTCCGACAGTCCGGAGGCGAGGAAGACCACGCAGTTCGAGACATCCGTGACGTGGCCGACCCGGCCCATCGGGATGGCGATCCGGGCGCCGACCGGGGTGGCCATGGCAGGAGTCCCGCCACCGCCGAGTTTGTCCAGGCTGGGTGTCGGCACAAAGTCGGGGGCGATGTTGTTGACCCGGATCCGATCCGGGGCAACCTCCACCGACAGTGTGCGGGCGAACTGCTCCACCGCGGCCTTCGCCGCCGAGTACACCGCGAATCCCGGTGCCGCGCGATGCGCCTCGATGGTGCTGATGTTGATGATGCTGCCGCCGCGACCACCGGCCTGCATCCGTGGGATCGCCAACGAGCAGGCGTGGAACACATGATGAAGGTTGGTGCGCAAGAGCGCGTCCCAGCCCTTCGGTTTGCTTTCGGTGAAGGGCGTTCGGAAGGTCCCGCCGACGATGTTCACGAGCGTGTCCAGTTGTCCCCAGCGTTCATCCACAGCTGTGAACAAAGCCGCCAGCGTCTCCGGATCGCGAGCATCGCCGTGATGCACGATTGCCTCGAAGCCACCGTCGGCGAGGTTCTCGCGCATGGCCTCGACGGCCGTCGGATCGATGTCGATCACGGCGATGCGTACACCGTTGGCGACGAGGTCGGCCGCGATGCTTTCGCCGAGACCTCCTGCGCCGCCGGTGATCACGGCCACAGTGCCGTCGAGTCGGGCACGTTCTTCGAACCAGGTCATGACAGGTGGGTCGATCCGAATGCGTCGAGGAACTCGGTGGTCTCGCCGAAGGAACGGGACGGGGAATGCGAGACCACGATCCAGGTGACACCGGCCTTCTCGAGTTCGGCAAAATTCTCGCGGTGACGGTCGGCGTCCGCGGCGGGTGTGGTCAGTCCATCGGCCTGGTAGGAGTAGAGGACGTCGATCGGCTCGGTGCGCCCGGCGGCCGCGGCGGCGTCTCGCATCTCCGAGATCTTCTCGCCCAGTTCCGAACTCGATCCCAGTGCCGGAGTGCGGGCGGTGGCACTGAGCTGTGCTCCACCGGACATCGGCATCCAGCCCTGTGCCCGTTCGGCGACCCGGCGGCGGCTGAGCTTGGAGTTGCCGCCGACCCAGATCGGGATCGGGTCGGAGACCGGTCGCGGCAGCGACCGCACATCCCGCGCGTTGAAGTGTTTGCCCTGATAGCTGAATGCCTCGCCGCTCCAGTGCAGGGGGAGCACGTCCAGGGCCTCGTCGAACAACTCGTTGCGTTCGTCGATGTCGACGCCGAGTGCGAAGAACTCGCTCTTCTGGTACCCGGTGCCCAGGCCCAGGATCAGTCGTCCACCGGACAGCGTGTCCAGTGTCGACGCAGACTTGGCCAGCAACAGTGGATTCCGGTAGGGCGCGACCGCCAGGTAGGTCAGGACCTTGATCCGGCTGGTCGCAGCGGCGACAAAACTCAACGCCACAAAGGGGTCGACCGTCTGGTGTCCACCGGTGGCCAGCCACTTGGCTCCGGGGATCGGATGTTCGCTCACCGAGAATCCATCGAACCCGGCCTTTTCCACCGCGACCGCGACATCGGTCATCGGTCCGGCCGCAAAGAGATCGGCATCGGGGCCGCTGGGTTCTGGATAGTGGAAGATGTAGCGCATCGGTCACCTCATGAACTCGTGTTGTGGACTGACTTCGTCATGGTCAGAGGATCAGGCTGTCGTGCCCGTCCCAGTAGCGTTCGCGGAGCCGGCGTTTGTACAACTTTCCGTTCGGATCTCGGGGCAGTTCGTCGACGAACTCGACACTGCGAGGGCACTTGTAAGTGGCGAGCTCTCGTGCGCAATAGGCGATCAGCTCGCTCCCGAGCTCATCATCGCCGGTCTCGGGGTCGACCAGTTGCACGACAGCCTTGACGGATTCGCCCATCTCGTCGTCGGGAACCCCGATGACGGCGACATCGGCGATCGCCGGATGCGATGCCAGGATGTTCTCGGTTTCCTGCGGATAGATGTTCACTCCACCGGAAATGATCATGTGGGCCTTGCGGTCGGTGAGGTACAGGTATCCGTCCTCGTCGAGATATCCCATGTCGCCGATGGTTCGCCAGCCGTGGGCGTCCACCGCGGACGCGGTCTTCTCCGGGTCGTTGTGGTACTCGAACGGGCGCCCGCCTTCGAAGTACACATCGCCGGCCTCACCGGCAGGCAGTTCGTTGCCGTGCGCGTCGAGGATGTGGCAGGGCTGCATCGGCCGACCCACCGAACCCGGATGCGCAAGCCACTCGGCGGCCGTGATGGCGGTGGCCCCGATATCTTCGGTACCCGAGTAGTACTCATTGATGATCGGCCCCCACCAGTCGAGCATCTGTCGTTTCACCGCGACCGGACATGGTGCGGCCGAATGCATCACGCCGCGCAGGCTCGACACGTCATACCGCTCCCGTTCTGCATCGGGGAGCCGGAGCATCCGGACGAACATGGTGGGTACGAATTGCGCGTCGGTGACGCGGTAGCGCTCGATCAGTTCCAGGCATCGTCGTGGATCGAAGCTCTCCATCACCACCACGGTTGCTCCGCCACGATGCCATGACATCGAAAAGACCAGGGGCGAGGCATGATAGAGCGGCGCGGGGGACAGGTACACGACGTTGTCGCCGGAACTGCGATCGACCACACCCTTGGCGATGAGCACCGGGGCCGACGATGGGTCACCGAATGCTTTGCCGTCCACTGGTTTCCGAACCCCTTTGGGACGACCGGTGGTGCCCGAGGAGTACAGCATCTCCCGGCCCTCGAGCTCGTTGTCGAGGGGCGCCCCGGAGGTGGCGGCCAGGACGTCCTCGTATGACTCGAAGCCGTCGATCCGCCCGGCGCCGCTGATCTTCGCGCGTAGCCGGGACAGGTCGAGATCGACGACGACATCGGCGACGGACTCACTGGCGATCAGTGCCTGCGCGCCGCTGTCGTCGAGGACGTACTGCACCTCGTCGGTACGCAGATGTCGATTGACGGCGGTGTAGTAGAGGCCAGAACGCTGTGCCGCCCAGGCGATCTCGAGGAACGAGCGAGTGTTCTCCATCAGGATCGCGATGTGATCACCCGGCTGCAGGCCCCGTTCGCGCAGGGCCCGGGCGAATCGGATCGACCGGTCTTCGAGCTGGGCGTACGTGACAACCTCGCCGCTTCGGCCCATCACGATGGCCGGCGCATCCGGTGTCAGTTCGGCGTGATGGCTTGGCGTCATCTGCATACGAAACAGTCCTTACTCGGTCAGATCAGGGTTTGACGGCTCCGAATTGGTCGCCGATCACTTCGTCGATCAGTCCGAGTTGTCCACCGAGTTCGAGGGCGACGGCGCGGACAACGCTGACGTCTTTGCTGACGAAGGCACCCACCGCTTCACTGAACGCGGAAACCGATCCGCGGGACGACACCCCGTCCAGCGCACGGCTGCTGGAGCTGCCGTGGGGGAGCGAACTGAGCAGGGTGGATTCGTCGATGCCGAGTTCGGCTGCGAGGCGAACTCCTTCACGAAGCAATCCGATCTGCGCCGCGAACAATGCGTTGTTGACCAGCTTGACCCGTTGGCCGTTGCCGATGACCCCGACATGCAATGCCGGTTCGGCATAGGTCTGCAAGGCCGGACGGATGCGGTCGATGGCCTCGGAGTCGCCACCGAGGTAGACCGTGAGGCCACCGGCCGCGATGTTGTGTGGACCGCCGCTGACCGGGGCGTCGACGACATGCACGCCAAAGGGTTTGGCGCGCTCCGTGATCAGCTCTGCAGTGACCGGGCTGCCAGTGGTGTGCAGAACCAGCACCGAGCCTGGTGGCATCGCGGCGATCAGCGGACCCTGGAGGCAGATCTCACGCACCTGGTCGTCGGTGAAGACGCAGACGATGACGATCTCGGCGTCGAAGCCGACTTCGCTGATGTCGGAGACTGCCTCGGCACCCGCTTCGGTGACGTCATCACGTGCCTGATCATTGCGGACCAGCGCGCGCACCTGGTGTTCGCCGCCGACGAGGCGGCGGACCATGGGCAGACCCATCCGGCCGGTGCCGACAAATCCGATACGCATCATGACTCCTGTCGTGGGTGGTTCATCTGGGCCAGCGTGGCGTCGGCCGCGGTCAGGACGGAACCCACGGTGGCGCCTGCGGCATCGGCGATGTCGGCGACGAGCGTGACGTCCTTGCGGAGCAGTTCTCCGGCATGCATGGCGATCCGGTCCAGTGAACCCGCGGTGTCGGTGATCCGGGCCAACGCGAAGCTGTTCGACGACCCACGCGCGAGGACCTCGGCGAGCCGGGTGGGGTCGACGCCGAGTGCTTCCCCGAGGGCCAGGGTGCTCGACGCGGTGGAGAGGTTGGCGCTGAACAGCAGATTATTGAGAAGCTTGGTGACCTCGCCGGCGCCGATGCCGCCGAGGTGGACCACCGGATCGGCGTAGGTCTCGAAGACCGGCCGGACGCGGGCGACGACCTCGTCGTCACCGCCGACCATCACCAGGAGCGTGCCGGCGGCGGCGCCCATGCCACCACCGCTGACCGGTGCGTCGACGAACGAGATACCTTGCTGTGCAGCCTTGTCCGCCAGTTCGCGGCAGGTGTCCGGGTGCACCGTCGAGTGCACTGCGATGACGCCGCCTGCGCTCATCCCACGCAGGATGCCCTGCGGCCCGTCGACGACCTCACGGACGTCGGCGTCGGCGACAACGCAAACGCAGGCCAGATCGCTGGCGGCGCCCAATTCGGCGGGGGTACCCGCGGTCTTCGCCGCGGTGTCACCGTACGGCTCGAGCGACTCCGGTCGCCGCGCCCACAGTGTCGTCTCGTAACCGGCCTCCACGATCCGGCGGGCCATCGGGCCGCCTTGGCTGCCGAGACCGATGAATCCGACTCGCATCAATACTCCTTCTGATCGAAAGGCACTAGTGCCCGGGACGTTTCGCGTCGTTGATGCACTCTTCGACAAACGACAAGATGTTCAGGTGATAGGCCCTGGCGGTGTATCCCAGACTCAGGTTGTGACCGCCGTCGAACTGCTGTTCCACCACGACCCGGGGTGAGTTGCTGAACAACGCGCCGATGTCGTGCAACGCATCGGGGTCCTGACGCCACACGTTCTCGAACTCGCCGGAGGTGAAGTGCACCGGGACCTGGACCTGTGCTGCCTTGTCGGGGAACGTGATCGTCGGCCAATCCCGGACCACTTCATACTCGTATTTGGGTCCGGGCGCGGAAATCGCCCCACCGCCGGATAATTCGGCCGGGTAGAGGCGCGCGGGGTTCCAGAGCAGTTCGCGCACTCCGGCGCCGTCGGGCTTCTTGCCACCGGCGTGCCGGGGCACCAGAACCCTGGCGGCCTGTGCCTGGTGCTCCAGGCCGGTCCCAGAGATCTCCAGACCCAGGAGGTCCCCTCGCGGGTTGGCGGCAGCCATGCGGACACCGAGTTCGGACCCCACCGAATGGGCCAGGATGAAGGTGCCGGCTCCGCGTGCGCGGTCACCGAGGTGCGCCTCCACTGCCGCGTAGGCCCAGTCGACACGCTGCTCCGCGGTTGTGAACCGGCCGCCGAGTTCGTAGGAGGCCTCATATCCCGGACGATCCAGTGCCAGAACGGTATAGCCGTTCGCGGCTCCGGTCCGAAGGAGGGAATGTCGCGGAAAGCCCGGGCAATCGTAGTAGGCCGCCTTGGAGGCGCCACCGTGCAGCGCGACGATGATGCCCCGTGGTTCGGGGACGGCGAGAAGCAGACCCGATGATGGGATCCCGTCGACATCGACAACCTGCGCGACCGGCACGTCGCCGGCCGCGGTGGTTGTCGTCTCCGCCGCGGTCACTGGGCCGACCTCAAGAGCATCACGCCACCGGGTGTCAGGCCGCCACTACTGGCGATCGCGGTTTTGGCTCCGGGCACCTGGCGGGCCCCACCTTCGCCGCGGAGCTGGGTGATCGCCTCGGCGATCAGGCCCATGCCGTGCGTCCGTCCGTGTGAGAGCTGACCGCCGTGGGTGTTGACGGCGACTTCGCCGCCGATGGCGATGTTCTTGCCGCCGTCGAGGAAGTCTTTGGCCTCGCCGATCCCGCAGAAGCCCAGCGCCTCCAGCCAGGACAGGCAGTTGAAGCTGAAACCGTCGTACAACTGAGCGGTGTCGATGTCGCTGGGCCGCAGCGAGGTTCGCGACCACATGTGCGCCGACGGCCCCAGGACCTGGGGTTCATGGGTCAACGTGCTCTGGTCCCATTCGATCCGTTCGAGGATCTGGGTGCCCACCGCCTCGACGTACACCGGCGGTTTGGCCAGGTCGGCCGCAGCGTCTTTGGCCGAGACGATGACGGCGATCGACGCGTCGCAGGGCACGTCGCAGTCGTAGAGACCGAACGGTGTGGTGATGGTGCGGGCCGACAGATAGTCGTCCATGGTCATCGGATCGCGGTAGATGGCGGTGGGGTTGAGCGCGGCGTTCTTTCGCTGGTTCAACGCGATCCACCCGAGTGTCTCGCGGGTGGTGCCGTACCGGTGCATGTGGCGCTGGGCGTTCATCGCGAGCGTGTGCGAGGCCGACATGGCGCCGAACGGCATGATGTAACCCTTGGCGCGTCCGCCGCCGGAGCGAGACAGCTTGCCCTGCTTCATCAATTCGCCGTAGGTGGATTCCCACAGGGTTCGGTAGCACAGCACGTGGGTGGCGAGTCCGCTGGCAACGGCCATCATCGCGGCGATGACCGACCCGCCGGGACCGAAGGTTTCGATGCCGCCGTTGTACCAGGTCGGGTGGATACCGAGGGCGGCCTCGACCGACAGCACGCCGCCGCCTTCGCCGAATCCACCGACGTCACCGGAGCCCGGATAGCTGGCGATGCCGTCGATGTCGGCCATCGTCAGACCGGCGTCGGCGACGGCACGTTCGCAGGCGGTGATGGTCAGGTCCAGCGGTGACACCATCAGGCGCCGGCCGATCTCGGACATCCCGACACCGGTGAAGGCGACCTTGTCCTCGAACTTCTCGGTGGTGGCCATCGGCCGGACATGCTTGTGGAAGTCTTGCGGTTCGATCTCGTCGTGGGGCGCCGCGGCCGGCTGCGAGGCCTGTTCGGCGGCGGGCCGGAACAACGGGTACCAGACGTCTTCGCGGTTCTCGAAGACGACCTCCATTCGCATACCGAGTACGAGTTCGGCAGGGTCACACTCAACGGTGTTGGTGGTCAGCCGGATACGGGAATCCTCTTCGAGCGCCACCTGGGCGATCACAAACGGGGTCGGCATACCGGGGAGCGGGAACCGCTCGTTGATGGTGAACCCGATGAGGGTGGCGTGACCCGACACGGCCCGGGGCGCGAGCTCACGGCCGCGGCAATACCGGCAGACCGGCTGCGGCGGATGGATCAGCGACGAGCAGCTCTGGCATTCCTGAATACGTAATGTGCCGTCGGAACCCGACGTCCAGAAGAACTCGTTCTCGCTGGTGAGTGACGGCAGGGGACGTCCTGTCGTTTCGGCCACTGTGCCTCCTTGTTGGAACTACGACAGTGGCCGCCACGCCTGTATCAGCGTGGCGGCCCCGGTCCGCGTTCTTCGTGTTCTGCGCTGTCAGATCGTTGGTGCTGAGCCGACTATCCGGCTGATTGGGCGCGCGCTTTCGCGATGACCGCAGGCTCTGCCAGACGGGTGTCGTCGATCAGCTTCTGCAACCTGACGAGGGTGGCGTCGAAACCGTCGCCGACCCGCTCACCCGGGGTGAAATCGGCAGGCAGATGACGCATGCCCTGGATGACACCGATGGTGTCGTAGTGCACGGTCGCCTCCGGATCGCACTTGTAGTCCGGCATCCGGTCGAGAACGGCGAGGAGCATCCGCTTGAAGACGGTCCGCGCGACGTTGGAACCGGCGCAGCGATGCAGACCGAGTCCGAAGCTGTAGTGCCGGTTGGCACCACGGTCGAGGATGACCTCGTTGGGGTCGTCGAACACCTCGGGATCGCGGTTGGCCATCGCCCAGGAGAGCCACAACCGGTCGCCCTCCTTGAACTCCTTGCCCTCGATCTCGATGTCCGCGGCGACGGTACGTCCGTCACCGGGGGCCGGGGTGTAGTAGCGCAGGAACTCCTCGGTGGCGGAGTCGAGCAGCTCATCCCGGTTGTCGCTCAGCGTCTTACGTGCTTCGGGATTCTCCGAGAGCCATTCGAGTGCATGGGCGGTCAGCGCCGTGGTGGTGTCGAAGCCACCACCGATGAGCAGGCCGAGGTTGCCGAAGATCTCCATGTCCGGCAGCGGTTCGCCGTCGATGCGTGCCTCGACCAGGGCGTTGATCAGTCCGGGACGTGGATTCGCCTTGATCTCGGCGAGATTGGTGAACAGATCGATGCCCATGGTCCGGTGCATCTCGTTGACCCGCGCGATGTCCGGGGAGTCCGGCGGGGTGTAGACCGCGGCGTGCACCGGCTCGTTGTAGAGCGTCCACTTCTCCAGCGGGATGCCCATCATGCCCAACGTCAGGACGGCCGGAACGATGTTCGCGAGCTCGTCGACGAAGTCGATCCGTCCCGACTCGATCTTCTCGTCGAGGCACGCCTGGACGACGTCGTCGATGAACGGAACCCAGGCCTTCACCGCAGCCGGCGACAGGTACGGGTTCAGGATGGCGCGGTAGTTCTTGTGATCGGGGTCGTCCATCTCCAGGATGCCGCCGCGAATACCGCTGGCACGTTCCGCGGTCGGAATCGAGATGCCCTTGTAACCGGAGCCGGTGCCGCTGACATCGTGGTCGGTGGACACCACCGGGCAGCGAGCGAGTTCGAAGACCTCTTTGTTGCCCGCGGCAACCCAGTGGCCGCCGTAGGTGTCACTCCATGCGATCGGACACTCCGACTGCATTTTCTGGGTCACGGTTTCGAACTCGTCCCGGTAGTGGGGCGCGTGTCTCTCGAACTGGAAACGGGGTGTTTTTCGAGCGTCTTGGGTGACGTCCTCAACGGTCATGGGCGTCGTCCTTTCAGGTGCGGGGCAGTCGAATACCAGGGAAGGGGGTACTACTCGGTGATGGTGATTGCTCGTTCCGGGCACGATGCGAATGCCTCGCGGACACTCTTTTCGTGCTCCGCCGGTACATCCTCGGTGATCGCCGACGCGTGTCCGTCGATGTCGTCCAATTCGAACGACTCGGGAGCGATCATCGCGCAAAGCGTGTGTCCCTGGCACTTGTCTGAATCGACCTGCACCTTCACGTGTGTCTCCTCGAGAGTTGTTGTATTGCGGGCTGGGGTTGGGGTTTTCGGATCAGAAGTGAACGCCGTACCACTTCAGGTAACCGCCGCCATCGACGCGCTGCTGGGTGCCGGTGACATAGCGAGATTCATCTGAAGCGAGGAACAGGACCATGTTGCTGATGTCGAGTGGTTCGACGAACGGGATCTTCATGGCCTGCTGCACGCCGAACGCCGGCTCTGCGTCCTCGCGCTTGGGGTTCTCGAGGTCCGGACGGAATGAACGGTACATCGGTTCGCTCTGGAGCATGTCCGTATTGCAGTTCGTCGGATGAACCACGTTGGCGCGGATGCCTTCCGGGGCGATGTGCAGCGCGAGGTTGTGGATGAACTCGGTCAGCGCGCGCTTGGAGTAGACGTAGGCGACGCCACCGGGATCCTTGCCGGGCTGATCGACCTTGCTGGTGTCCATCAGCGCCGCGGTGGATCCGGTGGCGATGATCGAGGCGCCCTCTTTGAGGTGGGGCAGGGCAGCGGTCACCGCATTGATGGTGCCGACGAGGTTGGTGTTGATGACGTCGGTGAACGACTGCCACCGGGGCTCGCCCTTCATCCCGGCGATACCGGCCTGTGCGACAACGATGTCGAGGCGGCCGAGTTCGGCGACACCCTGGTCGACAGCTGCCTTCATCTGGGCCGCGTCGCGCACATCGGCCTGCACGGTGACGATACGACGGTCGTGCTTCTCGACCAGTCTGGCTGTTTCTGCGAGATCTTCGGGCGTTGCCATCGGGTACCCGATGGTCTCGAAGTCGGTGCAGATGTCGACGGCGATGATGTCGGCGCCTTCTTCGGCGAGGCGGACCGCGTGGCTGCGGCCCTGTCCTCGTGCTGCTCCGGTGATGAACGCGACTTTGCCCTCTACACGACCCATGGTGACTGCCTTTCGATTTTCTTCTGCTGCTGGGGGATCCATCGACAACGGCGGGTGGCGCCGGTGCTCACTACTTATGTGTTGCGTCCGCCGTTCACGCCCAAGATCTGACCGGTGATGTAGCTGGCGTCCTCGGAGATCAGGAATGCGCAGGCGGCGGCGATGTCCTCGGGCCGCCCGACCCGGCGTACCGGAGTCCGCAGGATGTGTTCGTCGACGGTGCCGCCGAGACGCTTCTGACCCTCGGCGCTGCGCAGCAGCGGGGTGTCGACGAAGCCCGGTGGTACCGCGTTCACGGTGATGCCGACCTGACCGAGCTCGAGCGCCAGGGACTTGGTGAGCCCGTTGACCGCGGACTTGGCCGAGACGTAGGCGGCCATGTACGGCTGGCCCGAATGTGCGCTGGAGGACGAGATGTTGACGATCCGGCCCCACTTGGCCTTCAGCATGTCCGGCAGTGCGGCCTGGATGCAGTGGTAGGTGCCGTTGAGGTTGACGTCGAGGATGCGCTTCCACTCGTCGAAGTCGAGATCGACGAAGCGGCCGAAGCTGTCGATGCCGGCCGCGTTGACCAGGACGGTGACCGGGCCGAAGGTGTCGCGCACCTCCGCGAGCGCGGCGTCGATCTGCTCACGGCTGGTGATGTCGACGGTGTACGTGTTCTTTTCTTCGCTCGGTGTCCGATCGAAGGAGGCGACGTTGTAACCGTCGGCGACCAGGCGTTCGACCACGGCGTGGCCGATCCCGGAGCTACCGCCGGTGACCACTGCTGTTTTCACGCCCATGGCTCGTTCCCGCCCATCGTGGTCCGGTGCATCTCGCGTTCGGAGCTGGGGTCGTAAGGCAGTGCACGGTGCAGCATTCCGGTGTTGTCCCAGATGACGACGTCACCGACCTGCCACTCGTGGCTGTAGCTGAAGCGGTCTTGTGTGGTCCAGGTCAACAGCTCATCGAGCAGCTCTCGGCTCTCGGCCGGGTCCATTCCGAGGATGTACTCGGCGGTCGCACCGATGACCAGCGACTTGCGGCCGTCCTTGCGATCCCAGACCAGCGACGTGTCGTGTGTCTTCTGAGTGCGCCAGCCGGCGAGCACCTCGGGGGTCGGATCGGGGTCGACCAGGCGCTGTGCCGCCTCGAAACTGTGGTGCACGCGCAGACCTTCAAGGCGCTTCTTCTCTGCTTCCGGCAGGGCGTCGTAGGCGGCGTACGTGTTGGAGAAGGCGGTGCCGCCGCCAACCATCGCCACATGCTTGCAGGTGAGCATCGTGGCCTTGGAGGGGATGTCGTTGCAGGTGTCGTCGATGTGCCAGAAGAGAGTGCCCTTGAGGTACTCGGCCGAGCGGGACTTCTCGGGGTTGAGGGAGACGACAAAGACCTCTTTGCCTGCCGGGGCCTGGACCGGTCCGAGCTTGCGGCTGAACGTGACCTGGTCCTCGTCGCTCAGGTCCAATCCGCGGATGAGGAGGACACCTCGCCACTTGAGTGCCTCGAGGCACTGGGCGGTCACCACGGGGTCATTCAGGTCTTCTACGCCGTGGACCTGAACGCCGAGGGCGGGGCCGAGGGCTGTTGTCTCAATCACAAGAATCTCCCTTTCTATTTGTGAGAACGATACTCTCAAAACGTAGCAGTCGGCAAGAGTTTGGTGCGTTTGGGCTGCGGCTATTGTCCGTTTGCCCGTCCCCGGACGACGCCCCCTCGGGGTAGGCGTTGGCAGGAAATGTTGCTACAGTCCGTTTAAGACGAATGTGGCGTTGGTCATATTTGAGAATGAAGTTTTCACAGATTTTGAGGAGGCGCAATGCCAGCCCAGGAAGCAGTCGCGACCGATGGAGGAGTCGGCGTGAAAGCCGGAGGAGTCCGCAAACGTCTACTCATCGGCGGGGAGTTGGTGGCGATGGACAAGGAGTTCCCATCGCTGAACCCGGCCACCGAAGAGGTGTACGGCTACGCCCCGGACGCCGGTGTCGACGAGGCGAATGCGGCCATTGCCGCCGCGCGCCAGGCATTCGACCACACGGATTGGTCCACCAACACCGCGCTGCGCATCAAGTGCCTCGATCAGCTGCACCAGGCGCTGCTCGACAACGCCGAAGATCTTCGCGAGATCACGATGGCCGAGGTCGGCGCCACCCGGATCCTCACCCACGGCAACCAGCTCGACGTGCCGATCGGCATCGTCAAGTACTACGCCGACCTGCTCCGCAACTACCCGCTGACCGAAGACCTCGGCGAGACCGAGATCAATGGCAAACGTCATCGCCGTTGGGTCGAAAAGGAAGCGGCCGGTGTGGTCTCGGCCATTGCCGCCTACAACTACCCGACGCAGCTCGCGCTGGCGAAGCTCGCTCCGTCGCTGGCCGCCGGCTGCACCGTGATCCTCAAGGGCGCACCCGACACCCCACTGCTCACCTTGGCGCTCGGCGAAGTGATCGCCAACCACACCGACATCCCGGCCGGTGTCGTCAACGTGCTCTCGTCCACCGAGATCGCTGTCGGTCAGACGATGACCACGCACCCCGACGTCGACGTCGTCTCGTTCACCGGCTCCACCCCGGTCGGCCGCCAGATCATGTCCGCGGCCGGCGACACCCTCAAGAAGGTTTTCCTGGAACTCGGCGGCAAGTCGGCCCTGATCGTTCTCGAGGATGCCGACCTGCAGACCGCTGCCCAGTTCGCGGCGTTCAGCATCTGTTCGCATGCCGGTCAGGGCTGTGCGCTGACCACCCGCCTGTTGGTGCCGCGTCACAAGCAGGACGAGATCGTCGCAGCGGTTGCCGCGATGATGGGTCACGTCTCTTACGGCGACCCGACCAACCCGAAGATCTACATGGGTCCGTTGATCAGCGAACGTCAGCGCGACAAGGTCGACGGCATGGTGAAGCGGGCCGTCGAAGCCGGCGCGACACTGGCCTTCGGTGGCGAGTCCGTGAGCCCGGGCTACTTCTACAAGCCCACCTTGCTGGCAAACGTCGACCCGTCCAGCGAGATCGCGCAGGATGAGGTCTTCGGCCCCGTGCTCGCCGTCATTCCGTTCGACGATGACGACCACGCCGTGAGGATCGCCAACGATTCGCAGTTCGGTCTCTCGGGCGGCGTCCTGAGCGCCGATGAGGACCGGGCCATCGCGATCGGTCGCCGGATCCGCACCGGTACGTTCAGCGTCAACGGCGGCAACTACTTCAGCGCCGACGTGCCCTTCGGCGGGTACAAGCAGTCGGGCCTCGGCCGTGAGATGGGTACAGCCGGACTCGAAGAGTTCCTCGAGACCAAGGCGTTTGCGGCTCCGGTGGTGACTGCATGAAGCCACTAGAGGGCATTCGCGTCCTCGAGGTCGCGATGTACGGGTTCGTGCCGTCCGCCGGTGCGGTTCTCTCGGACTGGGGCGCCGAGGTCATCAAGATCGAACACGCGGTGACCGGAGATCCGCAGCGCGGTCTGCGACAGACCGGCACGATGATCGTGGTTGGCGACCCCAACCCGAACGTCGAACACGCCAACCGGGGCAAGCGGAGCCTGGGCCTGGACATGTCCAAGCCCGAGGGCAAGGAAGTCCTGACCGAATTGGTCAAGAAGGCGGATGTCTTCCTGACCAGTTTCCTGCCCGATCACCGCGCCAAGTTCGGGATCGACGTCGACGACATCCGGGCGATCAACCCGAAGATCATCTACGCCCGTGGCAGTGCGTTGGGGCCGCGCGGGCAGGAATCGGACCGCGGCGGTTACGACATGACCGCGTTCTGGTGCCGTGCAGGCACGGCCGCAACCATCACCCCGCCCGGAACCGAGGGCATGATCGCGCCTCCGGGACCGGCATACGGGGACACCATCTCCGGGACCAACCTCGCGGGCGGCGTCACTGCGGCGTTGCTCAAACGCGAGCGGACCGGTGAGCCGTCGGTGGTGGATGTCTCGCTCTTGGGCAGTGGCCTGTGGGCGATGGGACACGGAGTTGCATTGTCGGCTCATCTGAAAGAGCCGATGGTGGCGCCGGTACCCGGCGTTCACGGATCCCCGGTGAATCCGCTGACCGGTGTGTACGAGACGGCCGATGGCCGGTACATCTCGTTCATCATGATGCAACCGTCGAAGTTCTGGGCGGATGTCTGCCGGCACATCGACCGCACCGACCTCATCGACGATCCGAGATTCGCCACGGGCAAGGACATCTCGGACAACACCGAGGCCGCGGTGGCGATCCTGCGTGAGGCGATCAAGGGCCGCACGCTCGAAGAGTGGACCGAGCGCTTCGGGACGCTCGCCGGTCCGTGGGCGCCCGTGCAGGATTCGTACCAGGTGACCTCGGACGCGCAGGCGCGGGCCAACGACTACTTCGTCCAGGCGGGTGAGATCGAGTTGGTCTCGACACCGGTCCAATTCGATGTCGCCGCAACGGAAACCGCTGCGGCTCCGGAGTTCGCCGCCCATACCGATGAGATCCTCCAGGAAATCGGGCTCGACTGGGATCGCATCATCGAACTGAAGACCGCCGGCGCGGTCACCTAGGTAAATCGGGAGATCAACATGCCTTACATCGCCTCTATCGGAACGTACCTGCCGCCGTGGGGTACCTCGGAACATCGCATCGCCGGTGACGATGAGGATGCCATCACGATGGCGGTGGAGGCGGGTCGGGCAGCGCTGTCCAAAGGGGGTGCGGTCGACTCGGTTGTTCTTGTCACCCGCGACCTCCCTTTGCTCGAAAGTAGTAATGCTGCAGTGCTTCTCGCCGGACTTGATCTCGACCCCGAGCTAGAGGTGACCGAGCGTCTCGGTGGCGCGCCGGCAACGCTTGATGCGTTGAGTTCGGCGCGCCAGCGGACGCTGGTCATCGGGGTGGACCTCGATCCGGCCGGAGCGGCTGCCGCTCTGACGTCGGATTGCGGTCTGCACGTACGCACGTCGGCCCGGGTGGCGCGCAGCCTCCCGGTCCGCACGCGCAATGCCACCGGTGTGGTGCACGACTACGGCGACCCACGCCTGCTGCACGACCGCGGTCTGGTGGCTTCGCTGGCCGCGGCATGGCTGGATCATCCGACAGCGGTTGCGGGCGTCGACCACAAGCACGCAGCCGAACTGAGTCCCGGGTTCGCTGCACATCTGCCGACGGTGGGTGCCAGTTCAGGTCTGTTCGCACTGGCGGCCATGGCCGAGTCGGAGACGACCGGCCCGCTCGCCGCTGTGGAACAGGCGAGCCTGTCCGGGATCACGGTTGCCGCCGGCTCGGTGGCACTGCACCGCCGTGAACCCACTGCCCGGCCCAAGATCGAGACAACCTATATCCCCGGCAACGAGATCCCCATCTCGTTGGCGGCTTACGAGCGGGCGTTCGAGGCGAAAGTGCGTTGGGAGGCAGGAAGACACACCGGTTCCGACCACCTCGACTTCCCGCCGCGCTACCAGGTGTCCGACGATTCCGCCCTGCAGACCGAATACGAACACGTACCGCTGCCGCGGACCGGGACCGTCTACACCGGTGTGACGGTCCATGTACCGGTCCCGGGTCTGAAGACCCCGTATTCGCTGGTGATCGTCGAACTCGAAGATGTGAATGTGCGGGTGCTGGTGAAGGTGACCGGAGCCGACCCCGGTTCGGTGGATATCGGTGACCGAGGGCGGTTGGCGCTGCGCCGGGTGGCCATGCGGTCGGGAGTTCCCGACTACGGCTACGCATTCGAGCCAGAACCTGTTGCGGAAGGAGCAGCGGTATGAGGAAGGTTGCAGTTGTCGGCGCGGGTATGACCCCGTTCGCCGAACACTTCGCTCACGGAATCAAAGACCTGCTGCCGATGGCCTACGCCGAGGCGGCGGCCAGTGTCGACAAGGGCATCAACAAGAATGACCTGCAAGCCGCGTGGTTCGGCGCGATGGGTACCACGGACGGCTTCCCGTCCGGCATCCTCGCCGATTCCCTCGGCCTGCCCGACATCCCGGTCACGCGCATCGAGAACTCCTGCGCCACCGGCAACGACGCGGTTCGTAATGCGTTGTACGGCATCGCCTCCGGTGCGTTCGAAGTCGCCCTCGTCATGGGTGCCGACAAGCTCCGGGAGACGGCCTCCAAGGACATGCTCTGGGAGTGGGAGGCGACGTCGCGGGATATGGCTTGGGACTACCCGTTGGGCCTGGTCGCCCCGGCCGGATTCGCGCTGCACGTGAGCCGCTACCTCTACGAGTCGCCGGCGACCCGCGAACACATGGCGATGGTCGCGGTGAAGAACCACCGCCAGGGTGTCAACAATCCCAAGGCGCGCTTGCGGTTCGAGATCACCATGGAACAGGCGCTCGAGGCACCCACGGTGGTGACACCGTTCGGGCTCTATGACTGTGCACCCCAGAGTGACGGTGCGGCCGCCCTGATCCTGGTCTCCGAAGACGTTGTCGACCGCTACACCGACCGGCCCGTGTGGGTTCGGGGTGTCGGTCTCGGCCTGGATTCGGTCATGCACCAGCACAAGACGGACATGACCACCTTCCCGGCCACGGTCCGTGCCGCCAAGCAGGCCTTCTCGATGGCCGGGATGACCCCGGCCGACATCGATGTCGCCGAGCTGCACGACTTCTTCACCGGCGTCGAGATCATGAGCTACGAGGATCTGGGGTTCGCCGACCGGTTCGAGGGTTACAAACTGCTCGAGGCCGGCGACACCTCCGTCGGCGGTTCGATGCCGGTGAATCCCAGCGGAGGCCTGAAATCGAAGGGACATCCGCCGGGCGCCACCGGTGTCGCGCAGTGTGTCGAGTTGTTCGACCAGCTGCGCGGCAACGCCATCAATCAGGTGGATGGTGCCAAGATCGGTCTGGCACACAACCTCGGTGGACCCACCGCCGTTGCCGCCGTGACGATCCTCGAGGGACCGGACTCGTCCCGCTAGGTTTCGAGCCACCACGCTGTGAAGTTGTCAAAGAGCTTGCAGTGCAGACCTATCTGCACTGCTTCGGTTCTCGGTGTAAGAGCTTGGTTGTCTATGCGGCGGTGAGCTCAGAGGTCAGGGTGCGGCGGGCATGAGACCGTAGTTCTGTGGTGCTGCCGGGCGCGAGGAACCAGGGATGCCCGTCGTGGCCAATGAACACCGTCCAGCCCTGATGGTGGATGTAGCGGTGGTGTCGCCGGCACAGCAAGACCATGTTGCTCAGGCTGGTGGTGCCGCCGTTGCGCCAGAAGTCGATGTGATGGGCGTCGGTGTACAACGCGGCGCAGCCGCAGCCCGGGAACGCACAACCTTGATCGCGGGCGATCAACGCTTTGCGGATCGCGGGAGTGACGGTGCGTTGGTCGCGGCCGACATCGAGTGGCACCGAGTTGTTGTCGAGCAGGATTCTTGTGATCACCGAATCGCACGCCACCATCTGGGCGGTCGGTGCTGATGCAGGTCCGGTCCATTCGAACTTCGGCGCCATGGCCGGCGGTGTGGCACCCGGGATGCCGCGCAGCTGCAGCTGTTGTAGATGTTCGGGTGAGACGGTCACCGTCACATGTGGTTTCGACCCGCCCCGGGTAGGTCGGTCTTCCTGATCAAAATACGAATCCAGCAATCGTTCCAGCGCATCAGCCCGGATCTGGCCCGTGCTGCGCGGATCCGGCGAGCCGTCGGGTTCAGGTACCGGCCTGCACATTGGATCGAGTGCCACCGCCAGCTTCTCGCCGAGCAGGTTGTCCAGATCCAATGTGCCGTGGGTGCGGCCGTCATCGCCGGTCCCGAATGACAACTCGTTCAGGTCATGGTTCTCCGCGTCGGGGATTTCTTTGTCGGGCGGCGATAACACCAACGCCATATGCCGTGCCCGCACCGATACCGCGGCCGGCGTCCCCATCAACGCTTCGGTCAGCAATCCACGTACGCAGTCAGCGCGGTCCTCGCCGGCCAGGTCCGGATTGCGCCGCTCAATATGATTGAGGCCCTTGACTATCGAGTCCATATGCTCGCCCGACAGGCTCCCGTCCACGCCGTAGGCTGATACCGACGGAATGTCACCGAGTGCCCTGCCTACTCGCACGTACCGGTGCGCCACTGTCGGCGCCATACCGGCGTCCCGTAACAGCTTGGCTGTGGACCCCGCACCTTTCTTCTGTGCCAACCCACGCTTGTCGACTTCGCCGACCAGCCGGAAAAGTATCTGTTCCACAACGTGATTGAGTCGTATAACCGCCACCGTGTGTGATGAAACCTGCGCATCATCCCCGGCGACCAGAGCTGCATCCCCTGCCAGATCTGACAATCTGGCGAACATTCCCCCGAAGTCCATGGCTCAACAATACGCCCCAAACTCTATTCGCACAAGCTTTCGAATAAATCAATTCGAGTGTGCGGCAGTCTATTTCGTCAGGCTAATTGAGTTGGTCGACCAGCCTATCGGAGGGGTCTGACAAGGGTGGTTTCCCTGGTCGACGGCGCTCTGGTGGCGTTCTCGGTGTCGCTGTGGACCCCGTAGGTGTACCGAGGCGGTCGCGGGATTATCTGGCGGGTTCGGATGAATATCTCGAGGAACATTGCTTCGGTGTCGGCGTAGCGCTGGAATTCGAACCGTCGTGCTTTTGAGCCATCGGCGAAAAAGGCGTAGCCCCAACCGAATACGAAGTCGCCGAAATCCCACGATGAGACCTCGGAGTACGGGGTTGGGGCAAGGTCGTATTCGCGGACGATCTCGTCCCATGCCGGCTCCTTGTCCGCCATTGCAACAGCCATCGGCATCGGGAGTGGGGGCGCGACGTCCATGTCGAAGAACGTGGCAATATTTGGCCACATCTCTTGCCGGCGAGAGAGATCGCCGTTGTTGATGTTGAATGCTTCGTTGGAGCTGTCAGGGTTTTCCCGGGGAAGCTCAGCGGGACACCCAACTTCTTCGAGATGGTTGCGTAGAGTGCCGCCTCGCCGAGAAGTCCGATGATGTCCCATGTGCCGGTGCTGCGAGGTGGTCGATCAGGTTTCCGCCGATCACACCCCGGGCTCCG
The DNA here is from genome assembly GCF_059553395.1 of Williamsia sp. z34. Taxonomy (NCBI): domain Bacteria; kingdom Bacillati; phylum Actinomycetota; class Actinomycetes; order Mycobacteriales; family Nocardiaceae; genus Williamsia; species Williamsia sp. z34. Next base: position 17,212 of record NZ_JCANWW010000012.1, on the reverse strand, counting down.
ACCCCCGCACTACAAGCGAAACGAGCAACAGATCGCGAGGCTTGCCGCGTTCATCGAGCGGGGTCTGTGAGCAACTTCGGCACGGTCAACGGTCGGATCGGCACGCTCGGCGGAGGGGCGGGGGAGTTATTCGGCCGCGCTGCGGATCTGGGCGAGCATGCGTTTGACGATCAGTCCGTGTGCTCCGGAGCTGATGACGAACCGTCGATAACCCCAGCCGAGCACTCCTGGAAACGTTGCATGAGATCGGGCGCTGACCACTGAGCCCCCGGCGTCGTCGCTCACCGTGAAGACCAACAGGTAGCGGGAGAAACGGTGGCGTCCGGCCAGCGTGATGTGTTCGCCGGGTACGGATTCGGTGACCGCGAATCCGGGGATAGTGGCGCCCACGTCGGGGATCGTGCCCGAAACGCGGCGCGGATCGGTGCCCACCAGATGTGCGAATCGGGTGTTGGTACCGAGTTGGGTGCGGGCGATCCAGGTGGTCAGGACTTCCCAGGTGGTCTGGACGGGCGCGCCGACGTGCAACCGGTGTTCGTCGATCAAGGGCAGGTCCGTGTCCATCGGGTGGTCCTCGTGACGGGGGTTTGTTCAGGCCACAGTAGCGGCCGGCGAACTCATCGCAACAGATCCTTCACCACTTTGCCGGTTGCGTTGGTCGGTAGCTCGGTCAGGAACTCGATCGACCGGGGGACTTTGAAGCCGGCCATGCGTCCTCGGCTCCAGGTGATCAGGTCTGCCTCGGATACGGGTTTCTCCGCCACGACGAATGCCTTGCAGACCTCACCGAGCCGCTCGTCGGGGACGCCGATGACAGCGACCTGTGCCACTGCGGGATGTTCGAGCAGGAAGCCCTCGATCTCGGCAGGGTAGGCGTTGAAGCCGCCGACGATGAACATGTCCTTCTTACGGCCGATGATGCGCAGTCGGCCGCCCTCGTCGAGGCTTCCGAGATCTCCGGTGTGCAGCCATCCGTCGGAGTCGATGGCCTCGGCGGTTGCCTCCGGATCGTCGAGGTAACCCTGCATGACGTTGTACCCGCGGATCAGGACCTCGCTGTCGTCGGCGATGCGCAATTCGATTCCGTTACAGGGTGTTCCGACGGTGGTGGCGATCTGTTCGAAGGTGTCGCCGGCCCGGGATGCGGTGGCCGTGCCGCCCTCGCTCAGCCCGTAACCGGTCATGATGGTCTCGAAGGGGAGGTCATTCTTGATCCGGCGGATCAGTTCGACGGGGATGTCTGCCGACCCGGTGACCGCGGCGCGAAGCGAGGACAGATCACGGCTTCCGTCGTTGGCCGCGAGTAGCGACTGGTACAGGGTCGGGGGACCGGGGAGCATCGTGATCTTCTCGCGCTCGACCAGATCGAGTACCTGCTCGACGTCGAGTACAGGTACGGGAAAGATGGTGGCGCCCCGGATCATCGACGCGATCACGCCGGCCTTGTAGCCGAACATGTGGAAGAAGGGGTTGACGATGAGATAGCGGTCGCCTTCGCGCAGATCGGCGAGCTCGCACCACTCGGAGAACAGCCGCAGCGTCTGCCGGTGATTCATCATGACGCCCTTGGGCCGCCCGGTGGTACCCGAGGTGTACATGATGTCGGCGATGTCGTCGCCGCTCACCTGCAGCTCGAAAGGCTCACTGCCGTCGAGGAAGTCGGACTTCAGGTCGATGACCGGCACGCCTTCGGGTCCGCCGTACTGCACTCCGAGAAAACCCTGCTGGACCAGCAGGAGCTTGGCACCGCTGCGCCGGACGATGTCGTGCGCCTCATCGGCCTTGTAACGGGTGTTGACCGGGACCAGCACGCCGCCGGCCGTCAGCAGACCGAAGACCGCGATGACCCACTCCGCCGAGTTGGGTGCCCAGATGGCGACCCGGTCGCCTTTGTCGATGCCCGCTGATGCAAAAGCTCCGGCTGCCTTCCGAACCCGTTGGGTGAGTTGACGGAAAGTCAGCCGGAGCGGTCCGTCGACGATCGCTTCGTTGTCACCGAAGCGATCGCCGACGGAGAGGACCATCTGCGGGATGGTCTCCCAGGTCATACCTTGAGCAACCTCGCCATGTTTCCGCCCATGACCAGCTTCTGATCCTCGAGAGGCAGGTGCTGGATGTGGCTGATGTAGGAGGTCGGCTCGGCCAGGCCCTCGGGATGCGGGTAGTCCGACCCGAACAGCACGCGCTCGGCGCCGATCAAGGCGGTGAGCTTGCTGAAGTCTTCTTCCCAGAAGGGGCTGACGTGGATGCTCTTCTTGATCGCAGCCACCGGATCCTGCATGCCGAAGCCCTCAGGAGCCTTCTTGTAGACGTCGCCCAGTGTCTGCAGCACGTGCGGCAACCAGCTGGCACCGTTTTCGATGACGGCGATACGAAGTTCCGGGAAACGGAACAGCGCGCCGTGGCAGACCCACGAGGCAACGGTGTCCTGGATCGGACGCCATTCGCTGACCATGCGGAACGCGTTGGTGACGAAGGGGAGCATCTCGTCGCCGGTGCCGTCCCAGTCCTGGTTGTAGCGCGCGTAGCCGCTGTCCGACGAGTGCTGGGTGACCAGCACGTCGAGCTCGACAACACGCTTCCAGAAGGGGTCGAACTCCGGAAGGGCGAACGAGCGAGGGCCCTTGTAGCCGGGCACCGGGGCGGGCCGGACCAGGATGGCCTTGGCGCCGCGCTCGACACACCACTCGAGCTCTTTGATGGCCTCTTCGACGATCGGCAAGCTGATCACCGGGACGGTGAAGATGCGATCCTCGTAATTGAAGCCCCAGGTCTCGTACAACCACTGATTGAGCGAGTGGACCACCGCGTGGATCAGTTCCGGGTTGTCACGCATGCGCTCCTCGATGAGGCTGGCGAGCGTTGGGAACATCAGCGTGCGGTCGATCTGCAGCTCATCCATGAGCTTGAGACGCGCAGCGGGCTCACGGAATGCGGCAGGCGACTTGATCGGCTTGCCGAAGATCTCGCGCTTGCTCAGACCCTTGGGATTACCGTTCTTGAAGTAATCCTCCATCGCACCCGGGCGTGCGACGACGTCGAACGTCGGGTTGGGGATGTATTCGCTGATCTGGCCACGGATGGCGATCTTGGTCCGGCCGTTGACCTGGACGTATTGGATCGCATTCTTGTACTTCTCCGGAAGGAACTTGGTCAGCGCCTCCTGGGTCTCGTACAGGTGGTTGTCCGCGTCGAACAACGGATACGGCAATGCTTCGGGCATGAGATCCTCCATTTCCTCTTGTGAGAATCATATTCTCTTTATGTGGATGTAGCAATATCCTTGCGCACTTGAAACTTCTGAACTTTTCCGCTTGCAGTGCGCGGAAACTCGGCCGCCTGATGGAGTTCTTCGGGCCACTTCTGCTTGGCCAGGCCGACCTGATCGCAGTGTGCTCGGACTTCGGCCATCGTGGGCATGGAATGGCCGGATTTGAGTCGAAGGACCCCAGCGGCGTGCTCCCCCAGGCGGGCATCGGGGGCGGCGACGACCACCGCTTCGGCAACTGCGGCCATGCCCATCAGCACCTCTTCGACCTCCAGTGCGCTGATGTTCTCGCCGCCCCGAATGATGAAGTCCGCCTTGCGATCAGTGATCGTGAGGTACCCATCCCTGTCTAGCACGCCGACATCGCCTGTGCGGTACCAACCCTCGTCGTCGAAGCTGCGGGCGGTCAGCTCCGGATCGGTGTACCCGATGCAGAGATCGGGTCCGCGACTGAAGATCTCGCCGTCGTCACCGAGCCGAATCTCCACGCCCGGCAAGACATTTCCGTCGGTGAACAGACGCTTGTCGATGGGTGCGTTGTACATGGAACCGACGATCGAGGGGTGCTCGGTGCTCCCATATGAGCGGAACACCGTGATGCCGAGGTCCTCGAGTCGCGTGGTGACCGCCGCCGGCACCGACGATCCGCCCAATCCGGCGTACTTCATGAAGGGCAGGTACTCGTCGGTGAAGTCGGGGTGGTCGATCAGGCTCGTCACGAAGTAGGTGGCGCCGCCGCCGACGGTCAGGCCCTCCGTCTTCATCAGATGCATGGACTGGGCCGGATCCCATACGTCGGTGAGGTTGATGGGACTGCCGTCGAGGACCGGGATGAGGAAGGCGTTGACCATCCCGATGAAGTGCCCGACCGGCGCAGCGGTGAGCTGGCTCCCGCGATCGGGCGGATACCACGCGCCGAGTTGCCGGGTCTCGAAACCGAGGGTGCGATGACTGTGGATCACACCCTTGGGCGAGCTGGTGGTTCCCGAGGTGAACGCGATCAGTGCAGGTAGGGCCGCATCTGTCTCGATGATCCCCGATATCGGTTCGTCGGCCAGCAGGTCGTCGAAGTCGCGGCCCACCACCCCGACGATCGGGACGTCGGCACTAAGGGCCGGGTCGTACTCGAGGCGGCCGAACTTCTCGGCGGCGATGAACACCTTCGGTTTGATCGCGCCGAGGATGTATCGGACCTCTTTGCGCCCATAGAAGTGGACAATCGGAACCACCGTGGCACCGAGGAACGACGAAGCCCAGAAGGTTGCCGCGGCCTCCATCCAGTTGGGGAGTTGGAATGCGACGATGTCGCCGGGGCCCACGCCGCGGTCCCGTAGGCCGGCGGCAAGTCGCCGGGCCACCAGTTCGACATCGGCGAAGGTTCCGGTCCACGGCCGGGTCGTCGAATGGATCCGGAACTCGACATCGGGTGCGGCCGCGAGTCCGGCTGCGAGCAGTTCGCCGATCGTCTCGTCGGTCCACCAGCCCTGCTGCTCGTATCGGGCCACCAGGTCGGCGGGGATGATTCGCATGTCGAGCACTCCAATGCAGCTCTGGTCCGAGAACCGGGCCCGGAAATGACGGCCGGGGGCGGGCGTCGGCCGGGTGAGGAGATCAGAGGCCGACGATGGTGATGATATTCTCACAGAAGAAGAATGCCAATCTCATTGATGGAGAATCTCCCATGGTTGAACTTGAACTCAACGAAGGCCTGGCGGTCATCACCATCGACCGTCCGCAGGCCCGGAACGCGATCGCGCCGGAAACCATGGATCAGCTCGAGACGGCGCTCGATGAGGCGAAGGGTGCTCAGGCCCTGGTCATCAAGGGTGGTGGCGACAAAGCGTTCGTCTCCGGCGGAGATCTGAAGCAACTCAGTGCCCTGCGGACCATCGAAGAGGCCGAGGCGATGGCCCGGCGGATGCGTGGGATCTGCGATCAGATCGCTGCGTTCCCGGCGCCGGTTGTCGCGGCGCTCAACGGGCATGCGCTCGGTGGCGGAGCCGAGGTGGCCGTCGCGGCCGACATCCGGATCGCCGCCGACGACATCAGGATCGGCTTCAATCAGGTGACGCTGGCGATCATGCCGGCCTGGGGCGGCGCCGAGCGACTCGCGCAATTGGTCGGCAAGAGCCGGGCCCTGCTGCTCGCCGGGGGCGGCGCACTCCTCGGCGCCGCGGAGGCCGAGCGGATCGGTCTCGTCGATCGCGTGCTGCCCAGGGCGTCGTTCGACGAGGGTTGGAAGTCTGTGGCCAGGTCGTTGGCCAACAATTCGTCCGGTGACATCAAGCGCGTCATCGGCGGTGCCACCCCGGACGAGGCGGTCGCGGCATTCGCGCGCCTGTGGGTGGCCGACGAGCACTGGGAAGCCGCCGATCGGGTGATGAACCGCAAGCGCTGACACACTGATTCGAAGTGGCCGTCCGGTTCACCGGGCGGCCATTTCGTGCTTCTGTCGCAGCGGTGCTAGGCATTTGCACAGCATCCGTCGATATTGTGGACAACGGCGCGCTAACATGTCGTGAGCCAAATCGGCTGCTGTCAATGATGCGGAGGTCGAACCCGATGGCATCGCCCCGCAGACTGGGCGCCCCGGACGCGAAGAATCGTGCGGTGCTGCTCGCTGCCGCCGAGCGTCTGATGTTGGAGAACGGCTACGCCGCGGTGAGCTCCCGGCGGGTGGCCGACGAAGCGGGCCTCAAACCTCAGCTGGTGCACTATTACTTCCGCACCATGGACGAACTGTTCCTGGAGCTGTTCCGACGTCGGGCCGAACAGGGCCTCGAGGTGCAGGCGCTCGCGCTCAAATCCGAGCAACCGTTGTGGGCGCTGTGGACTTTCAGCACTGACCCGGCCGGTGCGACGTTCACGATGGAGTTCATCGCGTTGTCGAACCATCGCAAAGAACTGCGGGCAGAGATCGTGCGGATCTCAGAACAATTCCGCAGCGAGGCCAGTGCCGGTATCGAAGAAGTCCTGCGCAGGTATGGGGTCGATCTCGACCAGATGCCGGCAGTGGCGGCCATCGTGTTGATGACCAGCATCTCGCGCGTGGTGGTCATGGAAGACACTCTCGGCGTCCGCGAAGGGCACGCCGAGATGATCGAGGTCGTCGAGAACTATCTCCGTCAGCTTGAGGGTGAACCGAGTCCCGAGCTGCGGGAGATCCTGCAGCGCCGTCGCTGACGGCGCTGCGTTTTATGCGAGTGCCTTGAGGCTGTCGTCGTCGACGAAGACCAGACTTCCGTCATTCAGGAGCACCGCAAAGCGCTTCGGGCTGACCTTGAGCCCGTCACCGAGATCGACCGTGGCCTCGGGGAGTACACCGAAGTCCTCGACGATGGTGCCCTCGCGAGTGTTGTCGTCTGTGGTGACGTTGACCTGCGCTCCAACGCTGAGTGCCTCGGATACTTTGGGAGCATCCTTATCAGCAGCAGTCGATTGTCTATTCCGCATGCATACATTAGATCAGTAGATTCCCGCTCTGGGTACATCGGAGTTGCCGAACGACTGATCCGGTATTGCGATATCTGAATATTGCACCGGTATTCGAGGCCTCGAAGCGCCCGATCGCCACGCGCAAAGATCGCGTAAAGAAGGTGAACCCGGGCGTATGAAGGTCGTCAACGACGGGCTCGATGTCCCTTTCGGCGCGCATGCTCAGGACACACGCCGGGCTCGATGGAGTAGCCCGGCATCTTTCCAGGAGTGGTCGTGTCAGATCTCTTTTTCCTGCTGGCAATCGGCGGGGGATTCCTCATATGCGCGCTGGTCCTGCGTGCCGTCGCTGCGAGAACACGCCGGTGACCGCCGACGGAGCAACCAATGTCGTGTTGCTGATCCTCGCTGTGATCGTCGGGCTGTACCTCATAGCCGCCCTCATATTCCCCGAAAGGTTCTAAGGCGTGAACTCCTCATTGGCTGCCGCGCTCCAGCTCGGGGTGGTGGTGGTCGTACTCGCGGCGGCATATGTGCCCCTCGGTGACTACATGGCCCGGGTCTTCTCCGGTGCGCGCGATTGGGCGCCCGAACGATTCATCTACAAAATCGCCAGGATCGACCCCAAGCGCTCCCAGACGTGGACCGGCTACGCCACCGCGTTGATCGCGTTCTCGTTCGTCGGCATCGTCTTCCTCTACCTGCTGCAGCGACTGCAAGGTGTCCTGCCCTGGAGCGACGGCCGCGATTCCGTATCGCCGGCCATGGCGTTCAACACCGCGATCTCGTTTGTCGCGAACACCAACTGGCAGTCCTTCTCACCCGAGGTGGTGATGAGCAACCTGACCCAGATGATCGGCCTGGCAGTGCAGAACTTCCTGTCCGCAGCAGTGGGTCTGGCCGTTGCCGTTGCCCTCATCCGCGGCATCGTCGCGAAAAAGGGTGACGGCGAGCTCGGCAACTTCTGGGTCGACATGACCCGGGCCGCGCTCCGAATCCTGCTGCCGCTGAGCATCATCGTCGCGGCAATTCTTCTGACCCAGGGCGCCATCCAGTCGTTCAGGAGTGGCTTCGACTTCATCGGTCTCGACGGAACAAGTGGCTCGAGTGTGGTCGGTCCGTTCGCGTCGCAGGAAGCGATCAAGGAACTCGGTACCAACGGAGGCGGCACGCTGTCGGCCAACTCCGCTCACCCGTTCTCGAACCCGACACCGCTGAGCAATATCGTCGAAATTCTGGCAATCCTGATCATCCCGGTCTGCCTGACGCGTACCTACGGCACCCTCGTCGGTGACCGCCGCCAGGGTTTGACGATCCTCGGTGTGATGGCCGTGATCTGGAGCGGCATGCTCGCGGTCGTGTGGGCCTTCGAATCGCGTACCAACGGTATTGCGGCGCAAGCGGCCGGCGCCATGATGGAGGGCAAGGAACAGCGTTTCGGCATCCCCGCGTCGGCGTTGTTCGCGGTCTCGACAACCGGAACCTCCACCGGTGCGGTGAACTCCGCGCATGATTCCTACTCGGCCGCCGGTGGTGGCGCGGTGATCTGGAACATGCTCCTCGGTGAGGTCGCGCCCGGCGGCGTCGGTACCGGACTGTACGGAATGCTGGTACTCGCGATCATTGCGGTGTTCGTGGGTGGCCTGTTGGTCGGCCGGTCCCCGCATTTCCTCGGCAAGAAGATCGGTCAGCACGAGATCACCATGGCGGCACTGTCGATCCTGGTGATGCCTGCGCTGGTGCTGATCGGAACCGCGATCTCGGTCGTCCTGTCGTCGACCACCGGATTTCAGGGCAACAGCGGTGACCCGGGGTCAAACGAGTCGATCCATGGTTTCTCCGAAGTGCTGTATGCCTACGCTTCTGCTGCCAACAACAACGGCAGCGCATTCGGTGGCCTCACCGTGACCAGCGACTGGTTCCAGACATCTCTGGGCTTCGCGATGCTGCTCGGCCGATTCCTGCCGATCATCTTCGTGCTTGCGCTCGCCGGCCTGTTGGCATCGCAAAAACCCCGAGCTGCCAGTACCGCAACACTTCCCACACATGGCCTCCTGTACGGCGGCCTGGTCACCGGCACCGTACTCCTTGTCGCCGGGCTCACCTTCTTCCCCGCCATGGCGCTGGGACCAATAGCAGAGGCATTGTCATGACCACATCGGTGGCGGAACGTACCGCACCCGTCGACATCGCAGAGGACGACCTGGCCGGCAGCGGAGCATTTGATGCGCGGCAGCTGATCACGTCGGTGCCGCAGGCACTCCGCAAACTCAATCCCCGCGATCAGGCCCGCAATCCGGTGATGTTCGTGGTCTACATCGGCGCGATCGTCACCACCGTTCTCACGGTGTGGCAGCCGTCCTGGTTCTCCTTTGCGGTGGTGTTCTGGCTCTGGTTCACGGTCCTGTTCGCCAACCTGGCCGAGGCGGTTGCCGAAGGTCGTGGCCGGGCGCAGGCGGCGAGTTTGCGCAAGGTCAAGCAGGACACGATGGCCCGCAGGCTCGACGCTGACGGCAGCGTCACCGAGATCTCCGGTAGCGCCCTGGTCATCGGCGATCGGATCGTGGTCGAGGCAGGCGAGGTGATCGCAGGTGACGGCGACGTGGTCGAAGGTATTGCCACAGTTGACGAGTCGGCCATCACCGGAGAATCGGCCCCGGTCATCCGGGAATCGGGCGGCGATCGGTGTGCGGTGACCGGCGGCACGGTTGTGTTGTCGGACAAGATCATCGTCAAGATCAGCACCTCGCCTGGCGAGTCATTTGTGGACCGGATGATCGCGCTCGTCGAAGGCGCGTCGCGCAAGAAGACGCCCAACGAGATCGCGCTCGACATCTTGTTGTCCAGCTTGACCATCATCTTCCTGCTGGCCGTGGTGGCAGTCGGTCCGATGCAGGAATACGCGGGCCAGACCCCGGACGCGGTCAAGCTCATCGCGTTGTTGATCTGCCTCATCCCGACAACCATCGGGGCTCTGCTCTCGTCGATCGGTATCGCCGGTATGGACCGGTTGGTGCAACGCAATGTGCTGGCGATGTCGGGCCGCGCGGTGGAAGCCGCAGGCGACATCGACACGTTGCTGATGGACAAGACCGGAACGATCACCTTTGGTAACCGCCGGGCCACCTCCCTGGTCGCCGCACCGGGGGTGTCCATGAAGGAACTCTCCTTGGCAGCATGCCAATCGAGTCTCTCCGATGACACGCCAGAAGGGCGGAGCGTCGTCGAACTCTGTCGCGACGAGTTCGGCCTCGATCCGGCATCGATCGACATCGAAAGCCGGGGCTCTCGAGAGGTCATCGCCTTCACCGCGGAGACCCGGATGAGCGGTATGGATCTGCGAACAGCCAAGGGTGTTCGTCAAATCCGCAAGGGTGCAACGGATTCGGTACTCCGTTGGGTGACCGACAACGGTGGTGCTCCGCCGATCGAGGTCTCCGATGAAGTCGACCGCATTTCGGGTGAGGGTGGAACCCCGTTGGTCGTGGGTGTTCGGGTCGGGGATGCAAAGGCGCGTGTCCTGGGTGTCATCGCGTTGTCCGACGTTGTGAAACCCGGTATGGCACAGCGGTTCGCGCAGCTGCGCGCCATGGGCATCCGGACCGTGATGGTCACGGGTGACAACCCGCTCACCGCCAAGGCCATCGCGGCCGAGGCCGGCGTCGACGACTTCGTGGCCGAGGCGACACCCGAGGACAAGCTGGCGTTGATCCGCAAGGAACAGGCCGGTGGCCGATTGGTCGCGATGACCGGTGACGGCACCAACGACGCCCCCGCCCTGGCACAGGCCGATGTCGGCCTGGCGATGAACACCGGTACGTCGGCGGCCAAAGAGGCCGGCAACATGGTTGATCTCGATTCGGATCCGACCAAGTTGATCGATGTGGTGGCCATCGGCAAGCAGCTGCTGATCACCCGCGGGGCACTGACCACGTTCTCGCTCGCGAACGATCTGGCGAAGTACTTCGCGATCCTGCCCGCGCTGTTCACCGGCATCTATCCGCAGCTCGACAAGCTCAACATCATGGGTCTGCATTCGGCGCAGTCGGCCATCACCTCCGCGGTGATCTTCAATGCGCTGATCATCGTGGCCTTGATCCCCTTGTCGTTGCGCGGCGTTCGTTATCGGCCCAGTTCGGCATCAAAGCTGTTGGGCCGCAACCTTCTGATCTACGGACTTGGTGGTGTGGTCACACCGTTCATCGGGATCTGGCTGATCGACCTGGTGGTTCGTTTTCTCCCGGGAATGGGGTAGTTCAACATGAATTCTGTGTCGACATGGATACGGCAGTGTGTGGTTGCCGTCGCGGTCCTCGCGGCGATGACGGTGATCCTCGGTGTCGCCTATCCTGCAGTGGTTTGGGGTATTTCGAGGGTGGCATCGAGTTCGGCGGAAGGTTCCAAGGTCCGGGACGGCAACGGTTGTGTCGTCGGATCGAGTCTGATCGGAATCGACCCGCAGGTCGAGGAGGGACAACCCGACAAGTTCTTGCACGCTCGCGTGCTGGGATCTGCCGACGACCCGATGGCACCCGGCGACCCGGCCGCCTCGGCGGCCAGTAACCAGGGACCGAACAGCGCCAAGCTCGCGGGATGGATCGACGAGCGCAGGCAGATCATCGCCGCCCGGGAGAACGTCACACCCGCGCAGGTGCCGGTCGACGCCGTCACCGGATCGGGATCGAGTCTGGATCCGCACATCAGTGAGGCCTACGCACAACTCCAGGTACCGCGGGTGGCACGGGAGAACGGAAAATCGGTCGACGAGGTCGAGCGGGTGGTCGCCGAGAACACGAACGGGCGGCAGCTGGGATTCCTCGGCGAGCCGACCGTCAACGTCCTGGGTGTCAACATCGACCTGGGGCTGACCGCTCCGGCCTGCGACTAAGATCGCTGCGGTGACCGACGGTAGAGAAACCAGGGGACGACTAGAGGTTTTCCTCGGATGTGCACCTGGTGTGGGCAAGACCTACGAGATGTTGGCGCAGGCCCACGCACTGGTCGGTGAAGGCGTTGACGTGGTGGTCGCGGTGGTCGAGTCGCATGGGCGCTCGGTCACCGCGGCCATGACCGACGGTCTGGAGATCATCCCCCGTCAGAAGATCGAGTATCGCGGCACTGTCCTGGAAGAAATGGACCTCGAAGCCGTGCTGGCTCGTCGCCCGCAGGTGGCGCTGGTCGACGAGTTCGCACATACCAACGTCCCCGGGTCGCGGAATGCCAAGCGGTGGAATGATATCGACGAGCTTCGCGACGCCGGGATCGATGTGCTCTCCACGATCAACATCCAGCATCTGGAGAGTCTCAACGACGTGGTCCAAGAGATCACGGGCATCGTGCAGCGCGAGACGGTTCCCGATGATGTCGTGCGCAAGGCCGATGAGATCGAGCTGGTCGACATCGCCCCGCAGGCGCTGCGACAACGGTTGTCGGCGGGCAAGGTATATCCCGGCGACCGCGTGGGCGGCGCACTGGCCAACTATTTTCGGCAGGGCAACCTCACCGCGCTACGTGAGCTGGCGTTGCTGTGGCTGGCCGATCAGGTCGACGACAACCTGGCGGCATATCGTGCCGCGCACGACATCACCGCCACCTGGGAGGCCCGTGAGCGGGTGGTGGTGGCGCTGACCGGCGGGCCCGAGTCGGCGACCTTGCTGCGGCGGGCGAGCCGGATCGCGTCGAGATCCAGCGCTGAACTGGTTGTGGTGCACATCGTGCGATCCGATGGACTGGCCGATCCGGCAGCGATCGACATCATCAAACTGACCGAGATCGCCAAAGGGTTTGGTGCGCAGATTCACACGATCGTCGGGGACGACGTCCCCGTGGCGTTGCTGGAATTCGCCCGCGGTATCAACGCCACACAGCTGGTGCTGGGGACGTCCCGGCGCCCGAGGTGGAAGCGGATCTTCGATGAGGGTGTCGGTGCCACGGTCGTCCGGAATTCCGGGAAGATCGACGTGCACATGGTCACCCATGAAGAGGCCAAGGCGCGAAATCCGCTGGACATCAGGCAGACCAGATTTCATCGCCCCCTGAGTTGGCTTGCCGCGGTTGTGGTTCCCTGTGTGGCCGCGGCTTTCCTTGGACTACTGGACAGATGGTTGGGGATCGCCGGCGAATCGGCGTTGTTCTTCGTGGTGATATTGGCGGTCTCGATGCTCGGTGGCATCGGGCCGGCGGCACTGTCGGCGATCCTGTCCGGATTGCTGCTCAACTATTTCTTCACCACCCCCCGGCACACGTTCACCATCAACGAGCCAGAGAATCTCATCACCATCATCGTGATGTTGATGATCGCCATTGCTGTTGCGGCCCTCGTCGATTCGGCGACGGTGCGGCGAACTCAGGCGCAACGCGCCAGTCGGGACGCCGAACTCCTCGCGACCTTCGCCGGAGCCGTTCTCAGTGGCGAGGGCCTCGAGGGGCTCCTGCAACGCGTCCGGGAGACATACGACCAGGAGGCGGTGTCGGTGGTGCGCCGGGGTGGGCGCGACCCGAACACAGTCGAGGGTTCGGTCGGTGCACACCCGCCGGCGGAGTCGTCCGAGGCCGACACCGTGTGTTCGGTTCCCGGCGGAGAGTTCGAGATGCTGCTGAAGGGGCCGAAGCTCGGTGGGCGAGAGCGCAAGGTGCTGTCGGCGGTCGCCACGCAGGCGGCGGGCATCGTGGAGCGCCGCGAACTGGCCGCCGAGGCGTCCGAAGCGCGTGCACTCGCGGAAACCGACCAATTGCGCCGAGCGCTGCTGTCGGCGGTGAGTCACGATCTGCGGACCCCGCTGGCCGCGGTCAAGGCGGCGGCGTCGAGCCTGCGCGGTACCGACGTCACATTCTCCCCACAGGACACCGCAGAGCTGCTCGCGACGATCGAGGAGTCGACGGACCATCTGACCGCGCTGGTGGGCAACCTGCTCGACTCGTCGCGGTTGGCGGCCGGTGTCGTCCGGCCCGATCTGCAGATGGTCTATCTGACCGAGGTGGTCAGTGGCGCAACCGTCGGGATTTCTCGACTCGATCCTGCCGGCGCCAATCGGATCGAACTCGATGTCGAACACATCCTCGTCTATGCGGATCCCGGGCTTCTGGAACGAGTTCTCGCCAACCTCATCGACAATGCCCTGCGGCACAGTGGCCAGTCGAGTCCGGTGCTGGTCCGGGCCCGGCTCACCGCCGACGATCCGCCCCGGTGCACCATTTCGGTATGCGACCACGGACCGGGTGTTGCCGCTGATGACCGGGACAAGATATTCACGGCCTTTCAGCGACTCGGTGATCACGACAACGGTGTGGGCGTCGGGCTCGGGCTGTCGGTGGCGCAGGGATTCGTCCAGGCCATGGACAGCAAGATCATCCCCGGCGTCACCGCCGGCGGGGGATTGACGATGTCGTTCCAGCTCCCGGTCGGCCCGCCGTCGGAGCGTGACGATGAGTGAGCGGGTTCGCGTCCTGGTCGTCGATGACGAACCTCAGATTCTTCGGGCGCTACGAATCAACCTGAACGCAAGGGGATTCGACGTGACCACGGCATCGAGCGGCGCCGGGGCTCTGACGGCTGCCGGGCAGACCAATCCCCAGGTCATCGTCCTCGACCTGGGGTTGCCCGACATCGACGGTTTCACGGTGCTGGCCGGCCTGCGTGGCTGGACCAACGTGCCGGTGATCGTGCTGTCTGCGCGGGTGGATTCGGCCGACAAGGTGCAGGCCCTCGACGCCGGCGCCGACGACTACGTGACCAAGCCATTCGGGATGGAAGAGTTCCTGGCCAGGCTACGAGCAGCGGTGCGTCGCGGGAGTGCGAGTACCGACGACGGTGTTCCGGTCGTCGAGACCGAGTCGTTCATCGTCGACCTGCGGGCCAAGCAGGTCATCCGTGCCGGTGAGCCGGTACACCTGACGCCCACGGAGTGGGGTGTGCTCGAGATGCTCGTGCGACATGAGGGAAAACTGGTGAGCCAGCGCGACATCCTCAATCACGTCTGGGGCCCGTCGTACGGCACCCAGACGAACTATCTGCGGGTCTACCTGGCCAGTCTGCGGCGTAAGCTCGAACCCGACCCCACCCGGCCACGGCATCTTCTGACAGAAGCGGGCATGGGATATCGCTTCGTGCGCTAGCACATTCACCGCCAAAGATTTGTTGGCTGCAATGAATGATTCAATTCGTCCACCTGTCCGAATGGGCAGGTGGACTTCTGCCTAATTCTCGATCGTTTTTCGGGGACCGATGGATCACAAACTATGCGAGTGCCCGCTTTCGATATGTGGCGCGTCGGTTGTTTGTGACGTTTGAAAACAAACCCGACGAAGTAGGTATTGCCCGAAAGTTCGCGCGTTTGTACTACAGTGCAGGTCAGTGATGGTGTGACAATACTAAACGAAGGTTCATGTCGGTCGGATTGGTCAGGTTATTTTCCCCCTGGGAGTTTTACTCGGCACGCCCGATTTCGCAATTCGATTTGAAGTTCTGTGCCGGATTTCAGATGTTGCCGGGCGAACCCCGTCATTATGTGTTTAGGATCGAAGTACTCAAGTGGAAAGGTTGACAATGGCGATGGTCTGTCTGCTTGATGATGCTGAACTGTTTATCGGACGCGGGGGCGATTTGTTACGGAGAGCGGGCGAGGACTGTGCAGCAATCAGGACCTGAGACGACAACACTGATCGCCACTCTGCGCCGGTGGCAGGACGCCGAATGCGCCGAAGGCGTCTACTGGTGTGCGGCGTGGCTGTATTCGTGTGGAGATGCCCTCGCCAACGACCTCCTCGAAGACCTCGCGCGCGATGACGGCCTGGAAGACGCCTATATCGACGAGGCTCTTCGCCTGCTCGCGCGTTCCCGGTTCCAGGACCTCGTCGAGTGGTGTCTGCAGACGGCCACCCGCCTCGACGGGTCTTTGACCACTGACCCCGGCCGTTGGCTGCCCGAATTGGTCCGCAGCCTTGACGATGGCGTTCTGTCGCTGAGTGTGGCGCTGCACCGGCTGGTGCTGGCCGACATGTGGCTGATGACCTGCTCCGACACCACCCTCATCCAGAATGCGCCGGCGATCCGGGCGTACCAGGCCAAGCGCCAGGCAATCCTGGCCACGGCAGCGCAGCGCAACTGACACTCCCGCCCGCCGCACCCCGATGATGTGCGGTTTTGGCGGTGCTCACCTGGGCTTTTGTTCGCCAAAAGTTGCTCCTATGTCAAGCGGCGGCGGTCTGAATGGCTCGTGGTTGGGGCGCAGTGTCGGTGATCAGGCGTTGATAGACGGTGCGGACCAGGCGGCGTCGGAGTGCTCGGAGGGCTGCGGTGGTGGAGTCGCCGGCGGCGCGGCGTTTGCGGTAGTAGGTGTAGCCGTCGCTGTCTTCGAGTCGGGTTTGGGTCAGGGCGATGCGGTGCAGGGCGGTGGTGAGTTGTCGGTTGCCGCAGCGCGGTAGCCGGACGCGGCCGGCGGTGTTGCCGGACCAGACCGGGATGGGGGCGGTGCCGGCGTAGTTGGCGTAGGCGTCGGCCGAGTGGAAGCGGGCGATGCCGGCGGTTTCGCCGACGATTTTGGCTGCGGTGAGTTCCCCGCAGCCGGGTAGCTGTAGTAGCGAGGGAACCAGTTCGCGGACTCGTTTGCCGATCTCGGTGGCCGTGGTGTTGATCCGGGTGGTCAGGGAGATGATCTCGTCGAGTTCTTCGCGGGCGATGTCGGCCAGCAGTCCGGTCTCGGTGGCCAGCTGTGCGGCGAGGATCTGTTGGTGTTTGTGCATGCTCAGCGAGCGTGGTTTGGGGGCGTAGGCGGGGTTGATTTCATGGACTCGCCACAGCAGTCGGTTGATTGTTGAGGTGCGTTGTGCGACAAACACTTCGCGTCGATCGACTAGTAGACGTATCTCGCGGGATCGGGGGTCGGCGCCGGCGGCGGGCAGGTTCGGTTCGCGCAGCACTGCCCGCGCGACGGCCAGAGCGTCGATGGGATCTGATTTGCCGCGGGTACGTGCCGAGGCACGGGTGTGGGCCATCATTTTGGTGGGTACCCGCACGGCGGTCTGGCCGGCGGTGAGTAGGTCGCGTTCGAGGCGGGTCGACATCTGTCGGCAGTCTTCGATGCCCCAGAGCAGGTCGGTACCGAACTGGGTGTGGGCCCATCGCATCGCGGCATGATGGCCGGCGGTGGTGGCCGGGGCGGTGAGTTGGCCTAGCTTTTTGCCGACGGGATCGACGGCAACAAATGTGTGTGAGCTCTTGTGTACATCGACTCCAACTACAACCATGGTGGTTGCCTCCTGATTTCAGAAACAGGGACCAGGGACGGTTGGGCCGGTCGGTGGGCAATCCTCAGTTGGGGGCGTTGCCACGCTCCTATCAAGCCACATCGGCCGGTCCTTCCCACCTGGTGTTGGCATAACTTTTGCAAGACCAGACATGCGCATCAATGCGATGCCGGCAGGCACATCAAGAGCCAAACACCAGGTGACCAGGACCCAACCACCGCTCAGGCGGCAACACAAGAGTCACACTGAGGGCACATCATCGGG